>JAKARI010000007.1:0-75061 GCA_021819245.1 Pseudomonadota bacterium | reverse complement strand
TCGTCCTCGGGGCCCACGATCCAGCCCTGGGCCTGCGGGATATCATTTATGACAGCGCGCATGGCCCGTATGAAGGTCTTGATGTCCTTGATCGGCGTGACGCGTCCGAGCAGGCACAAGATGGGTGCGGCGAAGGATGACTCGATGCGCGGTGCGCGTATCGCCGCAAACGGCGCGATCGGCACGCCGTTGGGAATGATGAGGGTCTGGGCCTTGTCGGCGCCATCGGCGATCTGGCGGCCCTGGGCGTCTGGGTAGAGCGCCACGACCTTGAAGGCGGCCTCATAGCAGGCGCGCCCGAGCGACTCGAAGAAGGCGATCCAGAGCTCCCGCAGATAGCTGATTTCGCTCGGATCCCGCTCAAGCCGACTGCGACGATCCGCAATCCATGCGGCATTGAGCAGATCGATGCGCCGCTCCTTGGTGTAGATTCCATGTTCGCTCAATAGGAGCGGCCGGCCGGTATGCCAGCGCAGGAGCGTGCCGAGCAGGCCGGCATACCCGGTGGACACGGCATGATAGCAGCGTGCCGGTATCAGCTGCCGGGCAACGGCGGCGAGATGCCAGATCGGCAGATGCATGTTGCGCACCGTCCAGAAGTAATCGACGAACGAGGGGTCCGTGCAGCGCTCCTCATAGGTCTTGGTGATGTGCGTCCAGCTGTCCTCGCCGTACAGGAACTCCTCGAGCGGGATGCCGCCTTTGGCGTTGGTGTAGAAGCCAAGATCACGCAGGCTATCCGGCAAAAACGGCCGGGTCTTTTGGCGCAGCCGGGCGTGCAGGTCGTGCAGGCAGGGGATGGTGCCCTTCTGGCGCTGCGGGGGTTTCGGGGGCGGCGCGTCCGCTGGCGTAAAAAGATAATGCGCCTCGAGGTGCACGAGATTTTCGGGGAAGGGGTATTTCACGGCCCCATAGTCTTGCGGCCGGCTTCCGAGAAAGACGATTCCAAAGCGGTAGTGCGGCAACCCCTTGATGAGCTGATTGACCCATGACGACACCCCGCCGCTGACATAGGGGAATGTGCCCTCGAGCAGCAGCATGATGTCGACGGAGTCGGCCTTGGGGAACGGTTGGGTCATGAGGCGGCACTCCAGAATCGGAACACAGGTCCTATGGTCGGGAGGTCGCGCAACGACGGAAAGGCCTTGGCCATGTCTTTGAGGGCGGGGTACTCGCCGCCGTGGAAGGAGGCCTCTGCGAGATATGGCAGGACCTGTGCCGGCGCCGCATTCAGATTAAGCGCCTGTTCGCAATGGGTCTTGGCGGCCAGGTAGTGGCCCTCGAGCATACTGATACGGCCCATGAGGACATGCAGCGTGGCGTCCTTGGGGCGGGTCTTAAGGGCCGCGAGCGCGTGGGTCTGAGCGCGGCGGATGGCATGCTGACGCAGGTGGTCGCGCGACAGGTCCTGGTAGAGGAGTTCCCAATAAAGGAATGCCAGGCGCTTTTCCAGATCGCCGGCATCGGCGCCGGGCGCCAGCGCCCGGCGCATGTCGAGCGTCTCGTTGATGGCCTGCGCAAGATCCCCTTCGCGCTGATCGAGAAGTCCGTAGGCGAGCAGGCGCAGGTCTTCCTCGGGGTGGCGCAGGGCGGCGCGCACAAGCGGCGCGGTCTGGCGCGAGAGCCGGGGATCCAAGGCGAGCAGCGCGCGC
Organism: Pseudomonadota bacterium; assembly: GCA_021819245.1. Classification (GTDB taxonomy): domain Bacteria; phylum Pseudomonadota; class Gammaproteobacteria; order Acidiferrobacterales; family Acidiferrobacteraceae; genus Acidiferrobacter. The sequence continues at coordinate 73,409 of JAKARI010000007.1, read as the reverse complement.
ACGCCACGCGCGATTCCGGCGTCGTGGGCACGCAGGATCGCCCACGCGCCCCCGGCCCCCATGTGCGGCTGGCGGCCACGCATCTCGCTGCCGAATGCCGGCAGGCCCAGGGTTCGCGGTTCGGGCATGGGCGCGCGGCTATTCAGGCGCGCAATCCCTGAGGCCACGAGGATCGCGATCGGCACGCCGATCACCGGCATGGTCGCCATGAGGGTCCCGCACAGCCATGATCCCCGCTGTCTGCGGTAGGTCTCCGGCAAAAGCCGCGCCACCGGCACGGCGAGCGCAGCCGCTACGATCGCGTTGGCAACGAGGGCGTAGAAAAGCACAACCCTCGGCGGCAAACCCCACAGCGGCTGCGCGATTCCCGCGAGCGAGGCCTGCGACATCAGGGTGGAGGTAAGCCCGGATATCATGGCGAAACCCCTGCGGCCGCGGACAATACGGGCAGCACGTCGCCGGATCCGATCCCGTAAATGGCCGCCGTGAAGGTCGTGTCTGCGCTCGCCAGTCCGAATTTCTCGGCCAGCCGCGCCTGCAGGCGCTGCACATAACCCTCGGCCACTGCCCGTTTGCCGAATGGCAATAGGGTCACGATACGCGCGCTGGCATCTCCGGTCATGCGCCAGGTATCGTCGAGGGCGCGCGCGGCCGTTGCGATATCCTCGACGATCGCATCGCGCAAGGGTCTATCGGCGACGGTTATGGTGACTGCTACGAGGCTGCTTTCGAGGTCCAGATCGCGCGCGCTGCGTGCAAGCTTGACGGTCTCGGCGGCGAATCGCGGCGGGCATTGCGGCAAGGCGCGCAGGATGTCCTCTGCCCTGCGCGCGGCATAGGCGTCGTCGGCGACGTAGGCGAGCAGGATGCTGACTGTGAGCAGGTTCTCGTCTTGCAGGAACAAAAAGGGCATGGTAGCCACCACGAGCACGCCAAGCAGGGTGTCATCCGACGTCAAAAGTGGCGCTACGACCAGATAGGCGCTGCGTTCCCCGTTTTTCAGGGAATTGGCGGCCCAGTAGGCGGTCCGGCGTTTTTCCAGGCAGCGGGTGATGAGGATGTCGGTGTCATCCAGAGGGAAGGCCGCCCCGATATGGGCGAGCGGTTGCGGATTGATACGATCATCGCTCACAGCGTGGAGCGCCGCCTGCTCGAAGCCGCCATGGTAGGCGGTGAGATGCAGCAATCGGGCCGCAAGCTCCCCGTCGAGCATGCCGGCGTGCGCGACCAGGTCATGGCGGATCTCGCGCAACGAGTCGCGCAGCGTAACGGGCTTGCCGATGATGGTTTGCTCCAAGCGATCATGCGACAGGCGGGTCATATGGAGGGTGCGTGTCAGGCCCTCCAGTTGTTGCGTGGCGTAGGCGCTCATCTGTTCGGAGCGGCGCAGGCGCAGGATCCACATCGATCCATACTCCCCGGCCAGCAAGGTCAGCATGATGCCGCCCAGAAACTGCCCTTCCGGGAGGCCATGGATGTGTAGCGCCGGCAGGCCCAGGCGCGCCGCGACGAACGATACCACCAGGATGGCAAGCGACAGCACGGCCGGCGCCAGTCCATAGCGCAGGGCCACCAGCACCGGCGCAAACCAGAGCCACGGAAAGGTGGCATTGACAAGGAACGGGTCGTGCGGGCTTGCAACAAACGCCACCGCGATCGCGATCACCGGAATCGCGACGGCCTCCGCCCAGACCCGCGCCTGGCGCGATGGCGCAAGATGCGTGCCCACGCTCACGATAGGAGCCTTTGGACCATGGCGTTCAGGGTATTCTCCGCGAGCACGCCCACGCTCTCACGGGGCGTTCCGCTGCGGCTGCCGGTGGCCGACCATAGTATTTGCCCGGTGCGCACGCTCACGAGGTTCATGGTGACCGCAACCGCCGGCTGTCCGTCCAGGCCTATGGTATAGCGCCATTCCTGAACAGCGCCATCGACCATATAGCGCGCTCCCATGGCGCGGGCCTGGCGCAGCAGGGCCGCGGGGTTGGGCGCGAGACCCAAGGGCAGGCGATTATGGCGCTCCGCGGCCAGGGTGGTGACTGCGCCCAGGCCATGGGTCGTGAGCAGGCTTGCGGTCATGGACGCGGCGCGCGCGCCGGCCCCCGGGGTGGTCGTGTAGTTGGCGAACGGGGCCACAGAGATCGCCGCGCCCGGCGCAAGGTGCGGCGGGGCGCTTGCGTGGAGCGCGGTGCTCGCGCAGCCCGACAGGAGGATGGTCATAATCATGCCAGCTACGCGCTTCATCAGGGTCATAAAGTCCTCTTTCCTAAGGTTTGAAGTTGTAGTCGTAGCGCAAGCCGACGGCCTGCAGCCGGTTCTCGATGCCGACACCGCCCTGGCTGCGCGTGTAGTAGACGGCCAGATGGTCGGGACCGATGATCGGTGTCGCCACTCCGGCGGTGACGTCATAGCCCGCGTGGGTGACGCTGTTATCGAATACCTCGAGATTCATAAACGGGCGCAGGCCCCTGGCGTAGTGGCGCCGGAAGGTCTCCCCGAAATGCACGTCGAGTCCCGCCTGGACATAGCTTTGCGGCACGAAGAATCCGATCCCGCTCTCCCCTGGGGGCAAAAGCGGCGCGAGGTCTTCGGGCAGCGGGCCTGCGGCCGCGCGGTAATGAGCCCATGACACGGCAGCCCCCACGGTGACATCCGGGTAGCTCACAAAGATCTTATGATCGTAATGGAGGGCCGCGATAAGACCGGTGGCGAGCGCGCCGCCACCCTGGCCATAAAACTGCCGATAGGAGAGACGCTCGTTTAGGCTGTTGCGCGCCGTGAGCGTTTCGGCATCGCGCAGGCTCACCCCGTTTTTCACGCCCCCGAGATAGAGAGAGGGGAGGTCATAGGCGCGCGCATGATAGTTGACGCGCACGATCTGGGCGCTGTGGGGCCAGAGTGCCGTCTGCCAACTCGCCTGGGCGTAGAGAAAGCGGGCGACCGCCGTGCGCTCGCCTACCCGGAAACGGTAGACGCCGGACGGACGGCGCGCCGCCATGCCGAAGTGCTCCGAGCGGTCGAAGCGCGGGATGGTGCCGATGAGTGCCGGATCGGTACGGCCATCAAGGCTGGTGCGCGCCCCGGCCTCTATGTCGGTATCCGGATTCAGCGCGTGACGCGCATAGGCGCTTTCGGTCAGCGCGCTAAAGCCGGAGCTGCGCAGATACTGGATCCGGCCGCCGATGCGATCGGCCTGGCGCAGCGCAAGGCGGCGGTACGCTTGTGCGAGCGCCCCATCCGAGCGGCTCTCGTTGAGATGCGCGAAGGCCGCGGAGATCGCCCGCGCCGGCTGACCTACGGCCACTGCCGCGCTCACCTCGCCGGACCGCGGCAGTGTGAGCGCGTGATGGCTCAGCAGCGCGCGCATCGTCATGCCGTTGTGATCGGCCAGCGCCACGGCCAGCGCCGCCCACGGCGGCTCGTGGTGCGCATAGTCCCGGGTCAGCACGAAGCCAGCCGGCGCGTAGGCCGCACGCGCGAGCGCATACCCCAAGAGCGCGTCGCGGCGCACCGGCGTGCGGTCGCTCGTGCCGCCCGCGGCAAGCAGCGCCATGGCCTCGGGGGCGGTGGCAAGGCCCGTGGCGAGCGCCGCGCGATGGCCCCCGGGATGGTGGATCTGCGCGCTGTGGGTGCGCAAGAGGGCGGCGAATGCGCGGCGGCGGACGGCTATGGCCAGATCGGGGTATCCCTCCTTGGCCAGGCTGTCTGCAAGCGGCAGCAAAACCCGCGGGTCGTCCGGGTGATTGCGCACCAGGGCCTTGAGGTAGGGGAGCGCAAGACGGGGCTCGTTTAGACTGAGAAAGGACAGCGCGTAGGGCAGCCACAGCGAGCGGTTGTGATCGACCACCCGCGCCCACGACAGCAAGGTGGCGGCCAGATGCGGCGCGCGGCCGGTACCGACGAAAAACCAGAGATAGGAGCCGAGGATCGCGGTGCTCTGCGGGAAATGCCGCAACGCTTGGCGGTAGATCTGCTCGGCCTTGTGGTCACGTTTCTCGACAGTCCAGTAATGGGCGAGTCCGGTCCAGAAATAGGGGTTATGGATCAGTTTCGCGTCGTCATCGGCGTGGACCTGCGCAAAGGTCTCGCCCAGCAGCGTGCGGGAGTGCAGGCGTTCGGCGATGCCCAGCATGGAAAAGAAGAACACCGGGGCGTGGTAGCGCCCAAACCCGGCCAGGGCCAGCAGATAGGCGCCCTGCGGGTGGCGGTATTCTTTGAGGAGCACGAGGTGCGCGAGATCATCTTGCGTGGCCGTACCGCGGGTATAGAGGGCCTCGGCCGCCGCGCGCGCGGTGGCAAAATCCTGGCGCATCCAGGCGAGTTCGCCCAGGGTGTGGTAATAGCTGAAGTGACGGGTGGACACCGTGTGGGCGTGCGCGGCCAGCAGGCGATAGGCGCGGCCGACATGGCCGCGGCGGTAAAAGAGCGAGGCCTCGGTCAGCAGTACGCGGGACGTCGCGCCATAGCGGCGCGCGTACTCCCGCAGCGCCGCAAGTTCCGGCCCTTGCGCGCCGAGGCTCGTGTCGAGCGTTATGATCGACCAGAGGTAGCGCCGATGGGGATCTTTGCGCATGGCCCCCTCAAGCCAGGCGATGGCGCGGTGCGGATGGCCCTGGATCTGGTAGAGGCTGCTCATCTCTTCGATCAGTGTCGGCGCGTTGGGGTGGCGTTCCAGGCGCAGATCGAGCAGTTCGGTCAGGCGCGTGAACGCCGACAGCCCGCTTGCGAGCGTCCAGGCGGGCTTGAGGTAGGCATTGTCCCCATGGCGCGCGAGGTAGACCATGGCACGCAGCGCGGTATGATCATGTCCGGTCCATAAGGCCGTGCGCGCAAGCCGCCGTCGCCACGCAATCGCGTCCGGCAGGTCTTCCACGGCCACCTCGGCGACGCGGTAGGCCGCTTGCACATGCCCGGCGTTTAAGAACACCCGGTATGACAAGAGATAGTCGCGCTGACTAAACGGCGCGCGCGGCAGCCCGCCGCCGTGCGATGGGTGGGCAGCCCGGGCCGCAGGCCAGGGCACGACTGCGGCGGTAAGCGCCGTGCCCCAGGCGAGAAACCTTCGCGCGCGATGCCGGCTCATGTCATGCCCAACAGGCGCCGGGCGTAGCGTGCCGCGACCCGTGGTTCGTTGGCGGCCCGCGCGAGCACGATCATACGCCTTAGGATCGCGCGGTCTTTCGCGAGATCGCCCAGGTGGCGGCCGCCCTCGGCGACTGCGGCCGCTACGAGGTCATGGCTCTGCAGGATCCGCAGGGCCGCCAGGAAATAGCGGGCCTCGGCGGCCCTCGTGGGCGCATAGCGTTGCGCCATGAACTCAAATCGCGCCGCCTCGCGTGGCCGGTGGAGGCCCGAGGTGGCGGACGCCGCCAGGGCATAGAAGGGCGCGCGGTGCGTGCGATCATGGCGGGCAAGACCGAGATAGATGGCAATTGCCGCGCGCGTATCATGAATCGCTATCGCCTCGCGCGCGAGCGCAAAGAGCGTCTGCTCTCCCGCCTTGCGGCGCAGTTTCGCAATGAGCCGGCGCAGGGCCGCCTCATTGCGTTCGCGCTCCGCGCTTCCCCGGGGATAGCGGGCGTTCATCGCCAGAAGATCGCGGTAATAAAGCCACAGCAGATGCTTTCGATAAGCGGGGCTAACATTGCGCTTCATGAGCGGCGCGAGCGCGCGCAGCGCCGCAAAGTCATGCCCCGTGGCGACCTCCTCGCGCGCGAGCAGCAGCATCATGGCGTCGCTATGGGTGTGGTGCGCCGCGGCCTTTGCGAAATAGAGGTCGACTGCGGGCGCATGCGAACGCGCGATGCGCCGCAGAATGGATGCGGGATTAAAGAGCAGCACGAGGGTCAGCACGATGCCGAGCGCAAGGCCGACTACGAGCGACGGCGGCGCCAGGCGTTCGCGCGCGGTCTCAGGGACAGCGGACCGTGAAGTGACCATGGTGGGTCTCCAGGTGATATGTCATCAGCGACCCGGTGGCGAGTCCCGAGATCAGGTCTTTACCCTCGCGGACCCGGCAGCCGCCGGCATTGGCAAGCCGGAAATGAAGCGGCATGTTGCCGCGCAAGGTAAACGCCAAATCCCCGCCTTGGTAGGCTGCCGCGGTGATCGTGGCATTGGCGTCATGGACGTAAGGGACGCGCGGGCGCATTTGTGTCAGGCGGATCCGTAGCGGCGCGCCCCCCGGCTGGGGGGTGATGTGGATGTAGCGCACACTACCGTGGCGGTCGAAGCCGGCAAGCCCGCTTGTCCCGCGCAGGCGCGGATAACCCATGCGCACCGGGATGCGCCATTCCCGGTCTGCGCCGGCGGCGCTGACATACCAGCTGCGCGCCCCCCGGGCGATAACCGCGTGCCCGAAATCCACGGCGATGCGCGTAAACTGCGACGGGAACACCGGATCCGTGCGCTGCCGCAGGGCCCAGGCGATGACCGTGCGCAAGGCGCGCAGGCCCGCGACCCGCGCCCCCGAATAGAAGTGGTAATAGATGTCGAGGGGTTTTAGGCGCCTGGGGCTGTCGGTCAGCTTGAATGTCTGAATCGCGCGAACATACCCATAGTAGAACGGGCTCGACCAGCTGTGGGTATAGACATTCTCATCCTGCATGGGCGCGTAGACCTGGAAATATCGGCCTTTATAGATCCCAAGGCCGCGCACCTTGGTGACGAACGGCTCGGCATAGGTCTCGGTGGCCCCGCCGCCGTTTAGGTTTTGCACATGGGCCTGATAGCTCAACGCCAGCACCCGGGCGTCGGGATCGCAATCCCCGGACCACTGGAGGAGGCGCACGCGCTTGCCGGGGGGCGCGATGTGGCGGTTTATCCAGCGGATCGCCCAGCCGATCTCTTTGTGCGCGCTAAAGCGGGTGTAGCCCGGGACCTTGAGGGCATAGCCATAGCGCATGTCGCCCTTATGCCCCATGAGCGCGGGGTCGTGTTCGAGCGCTGGCCAGTTGAAGGGGTGCGAGAAGGTATGCGAGGCGATCTCGACCCATGGCAGGGCCGCGATACGGCGCGCGATCGCGGTAAGCCGCGCGGCGGCCTTCGGGAACAGCCCGTGCGGCGTGTAGTACGAGACGATGAAGGAGGCGGCCGTGGGGAGGTCGGTTTTTTGCAAGATCTGCTTGTAAATCACCCAGCCGGCGTAGCGGTCGCGATAGCGGTAGATCCAGCTCTTGTTGGCGAAGCCATCGCCGTCGATCTGCGCCATGAGCATGCGCCGCCCGCTTTCGGTGGTGGTGTCCGGTACCGGCATGGCAGGCAGCCTAAGGGCTGCGCGCAGGAACCGAAACGGGTTGACTATCCACGCCGCCGGGGCCTTGCCCTTGCGGCTGGGCACGGCGCCGAGATAGTTCACGACGTCCGGTGACAGCACATAGCCGCCCCAGGGGGTAAGCCCCGCGGCGTCCTCGATCTGTCCATGCGCATCCTGAAGGGTGAGCAACGAGCGGCCTTTACGTATGCCAAGCGGCAGGAAATTGTTGGGGGCTGAGGCCACCGGGCGGGTCTCGAAGCCGATGTAGCGGTGATCGAGCGATGCCACATGGTTGGCCACCAGGCCGCGCGGGATGCGTCCAACCGACAGGCCCAGCCGGTGCAGATGCCCGGCGTTGGCGGCGAATCCAAAACTGCCGAGAATGGCCACCGGCACATGGTCTTTCATCTGGCGGCGCAGAAAGCGATAGACCACCGCCCCCTGCGGCACGTGGTCATTTTCGAACCACGTCACGATGCCGGCATAGCGTCCCGCCAGCGTGCCGTGCGGCAGGCCGTCGGCCACATTCTCGATATGCGTGCTGTAGCCCATGTAATTGAGCGGCATCGCGACATACCAGTTGAGCGAGGTATGCTGAGGATCCTGGGGCCCGCTATAGAGCATGAGGATCTTGCGGGGCATGACGTGGCGCGTGCCGACTCCCAGCATCGAGAGCCGCCCATTCGTGACGTAAGGACTGATCCCGAGGGCCGCGATGCGGGAAGCATCGGCGATCGCCTGGCGGCGTTTGCGCGGCGGCAGATAGTCGATGCCGATCACCGGCAGTCCGAGCCTTCGGGCGGCGAAGAGCTTTTGCAGGAGGCGCTGGCGCCTGCCCTGCGGGACCGGCAGATAGCGCCCCGCCTTCTGGTCCCAGCCGTCAAACAGCGACTCGGCGGCGACCGCCGAGACCAGCGTATGGACGGCGGGCAAAAGGCTAAAGCCGCGGTTGAGGATAAGGCGCGCTCCGGGATGGGCGGCCTTGATCGCCCGGATCAGCCGGATCAGGCCCTTACGCTGGCGTGCCCGCGCGGAGGCGGTTGCGGCCACTTGACGATAGGCATCGAGGTCGTCTAGGAAAAAACCCCGATACCCCTGTCGCCAGAGCGGCGCCAGGACATTGTGAAGGAATTGCGCCCGGCAGCTCTGGTGGGTCTCATTGAGGATCGCGGTGCCCCAGGCGCGGTCCGTGCCCAGGATGCAGCGTGACGGGATGTGCGCGTATTCGCCCGGCGCGGCCTCCCCAACGCTCGCATAGGCGAATGCCAGGCGGCCGCCCTTGTCGAAACGGCGCGGCGAAAAGCGCGCACGAGGCTGCACTACGACCCAGTGAAAGGCCTCAAGGGAGTGACGCGGGGGATGGGCGCCATAGTAGAACGCGATCGGGACGAGACGCGCCTGCGATGCGCATGCCAGGACAATGCCCGTCAGGCCCAACAAGACATGCGTTTTCCAGTTCCGTAATAGCATCAGGCTCGCCACCGCGAAAATACCGCCGCACCCGCGGCGGAGAGCCGCAAGAGACGGTCCGAGACCCGCGCGCCTCGTCCGGTGCCAGGGGCGTGCGCACAACGCGCCGCGCCTGCCATCGGGCAGGACGCCCGGGCCACTTTACGATTCCGTGTGTTTCCCTGATGGTTTTCACGAAGGCGCACAGGCCTACCCCGGCCTGTCCTCTGCTACGCCTCGGTTGTGCCCGCCGCCGGGCCTTGGTGACCCCGATTGATATGATTATGGGGCCGACGGCTAGTACTTAGAGCACGCCCATGGGCCGATCATACCGAAGGGTTTGATCTTTGTCTATATGATGCTGGTGATTTTTCTGTAAGCGGGGCCGCGGTCTGCGGGCTGCCTTCATAAGGCGCCGGCCGGCGCCTCAAATTCCTGAAATGCGTCCAATAAGGTGCGGGATTCGATATCGTGGAGGCAGTCGGCATGCCCGCCGCCCCCGCAGCCATCGAGTTCGCACGGCTGGCAGGGCCGGTAGGCTGTGATCACAAAGTGGCGCGTCTGCCAGGGACCGAAGCGATGGAAATTCCCGGGCCCGAAACAGGCGATCACCGGCAGGTCCATGGCCGCGGCCATATGCATCGGGCCGGAATCGACCCCGACGAAGACGCGCGCGGCCGATGCCAAGGCGGCGAGTTCGGCAAGCGTGAGCGTGCCCGCGAATTCGTGAATGCCATGGCCGCGACCTTGCGTAAGCGCGCGCACGAAGGCCTGCTGCCAGGGCTCGTGTCCGCTGATGATCACGACCGGCAGCCCGCGACCCTCGCAGTGATCGAGAAAGTCCCGGCACAGGGGCTTTGGCAGGGTGCGGCCGCGCTGTCCGGCGCACGGCGCAAACAGTACGAAGCCCTGGTGCGGGATCTGGCGCATGGCGAGCAGCGTGTCGGTGCGCGCGTAGGCCGCGGCCCCAGGCTCGATGGTGGCGCGCCGCGCGGCGGGACTCACCACCAGACCCAGACGCCGCAAGAGATCGAGATGCAGTTCGGCGACATGGCGGCGGTCCGGGTCGGGGGGCGGGGGCAGGGTATGGGTAAAGAGCCGCCGCCACAGGAATCGCTTGAGGGGGGAGCCGTGCGTGACCGCCGACGCCCCCACGGCGTAGGGGATGCGCAAAAGGGCGATGAGCGCCGGACCCCATGAGCCATCGGTGGTATGCGGGGATTGAATGAGCAGGTCATAGCGGCGCGCGCGCAGGGCGCGAATCAGGGCCAGTCGCGGCTTTATCGTGCGCCATAGGCCTTTTTTGCGCCAGTCCCGGTCGATGGTAAAGACCGCGGCGATCGCCGGGTTGTCGGCAAAGAGCGCGAAAAGCGGCCGGTGCACCATGACATCGATGCGGCAGTCCGGGATGATATCGCGCAGGGCGCTGACGAGGACCGATGCCAGCACCGCATCGCCCAGGAGTTGCGGCATGATGATGAGGACCCGCCGCAATTGCGATGGGCGCACCGCATCGGGCGGCGCGCCGGGGCGCGGGGTCTGCGGCCTTGGCGCGCGCGCCATCAGGCCCCCTTGGATAGGGTGTGGCCCGCCTGTGGCGCGCGCTGCCCTGCGGTGCGATCTTCCGGTGTCGGCGCGCCGTATTCCCCCTTGAACACCGTCTGGCGGGCGGCCCGACCGTTGTGTGCGGGCCTTTGCGCCGGTGTTACCACATTGGACACGCAGGCCTCGGCTCGGCACAGGGCCTCGTGCCAATGGGCCAGGAAGGGCTTGTCGTCCGGCCGCGCCTGATAGATCGGGATCGCGCAATCGCTCCAGTCGAGGGCGATATCAAAGCGTCCGGCAAGCGACGCGGTCAGCGCCCGCCGCCCGGCCTCGGTGGACAGGCCCTCGATCGGCACGACGATGTCGGCGTGGCGTTGCGACAGCGCGGTGCCGAGGGCGAAGACTGCGGCGAATGCGCGCATCGTCAGCGCGGGGTCCCGGGTCGCGAGGCGCTCGGCCTCGTGCTCGGCGCGCCCCAGGTCGCACAGGCGCGCCACGGGGTCTAGGTCCAAGGAGGCGAGGTAATCGGCGATCCAGGGGTCGCGCCGGCTCATGAGCAGGATTATGAGCGGCCGCGTGATGAAATACATGTCGCCAAGGGCCCGGCTGCGGCTGAATGCCGAGCGCCACAGGCCCAAGCCATCGCGGGTCAGGGCGATATGGGTACCGGGCATGTAGCGCGCAAACCACGCCGCGCGCCCGGTCGACCGGCAAAAGCCGAATACGGGGCGGCGTCCCAGGGCCCGCGCGTGCGCGACGAGGCCGTTGAGATAGGCCTGCTGGCGCGAGAGCGGCTCGTCATTGGCAAAATAATATGTGTAGGGGAAGGTATGCGCGAAACCGCGCACCCCGCCGCCTTGCACGAGCAAGGACTCATATTCGCGATAGTAGGGGGCGGCGAGCCGGGGGTGGCCGGATGGCCAAGAGGTTGCCGTCGTGGTTTCTATCGTGGCGGGCGTGAGCGTTTCTAGTATCTCATGGAAGGGCTCATAGAAGGCGAGATAGCGGGGGTGCGACCGGAATTTGTTCCAGACATAGGTCGATCCGGCGCGCCATGGGGCATGAATCCAGATCGGGTCTGCGCGCGCATCACTCAAGGCCGTGCGGCCGGCCCGTGCCGGCGGCGTGGGGGTCTGCCGGCGCGTCTCGAGCCATGCGATCTCCTGCGTCAAGGTGAGTTGCCGGCGGCCGAGCGCGCGCAGTTTGTACTTCATGCGTTGTGAGCGCACATGGAGACCGGCGAGCCGCAGCGCCAGGGCCGCCTTTTTCCAGACTCGCGAGGACCGTCTCGTCGTCATGGCCGCACCGATCCATCGGCCCTGCCGGACGTTTTGTCGGGAACCGGGTATGCGGGGTCGTATAGAGCGATTGTGTTATCCATGTCCGTGTTATGGTAAGCGCCGCTGTGCGATCTGATTGTGACCATTTGTGAGGGTCGGGGGCCCGGAAGTTCCGTTGCGCCGCTTCGGCGGGGCCATCAAAGATCTAGAATAGCGCCCCTGACGGACCTCTGTTAAGGGGAGGGCGCGAAGATATTATGACAAAGGAGATGATGACATGAAGAATCGTTTGGCAATGGCGGGCGTGCTCGCGTTATGCGCCTGCCCGGTGGCGAGTTTCGCGCGTGTCTGGGTGGGCGGTGACGTGGGTCTCACCGGCGGGGCGCTTGCCGGCACCTCTCCTGTCGGCATCTACGGCGGTCTTTCGACACGGTCCTTTCCCGTAGGGCTTGAGGTTGGCTATCAGTTCCTGAGCGCGAACCCCTCGAATATCGGTCTTTTCACGGCCAGCGCCTTGTACCGGACGCCGATTCCCCGGGTGCGCGGCCTGCACGTCCTGGCGCGCCTGGGTGTTGCCAATATTCAGAGCGACAATAACGCCTTCATTCGCAACAGCACACGGCCGATTCTCGGTGTGGGCGTCAGTTATCGCGTCATGCAACAGCTGGATCTGCGGGCGGAATATGATGTGATCATAGATCCGCGCGTTGCCGGGGGTCCCAGTCAGAACGGCGACGAGTTGTTGGCGGGCGTGACCTACCAGTTCGCCATGAGCTGATGCGTGCGCCCTGGGGGCGGTTGCGCCCCCAGGCGGCCTTGGCAGTCGGGATCAGATCAGATATTTGGCGCCCACCACCGCAAGCAGCGCGAGCGTGGCGCGCAGGAATAGGCGCTGGTTGATGCGCATATGCAGGTGGTTACCCAGATAGAGCCCGAAGGCCGCGGCCGGCGCCATGACCGCAAAGACCGCGGTAAGCGGCCATGTGAGCAGGCCAAAGGCCGCATAGAGCCCGCCACGCACGACATTGTCGGCGAGCGCTATGGCCTGAAACGTGGCGCGAAACGCCCGTTTCTCGAGATGACGCATCTGCAGGTAGGCGACAAGCGGCGGGCCCCCGCCCCCGTAGAGGCTGCCGATGATGCCGCCAAACACCCCTAAGGGCAGGGCCCAGGCGCGCGCGATACGCGCCACGCGCTCGGGTTTGGCCGCGATCGCATAGACGACGTAGGCGAGAATGAAGATGCCAAGGAACAGCGTGAGCCTTTGGGCGTGCGTGTGGGCGAGGATCACGGCCCCGATGGCAAGCCCCACGAGCGAGCCCGGGATGAGCCATGTGAGCTCCTGCCACTGCATTTCCCGAAAATCGTAGGCGCCCAACAGCACCGACCCCAGAAGATCCAGCAGCAAAACCACCGGGACGACCTCCTTGACCGGGAAGTAGAGCGACAGCAGGGCTACGGCGATCAGTCCGGAGCCAAAGCCTATGGTGGCGCGGACATAAAAGGCCGCAAACACGATGAGCAGAAGAAGGGCGAGCAGCATCGGCCTATGCAGGAGTTCGGCAATGGTGAGATGGGTCATCGTGGCGCGTGGCGCTCCGCGGCCGAATGCCCCGATTCGGCGGCGTGTTCGGCCCCTTGGTTGATCGTTTGTCCGGTTTTGACTATCCGCGACCAGGACCTCTCATTTACGGCATCCGAGGTGTCCTGCATAGGGGAACTCACGACGGGTTTGTGACGGCGTCCTTCAAACCCGCAGGCGGCGCCGGCTGGATCCCCATCTCTCCGGTGTCGGGTGTGGCCCCCCGGGGGGGTCCCGTGCCCGTGGGGGCATTTTATCCGTGCCAGGCGGGCCTGACAACACGCGGCCGCGGGGGCGCGTGATTGAAAAGCCCCACGGCATGTCAGGTTTCCCGATGGCTCGGCTATACTCTTACGAAAATCAACGGTCGGGAGAAGGGAACCGCATGAGCGGTCCTGTGGGGGCATCGGACGGTACTGGCCGTCACGACATGGGGGGGATCGCGCCCGGCGATCACGTCGGCGGGCACGGCAGGACGGGTATCGCGACGGGGCCCCCGAGGGCCGTGTGTTGGGCGACGTGGGGTGCCGCTGCCGTCCCGCCATGGTCGTATCCCGGCGGCGACCATCCCGCGGATGGGGCGTCATGAGTGGCGTTCGTGCGGATTGGTCGCGACGCTGGCAGGCGGCGGCGCTCATAGGGCTTGCGCTGTTGTCGGCGCTCGCGGCGGGGGGGTATGTGGCGGCCTCCTTTGCGCAGGCCCGGCGCGATGCCTGGAGCGCCCTTGCCGGGGCGGCGCGGCGCGAGACGGCGGCCGTGCGGCGGCGCCTCAAGCATCAGCGTGCGGCGTTGGCGTCCTTGGGCCGCGAGATCGCCCGCGTGCCGCAGTTGCGAAGCGGCGGCGACTATTTGTGGATTGGCGGGTTGGGCCGGCAGTTCGTGGCAAAGGAGCCCGGGATACGGGCCCTGGCGGTCCTCGGTCCGCATGGGTCTTTATGGTGGCGGACGCCGAATACGCCGGTGCATATCCCCGGCGTGCGGGAGGCAAGCGCCTGGGCGCGGGCCCATCCGCAAGGGGCCTTGCGCATGGGGCATCCGGATGGAAGTCGCGGTATGCCGGTATGGTTTACGGTGCGCGCGAGCCATCGCATCCGGTTCCTGATATGGGCGTTGTGGCGAGCGGATCCGGGGTGGGTGGCGGCCGGACCCGCGCACACCGTGACGGGACTCTCCTGGAGCCGCGGCCCGATCATCGCCATCGGATCCGCGCTGGCGGGCGCGCATGCGGGCGCCCATATGCCCATCATCGGGCGCCGGCGTGCCGGGCGTTTTGGCGTTTCCTTAAAGTCGCATGGCGGCCTGTGGATCGGTGTCTATCGGCGGATCCGCGGATACCCCCTAACGGCCTTTGCGCTACGCCCGCGGCGTGGTCTCTACGCGCCCGCGCGGCACGCGGCCTTTGCCGCCGTGCTTTGGCTGTTCGTGGTATGGGCGGCCGCCGCGGTGTTGTACCGGGCGCGCGGCAAGCCGCGGCCGGTCGTTGAACCGGTCGCGGAAAAGGAGCCGTGGTCGGAGGCGCGGATTCGTGCCGAAGGAATCGTGCAGTCGCTTGCCGACGCGGTGCTGGCCACGGACCCGGACGGCCGCATCGAGTATCTCAACCGTGCCGCCGAACAGCTCACCGGCTGGATCTGGTCGGCCGTTGCCGGGCGCCTGTTGCAAGAGGTCCTGCCGTTTCTCGATGAATATCGGGGAGGGCTGCTCGACCCCCGGGCGGCGTGTCTTGCCCAGGGCGCGCCGGTATCCGGGGAGGCGCTCATATTTCATCGCGACGGCCACGGCATTTTGGTGGAGTACGATGCCGCCCCGCGCCGTCACGCGAACGGGCGGGTATTGGGGGTGGTATTGTCGCTGCGGGATATCGCCGAAAAGCGGGAGATGACCGACCGGCTGGCCCATCAGGCGACCCATGACCCCTTGACCGAGCTGCCCAACCGCATCTTGTTTCATGAGCGCCTCGAACGGGCCCTAGCCGAGGCCCGTGCGGCCAAAGGGGCGTCGGTGCTGCTCTTTCTGGACATGGATGGGTTCAAGCAGGTGAACGACACCTTCGGGCACAGCACGGGCGACCGGGTCCTGGTGCTCGTAGGGGAGCGGCTGCGGCGCGTGGTGCGCCTCACCGATACCCTGGCGCGCCTGGGCGGAGACGAGTTCGCGGTGGTCCTGCCGGCGCTGCGGACCGGCCAGGATGCGCTGCCTGTGGTCAACAAGATCATGGCCGCCTTGCGCGAGCCGCTCGCGGTGGCGCTAGGCGAGGTCTCGCTGAGCGTAAGTATCGGTATCGCCGTCTATCCGCAGGATGGCAGCGACAGCCGCACGCTCGTGCGCGCCGCCGATGCCGCCATGTATGAGGCCAAGGCCGCGGGCAAGAACACCTACCGCTTCTTCGACCACGGCAAGATGAGCCTGTCGCCCGCCTATCCCCTGGCGCCGCCCGTGGACCTGCGCCAGGCCCTGGAGCGCGGCGAATTCTCGCTCGTCTATCAGCCACAGGTGCAGGCCGCGAATCGGCAGCTGGTGGCGATGGAGGCGCTGCTTCGCTGGACGCATCCGACCGAGGGACTCAAATACCCTGGTGAATTCCTGGCGGCGTTGGACGAGGCAGGGCTCATGACCGAGATCGGCGAGTGGGTGCTGCGGTCGGCCTGCCACCAGAATCGGCGCTGGCGCGACGAGGGCCTGGGCGTTTTCCCGGTGGCGGTCAATGTATCGCGCCGCCAGTGGATACATGCGGGCCTCACCGGGTTCATCGATGCGGTCTTGAGCGAGTTCGCCCTGCAGCCAGACGACCTGGTCTTGGAGCTCTCCGAGGAACTGCTGGTCGACACCCCGGACCAGCTGGCCGGACCCTTGCGCACCCTCAAAGAGCAGGGTGTGCGGCTCGTCGTTCAGAATTTCGGAGGGGCGTCGTCGACGCTTGGCATGTTGCGCCGCCTGCGCATCGATGCCCTCAAGATCGAGGCGGCGTTCATCGCCGGGATCGGCGATGACCATAATGATGCGGTGGTCATCGCCATCATCGCGCTTGGGCGCGCCCTGGGCCTTAAGGTCATTGCAAGCGGGGTCGAGACCGCCGCGCAGTATCAGTTCTTGAGGGAGGCCGGGTGCGAGGGCGTGCAGGGCCGTTACATCGCCGCCCCGCTGGATGCCGAGGCGGCCACCGAATATTTGCGCGCGCAGGCGGCCACCGACGGTTGAATTGGGTATCATGCGCCCCCATCATGCGCCCTGGCATTCCGGTACAGTGGCGAGAGGTGATGAGCGGCTATGACGACAACCGAAAAACAGACCCTGGGTTTTCAGACCGAGGTGCGGCAGCTCCTCGATCTCATGATCCATTCGCTCTACAGCGACAAGGACATATTCCTTCGCGAGCTCATATCGAATGCCTCCGATGCGGTCGACAAGCTGCGCTTCGAGGCGCTGCGCGACGAATCCCTGTATGAGGGCGATTCCGATCTCAAGATCCGCGTGGAGGTCGACAAGGCATCGCGCACCATAACCATCGCCGATAACGGCATTGGCATGACGCGCGACGAGGTCATAGAGAATATCGGCACGATTGCGAGTTCCGGCACGCGCCGTTTCTTCGAGAGGCTGACCGGCGACGAGGCCAAGGACGCGCGCCTTATCGGACAGTTCGGGGTCGGGTTCTATTCGGCGTTCATGGTCGCCGATCGCGTGACGCTGCTGACACGGCGCGCCGGGACACCCGCGACTCAGGGCGTGGCGTGGGAATCGGCGGGCACCGGCGAGTACACGATCGAGACCGTGGAGCGGGCGGGCCGCGGCACCACCGTGGTGCTGCATCTGCGCGAGGGCGAGGAGGAATTTCTCGATGACCACCGCTTAAAGGCCATCATACGGCGCTATTCGGACCATATCACCCTGCCTATCGTCATGCCCGGCGCCGAGGGCGCGCTGGAGACCGTGAACAAGGCCGCGGCCCTCTGGGCGCGGCCGCGCCAGGAGGTCACGGAGCTCGAATACGACGAGTTTTACAAGCATATAGCGCACGATTTCGAGGCGCCGCTTGCTCATATCCACAGCCGTGTCGAGGGCAAGCAGGAGTATACGATCCTGTTGTTCGTTCCGCGCCGCGCGCCCTTCGACCTGTTCGACCGGGACCGCCGCTACGGCGTGAAGCTCTATGTGCGTCGCGTGTTCATCATGGACGATGCCGAGCAGCTCCTGCCCAATTACCTGCGCTTCGTGCGCGGCGTGATCGACGCCGCCGACCTGCCATTGAACGTCTCGCGCGAGATCCTGCAAAAGAGCCGCGATATCGACACCATACGCAGCGGCGCCACGCGTAAGGTGCTCGATCTTTTGGCTGAGCTCTCGGAGAAGGAGCCGGAGAAGTACCGTACCTTCTGGACCGAGTTCGGGGTGGTGTTGAAGGAAGGCATCGTGGAGGATGCCGGTCATCGCGACCGCATCGCCAAGCTCCTGCGCTTTCAGACCACCGCCGAGAATGGTGAGGAGGTATCCCTGGCCGATTATGTCGCGCGTATGGCCAAGGGCCAGGACAAGATCTACTACGTGACCGCCGAAAGCGCGGCTGCCGCGCGCCGCAGCCCGCACCTCGAGATCTTTCGCCGCAAGGGTATCGAGGTGCTGTTGCTGACGGATCGGATCGACGAGTGGCTGGTGACCCACCTCTCGGAATTCGAGGGCCATGGTCTGCGCTCGGTGGCCAAGGGTGATCTCGATCTTGCCGGAATCGGGCCGGATGACGAGGCCCCGGCGCCCGATACGGGGGCGCCGGAATGGAAGGAGCTGACCGAACGCATGGCCAAGGTGCTCGGCGACAAGGTCAAGGAGGTGCGCGTCAGTCATCGGCTCACGGAATCCCCGGTCTGCCTGGTGGCCGGCGAGCACGACCTTGGCATCCACCTCGAGCGGCTGTTGAAGGCCGCCGGCCAAAATGCCCCCGCGAGCCGCCCGGCACTCGAGATCAATCCTGGGCATCCGCTCATTGCGCGCCTGCGGGGCGAGGCCCAGGAGGAGCGTTTTGCCGATTGGACCCGATTGCTGTTCGATCAGGCGATCCTCGCCGAGGGGGGGACGCTGGAGGACGGGGCGGATTTCGTGCACCGGCTCAATGGCTTGTTATTGGGCCTTCAGGGCGCATAATGGCGCCGCGCCGGGGGGTTGGGCGGCGCGCGCCATGACAACGGAGGGGCGATGATGAGCGAGCGGGTGCGATAGCGTGGATACCTTGTATGAATCGAAGCTGCACCTGCCGCTTATGCATCGCGGCAAGGTCCGGGACATCTATGATGCCGGGCCCCACCACCTGCTGGTCGTGACCACCGACCGGTTGTCGGCCTTCGACTGTGTGTTGCCCGATCCCATCCCTGGCAAGGGCCGCATTCTCAACGCCTTGTCGCGATTCTGGTTTGCGCGCACGGCCGGGATCGTCGCAAACCACCTCTCCGACCGGCCGCTCGCATCGGTCTTGCCGGACCCCGCAGAGCGCGCCTTGGTGGCGGATCGGGCGATGGTGGTCCGACGCCTTACGCCCTTGCCGATCGAGGCCATCGTGCGCGGTTATCTGGCCGGGTCCGGGTGGAAAGAGTACCGGCAGACCGGCGCACTCTGCGCAATGGCGCTGCCGCCGGGTCTGCGCGAGGCCGAGCGCCTCCCGCAGCCGCTGTTTACCCCCTCGACCAAGGCTGCGGCCGGGGCCCATGATGAGAATATCGACTATGCGAAGGCCGAGGCGCTGCTCGGCGCGGGGCTTGCGCGCGCCGTGCGCGACACGAGCCTTAAGCTCTATGCCGAGGCCGCGGCGTTTGCCGCCACGCGCGGGATCATCATCGCCGACACCAAGTTCGAGTTTGCGGCCGATGACGAGGGCCGGCTGGTGCTGATCGACGAGGTCCTGACCCCGGATTCGTCTCGTTTCTGGCCGCAGGCCTCATACCGGCCCGGGGGCAGTCCGCCGAGCTTCGACAAGCAGTATGTCCGGGACTACCTCGAGACCCTGGCGTGGGACAAGCGCCCACCGGCCCCGCGCCTGCCGCCGGAGGTGGTGGCCCAGACCGTGGCGCGCTATGAGGAGGCGCTGCGGGTGCTGACGGCCCCGTAAAGACCACGCCGAGACTGGTCGATGCCACGCGCTTTGTGCTAACGTGGCCGCACGGTTGTGCGAAAGTGGCGAAATTGGTAGACGCGCTGGATTTAGGTTCCAGTGGGGAGACCCTTGGGGGTTCGAGTCCCCCCTTTCGCACCAGAATCCTGAACGGATGGGGCGCCCGCCGGCTGGGTCCTGCGTGGCCAAGCCGATAGGATCGTGGGGAAAAAGCTGCGTTTTTTCCAAGAGTTATCCAAAAAATCTTTCGCGAGAAGGCGGTATGCAGGTATCCATAGAGGCAACAGGCGGGCTGGGCCGGCGCATGACGGTATCGGTCCCCGCGGAACAGTTCGAACGCGCGTTTACGGAACGTCTGAAGCAGCTGTCGCGCACCGCCCGGCTCGCGGGTTTCCGCCCCGGTCGCGCCCCGATCAAGGTCGTGGAGGCCCAATACGGCGGCAAGCTTTTAGACGAGGTCGCTCAGGATCTCATGCGCGACAGTTTCTATGATGCCTTGAACCGCGAGGGATTGAAGGCCGCAGGCGGCCCCATGATAGAACCCAAGGCCCTCGTCCGCGGCCAGGACATGCAGTATGTCGCGGTATTCGAGGTCTACCCGCAGGTCCCGCGGCTCGATCTCAAGGGCGTGGCGGTCGCGCGTCCGCGCTGCGACATCAGCGATGCCGATGTCGAGCGGACCATCGAGGTGATGCGCACGCAGCGCCGGACCTTTCGGCCGGTGGATCGGGCCGCCGCCGAGGGCGATCGCCTGACGGTCGACTTCGTGGGGACGCTCGAGGGCGAGGAGTTCCCCGGGGGCCGCGCGAGCGGTCATACGGTGATCCTGGGCGCCGGCAACCTACTCCCCGACTTCGAGGCCGGCCTCAAGGGCGCGGTCGCGGGTGCTGTGATCGATATACCGGTGGCGTTTCCTGCAGACTATGGGGCACCGGCCCTGGCGGGCAAGACGGCCCGGTTTCATGTGACGGTAAGCGAGGTGGCCGAGCCCGTGCTGCCGGCCTTAGACGAGGCGTTTGCGGCCTCCCTGGGGGTCACCGAGGGCGGGGTCGAGGGTCTGCGTCGCGAGGTCCGGGACAATCTCGCGCGCGAGGCCGCCCGGCGCATTCGGGAACGCACCAAAGGCGAGGTCTTCCGTTGTCTGCGCGAGGTCAACCCCATGGACCTTCCCAAGGTCCTGGTGGAAAACGAGGCTGTGCGTCTGCGCGAGGCGGCGCGAAGTGAGCTGGGGCGCCAGGGCGTGCCGACCGAGACCCTGCCGGCCGATACCACGGCGTTTCACGCGCGCGCGGCCGAGCGCGTGGCGCTGGGCATCATCCTGTCGGAACTGATACGCGCGCGGGATCTCAAGGCCGATGCCGCCCAGGTGCGCGCGCGCGTCGAGGAGATGGCCGCAGACTACGATGATCCGGCGCGCTTTGTCGAGTGGTATTACGGCGACCGCGAGCGGGTGGCGGAGGCCGAATCCCTGGTCCTCGAGGACCAGGCGGTAGAGCAGTTATTGGTCGAGGCGGAGGTGGCCGACAAGGCCCTCCGTTTCGAGGAATTGACCTGAGAATAACCGGGGACGACCGACCATGATAAAATCCGAATTCGCTGCCGACTTGGCGCCGCAGGCGCAATTGGTGCCGATGGTGATTGAGACCACCGGTCGCGGCGAGCGCGCCTACGACATCTATTCGCGGATGTTGAAGGAGCGATTGATCTTCCTCGTGGGCCCTGTCGAAGACCACATGGCAAACCTGGTGGTGGCGCAGCTCCTGTTTCTTGAGTCCGAGAACCCCGACAAGGATATTCATATCTACATCAATTCGCCCGGGGGCGCCGTGACCGCGGGGCTTGCCATCTACGATACCATGCAGTTCATCAAGCCCGATGTGAGTACCGTGTGTATCGGTCAGGCGGCGAGCATGGGCGCCTTGCTGCTGGCCGGCGGGGCCAAGGGCAAGCGCCATGCCCTGCCGCACGCGCGCATGATGGTCCATCAGCCCTCCGGGGGATTCCAGGGCCAGGCGACCGATATCGACATTCATGCGCGCGAGATCCTGCGGGTGCGCGAACGCTTGAACGGCATCCTGGTCAAACACACGGGGCAGGATCTCAAGCGCATCGAACAGGACACCGAGCGTGACAACTTTATGGATGGCGGCGAGGCCCTGGCTTATGGGCTCATTGATTCGGTGATTGAGAAGCGCAAATAGGGGGACTAGACTGGGAAACTGAGGTGGTAGGCCTGCTTGGTGCAAGACAAGCGCGGCCGCCGGTTCCCTTGAGCGAGGTTCAGCAATGGCAGACGACAAGCATGATGGCAAGGGTGACAAGCTCCTGTATTGCTCTTTCTGCGGCAAGAGCCAGCACGAGGTGCGCAAGCTGATTGCCGGGCCCTCGGTGTTCGTGTGCGACGAGTGCGTGGAGCTGTGCAACGACATCATCCGCGAAGAGGTGCAGGAAGAGGCGGATATCGGGCTTGCCCGCAACAAGTTCCCCAAGCCGCGCGAGATCAAGCAGATTCTCGATGAGTATGTGATCGGACAGGCCACCGCCAAGAAGGTGCTGGCGGTCGCCGTGTACAACCACTACAAGCGCATCGAGCATCAGGAGAAGATCGGCGACGTCGAGTTGTCGAAAAGCAATATCCTGCTCATAGGGCCGACCGGGTCGGGCAAGACCTTGCTCGCCGAGACCTTGGCGCGGCTTCTCAATGTGCCATTTACCATTGCCGATGCGACGACGCTGACCGAGGCCGGCTACGTCGGCGAGGACGTCGAGAATATCATTCAAAAGCTCCTTCAGAAGTGCGACTATGATGTCGAGAAGGCGCAGACCGGGATCGTCTACATCGATGAGATCGATAAGATCTCGCGCAAGTCGGACAACCCGTCGATTACGCGCGACGTATCCGGCGAGGGCGTGCAGCAGGCCCTGCTGAAGCTGATCGAGGGGACGGTGGCCTCGGTGCCTCCGCAGGGCGGCCGCAAGCACCCGCAGCAGGAGTTCCTGCAGGTGGATACGCGCAATATATTGTTCATTTGCGGGGGCGCGTTCTCGGGGCTCGAGAAAATCATTCAGGACCGCTCGGAAAAAAGCGGTATAGGCTTCAACGCCGAGATCAAGAGCCGTGTGGTCAACAAGCGCGCAAGCGATGTGTTTCGCGGTGTCGAGCCCGAGGACCTGATCAAGTTCGGACTCATACCGGAGTTTGTCGGGCGCCTGCCGGTGGTGGCGGTGCTCGATGAGCTCGACGAGGCCGCGCTGATTCAGATATTGACCGAGCCGAAGAATGCCCTGATCAAGCAGTACCAGAAGCTTTTGAAATTTGAAGGTGTGGATCTCGAAGTGCGGGACGACGCCTTGGTCAAGGTCGCCCGTCGCGCGATGGAGCGCAAGACCGGCGCCCGCGGCTTGAGATCCATTCTCGAGAATGTCCTGTTAGAGGTCATGTTCGATTTGCCGTCTTTGGAGAACGTCAAGAAGGTGGTGATCGACGAGGGTGTTATCGCGGATACGAGCAAGCCGCTCCTCATCTACGCCGATCACGATGAGTCGGCGACCCCGAAGCGGGCGTCCACCCGCCCCTGACAAGGCCGCGCGGCCGCCGCCGGGCTTGATTTCCGGACCGCTCGGGCGCATGTACTCTTGCATGCCCCTGTCTCTCAAGGGGCGCATTTCTATTCGGCGCGTAACGTCGCGAGGGCAGCCATGACTGAAGAAACGCATTTGTCACAAGCGCCGGACCCCGCCGCCATACCGGTATTGCCGTTGCGGGACGTGGTTGTGTTCCCGCACATGGTGATTCCGTTATTCGTGGGCCGCAAGAAGTCCATCAAGGCCCTGGAGCGGGCCATGGAAGGGGGCAAGCAGATCATGCTGGTGGCCCAAAAGAGCGCATCGGACGATGATCCGGCACCGGGGGCCATCCATGTCATCGGCACGGTCGCCAATATCCTTCAGCTCTTAAAGCTTCCGGATGGCACGGTCAAGGTCTTGGTCGAGGGGGAGCAACGCGCCGAGGTGACGCGCTTCGTCGAGACCGACGAGACATTTTCCGCCGAGATCCGCAGGCTCGCAAGCGACGACCTGAACGACAAGGAGGGCGAGGCCCTCATGCGTTCGGTGCTCAACGAGTTCGACCAGTATGTAAAGCTCAACATGAAGATCCCGCCCGAGATCCTGACATCGCTTGCCGGGATCGATGACCCCGGGCGTCTGGCCGATACCGTGACCGCCCATTTGAGTTTGAAGATCGAGGAAAAGCAGCAGATTCTCGAGATGCTGAACGTGCGCGCGCGGCTCGAGCATATTCTTGGCGTCATGGAGTCCGAGATCGACCTCCTGCAGGTCGAAAAGCGCATACGCGGCCGGGTCAAGCGGCAGATGGAGAAGAGCCAGCGCGAGTACTACCTAAACGAGCAGATGAAGGCGATTCAAAAGGAGCTCGGCGATCTCGAGGACACCCCCAACGAGGCCGAGGAGCTTGCGCAGAAGATCAAGAGCGCGGGCATGCCCAAGGAGGCCCGCGAGAAGGCGCAGGCGGAACTCGCCAAGCTCAAGATGATGTCGCCGATGGCCGCAGAGGCCACCGTTGTGCGCAATTATATCGACTGGCTGCTCGCGGTGCCCTGGAAGAAGCACAGCAAGATCCGCAAGGACCTGGCGGAGGCCGAGCGCATGCTCGAGGCCGATCATTACGGGCTCGAGAAGGTCAAGGAGCGCATCATCGAGTATCTTGCGGTCCAGCAGCGGGTGAACAAGTTGAAGGGCCCGATACTGTGTCTCGTGGGGCCGCCTGGGGTCGGCAAGACCTCGCTTGGGCAGTCGATCGCGCGCGCCACGAATCGCAAGTTCATCCGCATGTCGCTGGGCGGGGTGCGCGACGAGGCGGAGATACGCGGCCACCGGCGGACCTATATCGGATCCCTGCCGGGCAAGATCATTCAGAACATGGCCAAGGCCAAGACCCGCAATCCGCTGTTCATGCTAGACGAGGTCGACAAGATGGCCATGGACTTCCGTGGCGATCCGTCGTCGGCGCTGCTCGAGGTCCTGGACCCGGAGCAGAATCACGCCTTCAATGATCACTATCTCGAGGTGGATTACGACCTATCGGATGTGATGTTCGTGGCAACATCCA
The DNA here is from genome assembly GCA_021819245.1 of Pseudomonadota bacterium. Lineage (GTDB taxonomy): Bacteria > Pseudomonadota > Gammaproteobacteria > Acidiferrobacterales > Acidiferrobacteraceae > Acidiferrobacter. The sequence goes on along the minus strand of JAKARI010000007.1, from coordinate 49,070 downwards.
ACAGCCTGAACATCCCCGGGCCGCTGTTGGACCGCATGGAGGTCATTCGCCTGTCGGGGTACACGGAAGACGAAAAGATCAATATCGCCATGCGTTATCTGGTCGAAAAACAGAAAACGAACAATGGCCTAAAGACCGGTGAGCTGCAGATCTCGGAGAGCGCGGTGCGCGATATCGTGCGCTATTACACGCGCGAGGCCGGGGTGCGCAATCTCGAGCGCGAGATCGCCAAGATCTCGCGCAAGGTGGCGCGCGAGCTTCTGTTGAACAAAAAGCGCGACCACGTCTCGGTAAGCGCGAAGAACCTCGACAAGTATCTCGGGGTGCGCCACTTCCGCTATGGCATGGCCGAGCAGAGCAATCAGGTGGGCCAAGTCACGGGACTTGCGTGGACCGAGGTGGGCGGCGAGCTGCTGACCATCGAGAGCGCGCTCTTGCCGGGCAAGGGCAAGCTCACCATCACCGGCAAGCTGGGCGACGTGATGCAGGAGTCGATCCAGGCGGCCATGAGCGTGGTGCGGTCGCGTGCCGCTTCCCTGGGGATTCCGGAGGATTTCTATCAGAAGCATGATTTCCATCTCCATGTCCCGGAGGGGGCAACACCCAAGGACGGGCCGAGTGCCGGGATCGGGATGTGCACCGCCATGGTCTCGGTGTTGACGGGTATCCCGGTGCGCGCCGATGTGGCAATGACCGGCGAGATTACGCTGCGCGGCGAGGTTTTGCCGATAGGCGGCCTGAAGGAAAAGCTCCTTGCGGCGCACCGCGGCGGCATCAAGACCGTGATCATTCCCGAGGAGAATCGCAAGGATCTGGTCGAGCTGCCTAAAAATATCCAGGAATCCCTGGATATCAAGCCGTTGCGCTGGATCGATCAGGTGCTGGAGATTGCGCTCGAGCGCATGCCAAAGCCCCTGGCCGATACCCCGGAGGGTGGCAAGTCGCGCGAAGGGGAAACCGAGGCAAACGCCATACGCACGCACTGACGCGGCCCGCGATCGCCCGTGCGGGGGCCGCCGGGGCTTGCCTTGACAGCGGCACGGGCCCGCTTGTATAAGACTGGACTGATCGCGACGCCGGCGCTGAGACCGGCATGGAAACCACTAGCTAGGGAGCGCCAGGTGAATAAATCCGAACTGATCGAGAAAGTCGCAGAGCAGGCTGATCTCAATAAAGCCTCCGCCACGCGGGCGGTGGATGCCGTGTTTGATGCGATTACGCAGGGATTGCGCAACGGCGAGACCATCAATCTGGTGGGATTTGGCACGTTCTCGGTCGGCGAGCGCGCAGCGCGCAGCGGCCGCAATCCGCGCACCGGTGAGACGATCGATATCGCCGCATCGCGCAATCCGCGGTTCAAGGCCGGCAAGGGCCTGAAAGACGCCGTCAATTAGCGAGTTCGCGGCGGCGGGCAAGAGCATCGTGTCCGGGTGCTTAGCTCAGCTGGTAGAGCGTCGCCCTTACAAGGCGAATGTCGGGGGTTCGAACCCCTCAGCACCCACCATAAAAGTGAAGGATGCCCGCGCGGGGCCGCGGTGTGCGAGGGCCTGCGGCGGAGGTCCCCGAACACCGTACCGTCTCGCCTCGGCGCACGCGGATGCATGGCCCAGCGGGGCAGTGTAAGGCGGGCGTGCGGGATCGGTGGCGTGCGGCACGCGGCGAGGATTGCCAGCAGGTTGCCCTGCATGCTCTAATAGCACGCCGTCTGTGCCCCCCGGGCGATACACCCCCGTCGGGAGACGCGGATGGGGTACCGGTATGAAGGCGGATCGGCGCGCGGGGCTGCGGGGCCGGTCGCGCCTATCCCGCACCAATCAGGAGTGGTAGTTCAGTTGGTTAGAATACCGGCCTGTCACGCCGGGGGTCGCGGGTTCGAGTCCCGTCCACTCCGCCAATTTCCTTACGATGATCGTGTGCCTTGCCACCCGGCGAGGAGGGCGTCAGGCGCGTGCCCCATCGCCCGGCGCCCGCCCGGTGTCGGTTGCTTCAGGGGGCTTAGGGTCAGTACAATCGCCGCAGCCACTCGCGGCGCGGGCCACCGTCCCGCCGCCGGGGATCGGGCGGCCCGGTCCGTGATAGCAAGGCCCGCGGGACGACCCGGGGCCATGGGTTGCGCGGGCGTCCCGGATGAGGATTTCTACCTATGAGGCCCGCGTAAACCTATGTTGAATGCGCTGCGAGAGAAGACCAAAGGGTGGATGGGGGCCGCGCTGCTCGTGGTCCTGGTGGTCCCGTTTGTGCTGTGGGGTGTGAGCTCCTACGTGGGAGGGGCGTCCCAGATCTATGTGGCCCGCGGCCGGGGCATCCGCATCTCCCAGGAGCAATTTGCCAGGGCCCTTGCGCGCCAGCGGGTGGCACTGGAGCAGACCTTTGGCAAGAACTTCAATCCCGCGCTTCTCACCGGCGACACATTCAAGCGGGCCGTGCTGCGCGGCCTTATCAATAAAACCCTGCTCATCAATTCGGCGGTCAAGGCCGGGTATGTCGTCAATCCCGACGAGATGGCCTACGAGATCCGGCACATCCCCGCGTTTCGCGTAGGCGGCCATTTCAACGCGGCCCGCTACCAGGAGGTACTCGAGGCCCAGGGGCTTACAGTGGCCGGGTTCGAGCGCCGGGTTCGAGACCTCACGCTCCTCGATCAGGTCAGGGCCGGGCTCCTGGCGAGCACCTTCGTGCCACAGCAGGTCGTGGCCCATGCCGCGCGCCTCTTTGGGCAGAAACGGGTGTTTGACTACGTCGTGCTGTCGCCGCGGCGGTTCATGCCGACTGGCCCCGTGAGCCTGCAGCGCATTCAGGCCTACTACACGAAGCACAAAAACGCCTTCCGCTTGCCGCAGGAGGTGCGCATCGCCTATGTGGTCCTGTCGCCGGCCGCGGTCTTGCGCACCATGACGGAACGAAAGGTGGGGAGGGCGGCGCTGCAGAGGGCCTATCAGGCGCATATCGCGCAGTTTACGCGCCCCGAGGAGCGGCTGGTGCGCCACATCATGATCGCGTTGCCGCCCCAACCGAGCGCCGCAGCGATCGCGGCCGCCAAGGCGCGGCTCGTCGCGCTGCGGGCCCGAATCATCGCGCATAGCGCCTCGTTTGGGGCCCTTGCCCGGCGCTATTCCCAGGATCCGGGATCCGCCGCACAGGGGGGGAGCCTTGGGTTCGTGACCCAGGCGGACCTGTCGAAGCCCGTGGGGCGCGCGGCATTCGGGCTTGCCCTCAATACCGTGAGCGCGCCCGTGGTCGGCCGCTCCGGGGTACACCTCCTTGAGGTCACGGCCATCCATCCCGCGCGCGTCGTGCCGCTTGCCAAGGTGCGCAAGGTGGTGGCACGCATGGTCCTCAAGAGGCGTGCGCGGCGCCTGATGTATCATCGCTCGGAGCGGCTGCGCAACGCCGCCTTCGAGCATCCCCACAACCTGGCGGCGGTCGCGCGCAAGGTGCACCTGAAGCTGCAGGAGAGTGGCTGGTTTACGCGCACGCACGGGGTCGGTGTGACCGCCCTGCCGGCCATGGTGAAGGCGGTATTCATGCCGAAGGTGCTGGCCGGCCGGCGCAATACCCACGCCATCCCCGTGGGTGCCGACGCCCTGGTGGTCGCGCATGTGGTGGCGCGCAAGGCCGCGCGTTTCGAGCCGCTCGCCACGGCACGGGCGGCGGCGGTCCGCGCCCTGCGTGCGGCAAGTGCCAGGCGCCGTCTCAAGGCCGAGGAGGCCCTGCTCGTGCAGGAGCTTCGCAAGGGCGCATCGCTCAAGACCCTGGCCCGGCAGATGCATCTCGTGCGCAAGACGCCGGCCGCGGCCGAGGCGGTGACGCCGGGGCTTGCGCCGGGGCTGCTCAAGGCGGTATTTCGCGCCCCGGTGTCGGCCGCCGGCCACCCGGCGCCTGGCAGCGCGCACCTGGGCGCAGGGCGGCGCGCGGTATTTATCGTGCACCAGGTCCTCCCGGGGGTTGTGGACCCGGGCAGCAGCCGTTACATCAAGCTCGAGGAATCCCTGATTCGCGATAGCGGCGTCGAGACCTATCTCGCGTACATGAAGAGCCTGCGCGAGCGCGCGCACATCCATATCAACGCGCAGGCTTTATAGCGGAGGCCTGGGCCCAGGATGGCCTGGGCCCAGGCGTGGGTCTTTATTCCGCGCCTTCCCCCATGCCGACCATGTGGTAGCCGGAGTCCACATAGAGGATCTCGCCGGTGATGCCGGAGGCGAGATCGGATGACAGGAACGCCGCGGCGTGGCCCACCTCCTCTATGGTGACACCGCGATGCAGCGGCGCGTTACGCTCGTAGTAGTCGAGCATCCTGCGAAAGTCGCTGATCCCGGCCGCCGCAAGGGTCTTTATGGGTCCCGCCGAGATCCCGTTTACGCGCACCCCGTGGCGCCCGAGGCTTTGCGCAAGGTAGCGCACGTTGGCCTCGAGGCTCGCCTTCGCAAGCCCCATGACGTTGTAGTGCGGCACGACGCGCACGGCGCCCAGATAGGAGAGCGTCAAAAGCGAGCCCTTGCGCGCCACGAGGGCCGGACGCGCCCCCTTGGCGAGTGCCGCGAAACTATAGGAGCTGATATTGTGCGCCTCGAGAAAACCCTCGCGCGTTACGGCATCGAGGTAGTCCCCCTCGAGCTGATCGCGCGGTGCGTAGGCGACGGAATGGATGAGCGCATCGAAGCCATCGGGCCAGGCCGTGCGCAGGCCCTCGAATAAGGCGTTGATGTCTTCATCGCGGCCGACGTCGCAGGGCAGCACGATATGGCTCCCGGTGAGCGCCGCGAGTCCCTCGACACGACTTTGCAGCTTGTCGTTCTGGTAGGTGTAGGCGATCTCGGCCCCCTGCGCGTGCATCGCCTGAGCGATCCCCCAGGCGATCGACCGCTCATTGAGGGCTCCTATCACGACGGCGCGTTTACCCGCCAAAAATCCCATGAGACTCTCTCCGTTGCATGCTTGAACCAAGCCCCAGGCCTTCAACACGGGGACTTCATGAGGACCCGATCGCGCCCGCGCCCGCTGCGCATAGGCCGCTACCGGCCCGTGCCCAGCGGGCGCCTGGCCTGCGGGCCTTCAGGGCGCCGGTTGGAAGTCGCAGTCTACCGCCATTTCGCGCGCGACTAAAGTCAGGCGATGGTATGAAGGCCGCGCCTGCCACGAACCGGGGGGTCCAAACGGCTTATTCGGTGATGCGCGTCCTGGCCACAGCCGATGGGACCATGGCGGGGGATGCCCAGATCAGGATACGCTGTCCGAGGCGCAAGACATCGTGGGCATTGAGCACATTCCAGCGTTCGAGCTGCGAGACATAGACGCGGTAACGCTGCGCGATACTCCACAAGGTGTCGCCGGGCCGTACGCGGTGGATGATCCTGACCCGGTCCGACCCGCTGCGCGAGAGCGCCACTTCCTGGCGCGCCCCCCCTGCGGAGGCCACGACCCCTTGTTGCCCGGCCCCGGGGATCACGAGCCTTTGGCCGACGGCAAGCAGGCTCCCGTAGATATGGTTGGTGGAGCGGATCGCTGCCACGCTCACGCCGTACTGGCGGGCAATGCCATAAAGGGTATCCCCCGGCGCGACTTGGTAGATGAGATTGTGACGCGGCCCCCCTGCGGAGGCCACGACCCCTTGTTGCCCGGCCCCGGGGATCACGAGCCTTTGGCCGACGGCAAGCAGGCTCCCGTAGATATGGTTGGCGGCGCGGATGGCCTCGACGCTCACGCCATACTGACTGGCAATGCCGCTTAGGGTATCACCCGGCGCCACGCGATAGATGGCGTTGGCACCCCGCGCCTCCTCTTGGCCTGCGGCCTGGCTTCGGGAGACCACGAGGCGCCGGCCGGCCATGGGGATCAGCAGGTTTTGGCCGACACGGATGAAATTACTATAAATGTGATTGGTGGAGCGGATCGCTGCCACGCTCACCCCGTATTCGTTGGCGATGCCGTCTAGCGTATCGCCCGGCACCACCACATGGCGCGCCCACTGCATGCGGTCCTGCGGCGGCAGCTGGCTCAAGCCTTCGATCAGCGCGGCCTTCGTAGCCACCGGCACGAGGATGGTGTGAGGGCCATTGGGGGCGGTGGCCATTTGCGTGAAGCCCGGGTTGATGGCATAGAGCTGCTTTAACGACATGTTGGCGAGCCGGGCAATCACGCTGAGGTCGATCTGTGAACCCGTGTTGACGCGCACGAAGTAGGGGCTGTTTGGGATCGCGTGCAGGGTCAGACCGAATTTCGCGGGATCGCGCACGATGTTTACGATCGCCATGAGCTTCGGCACGTAGTTTTCGGTTTGCTGCGGCAGCCTTAGGTCACGGTAATGAGTCCCCAACCCCAGGGCCTGATTGTGGGCGATCGCCGCTTCGATGGTGCCTTGGCCCGCATTGTACGCCGCGAGCGCCAGGTTCCAGCTATGGAATTGGTTATGGAGTGATTGAAGGAAGTCGAGCGCGGCATTTGTGGAAGCAATAATGTCGCGCTCGCCGCTATACCACCAGTTGGTCTTAAGGCCCCACAGCCGTCCGGTGGACGGCTCGAACTGCCACAGGCCAATCGCCGCCGATCGCGAGTAGGCATCCGGCGAGTAGGCGCTTTCGATCGCCGGCAAAAGCGCGATTTCCATGGGCATGTTGCGCTTGCTGACATCCTGCACGATCTGATAGAGGTACAGGTTGGCACGCTGCAACATTTGATCGACATACTGGGGGTGATTTGCAAACCACTGCTCGTAGCGTGCGACCCGCGGTCCCTCCATGCGCGGCAAGCGGAACCCCGCGCGAATGCGATTCCACAGATTTGTGTACCGCCGATCGCTCACATCGCGGGCGTGCGCGCCGCGCGTATCGTCGATGGCAGGCACCGGACACTCGCCGACCTTGACGACCGCCTGCGGATGGGCGGGGGCCTTCTGCAGTTCTTTGGTTTTTGTGGTGTTCGAGTCGGGAGGCGACGCCGACCCGGCGGCCGGTTGCGCCAGCATGGGCACCGTCGCGCATCCTGCTAAACTTGTCAATAGGACGCCTAGTCCCGCGACCCTTAGTGTTTTAGTAGACGCAGCTGCCATGTGATAACGCCGTGATTATACGATCGAACTATAGGTTCTGATAGGCCCTGCGTCAACGATAGCTATCCCTTAAAATCATCCTTCCAGCGCCGCAATACCGCGAAGACGGCGGCATCCGTATCGAGGGACCCCTCTCCGCGGGAGGCGGCAGCCCGGCGCACAGCCGGTTCGGAGGTGCGCAGGAAGGGGTTGATGCTCCGTTCGTCGGCTATTGTACCGGGGATCGTCGGCTGGCCTTCGGCCCGCAGGCGGCGGGCGCGGCGTTCGAAGGCGAGGGTGGCGGCATTATCGGGTTCCACGGCGCGGGCGAAGGCGAGATTGGCCAGGGTGTACTCGTGGGCACAGTAGACGCGCGTGTCGGGGGGCAGGGAGGCGAGCCGCATGAGCGAGGCATGCATCTGAAAGGCGGTCCCCTCGAATAGCCGCCCGCATCCCGCGATAAACAATGTATCCCCGCAGAACACGCGTCCGGCACCGACATAGGCCACATGCCCGCGTGTATGCCCGGGTACCGCCAGGACCCGGTAAGGCTCGCCGGTCTCCGATCCCGCGATGTCGCCCTCCGCGACCGGGTGGGTGACCCCTGGAATCGATTCGGCGGCCGGCCCGTATACGGGGATGGCATAGCGCCGGACAAGGGCCGCGACCCCATCGACGTGGTCCCCATGGTGGTGCGTGCACAGCACGCACGCAGGCGTAAGCCCGCGCGCATGAAGCGCCGCCATGACCGGATCCGCATCCCCGGGATCCACGATTGCGACAAGCCCGGGTTTCGATCCCGGGACAAGCCAGATATAGTTATCGCGAAACGCGTGGACCGCTATGGCCTCGTCCATGCCTGAAGTGTGAGGGTAAGCCATGGGGGAGTCAACGGATGAAGGCGCGCAGTCCCGTATCGAGCGTCTGCGCGCGTGGTTTGCCGGATCGCTCGGCGAATCCCTGCAGGCCATCGAGGCCCATAGGTTACGCGAGATCCTGCCGGCCTTACCCGGCACGTTCGCGGTTCAGTGCGGGTGGCTCGGGCGCCGTGACCTGCTGGAATCGAGCCCCACGGCCGTCCATCTGCTGGTTGATCCGGAGCCTGCGGCCAATGGGCCACAATGGGTCGCGGGGCGCGCCGAGGCGTTGCCGCTTGACGGCAAATCGGTGCAGGTGATGGTGTTGCCGCATACCCTGGATGTGTCGGAGGCGCCCCATCAGCTCTTGCGCGAGGCGCATCGGGTGCTGGTGCCCGACGGTTCGATCGTGATTTTCGGGTTTAATTCGGCAAGCCTCTGGCGGCTTGCCTGTCTTGCGCGGCCGCGCGCGCATCGCCCGCCCTGGTGCGGGGACTGGATCGGCATACGCCGGCTGCGCGACTGGCTGTCGTTGCTTGATTATGAGCTGACGCACGGGGCGATGCTCTATTACCGGCCGCCGTTTGGGCGCCAGGGCTGGATGGACCGGCTGTTTTTCATGGAACGTATGGGGGATCGCTGGTGGCCGCTCGGGGGCGCGGTGTATGTGCTGGTGGCCAGGAAGCGGGTCGCGGGCGTGACCCCCATCCGCCCGGGTCTGCGCCGCGCGCGCATGCGCGCGGTATCGCAGCCGGCAGGGGCTCGTTATGGCTAAGGTCGTGATTCATACCGACGGCGCCTGCCGCGGCAACCCCGGCCCCGGGGGTTGGGGCGCGATCCTCGAGGCGGGCGACCACGAGCGGCTGCTGAGCGGCGCGGAGCCTGCGACCACCAACAACCGCATGGAGCTTCAGGCGGCGATTGCGGCGTTAAAGGCCCTGAAGCGCCCATGCGAGGTCGAGATTGTCACCGACTCGCAGTATGTGCGCCAGGGTATTACCGAGTGGCTTGCGCAATGGAAGCGGCGCGGTTGGCTCACGGCCGGACGGCGTCCGGTGGCCAACGCCGATCTCTGGCGCGAGCTGGATGCCGCCGCGAGCGGCCACACCGTGCACTGGCGATGGGTCAAGGGTCATTCCGGCCATCCGGGCAACGAGCGCGCGGATCGCCTCGCCAACGAGGCCATCGACCGTCTCCTCGGGGACACCGGCAAGGGGCGCATATAAGGGGCGCATATCATGACACGACAGGTCGTACTGGATACCGAAACCACGGGTCTTGAGTCCTCGGAGGGGCATCGCATCATCGAGGTGGGGGCGATCGAGCTCAAGGACCGGCGTCTCACCGGCAGGCGCTTTCATCGATACCTGAATCCCGACCGCGAGATCGACGCGGCCGCCATCGAGGTCCATGGCATCACCAATGCCATGCTCGCAGACAAGCCGCACTTTGCGGATATCGCCGCGGAGTTGCTCGCGTTTATCGAAGGCGCCGAATTGCTGATTCACAATGCGGCGTTTGACGCGGGTTTTCTCAATGCCGAGCTTGCGCGCGCCCGGGCCCAGGGGTGCGTACTGCCGGTGGCCGCAATCGAAGAGTGCTGTACGATACAGGATACCTTAAGGCTTGCCCGCACCCTGCACCCCGGGCAAAAAAACAGCCTCGACGCCTTGTGCCGGCGCTATAGCATCGACAACAGCCAGCGGGTCGTGCACGGGGCGCTGCTCGATGCCGAGATTCTGACCGATGTCTATCTCGCCATGACCGGTGGTCAGATGGCCATGTTCGGCGAGGAGGCAGCGGTGACGGGCGCGGCGATCGCGACGGCCGCGACAACGGCGGAAGGCCTTGTGTGCGAGCGGGGCGAGCCGCTTGTCATCATGCCCTCGGCCGAGGAGCTCGCCGCCCATGAGGCCTGCCTCGAGACCCTCGACAAGAAAAGCGGCGGGCGTTGCCTGTGGCGATTGCTGGGCTAGGGGATCAGGGGTGGGCCGGCGAGGGCGCGCCGGGCCGCCCCGAGAGCACAAGGCCCATGGCCCCGAGGGCGAGCAGCGCAGCGAGCGTCAAAAACGCCAGGCGGTAGCCGCCGGCGCCGATCAGCGCGCCGGTCAGCACGGGCCCGGTGGCCTGGCCGATATCCATGATCGAACGCAAAACCCCCATGCTGGCCCCCAGGCCGCCCGCGCGCGCGCGGTCGGCGACCAGTGCCCCGGTGGCGGCGGTGGTGGCCGCGAACCCCAGGCCAAAGGCGGCATTGATGGCAAGCAGCGCCGGGAAGCTCGCGGTAAACGGCAGCGCCGCCACCGCCAGCACGCCGATTACGAGACCTACGAGGATGAGGGTGCGGCGCCCGAGGCGGTCCGACAGGGCCCCGAGCCGCGGCTTGAATAAGACGATGATGCCAAGCTGCGTGCCGAGCAGCACGCCTATGGTCCAGGCCGGCCACCCGCGGTGGGCCGCGTACACCGCCAGAAAGGCCTCTACGGACCCGAAGACAAGGTATTGCAGGGCCTCGATCAGGCTTGTCGTGAGCACGACGCGGTCTGCGAGCACCGCGGCGACATGCGCCGTACCCGTGGTCCGATTCGCGCTTGGGTCCGGGGCCGGGGCCGGGGCGTGATCCGTGGTAACGCGCAGGCCCAGGCCGAGCGCCAGGACGCCGGCGGCGGCGCACCCGATATAGACCCCGGGAAAGCCGGTCGCAGAGATCAGGGCGCCCCCCAGAAACGGGGCCACCGAGCGCCCGGCGGTGCTCACGGCGCTATAGACGCCCAAGGCGTGCCCGCGGCTCTGCGGGTAGCGCGCGGCAATCTCGGCGCCGACTACGGTCCCGAATATGGCGGTGGCAAAGCCGTGATAGAAGCGCACGATGGCAAGTTCGCCTATGGTGTGCACGAGCAGGTACAAAAAGGGCGCGGTGGCGAATACGAATAACGCGGCGATCAGCAGCGGGCGCGCGCCCAGGCGATCGCGCAATAACCCGGCCGGCAGGCTGATGATGATGCCGGGTACGGTGGATGCCATCACCGCCCAGCCGATGAGGGAGGGCGGGGCGCCCAGCGCGCGCGCAAAGAGCGGCAAGGCCGGGGTTTTGGCCATCGTGGAACTGAGTAGGGCGAACGCCCCGGTGAGGGCGATGGCGGCCAGAAAGGACAGTCGGCGCATGGAAATCAGGCGATGTGCCAAGGCATGGTGGGGCGTGCAACCTCTGTGGCGGCCAGTGTATCCGGCGAGCATAACGTGAAACGGCGCGTCGTGGAACCCAGGCCCAGACCGGCAGGATCGATGGCCGGTTCCTGGGGCGCCATCGGGCAGCGCCATGCGACGCCCGGCGCCTGTCAGGCCGTATCGAGCGGGCGGGATAGCGCGCCCAAGACCGCGCGCTCTCATCGCGCGCGCATGCGGCGCGGCCTGCCCTTCGTCCGGTATTCGACGATCGAGGCCGGAAGGTGCAGGATTGTCCCAGCGGCGATCCGCTCGCCTGGGGCGCACCGGAACTGGCGGGCCCACCGGACTTCCCGGCCCGCACCGTCACGGCCGATGTGTCCGGGGGCTTGCCTCCAAAGACATCCTTGGGCCCCACGGCCTGGCCGGGGCGAGTGCCGCCTTGCGTGCCTGACGGGTGCGGGCGCCCTGGAGAGCATTCGGAATGCCGCGCCATGGCGAGAGTCCTCTGCGTGCGCTATGCATGCACATCCCGGCCATCGATGCGGCCCGTAAACTGGCCCTTCGAAACCCGGCGGGGTCTCTCTCCCGTATCCGGGTAAAGCCCGCAATTACCGCTGCATGGGGCGGGCGGCGTACCCTGTCGTAGCCGAGCTTCGTCCGAAGGGGGACCCTGCAAGGCCGTGGACTGCGGTCCTCCTGCGGCCAAAAGGCGCGGCCCGCAGACCGCGACAATCGGGCCGCCTTCCGAGGTCGCGCGGTGTGCGCACGTTGTATGGGGCGCGCGATCTTGGGCCATGCGGGCTCGGGGCCGGCAAAGACGGGACTCTTTCGTTAAACGCGCGACGTGCGGAAAATCCGAGACGATGTGATAGCGTGTCCAACGGGGCTTGGCGGTGCGCGTCACCACGCCCTCAAGGTACCGGGGGTGACCCGGTTCCGGGACGATCGGCCGGTGCGGAGGATGAGGGCGATGACAGCAGCGGAGGGGCGGGGCCGCATGACGCTTGCCGATGGCCGGGTCCTGGCCTATGCCGACATCGGGCCGCCCTCGGGGGTGCCGGTGGTCTATTGCCATGGGTTTCCGAGCTCCTCCTATGAGGCGCGCCTGATGGCGCCGGCCTTGGCCGCCCAGGGGGTCCGGCTGATCGCCCCGGATCGGCCGGGCTATGGCGAATCGAGCCCGCTTCCCGGGCGCACCCTGGCGGGCTTTGCCGGCGACGTGGCGGCCCTGCTCGACACCCTGGGGATCGCCCGCGCGGCGGTCATCGGCGTCTCGGGCGGGGGTCCCTACGCCCTGGCCTTGCTCGCCTGCACGCCCGATCGGATCGGGCCGGGCGCGCTCGTCGCGGCACTCGGTCCGCCCGCGGCACTCGCGGCTGCGCGTGCGGATTTCTTTCCGCTGGTGCGTGGCGCCCTGCATCTGGCGCAGATCGCCCCGGCGCTCGCGCCGGTCATGGCGCGGCCGATCGTCCATGCCCTGCGCCTCAACTGGGGGCTTCGGCTTGGCATGCGCCTTTCGGCGCCGGCCGATCGCGCCATACTTGCCGATCCCGCGGTCCTTAAGGTGCTGATGAGTGCCCAGCGCATGGGGCTTGCGCAAGGCGGTGAGGCGGCGGTGCAGGACCTCCTCTTGTACGTGCGACCCTGGGACTTCCCGCTGACCGCGATTCAAGCGGCCTGTACGCTCTGGCACGGGACCTGCGACCGTATCGTGCCTCCGGCGGTGGCGACGGCGCTTGCCGGCCTGTTGCCACAGGCCTGTCTGCGGCTCGTGCCGGGCGAGGGCCACTATTCCCTGCCTATCCGCCACCGCCTCGCCATCATGAACACACTCATGGCGCATGTGCGCGGGTCTTGAGCCAGCGCGTCAGGGATGGGGCATCGAGTTCCGGGGCGAAGGCCAGTCCCTGCCAGTAGCAAAAGCCCAGGCGCGAGGCGGCCTCGCGGCGCGACGCATCATCGACATCGCAGACGTACAGGGTCAGCCCCAGGGCCTTGATGCCTGCGGTGAGTGCCTTAAGCAGGCGGGCGTCCGCCGGATCGGCCGGGGGGCGGCACTTGACGCCGCGCACGGGGGTCGCGCTGATATGCGAAAGCGCCCCCGGCCCGTGCCCCGGGAAATGATCCACGAGCAGGCGAAAGCCCCGATCCCCGAGGGTCGCGGCAAGCCGCCCTGCGGCCGGCGCATGCGCGGCCAGCGCGGCATCCGGCAGTTCGAGGACGACCGGTATAGGGTCATTGTGATAGAGGGTGTTGCGCCACTTCGCGAGCCGCGCCGGCAGCCGCGGATCATAGAGATCGGCGGCATGAAGATTGACATGGAGCGGTGCGGGCGGTGGCCCGCGGTCTGCGAAGTCGCGTTGCGTGAGGGCCATCAGGCGCTCCAGAAATCGACCGCGCAGATCGTGCTCGGCGATACCGGCGATCGTCTCGTCGCGCACCACTACCCCGTTGGGCCGGCACCAGCGCAGCTGTATCTCGAGCCCGCTCATATGTCCGTGGCCATCGACGATCGGCTGGTAGCCGGGCTGCCAGAGATCGCGGACCAGGGCCTGCTCGATGTCTTGTAAGCGCTGGGTGCGCGTGGGTTCGGGCGCGGCGGCCGGTGTAAAGCAGCGGTAGCAGTGGCCTCCGGCGCGCTTGGCCTCATACATGGCCTGGTCGGCATGCGAAAGCAAGACGTTGGGGGTGTGATCGTCGAATGGATAGATCGTAAGGCCCACGCTGATCGAGAGGGCAAGCGTGTGCCCCTGAAACGAGACCGGCTCGCTGATCGCATGCAGGGCGCGATCGAGCATGGTCTCGGCCTGCTCGAGGTGCGTTACGTCCTCCATGAGGATCACGAACTCGTCACCGCCGTAGCGGCTTACGGTGTCGGCCAGGCGCACGCAGCCGTTGAGCCGGTCGGCGACGGTTGTGAGCAGGTGATCACCGGCCTCGTGCCCGCGCTCATCGTTGATGTGCTTGAAATTGTCGATGTCGAGCAGCGCGACCACAAGCAGGCGGTCGTTGCGCATGGCCCGGCGGCGTGCGTATGTGAGGCGGTCCATGAGCACGCCGCGATTGGGCAACCCGGTGAGCGTGTCGTGACGGGCGTCGCGAATGAGCGCGGCCTCGAGCGCCGAACGGTAGCAGGCATGGCCCATAAACGCCGCGAACGCCTCGGCCAGCCGTCGCTTGCGCGCCCCGGGCGCGCGCGCCGGGGGCGTCTGCCAGGCCAGCACCAGGGCCCCTTCCGTGCGTCCGGCCACGCGCACCGGGACCACGAGGTGGGCGCGCACGCCCAGCACGGCAAGTTCCGGGGCCGCCGCCGGTCCGTGCCGCGAGTCGGCGCAGTAGAGGGTCTCGCCGGCCAGGCCTGTCAGATCGAAGGCGGCGGGCCCGCTGCCGATGGTAAGGGGGATCAGGTGGCGATGATCGTGGGCGGCAAGCGCCGCAAAGAATTGATAGCGCAGGTGCGCGCCGTGGCGGCGTATCAGGCCTGCGTAGTCGGCACCCACGGCGAGCGCCGCCCCGCGCGCGGCATTTAAGAAAAACCGGTCAAATTCCAGTGTCGCCGCCAGTTCTTGAAAGAGCCGTTCGGGGGGCGGCGGGACGGAGTGTGTGCGTGTGGCCATGACGCCCTCGATGATCCGCAAACCGCGCCTTGCGGTACCCGGCAGGTCAGGCACCGCGGCCGGATCAGACTTTAGGGACTTCTTGCCGGAATGATAGACCCGCCGGGCGTCAGGGCGCAGAGGGCGGGGCACGAGCGGGATAGGGTGGGCGACGTACGGGCGATGGTCATGCCAGCACCGCCAACAGCGCCGAGAGAAAATCGCCCCGTTCACCGAGCGCGCCCAGGCAGGTGATAGAAAGATCCGGGTGACGGACCTTGGCCGCGGCGAGCAGTTCGGGGAGATCGTGCGCGAGGTGCCGTCCGTGGCTGAGGAAGAGCGGCGACACGCGGATGTGCCGGCAGCCGCGCCGATAGAGGTCCGCCAGCACGGTGGGCACATCGGGGGCGCATCGTTCCAGGTAGGCGAGCGCCACCGGGCACTTAGGATCGCGTTGTGCGAGCCGCCGCGCGAGCTCCTCGAACGGGGCGCGCCAGCGTGCGTCGGGCGAGCCATGGGCAACCAGGAGATGGCCCGTAGCGCGCATCATGGCCCCGGCTGCGGTTTCGCCGGGTCGTGCGAGACACCCAGGCGCGCGCAGGCCGTGGCGAGGTCGGGTGCCGCGCCGCTCATGACCAGAAGGCATGCGGCCTGATCGGAAATCGCGCGCGGTGCCCGCCGCCGCCCGGCGAGCACCTCCTCGATGAACCGCGCGGTCTGTCCCGCGCTGCGATCCGAAGGGAGATCCGGGACCTCGGCCAGCGGGGCGCGGTCTTCGGCGAACCACTCGTGTTGGTGTCCGTTTTCGACACCGATCAGGGCCGGGCGCCGCTTGGGGTGGGCCACGGGCTCGCCCTCCGTTCCGCGCAGGATCAGGGCGGTGGTCCCCGTGGCCATGAAGAACGCGCCCAGGCGCGCGAGGTAGGGGGGGTGGCTTACGGCGGCGCACAGCACAGCGGGGCGCGTGCAGGGGTTAAAGAGCTTGATCACGTTATGCACGCTCGAGCGCACGCCCAGCGTGTGATGCAAGGACAAGACGGCGGCAAGCCTCGGGTGGAGGATATCGATCGGGATGTAGGCCAGATGGTGACGGGCGATATGGTCGGGCACGGCCTCGCGGTTTGCGACCGGGGGCAGGCCCAAGGCCGCCAGGATCTCACCGGTTGTGATGCGGCGCGCCGGGTTGGGGGCCGGGTCCGGCCAGTCGGCGCCGGCGGCAGGCCCCCCATAGGCCCCGTGGATCAGGACCGGTACCCCCTCGCGGGACAGCAGCAGGGCCAGGAGGGGCAGGAGATTGGCGTGATGGCGCGCGCCGTTGTAGGCCGCGAAGACCACGGGCCGCAGGCGGGATGGGACCGCAACCGGCGCGAGGGTCTCTTCGGTGGCGGCCACGAAGCCCAGCAGTTCATCGGTCGATTCACCCTTGAGGCGCAAGGCTGTCCACAAGGCCCCCTGCACGACCGGCGGCAGGCCGCCGGCCAGCCAGGCGGCAAAGAGGGCATGGGCGGTTTCGCGGCTTAAGTCCGTCGCGTGGTCGGGCCCGCGCGCGATGGCCTTGAGAATCGCCGTCAGGTCGTCTGCCGGGATCGCCGCCGGCATCGGGGGGGAGGGATCGCGGTGCATGGCGACAGTCTACCAAAGATGGCGGTCCCTTAGGGCAGGTATCGGCCCGCGGCGGTCCGGCCTCACGGGACCGGCGGGTCCGCGCCCTTGACGCGCCCCGAATCGTCCCCATATAACCGATCAGGTGGCCGACCGGAGGGTGGTGCGTGGCACGGAATCTGAAACACCTCTTTATGACCATAGGTGTCGTCCTGCTGGTGCTCTGGGCGGTCGTGGTGGTCATGCACATCCTGTTTGCCCTGGTGTGGGTGTTTTTCTGGGTCGGACTCATCGGGGTGCTGATCGCGATGGTACTGCATGCCGTGGAGCGCTTTGGCTGATCGGGGCCTAGGTATGTTATGCTGAGGGCCCGTGATCCCAATGTTTTGTCTATAAATACGCCGTTATCTACGTAAGGAGGGCCAGAATGGCCGGTTCCAATCTGTTTCCGGATGCGCCGTCGGGGGGTTATCAGGGCGCTTATCCGATCGCTACGGTCCTTCACAAGACCTATCTCTTGCTCGCCGCGACCCTGCTCTTTAGCACGTTCACGGCGGTCATCGGCATGCGGATGGCGTTTGCCTATCAGCACCCGATCATGATCATGATCGCGGCCTTCATAAGCCTCTTTGCCGTGCAGTGGACCGGGGGCCGCAATAGCCCCATGGCGGTCCCCTTGGTCTTTCTCTTCACCGGTCTCATGGGGCTGTCGCTCGGTCCCGTGATCGCGATGTATCTGCAAACCCCCGCGGGCCCGGCCATCGTCGCCGAGGCGCTGCTTGGGACCGCAGTCATATTTGGCAGCCTGTCGATCTATGCGCTCGTGTCGCGCCGCAATTTCAGCTTTATGGGCGGTTTCCTCATGACCGGGCTTGTGATCGTGGTCCTGGCGTCGCTCGCCAATCTGTTCTTTCATCTGGCCGGCCTGCAGCTGGTCATTGCCGGCATGGCGCTGATCGTCTTTTCGGGGCTTGTGTTGTTTGATACGAGCCGCATGGTCAATGGCGGCGAGACCCGCCCGGTGATCATCGCCGTAGGCCTCTATCTCGATGTCCTCAACCTGTTCATGGCGCTGCTCGAGATCCTCGGGGCCTTGCAGGGGGGGCGCCGCAGGTAAGGACGATCCTCGGGGCGGCACCCCACCGCAAGGGGCGGCGGGTGCGGCGCGGCCTTGTGCCATCGGGCGCCGGGCGGCGCGGTGATCGTGGCGGCCGCTCGCGGGGCACATCAGGCGCGGGGCCAAGGCCTAAGGCCCCGATCCTCGCGACGTAAGGAGGGGATATGGGCGGCGGTTTAGACATCGCGCGGCGTGCGCGTGCGGCGGTGGCGGGTGTGGCCATGGCCTGGGCCGGGGTTGGCCATGCGGCCGTGCCGCCGGTCCTGGCCCAGGCCATCTCGCGCGGGGCGCACATTTTTCATCACGACAGTTTCGGCAGCCGTGTCCATCCCGTGAGCGATGCCGCCCAGGCATTCGCGGACATGGATGGCGGCCATGCGCAGACGCGATTCATGACCTGTGACGTCTGCCATGGGCATGGCGGTCTGACGCGCGGACGGCTCGCCGATGGCCGGCGGATCCCGAGCCTGCGCAATGCCGCCGCCGTGTTTCCCCGCTACAGCGCCAAATCCCATCGGATCGTGACCCTTGAAGACCAGATCCGCCACTGCGTCATTGATGGCATCAAGGGGCGTCCGCCGGCCTACCCGGGGGCTACCATGGTCGATCTCGTGAGTTATCTGAAGTCCCTGGCCGCGGGCCAGCGGATGGCGATCGGCGGGGCATTTCATTAGGATGGCGGCGCGCATCACCCCCCCCATGCCGCGCCTGGACCCTTGCGGGCGGGCGGTCGCCGGGTCGGTGGCGGCGGGCGCGGTGCGCTGATGGCGGGTCGGCCGCTGCGGGTGCTGTTTGTGGCCTCGGAGTGCGCCCCATGGGTCAAGACCGGGGGTCTTGCGGATGTCGTCGCGGCCCTGCCGCCGTCCCTTGCCGCCCTGGGGCTCGATGTGCGGGTGTGCCTGCCCTTCTACCGGTCCATCCGCCGGGAGGTGGGTGAGGCCCCGGCGTGCGCTACAGTGCTGGGCGCGCTCGTGCGCGAGGCGACCTTGCCGTCAGGGATCGCCACCTACCTCATCGATGCCCCATGGCTCTTTGGACGCGACGGCGGACCCTATCAGGACAGCGAGGGCCGCGATTGGCCGGACAACGCCCAGCGCTTCGGCCTCTTTGCCCGCATCGCCGCGACACTCGCGAGTGACGAGACCCCGCTTTTGTGGCGCCCGGATCTCTTTCATGGACACGACTGGCAGGCGGGTCTTGGGCCGCTGTGGCTCAAAAACGGCCTGCCCGGGCCGGCGCCGTCGATCATGACCATTCACAATCTGGCCTTTCAGGGACTGTTTGCGCCGGAGACGGTAGAGGCCCTGCGCCTGCCGCCGGGGGTCTACGGTGTGGAGGGCGCGGAGTTCTATGGCCGGCTGTCGTTTTTGAAGGCCGGGCTGCACTATGCGGACGCCTTGACTACGGTCAGCCCGACCTATGCGCGCGAGATTCAGGATGAGGCCCAGGGCTGCGGCCTGCACGGCCTGCTTGCGCGGCGCCGCGATCACCTCGTGGGGATCGTCAACGGTATCGATGACCGTGTCTGGGACCCGGCCACGGACCCCCTGATTCCGGCCCGCTACGACCGCGACAGCCTGACTGGCAAGCGTGTCAACAAGGAGGCCGTGCAGCGGCGCTTCGATCTCACCATCGATCCGACACGGCCGCTCTTTGGCATGGTCGGGCGGCTCACGTGGCAAAAGGGCATAGATCTCGTGGCCGAAGTCGGCGACCGGTTGGCGGGGATGGGCGCCCAACTCGTCGTGCTCGGCACCGGGGAACGCCCGCTCGAGGACGCCCTGCGCGCGCTCGCCGGGCGCCATCGCGGGGCGATTGCGGTGCGCGTCGGATTCGACGAGGGGCTCGCCCACGAGATCGAGGCCGGCGCCGATATCTTTTTGATGCCGTCGCGCTTCGAGCCGTGCGGCCTCAACCAGATGTATAGCCAGCGCTACGGCACCCCGCCGCTTGCGCGCGCCACCGGCGGACTGGCCGACACCATCCGCGGTGTCGATGCCGGCTCCTGCGAGGGGAGCGGTTTTCTGTTTGCCGAGGCCACCGGCGCCGCCCTCTGGGAGGCCCTAGTGCGGGCCCTTGCGAGTTACCGCGACCGCACGTGCTGGACGCGCATCATGCGCGCCGGCATGGAGCGGGACTTCTCGTGGGCGGCGAGCGCGCGGCGCTATGGCGCACTCTACGAGACCCTGGTGGCGCACCCTGAGATCTCGCCGCGCATGCGCGCCCATCCGTAGGCGGCGATGCCCATCAAGGTGGCGTCGGGGTTTACCACCACATGCACCGGGATCTGCGCGAGGAGCGTGGCAAAACGCCCCTTGGCGCAGAATGTGTTCATGAAGGCGCGCTCGTCTAGGATCGGCAAGAGCCGCGGCGGGATGCCGCCCCCTATGTAGATCCCGCCCAGGGCCAGGACCTTTAAGGCCAGGTTGGCGGCCTCGGCGGCGAGTATGGTGAGAAAGGCATCGACCGCCGCGCGGGCGATCGGGCAGGGCGTCGCGCGGTCCAGGGCCGCCTCGATGATTGCCGGGGTGCGGTCCGCGCTCGCCTTGAGCCTCTCGGCGCACCCCGGGGTCTCGCGTGCGGGGTCCTGGTCACGAAAGAAGTCATAGGGCTGCGGCCGGTAACGCGCCCCATCCCACACGAGAAACGCCTCCCCCAGGCCGGTCCCGGGGGCGAGCACGGCCTCGCGCGAGTGGGCTTCGATAGGGGGCGCTTGCGGGTGTCGCGCTTGCGCTTTGTGAGGGGGATAGTATAGTAGGTGATATCACTACTATGCGGCGGTCTTGGGATATGGACAAGTTCATTTCAGCAGCTGATGCCAATCGCCAGTTTTCTGCCCTTCTGCGTGACGTTCGCGAGGGTCGTCAGTATGTCGTAACGAGTCACGGCAAGCCCGTTGCGCGGCTCATTCCCATAAGCCGGAACGACGATGTTGCGATGAGCGCGCGCGCCGCCTTATTGTCGCGCCTGGAACAGCAGCCGCTGAGTGATGCGGGACGGTGGACGCGCGAGGAACTCTACGAGGATGATCGGTGAGAGTTGCGCTCGACACGAATGTGCTCGCCTACGCGGAAGGGGTAAATGGGGTTATGCGGCGAGACGCCGCCCTGGCCCTTATTGCTCGTCTTCCGCCGGGGGCAGCCGTCATACCGGTTCAGGTCCTAGGTGAGCTCTTCAATGTCCTTGTCCGCAAGGTCGGGAAGTCCCGGGCCGATGCGCGCCATGCGCTTTCAAGCTGGCGCGACGCCTTTCCCACCATCGAGACCTCGCTCGACGTGATGCTGGTGGCGGCCGATCTTGCGGTTGACCACCATCTCGGCGTATGGGACGCCGTGATCTTGTCAGCGGCTTCGCGATCAGGGTGCCGCCTGTTGTTGTCCGAGGATCTCCAGGAAGGTTTTACATGGGCGGGAGTCACAGTGGTCAATCCATTCTCTTCACCCCAACACGCCTTGCTACAGGCTGTGTTGTAGAGGCCGAGGGGCCGTATTGAAGCGCCTCCGTTGGTCGTGTGCTGACGCGGTGTCGATGCCGGCTCCTGCGAGGGGAGCGGTTTTCTGTTTGCCGAGGCCACCGGCGCCGCCCTCTGGGAGGCCCTAGTGCGGGCCCTTGCGAGTTACCGCGACCGCACGTGCTGGACGCGCATCATGCGCGCCGGCATGGAGCGGGACTTCTCGTGGGCGGCGAGCGCGCGGCGCTATGGCGCACTCTACGAGACCCTGGTGGCGCACCCTGAGATCTCGCCGCGCATGCGCGCCCATCCGTAGGCGGCGATGCCCATCAAGGTGGCGTCGGGGTTTACCACCACATGCACCGGGATCTGCGCGAGGAGCGTGGCAAAACGCCCCTTGGCGCAGAATGTGTTCATGAAGGCGCGCTCGTCTAGGATCGGCAAGAGCCGCGGCGGGATGCCGCCCCCTATGTAGATCCCGCCCAGGGCCAGGACCTTTAAGGCCAGGTTGGCGGCCTCGGCGGCGAGTATGGTGAGAAAGGCATCGACCGCCGCGCGGGCGATCGGGCAGGGCGTCGCGCGGTCCAGGGCCGCCTCGATGATTGCCGGGGTGCGGTCCGCGCTCGCCTTGAGCCTCTCGGCGCACCCCGGGGTCTCGCGTGCGGGGTCCTGGTCACGAAAGAAGTCATAGAGGTTGGGGATGCCGATCCCTGAGCATACCAGTTCGTAGCTGACATGGTCATAGCGTCCCTGCAGGT
This sequence comes from Pseudomonadota bacterium, assembly GCA_021819245.1. GTDB lineage: Bacteria > Pseudomonadota > Gammaproteobacteria > Acidiferrobacterales > Acidiferrobacteraceae > Acidiferrobacter. The sequence continues at coordinate 27,494 of JAKARI010000007.1, read as the reverse complement.
AGGGGATGAGGCCACAGAGGGCTGCGGAGGGCGGCGCGAAATCGGCATGGCCGCCCTCCGAGGGCTGCGGCCGGTAACGCGCCCCATCCCACACGAGAAACGCCTCCCCCAGGCCGGTCCCGGGGGCGAGCACGGCCTTGGCGGCGCCTGGGGCCGCGCGGCCCGTGTTGAGGGTCTTGAGATCGGCGGCCGCAAGGCCGGGAACGCCGTGGGCGATGGCCGCAAGATCGTTCAGGACATCGACCGAGGCAAGCTTAAGTTCGCTGCCTAGCGCCGCGCCGTCGACCACCCAGGGGAGGTTGGTGAGATGGGCGTGGCCGTCTATGACCGGGCCTGCGACGGCGAGGCAGGCGTGCCGGACCGGCAGCGGCGCGCTTGCCAGAAACGCCTGAAGCAGACTCTTGAGGTCAGGATACTCGGGGCTTTTGAGGCGTGCGCGCGCAAGCGGCTTGGCAAGCCCGGCGCGGGCCGATAGGACGAGCAGATCGGTCTTGGTCCCGCCGATGTCGGCTATAAGCAGCAGGTCATGATCTGGCATGATCGCAAGGCCCCTGTGAATGGCAACGGTTGTGATTGGGAGCACGCGCCCCCAATAGTAACCCATGAAAGAGGCGGGGCGTGCCGTGGTGGGGCCGGGTGCGGTTGCCTGAGGCCGCGGAGGCGGCATTTATGGGGGCCATGTATGCGAATGGGCATGATCGGTTTGGGGCGCATGGGGGCCAATATGGCGCAGCGTCTGATGCATGGCGGGCACGAGGTGGTGGGCCATGCCCGCGCGCGCGCCACGGTCGACGCCTTCAAGGTCGCCGGGGGGCAGGGCGCCTATACGCTGGCCGAGCTTGTGGCGATGCTTCCTGCCCCGCGCGTCCTCTGGTGCATGGTACCGGCGGCCACCGTCGATGGGCTGCTGACGGAGCTCGCCGCGCTGCTGGCACCCGGTGATACCATCATTGATGGCGGGAATTCCTTCTATCAGGATGATATCCGCCGCGCCCACGCCCTTGCCGCCCAGGGCCTTCAGTACGTCGATGTCGGCACGAGCGGCGGCGTATGGGGCCGCGAGCGCGGCTATTGCCTGATGATAGGCGGGGAGAAGCAGGCCATGTCGGCGCTCGATCCCTTGTTTCGTGCGCTCGCGCCCGGGGTGGCCGCCGCCCCGCCGACGCCGGGCCGCGCCGCAGGCCTTGGGTCCGCGGAACAGGGCTATCTGCACTGCGGGGGGCATGGCGCCGGCCATTTCGTGAAGATGGTTCATAACGGTATCGAATACGGGCTCATGGCCGCCTATGCCGAGGGCCTTAACATCCTCAAGGGTGCCGGCATTGGTCTTGCCGGGCAGGGCGAGGATGCCGAGACCGCGCCGTTGAGGGACCCGGAACACTTCCAGTATGAATTTAATATCGGCGAGGTCGCGGAGCTCTGGCGGCGCGGCAGCGTGGTGAGTTCGTGGCTGCTCGATCTGACCGCATCGGCCCTGCATGCGAGCCCTGATCTTTCGGGATTCGAAGGCCGGGTGGCGGACTCCGGAGAGGGGCGATGGACGGTGCAGGCGGCGGTCGATGAGGGAGTCCCGGCGCCGGTGATCACGGCGGCCTTGTATGCGCGGTTTGGCTCGCGCGGGCATGCGGATTTCGCAGACCGGGTGCTTTCTGCCATGCGCTATCAGTTCGGCGGGCATGCCGAGAAGGGGTGAGGGCGCCGGGCGGGGGCTTGCGCCGATCATGAAGGCGCGTTAGGGTCTTGCTCGGAGCCGCAGCGATTTGCAAGGGCGTGTCGCGGGACGAGACGTGGTCAGCGGATGACGGCAGAAAGCGTCCGCGGCGAGAGGGGGGCGATCGTGGACGATCGATTGGACAGAGCGCGCGGTAACGGTGCCCAAGGCCCCGGGGCGGCGGGTGCGGCGCTTACGCAAAGCCCGGCCTGGCGGGCCCTCGAGGACCACTTCGCGGCCGTCAAGGGCCTGACCTTGCACGCGCTCTTCGAGGCCGATCCCGATCGCGGCACGGCGCTTGCCGCCGAGGGTGCCGGACTCTATCTCGACTATTCCAAAAATCGCGTGACGCGCGAGACCCTGGGGCTTTTGTGCGAGCTCGCCCGCGCATGCGGGCTTGAGGCCAGACGCGATGCCATGTTTCGGGGCGAGCCTATCAACATCACGGAGGACCGGCCGGTCCTGCATGTGGCGCTGCGTGCCCCTCATGGGGTCAAGATCCCAGTCGATGGCCGCGATGTGGTGGGCCCGGTCCATGAGGTCTTGCGGCAGATGGCGGCATTTGCCGACAAGGTGCGTTGCGGCACCTGGACTGGCTACACCGGCAAGCGCATCCGCACCGTGATCAATATCGGCATCGGCGGCTCCTATCTCGGGCCGGACATGGCTTGCGAGGCCCTGCGGCCCTTCGCTGATCCCACGATCGCCGTGCGCTTCGTGGCCAATATAGACGGCGAGGCCTTGCGTGATGCGACCGCGGATCTTGACCCCGCCGAGACCCTCTTTATCGTGTGCTCCAAGACGTTTACCACCGAGGAGACCATGACCAATGCCCGCAGCGCGCGCGCGTGGTGCGTGGCGGGACTGGGCAGCGAGGCGGCGGTGGCCTCGCATTTCGTCGCGGTCTCGACCAATGCGGCGGAGGTGGCGCGTTTCGGCATCGATGCCGCCCACATGTTCGTGTTCTGGGATTGGGTGGGGGGGCGCTACTCTGTGGGATCGGCGGTCGGCCTGTCATTGATGATCGCCATCGGGCCGACGCAGTTTCGGGAGATGCTCGCGGGGTTTCGCGACATGGATGAGCATTTTCAGACCGCGCCGCTTGCACGCAACCTGCCGGTGCTCCTGGGGCTTTTGGCGGTGTGGTACAACAATTTCTTCGGGATGGAGACGCAGGCGATACTGCCGTACGCGCATGGCCTGGCGCGCCTGCCGGCCTATCTCGAGCAGCTGCAGATGGAGAGTAACGGCAAGCACGTCGATCTCGCTGGCCGGCCGGTGAGCTATCAGACCGGGGCGATTGTGTGGGGCGAGCCCGGGGTCGATGCCCAGCATTCGTTCTACCAACTGCTGCATCAGGGCACCAAGATCATCCCGTGCGACCTCATCGGGTTTTGCCGCTCGCGCGCGGGTCTTGCGCACCACCACGATCTTTTGGTGGCCAATCTCTTGGCGCAGGCCGAGGCCCTGGCCTTCGGGCGCGGGGCGGCAGAGCTTGCCGCAGAGGGGGTACCGGCGGCCCAGATCCCCTATCGGACATGCGAAGGCAATCGTCCGACGACGATCATTTTGGCGCAGGCTCTGACCCCGCGCGTGCTGGGTGCGCTCATCGCACTCTACGAGCATAGCGTGTTTACTCAGGGTGTCGTGTGGGGCATCGACTCCTTCGACCAGTGGGGGGTCGAGCTCGGCAAGGTCCTGGCGCGGCGTATTGCCTTCGAGATCGGAAGCGGTGCCGCAGGCAGCGCGCACGACAGCTCGACCCGTGCGCTGATCGGCCGCTATCTGGCGCACCGCGCCTAAGGTCTGGCGCGGCGTGCCCAGGGCGTGGGTGTGGTGAAGGCGGCCGGGCCGCGCAGGCCGGGCGATCACCGGCCTGCAGGACGGGGATACTTATCGCAACGAGGAAGCGTTACCGATGGATCAGGCACCCAGATTCGTAAATCAGCTCACGCGCAATACCCTGGCCTTGGTCCTTGCGGGCGGGCGCGGGTCGCGGTTAAAGCACCTGACCATGTGGCGCGCGAAACCGGCGGTGCCGTTTGGAGGCAAGTTTCGCGTCATTGATTTCCCGTTGTCGAACTGCGTCAACTCCGGGATTCGCCGTATCGGGGTGCTGACCCAATACAAGGCCCACTCCCTCATTCATCATATTCAGAAGGGCTGGGGGACGTTGCGGGGTGACTTTGGGGAGTTCGTGGAGCTCTTGCCGGCGCAACAGCGCATCGAATCCTCGTGGTATGCGGGCACCGCCGACGCGGTCTATCAGAACCTCGATATCGTGCGCAATCATGACCCGGATTATGTGCTGATTCTGGCCGGCGACCATGTCTACAAGATGGATTACGGGCCGATGATCGCCTATCACGCGCGTACCGGCGCGGATCTCACCGTGGGCTGTGTGCATGTCCCGATCGAGCGCGCCAGCGATTTCGGGGTGATGGCCACCGATGATACCGGGCGCATCGTGCGCTTTGACGAAAAGCCGGCCCATCCGGAGCCGACGGTCCCGGGTGGGCGCACGACGTTGGCGTCCATGGGCATTTATGTGTTTAGCGCCCCCTTTCTTTATGAGCAGCTGGTCAAGGATGCCGATACCCGCGCCTCGCGCCACGATTTCGGGCATAACGTGATCCCCGGGGTCATAGGGCGTTACCGGGTCATGGCCTATGCCTTCTCGGGCGACGGCGGTGCCCAGTCGGCCTATTGGCGGGACGTCGGGACGCTCGATGCCTACTGGGAGGCCAACATGGAGCTGATCGGCGTGACCCCGGAGCTCAACCTGTACGATACCGCCTGGCCCATATGGACCTATCAGGAACAGCATCCGCCGGCCAAGTTCGTGTTCGATGATGATGACGGCCGCCGGGGCATGGCGGTTGATTCCATGGTGTCCGGGGGTTGCGTGATCTCCGGGGCCAGCATCCGCCACTCGTTGCTGTTTTCGGCGATGCATGTGCACTCCTACGCCGAGGTGGAGGATTCTGTGCTCATGGGCAGTGGCGACATCGGCCGTTATTGCCGTATCCGACGCGCGATCATCGACAAGGGGTGCCGCATACCTGAGGGCAGCATCATAGGATGGGATGATGAGGAGGACGCGCGCCGCTACCATGTGACGCCGGGGGGTGTGGTGGTCGTGACCCCGGAGATGCTCGGCCAGGAATTGCATCATGCGCGATGAGCCCTCGAATTCCCCCGTGCGCCGGCCTAGGCACGAGCCGCGGGTCCGGGGGCCATTCGACGGCGACTGCGGGCGGCCGCGGATGGCCCTTCGCGCCCTCACGGATCGTGGTGGTGTGGCATGGGACTTCGAGCGCCAGGCGATCGCCGGCCGTCATGACGCCGTGAGGGGGTGTCCCGCGCCGGGTGGTCAGCGGACGTCCAGGGGGCCGTGCGCGGACCCTGATGACGGGCGCGCCGCCGCCATGCGCCGAGCCGGGACGGCATGATGGATCGGCGGCCGCGCCGCGTACCGGTGCTGGACCGCCGGCGTCTGGGGGTCTTGCTTCACCTCAGTTCCCTACCGGGGGATGGCCCACATGGGACGCTTGGACCCGATGCGCGCCGCTTCGTAGACGTCCTGGCATCGGCCGGGGCGAGCGTCTGGCAGGTCCTGCCGCTCGGCCCCCCGGCGGGCGGTTCACCCTACAACAGCCTGTCGGCGCATGCGGGAGACCCCGGTTTCATCGATCTCCCGGATCTCGCCTTGCACGGCCTCGTCGATAGGGGCGCGGCGCAGGCGGCGATGATCGACGTATCGGCGCGGCCGGCGTTGCTGCAGTCGGCCTATAGCCGTTTTGTGGAAACGGCGGGGGCCGCTTGGCAGGCACAATGGGCGGACTTTCAGGCCCGGCATCATGAATGGCTGACCGATTATTGCATCTTCGAGTGCGTGAGGGCCGAGCAGGGCGGGGCACCCTGGTGGCAGTGGCCGGCCGCGCTTCGGGATCGCGACGCCCAGGTCCTTGCCCGGTATGCGCAATCGAGGGCCTGCGCCGTGGCGGCATTCGCCCAATTCATCTTTTTCCAGCAGTGGCAAGCGCTTCGAGACTATGCCTCATCGCGCGGTGTCCGGTTTTTCGGGGACATGCCGATGTTCATGGCCGAAGACAGCGCCGACGTCTGGGCGCATCGCGAACTGTTTGTCTTGAATGCCGATGGGCACCCGGAGATCGTGGCGGGCGTGCCGCCCGACTACTTCTCGGCGCAAGGCCAGCGCTGGGGCAATCCGCATTACCGGTGGGAACACATGGCCGCCGATGGCTTTGCCTGGTGGCGCAAGAGGGTGATGACCCAGCGCGAGCTCTTCGACTGGTTGCGCATAGACCACTTCCGGGGGTTTGTCGCCGCGTGGGCGATCCCCGCCGCGGCACAGACCGCGGCGAGCGGCCAGTGGATGGCTGTGCCGGGGGACGCCTTGCTCGCGGCCCTGGAAGATGCGCTCGGGGATCTGCCGCTCATAGCCGAAGACCTCGGAATCATCACCGACGACGTGCTGGCCCTGCGCGACCGCTACGACCTGCCGGGCATGCGCGTCTTGCAGTTTGGTTTCGACGGTGATCCGCACAGTCCCCATCTGCCGCATAACTATGCGACAAACAGCGTGGCCTATACCGGCACACATGACAACGATACCACGAGCGGCTGGTATGGCGCGCTCGATGCGCGAGCGCGCGCCATCGTGCGCGACTATCTTCCGGACGCCGAGGCTGACCCGGCATGGGCGATGCTGCGCACGGTGACCGCCTCGGTCGCGCGTTTCGCGGTGATCCCCTGGCAGGACGTCTTGGGTCTCGGTAGCGACGCGCGCATGAATACCCCCGGGATGTCCGCAGGTAACTGGAGATTTCGATTTCGATGGGAGGATGTACCCGACGGCACCCTTGCGCGACTGGCGCATCTGGCCTTTCTGTACGGGCGGGCGCGTCCGGCCGGCTAAATGGTTTTTGAGGCGGGGACGCTTAAGTGTCCCCGTCCCCGTACGGCCTCGTCCGTGATCCCATCCGCTCGACGACCCTTAGAGCCGGATAACCACCCTCATGTGCGGGCGAGGTGTAACGGCCCCATGACAAACTACAGCGCGCGGCGCGCCGCAATGCGCGCGCGGGTATGGCATGGCGCATATCCGTCCGGGCCACCGCCTCGGACTGAGACGATGTCCATGCGCCGCATGCAGGCCCTGCCCGCCGGAGATGCTGGAGATCCGGGGGCGAACCCGTACTCATCGATGTGCCTACCGGTACCACAAGATGTGCCCGCACTCGATCGGAACAGAGACGCCCGGATGGTAGGGAATGATGCGCGGAGTGTAGTCTGCCGCCGGCCGGTTGGTTTTAATGATGGCCGCATAACGATATTCGCCCCCCTGCGGGATGCCTTCGCCGGCCTGCAGCGTCATGACGTGGATCTCCGGCGCATCGCTGCGAAGGCCGTTTGCAAAGAGCTGGACCCGTATGGAATCCGGCGGTATGGGCCCCAGCTTGGCGGTCAGGACGAAGTGAATCTCGCCTTCCGTCGCGCGGGTTTCTACGGTTCGAAAACTCAGGTCCTGCCAATGGGTCCTGAGGGTTTGTTCCCAGACCACGATATTCGACAGCGCGTCTTTGGCTTGCCGTTTGGCGAGACTGGCCGCCGCAGGCAGGTAGAGTTTTTCGAGGTATTCACGGAGCATCCGATTGCTGCTGTATTGCGGCGTGAGTCTCGCCATGCTTTCGCGCATGCGATTGGTCCAGGATCGGGGGCAGCCGTCGTGGGATTGCCGGTCATAAAAATCAGGGATGATCTCCTGTTCTAGGATGGTATAAAGCTGCTCCGCCTCGTGGTGGTCCCAGGCCAGGTCGGTGCCATGTTCACCGCCGTCGCCAATAGCCCACCCGACGACGGGCTGGTAGGCCTCGGCCCACCAGCCGTCGAGTTCGGAGACATTGATGCCGCCGTTGACCAGCACCTTCATGCCGCTTGTGCCACTGGCCTCCCACGGGCGGCGGGGGGTATTGATCCAGAGGTCTACCCCACGAACCAGTTCGCCCGCGACCTGCATGTCGTAGTCGTCGATAAAGACGATGTGGGACGCAAGATCCGGGTGCTCCATAATAAACTGGGTCCACTGTTGAATCATAAGCTTGCCGGGCTCATCGGCCGGGTGGGCCTTTCCGGCAAGGATCATCTGGACGGGGCGCTGGGCGTTCGTGAGTAGCCGGTAGAGGCGTTCCGAATCCTGGAGCAAAAGATTGGGGCGCTTGTAGTCCGTGAACCGACGCGCGAAACCCATGGTAAATCGCTCCGGATCCAGCACGGAATCCGCCTGCGCGATTTGATCCGCAGAGGCCAGGGCATTGGCCAGGCGTCTCTTCAGTTTTTCCCGCGCAAAGTGCACGAGCGCGGCCCGTCCCGTCCTTCGCACCTGCCAGAGGACGTCATCGGGGGCCTTGCGCAGATCGTTTTCGATGGTATCCAGACTGCCGAGCCAGCGTGATTTCCCGCAGTAGGTCGTCCACAGGTCATCGGCTTGCTGCGAATCCCAGGATGGGACATGCACGCCGTTCGTGACCGATGTCACAGGGATCTCTGCCTCCGGCCAGCGGGGGAAGAGTGATTGAAAGAGCCGACGGCTCACAGCCCCATGCAGCTGGCTTACGCCATTGACGATGCCGCTCCCATGGATCGCAAGCCATGCCATATTGAAGGGCTCATGGGGATCCGATGGGTTGCTGCGTCCCAAGGGGAGGATCTCCTCCGGAGATGCCCCGAAGAGCTCCGGCGAATGCGCGGCATAACGTCCTAGCAGTTCGGGAGGAAAACGGTCGAAGCCTGCGGCAACGGGGGTGTGAGTCGTGAAGATATTTCCGGGACGCGTGGCGAGCAGCGCAGTGTGCAGGGGGCCTTGGTGCTCGATCTGAAAACTGCGGGCGCGGGCCAGGATCGCGAACGCGGCATGCCCTTCATTGAGGTGGCAAAGATCGGGAGATAGCGCGAGTTTTTGCAAAAGGCGCCATCCCCCGATCCCCAGGCAGAGCTCCTGTTGCAGCCTTCTTTCGGGTCCGCCGCCGTAGAGCTCGGTGGTAATGCCCCGGTCGGCGGGCGCATTGAAGGGATCGTTGCTATCGAGGAGGTAGAGAGGGATTCTGCCGATTTGCGCCTTCCAGGCGCGAAGAAAGAGCGTGCGTCCCGGGAGCGGGATCTCCACCCGGATCCAATCGCCCTGCGGATCGACTGCCGGGCTCACGGGTAACTGCGTGGGATCGTTGTAGGGGAACAGTTCGTTTTGGCGCCCGGCATCATCCAGGGTTTGGCGAAAGTATCCCTGCTGCCAGAGTATGCCGACGCCGACCATCGGAAGGCCGAGGTCGTGCGCGGTTTTGAGCACGTCTCCCGCCAGGATTCCGAGCCCGCCGGAATATATGGGAAGCGCCTCGGACAAACCAAATTCCATACTGAAATAGGCGACCGAAGAGAACGGCGGCGCAGGGTATTCCCTCTGAAACCAGGCCGGCTCCTGAAGGGCCGTCCGATGCCGGGCAAGGAGGTCGGAAAGGTTGCGAATGAACTTCCGGCTGCGCGCGAGTTTTTGTACGTGGGCGTGGGACAGGTTTTGCAGCAAAAGCCATGGGTTGCGCGTTTGCTCCCAGGTCTGCGCGTCGATTTGTGTCCATAAGGCATCGTGCTGATGGCTCCATGACCACCGCAGGTCGGTGGCGAGCTCCACGAGGCCCGCCAAGGAATCCGGGATATTGGGCAGAAGGTAACAGGTGCTTGCCGTCATGATGAGTGACCTCCCAATGGCGTGCGTACAGGGCGAACACAGGCCGGTCTTCCCGCGCAGCCTGCTGCGGTGCCGAGTTGCTCTTCGATGCGGAGAAGCGGGTTATATTTGGCGACTCGTCCCCCCCCTGGCCGGGGCGCCGGCCTTGATGGGGCCACAATCCAGGGCCACGGCGAGATCGGCGATGAAGTCGTCTGTCGTCTCTCCAAAGCGGCGCGAGACGCAGACGCCCCATGATGACATTGCGTCAGGCGCGCGGCCGCCAGGGTTTCCGAGACGGTCCCGATCTGATTGCGCGTGATGAGGACCGCGTTGGCGATATTGTCGCGGATGCCCCGGGCCATGATCCGGGGGTGGGTACAGAAACTATCACCACCTGCCAGCTCTATCGAGGCGCCGAGCGCCGCGTTCAGATGTCTCCAACCATTCCGGTCGTCCTCGGAAAGCCCATCCTCCCGCAGCACCGCCGGGCCGTTCCGGACCATCTCCTCGTAGTCGGTGACCATGTCCGCGTTCGTAAGCGCCCGCCCCTCCGTGCGCAGGCGGCATGCGCCCCCCTTGAAACACCCCGAAGAGGCGGCATCGATAGCGATTCCGCAGCCCTTGCCCGGGGTGAGACCGGCACGGGATAGGGCGGCCGCCGGAAGATCATAGGATTGCTGATTGGACCCGACGGCGGGGGCGAACCCGCCCTCGTCACCGACGCCCACGGAAAGGTGTCTGGCCAGGGGTTCGGCTCGAAGGGCATGGGAGACCTCGGTCCCCCAGTTCAGGGCCTCACGAAAGCCCCCGGCCCCATAGGGGACCTGCCGGCATTCCTGAAAATCGGCCCCCTGCCGATGGGCATGGACGCCGCCATTGAGCACATTGAAACACGGGATCGGGAGCCGGGTTGGGCCGGGCCCTCCCCGGTAGGCATACACAGGCAGATTGGACGCGTCCGCGGCCGCTTTGGCGCAGGCCATCGACACGCCGAGAATCGCATTGGCCCCCAGGCGGCTTTTGTTGTCGGTTCCATCCGTTCGGATTACTGCGTCGTCTATGGCTTTCCGGTTCCGGGCGTCCGGATCCTGGAGATTCGGCCCTAGGATGTCGGTTATGTTGCGAATCGCCCGCAGTACCCCTGTGCCGCCGAAATGTCCGGGGTCGCCGTCGCGTAAGGCGACGGCTTCTTGGCTGCCCGTTGACGCACCGGACGGTACGGTGGCCCGGGCACGCCGGCCGCCGGCGAGAAGAATCGCGACGTCAACGGTGGGAGTGCCGCGCGAATCCAGAATGTCCCGGGCGATGGCGTGTGTGATTTCCGTGCTCATGGGCGCCCCTGGGAGTGACGGGAGGGGGTTGCGGGACCAAGGAGATCGGGCCGCCCGGCGTGCGCGTGGGCAAAGGCCTTTATGAAGGCTTGTGGGCGCACGGCCCTGGTATGCCCCAGAGTCATGTGGCGCACGCGTGAAGGGCGATATGGTGCTGATGGAGGGCATCACCGGTCGCCGCGATCAGGGGGTGCAGGGGGGGGCGTGAGACGCGGCTGACTGCCGAACTGCATGCTCGCCAGGTCGGGCGCCGTCGCCCGCATCTGCACGGCAAGACCGATGGTATTGATCAATTCGCCGGTCGTGGGGCCGCCCAGGACCTGCCCGCCCAAGAGCTGCAGGGAATCAGCGGAAAATATGACGCGGCAATAGATTTCCGTGGTATGGGGCATGGAGGCCGGATGATGATCCGGCAGGCGCGCCTCGCCCGCCAGGATACGGAAGCCCTCGGCCTCGGCCTGGCGCTGGGTCATGCCCGCCACACCGAAGGCCAGGCCGTCGATTTCGCTGGCATAGACACTGACGGTCCCCGTGCTGTGGCGTAGTTCGCGCAGGCCATAGAGATTCATTCCGGCGATTCGACCCTCGGCGGCGGCCTGGGACGCGATCAGGGAATGATTGACCTTGCGCGTAAAAAAATCCTGCTTGTGGGCGCAGTCGCCGACTGCAAAGATCGCGGGGTCCTCCCGGCTGCGCTGGTAGGCATCCACCCAGATGCCGCCAGAGGGGTTCACGGTAAGTCCCATGTCTTTCGCAAGATGGACATTGGGACGCACGCCAATGGCGATGAGGATACCGTCGACGGCAAGCGCCGGCCGGCCGGTTATCTGCACGTGCGCGACGCGTTTTCCATCGGGTCCGGGCAGGATGGCTTCGACCTTGCAACCGGTGTGGATGTGGACCCCATGCCCTCGCAGCTTTTTCTCCACCGCCTCGCAGGCATCCCGGTCAAAGGCGGCCTGCATCAGGTGGGGCAGCATTTCGACGATATGGACCTCTATCCCTCGTTTGCGGATCTCGTCGGCAAACTCCACGCCAATAAAGCCGCCACCGATGATGGCGAGGGTGTGGATCTTGGGGATGAGGGTGGAGAAGAGAGTGTCCAGGTAATCGTAGTCTTTCTGGATACTGAAAACCCCTTCCAGGTCGGTTCCGGGAATCGGCGGGATGAAGTTCTCGCCACCGGTGGCGAGCACCAGCCGCTCCCAGTGGATCAGGTCTCCCGACTCCAGGTGCGCGGTGCGCGTCGTGCGGTCGACCGATCGGACGCGCCCTACCTGGATTGTGCCGCCGGCGGCCAGGAGCGGCGCGCGTCCGGCCATATCCTCCTCCGTACCCCCCAAGGTGCCAAAGATGTACGGGATACCGCAGGGAATCACCGCGTCGGTTTCCGGGCGAACGACCAGCACTTTTTTATGGGGCGCAAACTGGGCCGCGGTCATGCCGGTCATCATTCCGGCGGGCCCCCCGCCGACGATGAGAATATCCGTGCTTTGTTCGGCCATGACGGCGATCTCCTTCTGTCGTGAGGGGAGTGACTTAAAAGACGTCCCGGTTTGGCGCGCCCATCCCCTGGCCCGGTCCGCCCCCGCCCTCATGAGCGCAGGGGACCTGCCCGCGTTTCCCCCAACGCCCTAGGGCCCGCACCATACCGGCCTCGAACATCGCTGGGCCCGGTCCCGGCCGACGCCTCGACCCATTATGCGGCGCCCAACCGAATTATAATCCGACGCGCCTTTAGTGCGCGTGTCGAAGGGGTTCATGACCGATGCCCGCGGCACGGCCGCCGCGGATTCCTCGCGGTGTGTGCGGCCTGTGAGGCCGTGATCCGCGAGGCCCTTGATAAGACGCCGTACCCATTCCCGCGCGCGCGGAATGTCCCGCGGGCGCGGGCGGATGCGGCGGTACCGCGCGCTCCAGCCGGCCTTCGTTCATCCCGGCGCGCGTACGGTCGCCGGCCGATGCGGCGTCCGGGTGATGGGCCCCGAGACGACTCGGCGCCGGGAGGGGGGCCGCATGGCGGCGGGCGCGCGAGGGGGAAAGCCGGCATCATGAAGGCGGCTTGGCGTGCACGATGAGGGCAGCCAGTGCCGCGGAAACCAGACGGGCGCGGGCGGGATCCGAGCGGGAGGTGAGGACGACCGGGACCTTGGCCCCCATGACAATGCCGGCAAGACTCGCCCCGGCCAGGTACTCCAGGTCCTTGGCCAGGATGTTCCCGGACACCAGATCCGGAACGAGAAGGATGTCGGTATCCCCCGCCACCTCGCTGCGGATGCCCTTGATGCGCGCCGCTTCTTTTGAGATCGCATTGTCGAAGGCCAGGGGGCCATCCACAATGACATGGGCCAGCTGGCCGCGGTCTGCCATCTTCGAGAGGCAGGCGGCGTCGACCGTGGAGGGAATCGCCGGGTTCACGACCTCCACGGAGGAGAGGATCGCCGCCTTCGGCAAGTCGACATGGAGAATGCGGGCCAAATCGACGGCATTTTGGAGGATGGCCGCCTTGATCGGCAAATCAGGGCTTATGTTGATCGCGGCATCGGTAATGAGCAGGAGTTTTGGATAGCTGGGGATATCGGCAACGAAGATATGAGACAGGCGTTTTTCGGTACGCAGGCTTGCGAGAATCGGGTGAAGAAAGGTATCGGTGTGTAGATAGCCCTTCATGAGGGCCTGTGCCTTGCCGTCGGAAATGAGATGCACGCCCTCGGTGGCCGCCTCCTCGGCGGTGGCGGCCGCGACGATCGGCGTCTGGCTGCAGCCCGGATACTCTTTCTCCAGTGTGGCGAGCATCCCTCGAATGGCATCGGGATCGCCCAACAGAATGGGCTGGATGATACCTTGGGCCTGGGCATCGCACGCCCCGCGCAGGACATGGTCTTCGGCCGCGTCGACTACCGCCACGGTGATGGGGGGCAGAGCCGTCGCTGCGGCGAGCAGGGCGTCAAAATGGGCAAAGGGCATGGAACTCTCCTTTCGCATGCGGCTGCGCGATAACCGGCCGGTCATGATGCGCGGGTCTTGGCAATCGATAGCCATGGCGGGCGATCATGCGCCATCCCGCTCCTTGAAGAAAATCGCCGGTGCCCAGGGGTATTTCGGGGCCTCACGGGCGAACAGGGCAATGACCGCGCGGGCGTAGGTGTGGTGCCCGTCCCTTGGGCGCGGCGCGCCGCTTCGCTGCGCCCTTGCCGCCCCCGTGCCGCGAGCGGGCACGCCTGATCGAGGACGATCCTTGGTGCCGGCGCCCGCCTGCATCATGCCAGCCACGAGAGATCCTCAAGCCGTTTCCGCAACCGTTGCAGGAAGCGGGCGGCATCGGCACCAAAGATCACCCGATGGTCGCAGCTTAGGGTAAGCGTCGTGTTGCCGTCCGTGCCCGGCGCAGATACGCCAAGAATAGCGGAGGCGCCGGCGGGTACGATGGCATCGAATTCTACGACCTCCGGGAAGATGCCCAGGTTCGATAGATAGAAGCTCGCGCCCTGGTAATGCTCGGGTGCGAGCCGACCGCTTTTCACCTTCTCCAAAAGGATTCGCCAATCCTCGGCCAGCTCCTCTAGGGGGCGATTGGCGGCATCCCGCAAGACCGGGGTGATGAGGCCTGCGCCGGTATCCACGGCAATGCCCAGATCCACCCGTTTGCGAATGGCCAGGCCCTTAGGGGTCCAGGCGTGATTGAACCACGGATCCTCTGCCACGGTCAGTGCGCAAGCGCGGGAGAGGGCCAGGGTGAGGCTGACCTTCTTCGTCTTCGTTTTTTGGTGCAGCGGACCGAGCGGCAGGCGGCTGCTGATGCGGAAAGTCGGCGTTTGCAGGGTCGCGCTCATGTTGCGGGCAACCGCGGCGCGTAGTGTGCCGGGTCGGGTGATTTCATAAGGCGGGCCTAGGCGCAGATCCGCCCCTTGCGGTTGCAGTGCGACTGCCAGCACGTGGCGGGCATGGACTTGGCCGTCGGGGCCGGCTTGCGCTTCCGCGATATCCACCCCCAGATCCCGCGCCAAGGCACGCGCATAGGGTGATACGCCGACGCCGGGCGCGGCGGAGGGGGGCGAATGGGGCATGGGGGCGGCATGGCCGCGGCCTTCCGCGGCCGGTTCCGGTGGCGGGATCGGGGTCACGGGTCCGCGCCTGCGGGCATCCCCCGCGGGTCGAGAAGCGGCTTGGGGCCGTGCGGATTCCGCACGGTCCGCCGCGGGGGCGGCCTTTTGTGCCTGAGCGGTTGCGTCGCTCGCGGCTTCGGGGCGATCGGCGATATAGGCGATGGTCTGGCGAATGGGGATATCCTGATCGGTGGGGGCGAGCGGTCCCGCAAGGTAGCCGTCGGCAAAGGCCTCCACATCCAGGATCGCCTTATCGGTCTCCACCTCGGCAACCGATTCCCCCGTGCGCACGGGATCGCCCACGGACTTGTTCCAGCGGGTCAGGCGACCGGTTTGCATGGTGTCGGAGAGAGCGGGCATGAGGATCGGTTTTTTCATGACACGCCCCCCGTGGCATTGGTCACTAACTCCTTGGCCGCTTGCACGACATCCTTTTTTTGCGGGATGCTTTGCGCCTCCAGGGCGCCGTTGAAGGGGGTGGGGAGATCGAGCCCCGCAACCCGGCGGATGGGTGCGTCCAGCTGGAAGAAGGACCGCGCCTGGAGGGTTGCGGTGATCTCCGCCCCCACCCCGCCGCACTCGTTGTCCTCTTCCACGATCAGGCAGCGGTGGGTGCGCGAGACGGACTGCTCGCAGGTCTTCCAGTCGATGGGGGCGAGGCTGCGCAGATCGACGACCTCCATCTCGATCCCCTCGGCCGCCAGGGCCTCGGCCGTCTCCAGCGCGAGCGAGACCATGCGCGAATAGGTGATGCAGGTGAGATCCCGCCCGGGCCGGGAAACGCGGGCCTGGTGCAGGGGCGGGGCGACGGCCGTCTCGTCGAGCTCCCCTGTGCGAAAGTACAGGAGTTCGTGCTCCAAAACGATGATGGGATCATCGCTGCGAATGGCCTGACGGAGTTGCCAATAGGCGTCCTGGGGGGTGGCAGGGACGACCATGCGCAGCCCGGGGATGCCCATGAGCATGGCCTCGAGGCGTTGGGAATGTTGGGCGCCGAGCTGTCGTGCCACCCCGCCTGGCATACGAATGGTGAGCGGCATGGGAAATTGCCCACCCGACATGAAGGGGATTTTGGCCGCCATGTTGACGATGGCATCCATGGCGAGAAGGGCAAAATTGATCGTCATGATTTCGACGACGGGCCGCAACCCCAGGAGGGCCGCGCCCACCCCGAGCCCGGTAAAGCTGTTTTCGGAAATGGGGGTGTCCCTGACCCGCCATTCCCCATATTTGGCCAGCAACCCTTCGGTGACCCGGTAGGTCCCCCCATACAGGCCGACGTCTTCTCCCACGGTGAATACCGTTTCGTCAGCGGCCAGTTCGGCATCCATGGCCTCGTTCAGGGCCTGCCAGTACAAGACGTTGCTCATGGGAGATTCTCCAGCAAAGTTTCGAAGCGACGGTTGCGCAAGAGCGCATCCCAGGCATCGTCCAGCGTGGGGGCGGGGCTTTCCCGGGCGTGGCGAACGGCATCATCGATTTCGGCCTGGACCTCCGCCTGCAGGCGTTTGAGGGCGGCATCGTCCAGATGACCGCCTTGGCAACAGTGGTCCGCGAAGCGTTTCAGGCTGTCCCGATCGGAGGCGGCAAGTTCCGCCCGGCTGGGATAGCTCAGGCTGATTTCGTGAATGGCGGCGGCGATGGGATCGGCCGCCTCGTGGGCCTTGACCTCGGCCTGCGGGCGATAAGTCCCCGGATCGGCCATGGAGTGGCCCCGGAAGCGATAGGTGGAGAGTTCGAGAAACTGGGGACCATCGCCGCCGCGGACCCGATCCAATAAGCGCCTGGCTGCGGCATGGACCGCAAGGACATCCATGCCGTCGGCCTGTTCGGCCGGGATTCCATAGCCGCACGCGCGCTTGTAGACGTCCGTGATCGCGGAGTGACGGTGGATCTCCGTGCCGATCTGGTAATGGTTATTCTCACAGACGAAGAGTATGGGGAGCCTCCAGAGGGCGGCCATGTTCAGGCTTTCGTGAAACGTCCCCTGATTCACCGCGCCATCGCCGAAGAAACACAGCACGGCCTCCGGCAGCCGCCGGTAGGCGACGGCATAGGCGGCCCCAAGGGCGATCGGAAGGGTCTCGCCGACGATGGCGTAGCCGCCTAAAAAGCGCCGCTCCCGGTCGAAAATGTGCATGGAGCCCCCCATGCCGGCGCTTACGCCCGTTTTTTTGCCATAGAGCTCCGCCATGATGGCCCGCGCGGGGATCCCTCGCACCAGGGCATGGACATGCTCGCGGTAGGTGCTGACGATGTAGTCCCCGGGCTCGGCCGCGTGCAGGACACCGACCGCGACCGCCTCCTCCCCCGGGTAGAGGTGCAGGAAGCCGACGATTTCGCCTTGCGCATAGCTTTGTGCGGCGGCCTCCTCAAAGGCCCGGGCGCGCAGCATGTCCCGCAACAGGCCCGTCATGTGGGTGTTATCCATGGCGTGTCTCCGGCAGCAGTTCATCGAGGGTCTGAGTCAGAGGAACGAGATACATGAGCGCCGGCCCGCCGTGCATGAGCACCGCCTGGAAGGCCGCACTCATGATTTCGTCGCGGCTGGCGCCGGCCTCGACGGCGCCTTTGCAATGCAGGGCGATGCACCACTCGCACTGGGCGGCCACCGAGAGGGCGACATCGATCAGTTCCTTCTGGGCCCGGCTCAGGGCCGGGTTGTCTTCCGTCTTGCCCATGAAGCCCAGAAAGGCATTGATCTCCGCAGGGTACGTCTCTTTGAGGCGGGCCATCAGTTCATGAATCTGTTGCAGGCGTTCATTAGCGGTCATGACCATGCTCCTTAAAGATCATGTCTTGGTACCGGAATCGTGGGTGAGGAGGAGGCTCTTTCCCGTCATCTCGCGGGGTTGAGCCAGGCCGAGCATCTGCAGGACGGTGGGGGCGACGTCGGCAATCCCGCGGCCAATGCCAAGGGGCTCAGGCTGCCCCGAGATCAAGAGGAAAGGAACCGGATACACGGTATGCTGGGTATGGGGCGCGCCCGTCAGGGGGTCGACCATCTCGTCGCAGTTGCCATGGTCGGCCGTGAGGATGATGGCATATCCCGCCCGCCTCGCCGCCTGGACGACCCGATGAAACTGGAGGTCCAGGGTCTCCACGGCGCGCACGATTGCGGGGATCCTGGCGGTATGCCCGACCATGTCGCCATTGGCAAAATTGACCAGGATGAACCGGTATTGGCCGCCTTCCAGGGCCGCAATGACACGATCGGCGACCTGGGGCGCGCTCATCTCCGGCTGCATGTCATAGGTGGCAATCTTGGGCGAGGGGATGATCTCCCGGTCTTCGCCGGGGAAGGGTTTCTCCCGGCCACCGTTGAAGAAGTAGGTGACGTGGGCATACTTTTCGGTTTCGGCGCAATGGAACTGCCGAAGGCCCGCGTCGCTGACTACCTCCGCCAGCACATGCGCGGGGATCTCCGGCGGGAAGAGTACCGGAAAGGGGTAAGCATCGTTGTAGGATGTCATGCATAAGACCGGGCGGGCCCCTTCCCGGCCGCGGTCGAAGCCCTGAAACGTGGGCATGCCCAGCGCCGCGCTCAGCTGGCGCATCCGGTCGGAGCGGAAATTGAAGAAAAAGACAGGCTCCGTCGGCCCGATGCGATTGTCCCCGGGATGACCGGTAATGAGTGTCGGCTGAATGAATTCGTCCCCCTCGCCCCGCGTCCGCGCATCACGAATCGCCGAAAGACTGTCCTGGGCCGTGAGCCCCTTGCCCAGCACCAGGGCCTCCCAGGCCTGGCGGGTCCGCTCCCAGTGCCCCGCCCGGTCCATGGCCGTATACCGGCCGCAGATGGTGGCGATGCATCCCTTGCCGAGTTCACGGAGGCGATTTTCGATGACCTGCGCGAACAGGCCCGCGCATTGGGGCGCGGTGTCGCGTCCGTCGGTAATCATGTGGACGATGGGTAAGACGCCTGCGGCCACGACAAGCGGTAGTATCCCCAGCAGGTGATCGATGTGCGAGTGGACGCCGCCGTCAGAAACCATGCCCACCAGATGGAGGCGCTTTTGCCCTGCCAGGAATGCCTCCCAGGCAGGAATCCGGGCAAAGCTGCCGTCGGACAGGCTTTCGGAGATGCGTACCAAGTCTTGCAGCAGGATGCGACCGGAGCCCAGCGTGAGATGACCGACCTCCGAGTTCCCGAATTGGCCGTCCGGGAGGCCCGAGGCGCGTCCGGAGGCTTGCAGGGCCGTGTGCGGGAAGCTCGCAAAATAGTGATCGAGGTGCGGCGTCCTGGCCTGGGCCCAACCGTTGAATGCGCGATTGGGATTGAGCCCAAACCCGTCAAAAATGACCATCAGCACCGGCTGAACGGGGCGTGAAGACGGGGGGCTCATGGCGCGATCATCCCATTGGCGAGATACCGAGGATCGTAGCAAAAAAACACCCTGGGGTCGGGAGCCGTGAGCGTTTCTCGTTTTCCGGAATAGTCAAGATTGCTTAAGAGCCCGCGAATCACATTAAGGCGCGCCTCCCGCTTGTCATCCGTATGGACGATGTACCAAGGACTGAGCTCGGTATGGGAGCGTTCGAACATCACGTTCCTCGCCCTAGAGTAGTCTTTCCAGCGCTTGACGGCAACTTCGTCAATGGGGCTGACTTTCCATTGCTTCAAGGGGTCGGTTTTTCTGGATGCCATGCGCTTTTTCTGGCATTCTTTGGAAATATCCAGATAGATTTTGAAAAGACGAATTTTTGAACGAGTCAGCATGGTCTCGAACTCGTTTACCTCGGAAAAGAATTCCTCATATTGTTCATCGGTGCAAAACCCCATGACTTTTTCCACACCAGCCCGGTTGTACCAGCTGCGGTTAAAGAGAACGAACTCCTGTTCCGCCGGGAGATGGGGGACGTAGCGCTGAAAGTACCATTGGCTTTTTTCCCGATCGGAGGGAACGCCCAAGGCAACGATAGCGCTTTCGCGAGGGCTTAGGTGTTCCGTGATTCTCTTTATGGTGCTGTCTTTCCCCGACGCGTCTCGCCCTTCGAAGAGCACGAGAATTTTGCTGCGGCTTTTGATGAGGTGCTTTTGATATTTGACGAGCTCGATCTGCAGTTTTTCGAGTTCCCTTTCGTAACGGTCTTTTTCTTCCTTCATGGGACGGGTCCTTATGTGTGTTGCCGGCTCAACAGGTGGTGTGGGAGGGTGTTCTGCGGGTGGCACGAAGATCGAGGGGCCGCGCGCGGCTTAGGCCCCGCACATCATGGACGGGCGGGATCCGGCAGCAGAGAAACGATCCGCGCAACGCCGGCGCCGGCACGCCGGCGCCCATTCCCGTGGGGCGGCGCGCAGTGGGCGGGGTGTCTTTTCGCCACGTTGCCGTCTCCTGGGGGAGGCATCCCGAATGTGCGGCAGACGACATGGGGTGACCCCCCGAGATCACATGCATCGCCAAAGGGCGCGCCCTAGGTGATCACGTCTGGCGCAGTCCGGCCCGTCCGGCGGCGGATGTCGGTGAGCGCATAGGCGAATTGGATCAATGGCGAAAGCGTTGTTTGCAAGTCAAGCTCCAGCCTCCCCGGGCCGCGCATAACGCGTTCGAAATACAGTCGCAAAGTGGCCCCCCCTGTCCCGGTCCCGGACAGGCGAACCACGATGCGGGACGTGTCGGCAAGGACGATGCGAATTCCCTGATGGTCCGTCACGGATCCGTCGATGGGGTTTCGATACGCGAATGCATCCGCGCTCAGGATGGTCGTATCCATGATGCTGTGCCCGGGGAGTTTGTCGAGCCCCTTCTGCAGATCGTCATAGAGAGTTTCGGCGTTGTCCGTGGGGAGGTTTTCAAAATCATGCCGGCTGAAGTAATGGCGCCCATGGCGTTGCCAGAGGTCATAGACGATGTCTCGCACGCCCTTCCCGGTATCGGCGAGGATGGATAACCAAAACAAGACGGCCCACAAGCCGTCCTTCTCCCGAATGTGGCTGGAGCCGGCGCCGAAACTCTCCTCGCCGCAAAATGTCACGCGGCCGGCGTCCATCAGATCGCCGAAATATTTCCATCCCGTCGGCGTCTCGTAGACGGCAATGCCCAGGGTCTCGGCAACGGCATCCACCGCCTGACTGGTGGGGAGAGACCGGGCGGTCCCCCGCACGTTTCCCCGGTAGTGGGGGATGCGGTGGGCATGGGCCAGGATTACGGCGAGGGAGTCGCAGGGGCTTACGAAAAATTGCCGGCCGAGGATCATGTGGCGGTCGCCGTCCCCATCCGATGCGGCACCGAAGTCCGGCGCCCCCGGGCGGAACATGGGATCCACAAGGGATTTTCCGTAGATGAGGTTTGGGTCCGGATGGAGGCCGCCGAAGTCCGGCAGCGGGGTGCCTTGTACGACAGAGCCCTGCGGTGCGCCGAGGCGCTTCTCAAAGAGATCCTGTGCGTAGGGTCCCGTCACCGCGTTTAGGGCATCGTAGCGCATGCGAAACGAGGGGCTCTGCAATAATCGGGATAACGCGTCGAAGTCAAAGATTCCCTCCATCAGCCGGATGTAATCGGCGGTCGAATCGATGATCTCCACGATCATGTCCCCGAGCCCGGTGCTTCCCGGCGTTTGCAGATCGATCGCCTGCGTGGCCTCGATAATCTGGTAGGAATGCAGTGTTTTGCTGACCTCCCAGATCCGCTCGGTCAAGGGCTCGGGGGCGGGGCCGCCGTTGGCGGCATTGTATTTGACGCCGAAGTCATGGTCTGGCCCCGCGGGGTTATGGGAGGCGGTCAGGATGATCCCTCCCAAGGTCTTGCGGTGGCGGATGAGATGGGATACGGCGGGGGTGCAGAGGATGCCCCGCCGGCCCACGACGACCCGGGCAAAGCCGTTCGCGGCGGCCATCCGCAGAATGATCTGGATGGCGTGATCATTGTAGTAGCGTCCGTCCCCGCCAAGAACCAGTGTTGCGCCGTGCCGTTCCGGCAGCACCTCGAAGATGGCCTGAATAAAGAGTTCCAGGTAGGCCGGCTTTTGGAAAACGGTGACCTTTTTTCGCAGCCCGGAGGTCCCGGGGCGTTGATCCGGATAGGGCGTGGCTTCGATGCGCTGGATCTTCATCAGGCAAACTCTCCTTATCGTGTCTCGCTCCCGGACGGCGCGGTCGCCCGTGAAAGGCCCGGCCGGGGAGGCAATCCCGGGGATATAGGAACGGATCGACTCAGGGCGACCGGCGCAGGCACGATGCCGTCCATGGTCCACAAGAACCGGGGTGCGCGCAAGGCGCCATGACCCCAAAGACGGTCGATGCCAGGCGTGTGGGGGCGCGAGGCGATCATCGGCAGGGGGGCCGCACGCAGACCAAGCCGGTGCCGGCCCCGGGGCATCGTCGGCACCGACCGGACACGCCCCGCCGCGCGGGCACAGGCGATCGGATGGTCGGGCATGGCGGACGAAAGTCCCGAGTCCGAGCGGAGTGGACGCCCACGCCACGGCCAACCCCAGGGACAAGGGGATACGGGGGGCTGCGGACAACGGCCGCCCTGGCCCCATCGCCCGGGGTGTATCCGGCGAGGACTCAAAACCATGGCCCGCACCATCGTGCCGGGCAGGGCGCACCCCATACCGGGGCCGAAGGGCCGGACTCACACCCCATGCGGCGATATGACCCCGGACGCTAGCCATCATGGGCGATATCATCCGGGCGCGGGCGACGATCCGCCATGATGGCTGTCAAGGGGCGGAGTCGGGCATCGCCATGGCAACACCCCCAATACGGGAGGGGATCCGGTCGTGTGGCAATGGCATAGCCCGGATGGGCGCGGAGAAAGTTTCGGACAGGGCGCGCGCAAGCCCGCCGCCATGCCTGGCCTCGTCTGCCGGATCCGGGTGATGAATCGGACCACCCCCGGCCCGCAGGCCGCCGTGCGTGCCGGGAATCCGGGACACGAGACCCCGGGGGTGATCGCCCGCCCGACCAGGCGCGATACGGCCGCTGGGACCGCGCCCCCGGGATCGGTGGCTGCGGTGTGTCTGTGGGTTGCCGTCGTTTCGGCAGGGGCGGCGGCGCGCCTTCTGGACCGCTGTCACCTGCCTTCGTTCTGGCCGCGTCGCATGGTGCCGCCGGACTCCGCAGGCCCGCCGCCGCGACTGATGGGCTGATCGATCTCCTGGGGGGCCGGAGTCCCCAAAAGTCCGTACAATCCGCGCAGGTGCTCTCTAAAGAGCTGATCGAAATCTCGCACCGAATCGGCCGGATTGTAGTCCCCGGCCCACCAGAACCAATCGGATCCCTCGCAGCGCGCCAATTGCCGGCGGATGATCGCCTGCCGCTCGGGGGCAAATCCGTCCCATTGTGCATCGACCGCTTGCTTTGCGGCACACAGGAGGTCCCATGCGCGGTTCTTGGAGGGATCGCCGATCCATGTACTGAAATTCCCATAGACCCAGCTGCCCGCGGCGAGAACCGGAAGGGGGTCCGCGTGGGTGCCGTGATCGCGCACGTAATCACCAAAGGTGCAAAGTTGCAGGTGGGGATGGTTCGCAAGGGCCCGGTAGAGTTCATTCAAAAAGTAATAGCCGTTGTACGGATAGTACCCCCAGGCATTCTCGCCATCGAGAATGATGCTCACCACGGGCGCATCCTGGGACTCCGTGTCACGCCAAATGGCCTCTAGGCGCTGGACCAGATCGGCGGCGGCATCATGACCCGACCAGCTCTTGTAATCGAAACCGATACGATCCGAGAGGGAGTCGTCCCGAAAGAATAATGTCAGCGTGCCGGACGTCGGACGATAGGCCCGGTACAGGTAGTCGGCCCGCTTACGCGCAGGGGTCGTGTCCGGATAGGAACGGGCCAGGCTGCGCGCGAGCACCGCCTCCCCGGACGCCGACCACATCTGGCCCTCCTCGGCCAGCAGTTGGGCGAAGGCGGGGGATATCCCCCCCTCGGCCGGCCAGGTCCCTTGGGGATGCCGGGAAAAGTGCCGTTGGTGACTCTCCAGGGCGGCCCGCAGCTGGCTGCGAACCCTTTCTGCCCCGCCCGGATAGCCCGGACTCACCGGCAAGGGCGCATTGGGCTGTCCATCCCAGGCCGCCTGGAAGTCCAATAGCAGGGGCGCGATGGGGTGCTGATAAGGCGTGGTCGAAATTTCGATACGCCCGGCGTCGGCCAAGGCTCGGTAACGAGGCAGGAGTCCGGTCAGGGCCTCGCCGATGCACCCCAGAAGGGCCGCGCGGTCCGCGCGATCGAAGCCCCGCCCTTTGGCCATGAGCCGCGCAATGACCGGGCTGCCGCGTCGAAGGGTCTCCCCGGTCCACGCGAGGTGATACCAGACCAGGAGATCCGACAGATATTGCAGCGAGAGATAGTCGGCCATTTCGCTGCTGTCCTGGCGAATGAATTGCCACAACTCAAAGAGCCGGAGGTAGTCGGGAAAGGGCTTGAGCATCTGTTCCTGTTCCAGGCGGAAGCATTGGTTCAGGAGGATATGACGGTGTCCCTTATCCAGGATCTGGAGGTCTTCCGCGGCCAAACCGGCAAGGATCGGATCGCGGAAATTGCGCGTCTGAAACTGATCCACATAGTCGTCCAGCTGTTCGAGGAGTACAGGGACGAAGTTGAAGACGGCGCGCGCCGATGGATTGGCCTCGAGGTGCGCGGCCATGTCCGTATAGTCCTTGCACGCGTGCAGGTAGGTCCAGGGAAAGAGGTAACGCCCCTCGGTATCGCGGTAATCCGGCTGGTGCATATGCCAGCATAAAATCACATGCAGGGCACGGGCGGGTTTCATGGGCTGACACGCGCCATGGGACGGTCGCCCCGGGGGGCGGACTGGACCGAGTACGCCGGGTCGGTGATGCGACGATCGGCGGTTCGAGGAGTGGGCATGGGGGCCTCCATCAGTAGGGGATCGGGCCGGCCTTGACGATACCGCGCCGCGGTATTGGATGCCGGCGTTTCCGGCGCCGGGCTGTGGGGCCGTGTGTGACGGCAAGGACTCGCGGCGGGACCCGCCAAGCGCGCCCCAGGCCGCAGTCGCCCGGGATCATGGAGGCGGTCCGGATGCATGAGGTGTTTTTTTCTGCCGGCACCAAGTCGTCCCTTGGCGGGCGTCTGGGCGCTCTCCCCGGGATATGGCGCGGCCCTTCACGACGGACGGCCCATGGCAATCCCGGCGGATCCCTAAAGTATAATAGTGTCGCGTCTCGTCCCGCACGCACGGCGTCCGCTACCCCTTTTTGTTTCTGGCCTTTTCCACGGCGAGCACGTGCTGGGTGGTGGGGATCACCGTGTCCGGGTTGAGGCTCATGGTGTCGATGCCCAGCTCGACCAGGTATGCGGCCATTTCCGGGTAGTCGGAAGGCGCCTGCCCGCACAGCCCGGAGTGGATGCCGTTGCGACGACAGCCCTCGACGGCCAGGCGGATCATTTCCTTGACCCCATCGTCGCGTTCGTCGTAGTCGAAGGCGACGATTTCGCTGTCGCGGTCCACGCCCAGGGTGAGCTGGGTAAGGTCGTTGGAGCCGATGGAAAGGCCGTCGAAGCGCTTGGCGAACTGGTCTATGAGAATGACGTTGTTCGGGATCTCGCACATGGCATAGACCTGCAGGCCGTTTACCCCGCGCTTGAGGCCGTACTCCGCCATTTTCGCCAGCACCTCGTCGGCCTCCTTGATCCGGCGCACGAATGGCAGCATCAGGATGACGTTGGACAGCCCCATGTCTTCACGCACCCGCTTCATCGCCAGGCACTCCAGCCGAAAGCCTTCGGCGTATGCCGGGTGGGCATACCGCGACGCGCCGCGAAACCCGAGCATCGGGTTGGACTCGTCGGGCTCGAAGTCGGCGCCGCCGATCAGACTCGCGTACTCGTTGGACTTGAAGTCCGACATGCGCACGACGACCGGTTTGGGCCAGAACGCGGCCGCGATTGTCCCGATGCCCTCCGACAGCCGCTGCACAAAAAAACGCTCGCCGTTCGGATAGCCGCGCAGCAGGCGGTCAATGGTCTTTCGGGCCCCTGGATTTCGCACCTTCTCGGGGTACAGCAGCGCCATCGGGTGCACCTTGATCGATTCGTTTATGACGAACTCCATGCGCGCGAGCCCCACGCCGTCGTTGGGCAGGAATGATGTCTTGAAGGCGATGTCGGGATTGCCGATGTTGATCATGATACCGGTAGCCGGGCGCGGGATATCGCCGACCTCGGTTTTTTCGGCATGGAAGGGTACGGCGCCGCGATAGACCTTGCCGTTGTCGCCTTCGGCGCACGATACCGTGACCATCTGCCCGTTGGGTACGGCGCCGGTCGCATTGCCCGCCCCGACCACGGCCGGGATACCCAGTTCGCGGGCGATGATGGCGGCATGGCAGGTGCGCCCGCCGCGGTTGGTGACGATGGCCGCGGCGGTTTTCATTACCGGCTCCCAGTCCGGGGTCGTGGTGTCGGCCACCAGCACCTCGCCGGGCTTGAAGTCCGACAGATGCGCCATGTCGGTGATGGTACGCGCCTGGCCGCTCGCTATCTTCTCCCCCACCGAGCGGCCGGTGGCGAGCACGTCGGCCCGGCCGTCGAGCACATAGTTTTCGATCATGGTGATGCGGCGCTGCGAGGCCACGGTTTCAGGCCGGGCCTGGACGAGGTAGATCTTCCCGTCCACGCCATCCTTGGCCCACTCCATGTCCATCGGGTGGCCATAGTGCTGCTCGACCTTGATCGCCGCGTCGGCCAATTCCAGGACGTCGGCATCGGTGATGCAAAAGCGCTCGCGGTCCGCCTTGGGGGTGGCGATGTTGCGCGTGGTCTGCCGGGCCTTGCCTCCGACGAACACCATTTTCACCGCCTTGTCGCCCGGACTGCGGGACAGGACGGCGCGGTGTCCGGCGCTGAAGGTGGGCTTGTGCACATAGAACTCGTCGGGATCCACCGCGCCTTGCACCACATTTTCGCCCAAGCCATAGGCGCCGGTGATGAACACCACATCACGAAAGCCGGATTCCGTATCCAGGGAGAACATCACCCCCGAGGCCGCCAGATCCGAACGCACCATTTTCATGACCCCGATCGACAGAGCGACCTTGAAGTGGTCGAAGCGCTGATCGACGCGGTAGTGGATGGCGCGGTCGGTGAAGAGGCTCGCGAAGTCGCGGCGGCAGGCGTCGAGCAGGTTCTCATCGCCGCGGATGTTGAGATACGTGTCCTGCTGGCCCGCAAAGCTCGCGGTAGGCAGATCTTCGGCCGTGGCCGAGCTTCTGACCGCCAAACTGACATCCTCGCCGTATTGCGCCTGCAGCTTGCGGTAGGCGGCGATGATCTCGGCGGCGAGGTCCTTTGGCAGGCCCGCACCGTAAATGATCTCGCGGGCGCGCTGGCCGCGGCGGGCGAGGTCTTGCATGTCGTCGGGGTTGAGGCCGTCGAGCGCCTCGTGCAGCTTGCCCCAGGCGCCCGCGGTGTCCAGCATGTAGCGGTAGGCGTCGGCGGTGATGGCAAAGCCGTTGGGTACGCGCACCCCCTGCGCCGAGAGCTTGCGAACCATCTCTCCCAGAGAGGCATTTTTGCCCCCCACCAGTGGCACGTCGCCGATGCTGATTTGGTCGAAAAAGCGGATGAACTGGTTCGTTGCCATGCACCGTCTCCTACCTGAATGAACGGGGCCGGTTGCGGT
>JAKARI010000006.1 GCA_021819245.1 Pseudomonadota bacterium | reverse complement strand
TTGGCGTCCCCAAGGGGATTCGAACCCCTGTTACCGCCGTGAAAGGGCGATGTCCTAGGCCTCTAGACGATGGGGACTCATAGATCAGACACTCCGTGCCCGCGGCCACGCTGGCCGCCACAACGGCAGTGGGCAAAGAAGGCTCGGTACTTTAAGAGCAACCTGCCCCAAAATCAAGTACCGTCTTTCTCTACGACGGACGGCGCGCGCTGCTGGGCGGATATGTCCCCTGGCGTGAATGCCCGCCCTCTAACAGGGCAAACCCCCCACGGCGTACCTGTCGCATGGCGCCTCTCCCACGGCCCTAAGGCGCCGGCCCGATACACGCGCCCAGCCTGCAACGTCAGCGCAAGACCTGCCCCCCTATTGGGGATCCGGCCGGCCGCGACCCCCCTCCTAGGCATCGATATCGTGCGGAATGATATGGCCGCTCCTTGGCAAAAACACACGCAGCGCGGGCCCGGTGACCACGGTCGTCACAATCGCCATGACCACGAGCAGCGTATAGACGATGTGCGGGATGAAGCCCGCGCTATACCCAATATTGATGACGATAAGCTCCATCAACCCGCGCGTATTCATAAGGGCCGCCACCGCCGCCGCGGACGCGGCGCTTAGGCCCCCGATGCGGGCGCCGGCATAGGCCCCGATACCCTTGCCCGCCGTTGCCGCGAGGACAATAGCCGCGCACCAAAACCACAGCGCGCCGCTATCTATGCCAGACAGGTCCGCGCGCAGGCCGGCGTAGGTAAAAAAGATCGGCAAGAAGAACACCATGATGAAATCGCCGACGGTTTGCCGAAACCGGGTCACGAATTCGACATTGTCGTTGACGATCACCCCCATCACAAAACCGCCGAAAATCGTAAAGATGCCGATCTCATAGGTGATCATGCCGGATACGAACACCGCAAGCAGCGTAAACGCCAGCACATCCGGCGGCAGCCCCGGCCCATCCGGCCACGACAGCCGCGCCAGCGCACGCCGCACAAGCGGCCTGACTATCCCGAAACCTACGACCAGGTAGAGGGCAAGGGAGGCAAAGCGCCACGCCATGGCACCCGCCGAAAACCGCGCGCTCGCAAAGGCCGCCACGGCAAGCAGCAATAACCAGCCGATCACGTCGTTGACCGCCGCCGCACTGATGGTAATCGCCCCTACGCGTGTCCGCGCCAGGCCATACTCCATCAAAATCCGCCCCAGAATGGGCACCGCGGTGATAGCAAAGGCCGTGCCCAGAAAAAGGCTATAGGGGATGACCGGGATCCCCGGGGCTAGCCCTGGCTGCGAGATGAAGCCCGTGGCGACACCCAGCACAAAGGGCGGGATAATCGAACCGATGGCGATGGCCGCGGCCGCCCGCCCGTTCGCGGTCTCTTTGAGATGGGAAAAATCAAAACCCATGCCGATCTGAAACATGAGCAGCGTAAGGCCGATCTGGCTCATGATCACAAGCGGCAGATGGGAGGCGCTGCCGAAGACATAGGAAAAAAACGCGGGGTTAAAATGGCCAAAAAGCGACGGCCCAAGGCACAGGCCGGCCACGATCTCGCCGACCGAGCGCGGCTGGCCGGCCTTTCTTGCAAGCCACCCCAGGATGCGTGCCGCAGCGATGATCACCACCAACTCGAGCAGCACGAAATACAGGACCTGCTCGGCCGATTGCGCTACTTGAGCCCCATGCCCACCCGACATCGCCTTCATCCCGCAACGGCCTCGCAGCCCCTCTGCGAGGCGGCGCCCGAGCGGCTGGTATTAGCTCGGCACAGGGCGCAACCGCGGCCAAGCTTAATACGAGGGCCGTGCGCCACCAAGCCCTCGGCGCCACAAACGGCCATCAGGCATGCCGTCAGCCCAGGCCACGCGCCAAGCCCTCCTCGGCCCAGGACTCGCGCTCGCGCACGAATGCCGCCTGCTGGCGCGCCTTGAAGGCCTCGATGCCGGATCGTTCGGCCTCCAGGAACCGCTGGTACTCGGCCCAGGAAAAGTGCCCCTCCTCGATCCGCAATGGCAACTGGCCGCGCGCGAAATCCGCACGCATCCCCAGCAACTCGTCTTCACTCACCAAGAAAAACCGGATGCGATCAAAAAACCGCAACAACCAGGGGGCCCCATCCGTAAACGGTGGCGCCGCCGGGCCGCGGTTCCACATCTGCACGGTCCGCCCCACGAACTGATAGCCCCCGGGACCCTCCATGCCATAGATGCACAGATAGGCCCCGCCGATGCCCACGGCGTTCTCCGGGGTCCAGGTGCGCGCCGGGTTGTACTTGGTGGTGACGAGCCTGTGACGGGGATCGATCGGGGTCGCGACCGGGGCCCCGAGATATACGTCCCCCAGGCCCAGTACGAGATACTCGGCGGCCAGCACGATATTGCGGACCGCCTCCTCGCTGTCTAGCCCATTGATGCGGCGAATGAACTCGATATTGCGGGGACACCAGGGGGCATCGCGGCGCACGAGCTGCTGATAACGGGCGGTTGCAAGCCGCGTCTGGCTGTCATCCCAGGCCAGCGGCAGATGCACGATGCGCGATGCCACACAGGCATCGCGCAACTCGCCCAGATCGGCCTCGGCATCCCGCAGGATCGCAACCAGCCCCGCCTGCGACAAGCGGCCGGGGTCGTAATGGACCTGAAGCGAGCGGATCCCGGGGGTCAGATCGATCACGGCATCGCGCAGTAGCCCGCCCCGGCGCGCCTCTAGCCACTCCATGAGCGCGTGAACCCGCAGGCGCAGGCCGATATCGAGTACCGGTGGCCCATATTCGATCAGGACATTGGCGTCGCCGGCGCGCCGATATAAGACCGCGGGCCGCTCCCCCGCGCCGTCGATGCGACCGATGACCGCCTCGCGGGCATCGCCGATGCCGGCTGCGACCGGCAATCTCACCTCAAAGGATGGCGGACGCAGGCTCAAGGCCTGCTCCTGGCGCGCATGTGCGGTGCGCGCGGCAGAAAGGCTTAAGCGCTCGAAGCGGACCGTATCCCCCGGACGCAGCTGCCCCAGCTTCCAGAGCTCGGCGGACGCCACCACCGCCGGACACACAAAGCCCCCGAGACTCGGGCCGTCTGGCCCTAAGATCACCGGCATGTCTCCGGTGTAATCGACTGCGCCAATGGCGTAGGCATTGTCATGAATATTCGAGGGATGGAGACCCGCCTCGCCGCCATCACGGCGTGCCCAGCGCGGGCGCGGCCCTATCAATCGGACGCCCGTGCGGTTCGATTGCGGATGGACCTGCCAATCCGCGGCAAAGAAGGCGTCGATATCAGGCGTCGTAAAGAAATCATCGGCCCCGTGTGGCCCATACAGGACCCCGAGCGTCCAGTGGCGCTCGTAGCGCGGCCGCAGGCGGCGCGGGAGCTGGCAACCGGCGCGCGTATCGTCGCGAATCGGGGCTATGATCAGCCGGTCGCCGGCCTTCAGGGCGCGCCCTTCATGACCGCCCAGCCCCCCCAGCGTAAACGTCGCCGCGCTGCCGAGATAGCGGTCCCCCGCGAAACCGCCCTGGACCGCGAGATAGGCGCGCGCGCCCGCTGCGCGCGCGCTACCGCATACAAGCTCGCTCCCCGCCTCGGCGCGGCAGACCTGCCACATCGGCAGCACCTGCCCATCGAGCCGCGCCGAAAACGGCGCGCCGGTGAGCACGATCAGGGCCGGCGCATGGAACTTAAGACGGGGGCCCACGAGCGTCATCTCCAGAACCGCGGCATCGGGGCCATTGCCCACCAGTCCGTTGGCAAAACGATGGGCAAGCGCATCCATGGGCCCGGACGGTGGCACGCCCACCTGCCAATAGCCGAGCCGCCCTGGCCAATCCTGAATCGTCGTCTGCGCCCCGCCCTTTAGGACCTCGATGATCGGTGCCGGGCACAGGCCAGGGGCCATCGCATCCGCATGCGGCCCGCCCTCGCGCACCTGCGGGTCCTTGGCCCATGCACGCAGGCAGTCGCGATTGGTCTCGACACCGCGCACGACGGTATGGTCCAGCGCCTCTCCCAGCGCCCGCCACGCGTCCGCGCGGCCCCCGGCCCTGACCCCGACCTGTACGAGATCGCCGTCGTCTGCGGCGGTCACCTCAGACCCCGGCCCGATGGCGGCCGTCACCTGCGCCCCTGGTGGCCACGACACCGATTCCACCCGCCCAGAGCCCGCCACTGCGCGCGTCCAGCCCCAGGCACGCACGTGCGCGACAATCGCATGGCCGGCGCCTGAGCGGTCGTCGCAGTCGGGCGCCGCGTCCTCGCCGGCCGCAAGCCGCAGCGTCCACCAGGCGAAATCGATGCCGGTGACCATCGATGCGAGTTCGTGGGAAGGCCCAAGTGCCGCATGAAGGCCCACGAAATAAGGCGTGCGGCTATGCTCGTCATAAAGAAAACGCGCCACGGCCGCAGATCGATAGTGCACACTGCGTGCAAGCCGTACCGCCATATCGGCAAGGCGATCCCGTTCGCCGGCCCCCAATCGCCCGGCCGGCGCCTCCTCCAGCAGCACGTGGCCATCGCGCCGCAGAATCGCATCATGCACCCCCAGGGCCTGCGCGGCCCCACGCCCATCGGCCCATAAGGGGACCTCCAGGCAACGGGCGCGAGCCAGATGCCGTTCCACGCACACCGCCTGCGGATCTCGCGACAGCGCGCTGCGCCATTCCTCCCACACCGCCCGTAGCCCCTTGGGATGCGCACACTGTTGCTCCCGGCCCAGGGCCTCGCAGCGCACCGCGACCGGATAGCCGATCGCCGCGGCCACTGCCAGGATGCTTTCCAGGTTGTCGAGCGGCCGGCTCTTTGGCAAAAGCGTCAGACCGGCCTCGTATGCCAAGCCCCGCGCCGAGGCCGCGTCGGAGAAGGCCTCGATATCGCACGCACGCGCGCCCGCAAACGGGATCTGATGGCGCGCCAGGGCATGCGCCAGGTCCGCATAGCGCCGCAGAGCCCCATATCCCGGATGAACAGCCTGCGCCCCCGATGCTGCCGCCAGGGCTGCAATCGTTCCACTATCCGCCCCTGAGAGGGCCGCCTCTGGGATAGACACCGCCGTGATACCCTGGCGCTCCAGGGTTTCCCGGACACGCGCTCCTCCGATGCCGCGATCAGCCACCCATACCGCCTCGAACATAGTACCTCGCATCGGCGGGCCGTCCCGCGACCTCCCAACAGGCGGGGTCGTCCCCGCCCCATCACTCGTCTGCGGCCGCCCAGGCCATGATGCCAATTGGTGTCGGATCATAGCCATTGCAGGGATTGTTTAGTTGCGGGCAGTTCGAAATAAGGATCACAACATCCTGCTCGGCGCGCATCTCCACGTACTTGCCGGGTGCCGATACCCCATCGGCAAACCGCAGGCTCCGGCCCTCCACGGGGACATTCATGAAGAAATTGATATTGCTCGCGAGATCCCGCTTGCCAAGGCCCAGACGCTGGCCGCACGCGCAATGCTGCGTGGCATGCAGAAAATTGTCACGGCAGCTGTGCAGATACCCCTTGTCGCGGCCATAGCGGACTGTATTGCTCTCCGCGGAGCAGGCCCCGCCGAGGGTATCATGGCGCCCGCAGGTATCGGCGACGATGGTCAGCATCGGGCGGCCCTCCGATGACATCAATACCGAGCCGGTCGTAAGATACAAGGCCCTCTGCGCCACGATGGTCGCCTGCGCGCTATAGCGTTCGCGACGGTCATGGCGGTTGTAGAACAGGGTATCGACCGCCTGATTTCCCTCAATGTCTACGATGCGCACGACTTGGCCGCGCGCCACCTCCCCCATCCATGGCTCGCCCGCCGGACACACGACATTCCAGAGGGCGCGGGCTACATCCCGGGGGCTTTCCTGCAATGTGCGGCTTGGCATCATGACCCCCCCAAGTAGCGATGACTGTTGGCCAAGGCCCGGACATTCTCCGGACAATGTCTCGCCCCGGACACGGCGTCCATGCCGGCGCCGTAGACCGTGATACGTATGTCCGCGGGGGCATAGGGGCCCGGGGCGGCCAGCGGATGCGGGGCTGTCGATAACACGCACAAGAGGTTCAAGACCGCCGCGCACTCCACAAAATCGCCCGACTGGGCATGGCCGCCGCGCAACGCCACACCCCCCTCATCATCCACGGAAAGGGCGCTAAAGAAATTGACCGGGGCCACCAGATCCTCCTTGCCAAGACCCCACTTGGCCAGTTCGACGAGCAGCCCCTCCTGGCCGCTCCGATACATGGCATTACGCGCCTGCCCGAAACGGCAAGTCCCGAAACTCCGATCGATATCCGCGCGACTCGATGCCCCGCAGATCGGGTCGTGGTCGCTCACGGTTTCGGCGCCGAGTACCGCCAGTGCCCGCCCCATGTCCGACATGAGCACATGCCCTGCGCCGAGCGCAGCTGTGTGCTGTGCCTTCAGGGTATCGGCCATGTTGTAGCGCTCGCTTCTGTCGTCATCGTTAAATAAGATCATCGATACATTGGCATGGGCGCCGAGTGCCGTAAGACGCAGGCCCTGACCGCGGCGTATGCGAAACGATGCGTGGCATCCCCCGGGGACATCGTCCTCCCAGAGTACGGCCCGCTCCCCGGATTCCAATAGGCTCATGGATTTGTTCCTCCCTCTCTCACGGATTGCGCCCGGGCCCCGACCGCCATGCTGGCGAGCAGCTCATGGTCAGCATGGACCGCGGAGGTGGCGCGGATGCGCGCCAAGATCTCGCCTTTGAGCGTCACGAATGCGCTTTCGAGCTTTAGCTCCTGAGCGCGCGCGCGACCCCAGGGAACGACGTGGGTCGAATCCACGCGCCCCGGATTGGGTGCCAGCACGACCACCCGGTCGGCGAGATAGATCGCCTCCTCGACATCGTGAGTGACAAACAGGGCCGTGGTCTTTTCAGCGGCAAACAGGTGCAAGACGAGATCATGCATGGTCTCGCGCGTCTGGGCATCGAGCGCCCCGAATGGTTCATCCATCAAAAGCACCTCTGGATTGGCCACGAGCGCACGGGCGATATTGACGCGCTGCTGCATGCCGCCGCTCAATTGGTTCGGGTAGCTCTCTCGGACACGCGCAAGCCCCATCATATTGAGCAGCGCCTCACTGCGCGCCAGATACTGCGACACCTCAAGGCTCGTGGCCTCGGCGTTGACCGCCAGACCGCGCGAGAAGCGCAGGTTCTGCCACACGGTCAGCCAGGGAAACAGCGTCGATTGCTGAAACACCATGCCGCGATCGGGCCCGGGACCTGCGACCGGCCGCCCCGCCACCCGTATCGTCCCCGAGGTGACATCGTCGAGCCCGGCGACGAGCCGCAGCAGCGTGGATTTGCCGCATCCCGAGGCCCCGACGATGGCCACGAACTCATGATCGGACGCGGTCATGTCGATGCCCTTTAAGACGGGAACCGGCACGCCATCATGCCCGGCATAGTCCTTGCCGACGCGCTCTAAACTCACGCGCGGGGCGTTCATGGTCGGTACCACGGGAACATCTGCTTATGCAGCGCCCGGAACAAGAGATCAAAGGCAAGACCGATGAGACCTATAATGATGATGCCGACGAAGATCTTGGCGGTATCCAAAAAACGCTGCGCCTGGAGAATGGCAAACCCAAGCCCGCTATCGGCCGCCACCATCTCCGCGACCACGAGATAGGTCCAGGCCCAGCCCATGTTGATGCGCAGGATATCGACGATCTGCGGCCAGGTACCGCGCCAGACGACGAGCTTCATGACCTCGCCTTCGCGCGCGCCCATGGTATAGGCCGCCTCCAGATACCGGTCCGGCAGCTTGCGCACGGCATCGGCAACCATCACCACGATCTGGAACACGACCCCTATGAAGATAATGGCGATCTTCGACCCCTCGCCTATCCCCACCCATAAGATGACAAGCGGTATGAAGGCCGAGGCCGGCATATAGCGCACAAAGTCGTTGATCGGCTGCAATAATGCCTCGCACCACTTATAGGCGCCGATGAAAAGCCCGAGAGGCACGCCGATCAGGCACGCCAGCACGAACCCCGCGACCACGCGATAGACGCTGATCCCGGTATCGCGCAGAAGTCCGCCCGCGTACCAATGCGCAAGCGACCCCCAGACATCCGCAGGTGACGGCAGAAAGAGACGTCCCACGAGATGCCAGGCACTGATGGCCTCCCAGATGGCAAGCGGCAGCAAAAAGCCCGCGACCGCGAGGCCCCCATAGAGCGTCTTGGAGATCGGCGCGCGGATACGTCCCAGCCGTAGGCGCGATCGCCCCTGGGCTGGCACTGCCTGCTGCAGGCTGCCCCCTCCCTGCACCTTGCGGGTCCCCACGGTCGCGGCCCCCATCAGCGTGCCGCCTGATTCACGATACCCGCGTCAATGAACGCACGCGGGCTCGGGGTGGCATTGACCATTTTCACCTGCCGCAGAAAGCGCGTCGTCTGAATCGTGCTGTTATAAAGTGATGCAGGCGACCCCCCGGGGTTCATGGCAACCCGGTTCATATGTGCCCCAAAAAGCCTGGTCCCGGATAGGCTTTCGGCATAGACCGCGGGCGTGAGATCGACATGGGGGGCCATGATCCGTGCGGCCTGGCGCGGATGGGCCTTGATGAAGCGCACGGTCGCAAACCACGCCTTGGCGAGCCCCACGAAATCTTTCTTGTGCGCCGCCACTACGGCTGCGCGCGCAACCACCAGGTCCGGGATGAGGCCCGGCGCCTGCGCGCTCGTAAAGAGCGGATGCCCGGCCCGGCGCGCCTCGATCCGCTGAATCCAGGGGTTCCATACGCCGGCGGCGGCTACGCGTCCCGTGATCAGGGCGGCTGCGGAATTGCCGGTCGACATGTTCACGAAATGGACATCCGAGACGCCCATATGGTGCTCATGGAGTGCCGTCACATCCAGATACTCCTCGATCGAATTCATTTCGACGGCGATAGACTTTCCCTTGAGCCCTGCAAACGAGTGAATGGTGTTATTCACCATCAAGGCATCATTGCCGGCCGAATTATCCGTTACCAGGATCACCTTGATGGGAACCTTCCTTACGATCGGGGCGATAGTGTCGATGAGCGCCTGACAGTTTGCGTCGATGCGCCCGGCCGAAAGGGCCTCGACGGATGTCATGTAGCTCGGAAACCATACCAGCCGCACATGCGCCCCATACTTCTTCAGATAGCCGTTGTGCTGCGCCACGTACCACGCCACCCAGCCCGGCCAATCGGACAGCCCGAGCGTGATACGCGCAGACGCCTGCGCCATCAGGCCCATTTGCCCGCAAGCCACGAAACCCGCCGCCGCCAAAAGCCTCTTTACCGTACCCATATCGTCACCTCGCAATAATCCAATCGGCACAAAAAAACCCGGGCCGGCAACGCTCTGCCTCCCGGGTTTTTATCCCTCCGTGTACCCCGCGCCTCGCGGGGCCGGATTCTCTCGGACCGAACGCCGCACGCGGCTGGAACCCTAGAATCCGTTACGCCTTATCAATCGGTTCACCCTTAAGTCATACGATCCTCGCAATTCGCCACAGCCTACTTTCAGCAATCTTCATGCCACGCACGGCCCTCGCGTAGCACAAGCCCCCGCGGGCCAAAGACAAGGGCCAAACAGGGTCATGGTCCGCATCCGGCGCGATGCGATCGGGCAAAACCGGTGCGCACGCGCCATACTGGTGCAGAGACGGCAGGCGGGCCGCGCTAGCGGGCCGCGCGCTTATCGACGATGGTCATGCCGATAGGGGCGATCGCAATCACGGCGAGCTTTAGGTGCTGAATGCCAAAGGGGATGCCGATGATGGTGACGAAATTGGCAAGCGCCGCCAGGATATGGCCGATCGCAAGCCACACGCCGAGCAGCAGAAACCAGAGGACATTACCGATAAGGCCAAGGGGGCCCGTGCCGATGTCCGGCCGGTGGGTGAGCGCGCTGCGGCTGACCGCCTCGCGCCCAAACGGCCAGAAGGCAAACCGCCCGATGACGAAACAGGCGCGCGCCCAGGGGATGCCGACGATGGATACCAGCGCCAGAATCCCCGCAAACCACCAGGCAAGCCCCATGGCGGCACCGCCCAGGACAAACCACAATACATTGCCGATCAAAGATAACATGAGCCCCCTTCTTTGGTTCCGATGTGTGCTCCCGTCATCGATCACGGGCAGATCGCCCCAGGCGCAACGCACAGGGGTGGCCGGCTGCCTGGGGCGGGCGTTGCCCCCGCCGCCCAGACCTGCGATTATAGCGGGCCTTCCCGGCCCATATTGCACCCTTAAAAGAACCCCGTCATGCCGCTTTTGCGACTCGATGATATCCAGCTTGCCTACGGGCACCACCCCCTGCTAGACCACGCCTCGCTCGCCCTCGATCCCGGCGAGCGCGTCTGTCTCATAGGCCGTAACGGCGAAGGCAAATCATCGCTTTTGCGCATAGTCGCCGGCATCACAAAGCCCGATGGGGGCACGCGCACCCTGCAGCCGGGGTTACGCATCGCGACCCTAGATCAAGAGGTGGCATGCGCCGATACCGCACATGTCTATGAGGTCGTAGCCGGGGGC
Organism: Pseudomonadota bacterium; assembly: GCA_021819245.1. Taxonomy (GTDB): domain Bacteria; phylum Pseudomonadota; class Gammaproteobacteria; order Acidiferrobacterales; family Acidiferrobacteraceae; genus Acidiferrobacter. Next base: position 85,231 of record JAKARI010000006.1, on the reverse strand, counting down.
CTTGCCGCTCTCGGCGAGGCTCTCGCCGAATACGACGAGCTCACAAGGGCCCTTTCCGAAGGCGGGGACGATGCGCTTCTTGCGCGGCTCGGCGCCATCCAGCAGGTCCTAGACAGCCAAGATGGCTGGCGATTCCAGCAGCGCGTGCAGAGCGTGATCACGGAACTGCGCCTCGATCCACAGGCACGCATGGGCGAACTGTCCGGGGGGTGGAGGCGGCGCGTCATGCTCGGACGGGCGCTGGTCGCCGAACCCGACCTCCTGCTGCTTGACGAACCGACCAACCATCTCGATATCGATGCCATCTTGTGGCTCGAGAACCATCTGGCAAGCTTTGCGGGCGGCGTCTTGTTTGTAAGCCACGACCGGGCCTTTCTCAAGCGCCTCGCGACCCGCATCGTGGAACTCGACCGGGGCATCCTATCGTCCTGGCCCGGCACCTATGATGACTATCTGCGCCGCAAGGCGGCGGCGCTCGCCGCCGAGGAGACGCGCGACGCCCTATTCGACAAGCGCCTGTCCGAGGAAGAACGATGGATTCGGCAAGGCATCAAGGCCCGGCGCACGCGCAACGAGGGCCGGGTGCGGGCCTTGGAGGCCATGCGACGCGAGCGCCGCGCGCGGCGTGACCGCGTGGGACACGCGCAATTGCGGCTAGACACTGCCGACACCTCCGGGCGGATCGTGTTCGAAACAGACCATCTCACGCTCAGCTACGAAGACCGGGTGCTTGTCCGGAACTTGAGCGTCACCGTATTGCGTGGCGACCGCATCGCGCTCGTAGGCCCCAACGGCGCCGGGAAATCCACGCTCCTGCGCGCACTTTTGGACGACCTGACGCCTGCCGGCGGGTCTGTGCGGCGCGGTACGCGCATCGAAGTCGCATATTTCGATCAACAACGCGAGCAGCTCGATCCCGAGGCCACCGTCATAGACAGCGTCGGCGAAGGCAGGCTTACGATCTCTATCGGCGGCCGCCAGGAACACGTTGCGGGCTATCTGCGCCGCTTCCTGTTTCCGCCCGAGCGCTTGCGCTCCCCGGTCCGTATGCTCTCTGGCGGCGAACGCAACCGGCTGCTGCTTGCGCGCCTCTTTGCCAAGCCCGCCAACCTCCTTGTCCTAGACGAGCCAACAAACGATCTCGATGCCGACACACTGGAGCTTCTCGAAGAGACCTTAATAGAATTTACCGGCACCATCATGGTGGTAAGCCACGACCGTGCCTTCATAGACCAGGTCGCGACCAGCACCTGGGTCTTCGATGGCCATGGCGGCGTTCACGAGTATGTGGGGGGCTTTAGTGATGTGCCGCCACCTGCGCCACCCCCGTCATCCGTAACGCCGGCAAAGACCCCCGCCGCAAGGCCCGCGCCCCCGCCTTCTGCCGCGCCGCTGCGCAAGCGCTCCTATGCACAGCAGCGCGAGATCGACGAGATCCCGCCGCGCATAGAGACCCTGGAGGCCGAGCGCGCAGCACTCCTCGCGACAAGCACCGATGCGCGCTTCCACGGGCAGGAGCAGGCCAGAATCACGGGCCTTTACGAGCGCCTGGCCGCTATCGAAAAGGAGCTTGCAGCGCATTATGCGCGCTGGGAGGCCCTGGAATCGTCGTAAGCCGCGGTAACAGTGCCCCATAGACGGGCCCACCCTGGCAAGGCCGCCGCCGTGCCCCCTGCAGACGGCGGTATCCGGGCCGTTTCGCCCGCCGGCAGGCAGCGCCTGTCTCTTCCTCAAGAGGCGCGCCCCATGGGCACAGGCAGCGCCCCGCGATTTGCGTCTTTTATGGGAATCGGGCGGCCGGCATGGCCGCGACCCCCTACCAAGCCATCGCAAGCCGGCCACCCCGCGATTAACACACCGTGATTATCCACCTATGGCGCCGGCTGCGCGCATGCTATGGTAGTAGGCATCGCACCGGTATCCCGCCGCCTATCGGCCAGGTCGCCATGAGCTGACTGCGGCCCCTGACCCGAAAGACTGTTTGCTATTGTAAGATGCGCATCAAATCCGCGATCACAAAGCGCCCCACCTACCCCAAGGGGTCGACCCTAAGCCAGCGCCGCGCCTATCGGGCCCTGCAGGCCTTCTGCCTTGACCCCTCCGGGACATCAGGGCTTCAGGTCCTGTCGGGTTATGCGGGAACGGGCAAGACCTGGCTTGCCGTGCACCTCATCGAGGCGGCGTGCGCAAGCGGCCTGCGGGTCGCGGTGTGCGCCCCCACCCATAAGGCGGTCTCAGTCATGACCGCGAAACTGCCGCGACCGGTGCGCACCAAGGTCTGGTCCGGGACACTCCATGCCCTGCTTGGCCTGCGCCTTCGCGAGACGCACGAAGGCGTGATGCGCATCACCCTCGATCGCCATCCGAAAACGCTTTATTTCGAGTCGTACGATATCGTATTCATCGATGAGTCGAGCATGGTGGGTCCGGATCTTCTGGCGTACATTGAACGGTTCGTGCGCGGCGCGCGTACGCGCGTACTCTACATTGGCGACCCCGGGCAATTGCTGCCCGTCGAGGACGGATCCGCCGCCACCGACCCGCAACAGCGACTCGCCCTCGGAGAGGGCGGCGCCCGGACCCCACCGGTGTTTGCGCACAATGCCGCGCGCCATGACCTGATCGAGGTTGTGCGCCAAAAGGCGACCGGCCGGCCGCACCCCATCATCGCCTTTGCCGGCGAGATACGCCGGTACATTGAAGGGGAGGTAAGTGGCGTCTTCGATCCGGAGGCCATCGGCCGTTATCTGGCAACACGAGGCCATGATATGCCGGGCGTGCACATCGCCCGCGCCGCGCAGGCCGCCTGCGGGGCGGTGACCCTGCGCCGGCGGCGCCCCACCAAGGATATCCGCGTGATTGCGTGGCGCAATCGCATAGTCGAGGAGCGCAACCGCTTCATCCACCAGGGGCTCTTGGGCCTGTATGAGCCTGGGCACACGGGCGAGGCGCCATTCTGGCCGGGAGAGACACTGATCGCGCGCGAGACCCTGTATGCCTTTCGCAGCGAGGCGCGCATGGCCGAGCGCGCGCCCAAGATCTGGGAAGAGGCCCTGGCCCCGATCGAAGGTGACGGCTCGCCCGATGCGGCCGATCGCGAACGTCGTGATGCCTTGGTCGATCTCGTTGCCAACAATACGGAACTGACCGTGACGCTCTGTGAACCCCTGCGCCACCCCTATCTCGATATGCCGAGCTGGCGCGTGCATGCCAAGGCCCCGGGCGCGGAGGCCGTCGAGCTCTATGTCGCGCATGACCCCGCCGAATACCAGCGGCTGGTGCGTAAGACCTGGGCGGCCTACCGTACCACCGAGCACCGTGCGCCCGAGGACTTTCGCCGCGCCTGGGCGGTGACGCGGGCCTGCGCGCCGGTCATGCATGCCTATGCCATGACCGCGCACAAGGCCCAGGGCAGCACTTTTCACTATGCCCTCGTCGATGTGGCCGACCTCTATGGCATGGCCGCGGGCGGGAGTGTCGACGACTACCACAGGGCGCTCTACGTCGCCGTGACCCGCGCCGCCGAACAGGTGTGGCTCTGCCTGTGACGCCAGACGACCACCACCTGCCGGATCGCCATCAGCGGTCCTACCAGCCGAAATCCCCGGAAAAGGCCCCGCCGCGATAGTCGATCCGTAGCCAGTGGGGGCGGAAGGTATCGCGCCGGCTGAGCGGAAAATCCACGAGCGGCAGGTCCTCAAGCGCGGCATCGGCAGGCAAAGCGCAATGCTGTGCCATGACCGGATGAAACCAGGCCGCAAGCTGCGGATGCCCGGAAGACGGCAGCACCAAAGCACCCCCTGGCGGCGGGCGATCCCAGCGCAATCGCTTGCGGATGAGGCAGCTAAAGAAAAGCTCCATCTCCACATACAAAGGGGTGGAACGGGCCTCGAGGGCGCGGCGCGCCGCGGGGCTTAACTCCACACGCCAATCCGCAGAGCGCCCCGCACGCCCCTCTTCGCGGCCTTCCATCATCATCCCCATGCCATCCATCAAGGCGGTCCCCCCTCGCCCGGCGGCACGACCCGCAGCCAGCCGCTTGGGCAGTTTGGTATGCGTGGATAATATCCCTGCGGGTCCCGGCAATAATAGTAATACGTCGGCGGCGGTGGCGGTGGCGGATAGTAATTGCGCTCGATAATGACCGGGCGGCGCGGGACAAACGCGCGAAAGCCAAACCACAGCGGAAACCAGATCGCGCCGCCATCATCGTCGTCGACCAAAAGCGCATGGGCGCGCGCGGCCGATATCGTGACCGGGGCGGCGTGGGCGACTACCCCAAGCAGGCTTGCCGCGAGTGCGGCGGCCGCGATCACCGAATGCCTTATGGCCATCTCCATCCCCCTCGAGACATCACCAGTGCGGTTCGCATGGCGCCCACCGTGATAGCGGGAAACCCCCTGCCCGGCAGGCCCCGGCACGCGCCACGGCCTTGCTAACCCGCTTACCCCAACGGCCCCGAGTATCCCCGGGCATTCAAGACCGCATGCCGTGCGCACAAGGCCCCACATCCCCTCCTCCCGCCGGCCCGTCGGCGCTTAAGACTAGTTCAGCGGGACCCAAAAATCCACGCCTGCACCTCCGGCAGGGTGCGCGCCCCGCTGTGCTAGACTCACTCTCACCCAAAACCGGGCGCCGAGGGCCGCGAGCCCGCGGTCTTAGCGAACGCGCCGTCCGGGAGACAGGGCACGCCTGAGGATGTTTCGCGATGCACAATAAATGGTACGGGCGCGCCGCGCTTGCGGTCTTGTTCGCGATCGGGCTCTATCCCTTGAGCCCCTATTTCGTGCCGCTTTTCATGGGGGCCGTCTTGTGCACCGTGGGTTGGCGGGTACAACTCGCCGTGGAGCGGGCCCTCGATCTGCCGCGCTGGGCGGGCGCCGCCCTGCACGCCTTGGCGTGGCTTGCGGTCATCGTGCTGCCCTCCTGGCTCGTCATTCAGACGCTCGCCGCCAAGCTCGCGCCGCGCATCGCCCGCTGGAAGAGCGGCGCGCCGCTCGTGACGGTGCCCCCGCAGCTTGCCCATAAGCGCTTCATCGGGCCATGGCTTGCCCAGCACCTTCACAATCTCAACGCCAACGTGCTCGTCCGTTACCTCGGCCATCATTCGGACATCATCAAGGCAAGCCTCGGGCACATCTGGATCTTTCTTCTGCACACCCTGATCGCAAGCGCAGTGGTGTTTTCGCTCGCCCTGCGCGGCGAGAAGGTGCGCGCTGAACTCATATGGATCGCCGAACGCCTGTGGGGACCACGCGGCCATCAGGTGCTCACCGCCGCCGCCGAGTCCGCACGCTCGGTAATGCTGGGCGTCATCGGCGTAGGCCTCGTCGAGGGGGTCCTCATCGGCGTAAGTTACGGGCTCGCCGGCATGCCCTTGTGGTCAATCTGGTTGATCGCCACCACCCTGCTGTCGGCGATCCCGTTTGGGGCGAGCGCCGTGCTGGCCCTGGTCTGCGGCTGGCTCATGCTCACCGGCCACTTCTTTGCCGGACTGCTCATCGCCATCTGGGGGATCGCCGTCATCACCGCCGCCGACCTGCTGCTACGCCCGCTCGTGACCGGCAAGAAGAGCCCCGTGCCGTTCATGGCCTTACTCCTGAGCATCCTCGGTGGGGCCAAGGTCTTTGGGCTGGTGGGCGTCATCGCCGGCCCGTTGCTGATCATGCTGGCGGCGTCGCTGTGGCAATCCTGGTTGCGCCCGTCGCCGCCGGTATGACCGCGGGACGCCATAGGGGCGCCAGGACAAAGCGCAGATGACCATGCGCGGTCCTTAGGGTCTCGTAGACCGCCGTCGGGTCAGGCCCCTGCGCGAACACAAAACCCAGGTAGCTCGCGCCCTCCGGCAGGGGCACGAGCTCCTGCCCCTCGCGCGCATCGATGACAATCTCGACGACCCCGGGCACGCGATCGGCCGCCATAAGGCCCTCAACGCGCTTTAAGATGCCCAGTCCCGGGATCGGGATCATGAGCACGCCTGCAGCCCCCGCGCGCGCACTCACCGTCACCGCCTCTTTGAGTGCGTGACGCACCACCACATCCTCGAGTGACAGCCCCGTCCCGAACCGCAACAGCCGCGCGCACAGGCCGCCTATGGTGCGCGCCGCGATCTCGATGACCCATATCCCCTCGGCATTCAGCCGGCACTCGGCGTGGATCGGGCCTTCATGCAGGCCATAGGCGCGCGCGCCCCGCTCCACGACCTCGCGTACTCTCTCGCGGGTGGCCGCATCCAGCCGCGACGGGGTTATGTAAAAGGTCTCCTCGAAGAACGGGCCATCGAGAGGTTCAGGCTTGTCGAAGATCGCGAGCGTCTGCAGGACACCGCCGGTGAGCAGGCCTTCGAGCGCAATCTCAAAACCTGGGACGAAGCGCTCGATAAGCGCGCGATTCCATACCGCCCGCTCGTCGTGTCCAAGGATGGCGCGCAGCCGGGTAAGGCCCGCGCGCAGACCGGCCTCGTCGTCTACGCGCATCACCCCGCGGCTGCCGGACAAGGCAACGGGCTTTAAGACCAGCGGATAGGGGAGATCGTGGAGCGCCGGCAATGGGGCGTCGAGGGCCAGCACCCGATGCCAGGGCACCGGCACGCCCGCGGCCTGCAATGCGGCCCGCGCCCGGTCCTTGCGGCGGGCGATCTCCAAGGCCTGAGGGGGGTTCGCGGCAAGGCCCAGGCGCAGGGCCAGCGCGCCTGCGACCTCCGTCCCCCAGTCATCGAGGCCAAGGACCGCCAAAAAGGCGCCGCCGCGATCCATCTCCTCGCGTATCGCGCGCTCGCAGGCATCGAGGTCATGCAGGGGAAGCCGCAGGCCCGGCAATCCGCTCTCTACGATATTGGCGGTGCCCTCGCTCACCAGCACGACATCGGCCCGCGCGCCGGCGGCGGCCAAAAAAGGCGCCGTCCGGTAGGATCCGAACGGCGCTATGAGCAAAAGCCGTGGTTTCTTTAGTGGCTCCCGCACCCGCCGCCACCGCACCCGCCGCACGCCCCGCCGCCGCCTGAGCGCGCGAACACGTTACGAAACAGGAAGCGCGGCTCGCCATCCTCGGTGTAATCGATCTCGGCGCCTTCCAGATAGCTTAAGGCCACCGGGTCTACGAAGATCTTAAGCCCATCCCTGGCCCATACGGCATCACGCCCGCCCTCGGCATCGGCCATGACCATGCCGTAGGTCATGCCGCTGCAGCCGCCGCCGGACACATAAACCCGTATCCCGATGACGCCATCGGCCGCCGCCTGCGCGACGATCTCGCCGAGCTTCGCCTGCGCGGACCCGGTCACCTGAATCTCGTCTGTCAGTTGCGCCGGGAACACCGGCATGCTGCCCGCCACTACCTGTTCTTGCGCCATGAAGGCCTCCTTCGTAAAGGCCTAGTATAGCGCCCCCCGCGGCATCTCGTAAGGGCGCCTTCCTAAGGGGCCCCGGGCTCCGTTATACTGGTGCACCGCAATTCACAGAGGATTGTTGCCGTGCGCATGGTTCAATGTCGGGTCTTGAAACGCAGCGCGCCCGGTCTCGAGCGCCCCCCCTATCCGGGCGAATTGGGCCAGCGCATCTACGACGAGGTCTCGCAGGAGGCGTGGCGCCAGTGGCTCGACCAGTTGTCGGTGCTCATGAATGACCACCACCTCAATACCGCCGACCCCGAGTCTCAAAACGACATCGAGGCCATGATGCGCGCCTTTTTGTTCGAGGGGCGCCCGCCCGTGATCAAGCCCGCTGGCGGCAAGAAATAGCCCGGCCCTCACGGGCCTACCCCCGAAATCCGCCGGCGCCCCGGATAGGCCGGCGGCAAGGCCGCCTGCGAAGGGTATGCCGCCGGGGCCCCGCACGCACCCCGGCGACCGGGGCGTACCGAACGTGACGGCCGGCCCCATGGGCGATTTCACAAGGGGCGGGGGCACGCGGGCACGGCCCCCAGATGATCACCCCTGCCCGCCCTCGCATACCACGAAGGCCACCGCGTAATCGGCCTCGTCGCTTAAGGTCATGTGCATGACCTTGACCCCAAGCTCTGCGGCACGCGCGTGCGCGCCGCCTGTCAGGATCAGGCGCGGACACCCCAGGTGATCGTGCGCCACGCGGATATCACGCAGGCCGAAGGTCCCGCGAAAACCCGTACCCAGGGCCTTGGCGGCCGCCTCCTTGGCGGCAAACCGCTTGGCCAGAAAGTGCCCGGGGCGGGCCGCGGCCTCGAACTCGCCATATTCGACGCTATGCAAAATACGTTGCGCATAACGCGCCCCAAAGCGCGCAAGCCCCGCCTCGAGTCGCGCCACCCGTACGATATCAGTGCCTACCCCCAGGATCACGGATGGCACGCACTGGCGACAATGAGCCGCTTCATCTCGGTCACCGCCGGACCAAGGCCCGTAAACACCGCGCGCGCGATGATCGCATGCCCAATATTGAGCTCAGTCACCCCCGGAATGGCCGCCACCGCCTCGACGTTGTGGTAATGCAGGCCGTGCCCGGCGTGTACGGTGAGATTCAGCGATCGCGCGAGCGCCACGGCCTCGCGCAACCGTTCGTATTCGCGCTCCTGCGCCTCACCCTGGCCGTTGGCATAGGGGCCCGTATGAAACTCCACCGCCGGCGCCCCGGAGCGGGCCGCGGCCTCGACCTGGTGCGCATCCGGGTCAATGAAAAGCGCGACCCGGATATGGGCCTTGGCAAGCCGCGCGCAGGCGGCTGCGATCCGGCCTTCGGCCCCGGCCACATCGAGCCCGCCTTCGGTGGTCAGCTCCTCACGCCGTTCGGGCACGAGACAGCAATCCTGCGGCTGCACGCGGGTTGCGATTGCAATCATCTCGTCTGTGACCGCCATCTCGAGATTCATGCGGGCCGTGAGCATTCCGGCCAACATGACCACGTCGCGCTCCTCGATGTGGCGCCGATCCTCGCGCAGATGCAGGGTGATCACATCCGCCCCGGCCTGCTCGGCGACGAGCGCGGCCGAAACAGGATCGGGATAGCGGGTCTTGCGCGCCGCCCTGAGCGTCGCCACATGGTCGATATTGACACCAAGCTTCATGGAGTCCTCGCCTGAAATCCCGCATAGGCCATCGCGGGACAATCGCACTGAAATAGGGTCGCCGGGCCACCGCACACCGCGCCGCCTGCCGTCCGTTCGCGCCCCGGCCGGGTCGTGCGCTGCAGCTCACAGGCCCCTTTGGGCATGATCCGCCGCCGGCCAAGGGCCCTCACGCCCGGTCCTCCGCCACAGGGCGCCATGCCCAATCTTAGGCGCGTTGCTGCATGCTCCGATAGAGGCTGCGGGTATGAAGGGGCTTGTCGCCAAGCAGGGGTGCAAGCGCCGCGCGCAGCAACGACTTGGCCTCGCGCAATCGCTCCGCATCCATGGCCTTTTCCCGATCGAGCGCGATGAGGGTTGCGCCTTTGATCGCAAGCCCCTGCGATTGGCCATCGGCCGCCACCGGACCCTCGTCTGGGAGATACCGGTAGGTCTGGTCAGGCTGCAACGGCTCTCCGGTGCGGGCATCACGCAAAAGGGCCAGTCCATATCCGAGGCCTGCCAATAGGCGCTTTTCGAAGATCCGCAGGGCCTGCTCCCGACAGCAGGCCTGGGTAAGCGCGCGCAACGCCTCATCATACGCGCTGTAAAGATCGGCGTGCGCCTCATGGCGATGCAAGAGCCGGAGTATGAGTTCGTTGACATAAAAAGCGCACCATACGCCGTCGCCCTGAAGCTCGATCGCAGTCTCCGGGACCTCGACATGGTTAAGCGTTCCCAGCTCCCCGCGCCCAGACCAGCCAAGCAGCAGCGGCTGGAACGGCCGCAGATGGGCGCCGGCAAAGGCCTTGCCTGACCGGCGCGCGCCGCGCGCCACGATCCCTACCCGCCCATAACCCTGCGTGAACACCTCAAGCAGCAGGCTCGTCTCGCCATAGGGATAGCGATGCAGGACAAACCCGCGTTCCCCGTCCGTGCGCATGGATCAATTGTCGCCCCCATAGCCCAGACTTTGCAAGGCGCGGGCATCATCCGACCAGCCTTTGCGCACCTTGACCCACAGGCCGAGGTAGACCTTACGCTGAAGATGCCGCTCAAGGGCGCGGCGCGCGGCGCTACCGACCATCTTGAGACCCGCCCCGCCCTGGCCGACCAAAATCGCCTTTTGCCCCTCCTTTTCGACATAGATCACCGCTTCGATGCGCACGATATTCTTCTCTTCGCGAAACGATTCGATGTCCACCGTCGTCACATAGGGGATCTCCTTGGCGAAGCGCCGAAATACCTGCTCGCGCACGAACTCGGCGGCCACGAAACGGTCGCCGCGGTCACTCAATTGATCCTCGGGATAGAGCGCGTCCTGCTCGGGCAGCCGCCGGGCGATTACCGCCTCCAGGGCCAAGACATTGCTGCCGTCACGCGCCGACAGCGGGATGATCTCGTCTCCGATCCCCCGCTGCGCAAGGCCCTCCATGAGCGGCAACAGCGTCTCCTTATGCTCCATACGGTCGACCTTGTTCAACGCCAGGATCAGCGGGCGGTCCTTACGCAGGTCCTTCACAAAATCCAGGGCGCGCTCATCATCATCCTGCAGCCGCGGACAGGCCGCGACCAGAACCAGGCAATCGGCCTCGGCAATCGCCGAGGCGGCGGCGCCATCCATCTGCCGTGCCAAAGCCCCCTTTCCGCCCCATACCAACCCCGGGGTATCGAGATACAAAAACTGCGTGGCTGCGGTCGTCTTGATCCCCAGGATCCGATGGCGCGTGGTCTGGGGTTTTGCCGAGGTAATGAGGAGCTTGTGCCCGAGCAGGCGGTTTATGAGCGTCGACTTGCCGACATTGGGGCGCCCAAAGACCGCGATCGTGCCGCTGCGATAGCCGCTCACGGCCCGCCCAGCCACTTTAAGGCAAGCCGCGCCGCTTCCTGTTCGGCATGGCGGCGGGTCGCGCCGCGGCCGTGCGCCGGCGACTGGCCAGACACCAGGCACACGACCTCGAAATGCTGCTCATGATCCTGCCCGGTCACGCCCACGAGCTCATAGCGCGGGCGCTCGCTCCCGCGCGCCTGCAGAAACTCCTGCAAGGCGGTCTTGGCATCCTTGACGTGCGCATGCGCCTCGATCCCAGAAAGCCTTTGTGCAAAAAGATCCAGTAAGATGGCGCGCGCGACCTCGAAGCCGCCATCCTGATACACGGCGCCGACTACTGCCTCCAGGGCATCGGCCAGGATCGAGTCGCGATCGAAGCCGCCGCTTTTGAGTTCCCCGCCGCCTAGCCGCAGGAACCCGCCCAGGCCGATCTCCCGCGCCACCGAGGCCAGGGTCTCGGTGCGCACGAGGCGCGCGCGCAGGCGCGTCAACTCGCCCTCGGTAAGGTCGGGGAAACGCCCATACAGGGCATCGGCCATGACCAGATTCACGACCGCATCCCCCAAAAACTCCAGACGCTCATTGTTGCGTGCCCCGTAGCTCCTGTGGGTCAGGGCCTGAGTGAGCCGCTCGGAGTCCTGAAAAACATAGCCCCAGCGCTCCAAGAGCCGCGCATCACCCGTCAATTCCCGGCCCCGGTCACCGTCTGGCGATCCACGAAATCGAGGTACGCCGAGGCGTTACCCATGATCGGTATGAGGACATGGTAGCGGAACACCATGACCCGCAGTCCGTGCGCATTGCGCTCGAAATGCAGGTCCTTGTGCACCGAGACCTGGCCCACGTAGCCTACCGAAAACTCCCGCCGTACGGCTGCGCGCAGGTCCTGGCGATCCTGGGTGCGCGCCCCTGGCTGCAGAGCGACACTCGCGAGCCCCTTTTCGATCTGCCAATTATTCAGATACGACGGCCCGATCCTAAAGCCGACGAATACCCAAAACCCGACGACGACCACGAATACCAGCACACTCCATAACGACGCACCGCGCTCCCTTCGCCACGCCATGATAAACTCCTCCTGCGGATGTACCCGTAATTTTAGGGGATGCTCCGTCCTATCCTCTTGAAATCGATGCCGCCGCCGCGCGCCGTGTTCCAGCTAAACCAGATCATAAACGCCCGGCCCACCAGATTTCGCTGTGGGACATAGCCCCAGTATCGGCTATCATCGCTCAAATCCCGATTATCCCCCAAGACGAAATACTCATGCGGGGGGACTACGAAATGCATGCGCTTTCCCGGCGCAAGCCCCGGGATCAGGATGATGTGATGCGTAATCTGTCCGAGCTTCTCAGTGTACCGATATGCCTCCAGGGCCTGGCCGTTTTGCTCGGTATAGAGATACGGCTTCTTATGATAATGCGGGATCAGTTTGCCGTTTATATACAGCTTATTCTTGAAACACGTGATGCGATCGCCCGGAAGGCCGACGATGCGCTTGATGTAGTCTATGGAAGGGTTCTTCGGATAGCGGAATACCACCACCTGGCCGCGCTTGGGCTCGCCTAATGAAAGGATCTTGGTGTGCACGATAGGCAGCCTAAGCCCATAGGCGAACTTGTTCACTAGGATAAAGTCGCCTACGTGCAGGGTCGGGATCATGGACCCCGAGGGGATGCGAAACGGCTCTACCACAAACGAGCGGATCAGCAGCACCACGAGGATGACCGGAAAAAATGACCGCGCGTATTCGGCATACAGCGGCGGCGGCTTGGTCTTGTCCTTGCGCACCAGGGCATCGACCGCCCACAGGATCCCGCTCACAAAGAGCAGGCCGACCAGCCATTGCGAAAAATCGTCGAGGGACATGTTACTTGTCCACCCGCAGCACAGCGAGGAATGCCTCTTGCGGAATTTCAACGGACCCGAGCTGTTTCATACGCTTCTTTCCTTCTTTTTGACGTTCGAGTAGCTTGCGTTTGCGACTGACGTCGCCGCCGTAGCACTTGGCCGTAACGTTCTTGCGCAGGGCCTTGACGGTCTCGCGGGCGATCACATGGGCGCCGATCGCCGCCTGAATGGCGACATCGAACATCTGCCGCGGGATCAGCTCGCGCAGCCGATGTATCAGCTCCCGCCCCCGGTACTGGCTTTGGGCGCGATGAACGATGATCGACAGGGCATCCACCCGGTCGCCGTTGATCAGCACATCGACCCGCACGAGATCGGCGGCGCGGAATTCCACAAAATCATACTCAAACGAGGCGTAACCGCGGCTTAAGGATTTCAGCCGGTCAAAAAAATCCATGACCACCTCGTTTAGCGGCAGCTCGTACGACAGCATGGCCTGGCGCCCGAGAAATCGCAGGTCGGTCTGCACGCCGCGCTTTTCTACGCACAGCTGAATGACCGGGCCCAGGTACTCCTGAGGCACCAGCACGCGGCAGGCGATGATCGGCTCGCGGATCTCACGAATGCTGCCCACCTCGGGCAGGCGCGCAGGGTTATCGATGCGCAGGCGTTCCCCTTGAGTGGTTTCCACCTCATAGACCACCGTCGGGGCGGTCGTGATCAGGTTCAAGCCATATTCGCGTTCGAGGCGCTCCTGAATGATCTCCATGTGCAAAAGGCCGAGAAACCCGCAGCGAAACCCAAATCCGAGCGCCTCCGAGGTCTCGGGCTCGAAATGCAAGGACGCATCGTTGAGCTTGAGCTTGTCTAGGGCCTCGCGAAACCCGTCGTAATCCCCGGCCTCGATGGGATAAAGCCCGGCAAACACGCGTGGCTTGATCTCCTTGAAGCCCGGCAGCGGCTTCTGCGCCGGCCGCTTGGCATCGGTGATGGTATCCCCCACCCGTGCCCCCTTGACGTCCTTGATGTTCGCCACCACATAACCGACCTCGCCGGTTCGCAGCGCATCCACGGCCAGCCGCTTCGGGGTAAAGACCCCCACCTGCTCGACATCATAGTCGCGGCCGCCCGCCATCATGCGGATGCGCATGCCGCGAGCGAGGACCCCATCGACCACGCGTACCAGCGCGATCGTGCCGAGATAGGTGTCAAACCAGGAGTCGACGATAAGCGCCTTAAGCGGGGCGCCGGCATCCCCCTTGGGCGGCGGCACCAAGGCCACGACCGCCTCCAAAATGTCGCGTATGCCTTCCCCCGTCTTGGCGCTGGCGCGAATGGCGCCGCCGGCCGGCACCCCAATGATATCCTCGATCTCGCGCGCCACCCGCTCGGGGTCGGCTGCCGGCAGGTCGATCTTGTTCAAGACCGGGACGATCTCGACATTGAGCTCGGCGGCGGTGTAGCAATTGGCCACGCTCTGGGCCTGCACCCCTTGCGCGGCATCGACCACCAAAAGCGCCCCCTCGCACGCTGTCAGTGAACGCGAGACCTCGTAAGAAAAATCGACATGTCCGGGAGTATCGATCAGATTCAGCTCGTAGGTCAAGCCGTCTTGCGCGACATAATGCAACGTCACACTCTGGGCCTTGATGGTGATCCCGCGTTCGCGCTCGAGGTCCATGGAATCGAGCACCTGGCTTTCCATCTCGCGCGCGCTCAAGCCTCCACAGTACTCAATGAAGCGATCGGCGAGCGTCGACTTGCCATGATCGATATGGGCGATGATCGAGAAGTTTCGAATGCGATCTTGCAAGCTTGGCCTTAGGGCGTGGACGTTTACCGCGCAAACCTGTCACGGATATGTCGCTGCATCATACCGGGTTTCACGGGTCGCACCAACTCTCTCACTGGAGAAATCTTAATAAAGATACCGGGGCAGATCGACAGGCGCGCCCGATGGCCTCGACACCCGCCCACGCAGGCCCTGGCGGGATGCCTGATCGCCGCGGCCCGCCATCACAGGGCCCACGGGGCCACCCCGGCGTCAGCGTGCCGCCACCTTCACCCTCGAGGCCAGGGGCCGCACGGAGAGCGCCATGGTCTCGACCGTCACGGTCGGCACGTCCCCGAGGGCTGTGATCACCCTGTGATCGACGACCGTACGAAACACATGCAAGGCCCCCAGGCGAAAGAGCTGCGCGTGCACGGCCGCGCCATGCACACGCCGGCCTATGAACACCGACACCCCCGCAAGGCCATCCGAATAGACAAGGTGCTGAACGATCCCCTTATGGCCCGCCATGCGCCGCATCAGGTGCATCGCCAGCCGAAATCCCGGGGGGACTCTCGCCACCGTCCAGGTCGGCGTGGGGTCGGGAAAGAGCTCGCCGCGTTCCTTTTTGTAGGTCTTCGCATCCCTGACGCCCACGGGTCCGACCGCAGAGGCCGGGATCGCGCGATGCAGGCGCAGGCGCGTAAACAGGAACTGCTCGACTGTCTTGCCATGGTAGGTCATGACCGTGGCCTTAAGCAGCAGACCATTCTTGCGGTCCGCCCACAGCCGGTACCCATAGCGGTAGGCGTCACGCGGATCGATCACGATCTCCCGCGCGATCATACCGGCGACCCGCCCCAGACCCCCCATGTGAATGGCATAGAATCGATGCAGGGGCTTTACGTGGGCCGGAATGATCGCCGGAAAGGACTTCAGCGCCATGACACGCTGCTCAATGAATTCCACGCGATCATGGGGGAGATAGCAGGCGATGCGCCCGTGCCGGCGAATGATCACCTGGCGGCGCCCGTCGAGGGTGGTGAGGCGCTCCGTCACCCGGCCACGGGCCACGCGATGCACGATGTGCATGGCCGCCAACAGGCCATCATGACGATAGACAAAGGTACCGGTGTAATTCAGGGTGTGGGCGGCGCCCTGCATGCGTTCGAGCCATGCCCGCGCGCCCTCCGCACAGGCGGCGCCGCTCACCAGCACAAGGCTTGCGGTAAACAGCGGCCGCACACCCCTCATGGCTTATTCTGCGCCCCCCGCGATGGCGGGCCGTTATAGGCCGCCAGCCGCACGTAGGAAAGCCCGTTTATCCCAGCCAAAGGCGCGACCGCGGAATGCTCGAGCAGAAAGGCGTTCAGCCGCCGCCGCCACTGAGGGCCTTGCCAGTGCGCCCTTTCCACATACTGCGGCGGTGTCGGCAACGGCGCAGAAAGTGCCGTCTGCATGGGGGTTCCGGAGGGGGCTGGGGTGGCCACTACCGCCATACGCAGGGCAAACAAGGCGGCCGCGGCCGTCAAAGAGGCGGCGAGCGCAAAACGCAGCGCCTGACGGCCCCTGTGGCGTCCAAGGGGGCCCCAAAAGGCCTGCGCCGCAGCCCCGGACTCGCCTTCGGCCAGGGCGGCAAGGACGCGGGTCGACAGATCCCAGCGGGGCTCGCCGTCCCATTCCCCACGCAATACCGCGCGGGCCATGTGATAGCGGCCCCACGCGGCCCGCAGCTCATCGTCATCTGCCACCGCATCGAGCGCCCTCCTCCGCTCCTTGATCTCGAGTTCCGCGTCCATCAACGCCGACAGTGTCTCTTTCATACGCCCTCTCCGCCCACCAAGCCCATCACGGCTCCAGCAACGGCCTCAATTCCTTGTCTATCGCCTCGCGTGCCCGGAAGATCCGTGACCGCACGGTCCCGATGGGACATTCCATGATCGCGGCGATCTCCTCGTAGCTTAACCCCTCTATCTCGCGCAGCGTAATGGCCGTGCGCAAATCCTCCGGCAAGGCCTCCAGCGCCCGCACCACGGTACGCGCGATCTCATCGGTCAAAACGCCATGCTCAGGCGTCGCGATCTCGCGCAGGCTCGCGCCTTCCTCGGCCAGCTCCACCTCGTCGGCCTCGAGATCGGAAGACGGCGGCCGCCGTCCCTGGAAGACGAGATGATTCTTGGCGGTATTGATCGCAATACGATACAGCCAAGTATAGAACGCGCTCTCCCCGCGAAAGCCGCTCAACGCCCGGTAGGCCTTGATGAAGACCTCCTGGGTGACATCCTCGACCTCGGTCCTGTCATACACATAGCGGGCCACGAGCTTGCCGATCTTGTGCTGATACTTGCGCACCAACAGATCAAACGCGCCCTTCTCGCCGTTCCTGACACGCGCCACGAGTTCCTGGTCGAGGCTCTGATCCGGATTGTCGCTCAAAGGGCTTCCCGCCACTTGTAACTGACCACGGCCATAAGAAAAGGTTCGCCCCTAGGCAAAGATTTTGCGATGTCCATGGCAGTCGTCATAGGTGGGCGTATCGATCGCCTCGGCGGCCTGTTTTGCAATAAAAAGGGTAAAGCCACTATGATAACGCAAAACACGCCGACGCGTCGCATCGCCATGAAGAAACTCATAGACTCGGGATCCTATGATTGTGATTTCGCGGTCATAGGTTCCGGACTCGCGGGCCTGACCATGGCCCTGCACCTCGCAGACCATGGCCGGGTCGCTTTGTTTGCCAAAGACGGACTCATCGACGGTTCGAGCCTCTATGCCCAAGGCGGCATAGCCGCGGTCTTGAGCCCCGAGGATTCGTTTGCATCCCATATCAGGGACACGCTCGATGCCGGCGCCGGCCTGTGCCGGGAGGACGCGGTGCGATTTGTGGTCGAACAGGCCCCCGAGGTCATCCGCTGGCTGATCGCCGAAGGCGCCCCATTCACCTGCGTTGAGGGCCACTACCATCTGACGCGCGAAGGGGGCCATAGCCAACGGCGCGTCATCCATGCCGCCGACGCCACCGGGCGGGCGGTCGTGACCACGCTCGCGGCCAAGGCCGCGGCCCACCCGCGCATCCATATCCTGACCGATCATATCGCAGTCGACCTCATCACCAGCGCCAAACTCGGGATGGCCGGCGCCAACCGCTGTCTCGGGCTCTACGCCCTGGACAAGGGCACCGGCGCGGTCCATGCGTATAGCGCGCGCCTGACCGCGCTCGCCACCGGGGGGGCATCCAAGGCCTATCTCTACAGCAGCAACCCTGATACCTCGACGGGCGACGGCATCAGCATGGCCTGGCGGGCGGGCTGTCGCACCGCAAACCTGGAGTTCGTGCAATTCCATCCGACCTGCCTCTACCATCCGCAGGCCAAATCGTTTCTGATTTCGGAGGCGGTGCGTGGCGAGGGCGGGCTTTTGCGGCTCCCCGACGGCACGCGCTTTATGCCGGACTACGACGCGCGCGCCGAACTCGCCCCGCGCGACATCGTCGCACGCGCCATCGATAGCGAGATGAAGCGCCTTGGGCTTGATGCGGTCGGCCTCGACATTAGCCATAAGGGGCGCACCTTCATCGTCGAGCACTTCCCAAACATCTACGAGCGCTGCCTCAGCTTTGGCTATGACATGGCCAAGGGGCCAATCCCCGTAGTGCCGGCGGCCCACTACACCTGCGGCGGCATCCTGACAGACCTGCGCGGCCGCACCGACCTTGCCGGGCTCTATGCAATCGGCGAATGCGCCTGCACCGGCCTCCATGGCGCCAACCGCCTGGCCAGCAACTCGCTGCTCGAATGCCTGGTGCTCGGGCGCGCCGCGGCCCGCGATGCCGTTGCGCGCCTGTCCGCTGTGCCGCCACGGGTTGCGCTCCCCCCGTGGGACGAAAGCCGCGTAACGGACGCCGATGAGGTGGTGGTGGTCTCGCATAACTGGGAGGAGCTGCGCCGTTTCATGTGGGATTACGTCGGCATCGTCCGCACCAATAAGCGCCTCGAGCGCGCCCTGCACCGCGTTAAGCTCTTAAACCATGAAATTCACGAGTACTATGCCAACTTCAAGATCTCGAACGATCTGATCGAGCTGCGCAATCTGGTCCAGGTGGCCGAGCTCATCATCCGCTCGGCGCAATCACGCACGGAAAGCCGCGGCCTGCACTATTCCCGCGACTACCCCAAGCCCGATCAGACGCATCCGCCACGCGACACCATTCTCGTCCCGCCGCAGCACACACAGACCGCAGGCATGCCTGGCAACGACTGGCCTTGAGCCTCTGTGACCCGGGGAGGGGCTTCCTTTAAGCGAAGTACCATGCGAGCGCAGCCGCCCCGGCCATGAGACAGTAGTAGCCGAACGGACGCAGGGCCTGCACCTCCTGTTTGCGGAAATAGCGCATCAGGATCCAGGTACTGAGGTAGGCGAAACCTCCGGCGAGGACGCCCGACAGAAAGATCCCGCCGAGATCGATGTGGCCGGTGATCCGGAAAAGTTTCGGGACCTCGAGCACGGCCGCCGCGCCGATGATGGGGGTCGCCATGAGAAACGAAAAGCGTGCCGCCACCGCGTAGTCGAAGCCCTTGCCAAGCCCGGCTACAACCGTCACCCCCGAGCGCGACATCCCGGGTATGAGCGCCAACGCCTGCGCGGCCCCTATGACCAGGGCCTTGCCCCAAGTCATGTGCTCCAGGGTGTGATCCGGGCGGCGCCTCTTAAGCACGTCGCCTATCAAGAGCACGATGCCGTTGACTATAAGGAAAATGGCCGCCACCAGGAGGTTGGCGAACAAGAGCTTGATCCGTTTTTCAAACAGCAGACCGATCAGGCCCGCCGGTATCGACGCCACCACCAGCAGCCAGAAAAGTCGCGCCTGCTCGTTGCTCGCGCGCCCGCGCGAGCGCCAGAGACCAGCCAAGATATCGCGCCAATCGCGCCAGAAATAGAACAACAGGGCGCTCGCCGTGCCGACATGAAGCACTACCAGAAACGGCAGGAAGTCCGGGCTCGCCTTGGAGATATGCCAGCCAAAGATGGCGCGGATAATGACGCTGTGACCTAGGCTACTGATCGGAAAAAGTTCGGTAACGCCTTGCACCACCGCCAACGCCAGCATCTGCCCGAGCTGCATTCGGTACCCCTCGACATGTTCACGGCAGTATAAAGGAGCGGCCTGCATGCGCCAAGACAACCGCGAATGGCGCGGCCTAGAAATGATCGGGCGGCCACCGCCACCAATAGACCAGCGCCCAGGCGACAAGCCCCAGATAGAGCCCCGTGAAGACCGCCGGTGGCCACTCATGGAACAGTATCTCCTGAAACAACCGCGGCACGAAGGCGTGCGGCGTGCCGGTGCCGCCGCGCAGCCTATACTCCCACCGCGTCAGGGGACAGGTGATACCGTACAACTGCTCGAGCGCGACATAGCCGATCGCGGCGGCATGCAACACCCGGTACCGGGCGCTGCGTGTCCAGCGCCACGCACGCCATACCCCCGCCGGAATCAGCACATAGCCGCTGGCCACGAACGCCACATAGGCAAAATGCACGACGAGCACCGCATCGGCCCCAGAGAATCTCATCATCGCCCGCGCCGGCCGGCCCTCCTGCGTCTTGCGCCACCCCAACTCTACCGCTATGTACGCCCAATAGTAGACACTCGGCGCAAGAATGGGGGCAGGCGCATCGCAACCGGGGCGATCAGCGCGCTTTTACGGGTGGCGATGGGCCCGGTCAGGGCGAGCGCCTTGTGCGTGTCCCGTCGCGGTTGGGGCTTTGCGACCGCCTGGAATAGACAGGACCACGAGCCGCGCCTTGCTGTCAGGCTGACCCTGCCTCGTAGTGCGAGTCCGGCGGCTTCATCGGACGGCTGGCATCACGTCCGTCTTTCCGAAGCCGTCACCCTGGAATCACAAAAGCTCACCGCGCTGCCGGGCCAAGGCATACGAAAAACACTCTCCAAAATGCAATCCGGCTGGGTGCCGCCCCCGGCCAAAGCGCAACCAACCCGCAAGGGCCCCTCGCGCGCGTTCCGCGTCCACGGCGACCACCCGGACACCGGCGTGCTCCATCACATTCCCAAGGAGGCGCTCACCTTGCGAACCCGTCCGGCTCGTGATCACCAAGGCGACCTCAAGCCGGTTCGCCGCCATCATGGCCGTATCGGCGCTATAGGCCAAGGCGCGCGCCACACGATCCGCCTCGGGCCCTCCGAGGAGAATACTGATCCGCGCGGATGAGCCGACGACCACAGAGATCCCGGAAATCCATCGGCGTCATAGCCCAGGATATCCGCCTCCGGGCGCCTATCGAGAACCGGCAACATCGCACACCGTCGGCCGATATCCAGGGGGGGGTGCGGGCTTGATTTCAGGGTCTTTCGGGGCTGCCGTGGTCGTGCCACGTTGCAGGCCCTCCAGGAGTTCCAACACCTCCTTGTTGACGGAACCGCGATGCCGCGTCGCCTGCTGCTTGAGCCACCCGTGCAGGGACTCCGGGACCTCTCGCAGGGTCAGGTTCGCCATGTGACGACGCCTCGTTCACAAGCCATCATAACGACAGCATAATGATGTCGTCGTTATGCTGTTCCGGGCCGACCTTTTCAAGGGTCCGGCGCGCGGGCGAGCGGGCCCTTACCTTACACCAAGCCGCTGGTTACCGCCCCCCGACGCGGCGCACAGGGGGTACCACACCCGAATGGCGCCGAGATCGAGGGCGCGAGGGCGGCTTAGATGTCCCATCGCGCATACCGAGAGCCGGCGCGCTTGTCCGTTTGGCAAAAACCTGCTGAACGGACCCTCCAAGAGGCCTAAGCCCGCCAGAGAACGACGCCCCCGAAAACCTAGGACTCGCCACCGGCCGACTCGAGGCGCGCCCGCGCCGCCGGGCCACGCCCTTCCCCATCCCGGTGCGGGGACCGATGCGCAAGACCGCGTCCGTCGCGGGCCGGGCCGCCGGGCCGACCGGTGCGATTGCGGTCCCTGGATCGCGCCATCCTCCGGCCGGCCGGTGCCGGGCCCTTCGCCTCGTGCGCCGGCGGCTCCGTGACCGGGAAACCGGTCAGGCCGCGCGCCGCGATCGGCTGGCCGGTAAATCTCTCGATGCGCTTTAAGGCGCCATGCTCGGCACGCGTCGCAAACGACACGGCGAGACCACTTTGCCCAGCCCGTCCGGTACGGCCTATGCGATGCACATAGTCTTCCGCGGAACGCGGCAGATCGTAATTAAAGACGTGCGAGATCGCAGCGACATCGATGCCGCGCGCGGCGACATCGGTCGCGACCAATACCTGCACCGCACCGGCACGGAACTGCGCGAGCGTACGATTGCGTGCCCCTTGGCGCATATCGCCGTGCAAGGCGGCTGCGGTGTGTCCATTCTGGCCGATGGCCGTGGCCAAGCGATCGGCACCATGCTTGGTCCCCGTAAATACGATCGCCTGGCCCATGGCGCCTTCCTTGAGCAAGGCCATCAGCATGGCCTTCTTTTGCGCAATATCGCTCACATAGTGGACATGCTGGACGATCTTTGCGTTCTGCGCCTCGGTGGGCGCGATGCGAATGCGCTCGGGATCTTTCAGCAAGCGGCCGGCCAGGGTGGCGATACGGCCCTCGAAGGTCGCCGAGAACATCACCGTCTGGCGCGTTGCCGGGGTCGCCGCCATGATGCGCTCGACATCCGCGAGAAAGCCCATATCGAGCATGCGGTCGGCCTCATCCAGAATCACGACCTCAAGGCGCGTGAAATCGATGCGCCCGCGCTCCATATGGTCCAGAAACCGCCCCGGGGTCGCCACCAACACGTCGAGCGGCCGCATGAGGAGCTTTTGCTGCGGCGGATAAGGGACCCCGCCCACGATCGTCCCCAGGCGCACATGATGCAACTCCTTGGCGTAAACGGACGCCGCGTCCCTGACCTGGGTCGCGAGCTCGCGCGTGGGGGTGAGCACCAGCGCCCGCGGGCCACGGCCAGCGGGCGCGCGGCGCGCCTCCAGGCGCTGCAAGGTCGGGAGCAGAAACGCTGCGGTCTTGCCGGTCCCGGTCTGAGCGCAGGCCATGACGTCGCGGCCGGCGAGCACCGCCGGGATCGCGGCTATCTGAATCGGGGTCGGCTGTTCATAGCCAGCGGCCTTAAGGGCGCTCAGCAACGGGGGGATCAAATTCAATGACGCAAAAGACATGGAGACTCCTGAAAAACACCTAGGGAAGCGGCGCGCGGCCGCACGCCATCGGCACCCTCAAGGCGGCGATGGTTATGACGGGATTAGGGTAACGACTGACGGAGGTCGGACACTGCGGGTTACGATCTTGATATCGACAACACTACAGACATTAGCCATCCTGAGCGCGCATTATGCGGCCAAAGACCGCATTACGCAATGGGCTCGAGCACGGCCCTCCTAAAATGCGCCGCTATTGGCCATGGCCTTCCTCTGTTCGGCCTTCATGCGCTGCAAGGTCAGGTGATTTTCTATGACCATGTAGGTTGTCGGATTCGGCCAGCCGCGCTTAACGATGATCTCGAAACCGTCCGCCAGCTTCCAGCGTGCCCGCACCCGGCCGATATCCGCCTCTCCGGTCATATGCGACGGCGGCCCGTACTTGGCGCGCACAATCTTGAGCACGTAGCCGAAGCGCTTGGTGCTGATAAAACTAGGAAAAATATAAACGGCCTTGGCGAAACGCCCGCCGTGCGTATAGCTCACGGCCAGCCGGCTCGCGTGTTTCAGGGCCCCGTTGACGTTATAGAGGTCATACCACTGGTGCCGGCCGCCGGGGACCAGGGTCAGGTGCGCACGCGAAAGGGCCCGGGTGAGCGCGCCGCGGGTCGCGGTCTGCAGCGGCACGCCAAACAGGGAGGGCCGCGGCAGCGGTGGCCGCGCCATGCCCGCCACGAGCAGCCCCATCACGGCCGCCGCCACGATGCGACGCGCGATTCCACCCCGCGCCGGCCCGACTCGGTCCTTTACCATACGCCCCTCATACGCCCCCTCTGGTCACCGCACTATGTCCTGGGAAGCGCCGCGGCCGCAGAAGGCCCTTCAGGATGCCGCGGCCTTCATCCCCCTGTCGGATCACAGCGGCACCTTCAGGGGGCTCGCACGCCGCCAGACCGTCGCGATCTCGCGTAAAGTTTAGACCATTGCCCGGGGCTGCGCGATCCCGGCAATCCCTACCCATCCCGGCCGCGCGGGCGGCACGCCCCTGGTGAGCCGCGCTCGCGCGTCACCCGCCGCCCTTGGTGCGGCGCCGACCCCTCATCGCGCCATCGGCAGGGCATTGGCCCAGGTCTCGGTCACGCGTTTGGCGCCATGCAGGAGTGCCGCATGAATGGTGACCGGCCCTGAACCGGTACGCACGACGCCAAACTGCATGCGGATGTCGCCGGCGGCATTGCGGGTAAGCCAGGGAGTGACCGCGCGGGCCGGGCCAAAGACATGCACGACGGGGGTAA
The DNA here is from genome assembly GCA_021819245.1 of Pseudomonadota bacterium. Classification (GTDB taxonomy): domain Bacteria; phylum Pseudomonadota; class Gammaproteobacteria; order Acidiferrobacterales; family Acidiferrobacteraceae; genus Acidiferrobacter. The sequence continues at coordinate 61,319 of JAKARI010000006.1, read as the reverse complement.
GCGCCGCCGGATCGAAACGCGCAAGCACCGCCCCCGCGAAATCGATGACATAGGTCTCGCCGTGCGGTACGCGGCGGGCGTGGCGCCAGGCGCTGACGTAACCGATATGGATACCGCGCGGATTAGCGCCGGACCAGTCGATCCGGTAATGGAAGGTCATGGGGGAAAGCGCGGGCGGCTGGCCCTTCGGCACCCAGAACACCGAGATATTGTCATTGGTCTGGCTATCGGTCGGCAATTCGACCAAGACCAGATGCCCGGGGCCCCAGTTGCCCTCCGGCGTGACCCAGGCATTCGGGCGCCGCTCATAATGCATGCCGTAGGCGCGATAATCGCCGGCGCGGCGCGCCCTCTGCATAAGCCCGAACCCAGCTGGGTTGACCTCTGGGAAACGATAGAGGGCAATGCGTTTGGGATCACGCAGCGGCCACCACAGCCGCCCGTTCCCGGGCAAGGCCACGGCCATGCCATCGGAATCGTGTGCCGACCGAATCAAGGGGTCAAAGCGATGTTGGCTGAATCGGCCCTGCAGAAACATGCTGGTAAGCGGGGCTATACCCAGGCGCCTGACATGCGTGCGCTCGAACAATACCTCCTTCACATCAACCACGGTGTCGGCGCCAGGATGAACCACAAAGCGGTATGCGCCCGTCAGGCTCGGGCTGTCGAGCAATGCGCAAAACGCGAGATCATGCGCACCCTTATGCGCCACGAATAACCAGAATTCCCGGAAATACGGGAACTCTTCGGCGCGGTGGGCAAGCGCCGTATCGACCGCCACTCCACGCGCCGACAGGCCCCAGGACTGCCCGGCCCCGACCGCGCGGAAATAGCTCGCCCCGAGAAATGACAAAAACTCGTCGACCGCAGGACCCCTGCCAAAACCCGTATAGGCGCTAAAGCCGGCCGGGGGGATATCCTTGGGCAGGCGCGCCGCGAGCGCAGGATCACCGGCTGCGGTAACGGGTAAATGCGGAACGAACCTGTGCGCACCGGCGATGACCCGGATCTTTTCCGGCCATGTAAAGAGATAGCCGGCGGGATACAGCTGGATATGAAATGGCCGGCCGGCCGGCCACCCGGGGACGCGGCCGACGTAGGAGATCTTGCTGTATTGCGAGAAATCGAGCTGCTGCAGGACCTTGGGCACCTCGCCCGGCGCCTTATAGGGGGCGGCGGCTAGCGCCCGGGCACGCGCCACGACCTGCCCAAAAAAGGCATTGGCAGCGGCCTTGGATATCATCGCGGGCCGCATGACGCCCTTTGGCGGCGCCGGCCGCCGCTCCCGCGCCCGCAGCCGCCTGATATCCGCAAGAAGCCGCCCTTGCTCCTGCGTGATGCGGGCGAGGGTCTGCGCGAGCGCCTGATCGGACGACTGGCGCTTTTGGCGCAGGGCCTTTACCGCCGCCAGCGCCTGCCGGCCCCTGGCATCGGCGGCCTGGGCCTCAATCCTGACCTGGCGCACGGCGCCCGTGGTGGCGCAGCCGCCCAAGGTCACGGCGGTACTCAAGATAACCAGCGGCCAGATACCGTGCTTACTCACAACCCCCCCTTGATATATTGCATCATGCGCCATCCACTTAATGATGAACCTGAGCGATCGGCGGCGTCGGCTGCTCGACGGTCGTCATCGTGATATTGTCCGCAAGCCAATACCGCGCACGCGGCGCGCGCAACGCCCACACCTGCCAGTGCAGCGCCGCGGTGCTGTCACGATCACTCAAAAGCCGCAACCGCTCGGTGGCGTCAAGCGCCGCCGGCCCATCCTTTATGGCCGCCAGGATCAACTGCTGGCGGCTCAATACCGTCCCCTCATGACGGCTGTCGGAGGGGCGCAAGAGCGCGCAGTGCAGCGCGTTTACCCCCGGGTCAACGATAGCCGCAAGGAACCCCCGGGCTGCGGTGCAGCGCGTAAAGCCAGGCGCTGCGAGGGCCTCCTGATAAAGACGCATGAGCGCCGGCGGATGGGCCTCCTCGGGTGTCACAAAAAGCCCGAGACGCCGCGCCGCTTGGCCTGGCCCCACGCGGCTTAGCCATACCGACAGCGGTATCGCCGCCACCCAGGCGCCCATGACCGGCAGAAGCCACCAGAAGTACGCGGGGCTAAGACCATAGATCAGCCCTCCCCAGGCGATCGCCAGCGCCGTACCGGGGCCGTGATAGCGCACCGCCTCCCGCCAGCCCGTGCTGGCATTGCCACGCACCTGTGGGCCCCATGGGGTCTTGCGCCCCATCAGTACAGAGATGACGAACATCGTATGAAAGAGCATGCGCACCGGCGCAAGCAGCGCCGATACCAGACTCTCGGCTAGCACCCCGGCGAGCAGGTGCGCCACCCCCCCGAAACCGCGCGTGCGGCGGTTTATGATGGCAAGCGCAATCGACATGAGTTTAGGAATGAACAGGATCGCTAGCGTAAACCAAAACAGGGTCGCCGCCCATTGCGGATGCCACACGGGCCACACCGGAAACAAGACATGGGCATGCGGGAAATAGCGCGGCGGGACCAAAACATGCAAGACCACCTCGGTGCTCGATAGCAGCAAAAACGCAAGCCACAAGAGCGATGACCCGTAGGACATGATCCCGTTTACGAATACCGCCCGATGCAGCGGCACAAATCCCCGGGCAAAAATGAGCCGCGTGTGCTGAATATTGCCTTGCGCCCAGCGCCGGTCGCGCTTCAACTCATCGAGCAAGGTCGGCGGGGTCTCCTCATAGCTGCCCTCGAGCCCGGGCTCCAGCCACACCTCCCATCCGGCGCGGCGCAGCAACGCCGCCTCCACAAAATCGTGGCTCATGATCTCGCCGCCGAATGCACCGGAACCGGGCAGCCGCGGCAACGCGCAATGGCGCATGAAAGGCGCCACGCGGACGATAGCGTTATGGCCCCAATAATGGCCCTCGCCCATATGCCAGAAATGCAGGCCGGCGGCGAACACCGGGCCGTACAACCGGCTCGCAAACTGCTGGATACGCCCAAACAGGGTGTCCTGGTGAATAGCCGCCGGCAAGGTCTGAATCAGCCCCACCGAGGGGTTATGCTCCATGAGATCAACGAGCCGCCCCAAGACCTCGCCGGTCATGAGGCTATCGGCGTCGAGTACCACCATATAACGGTATTGGGACCCCCAGCGCCGGCAGAAGTCCGCGATATTGCCGCTCTTGCGCTTGATATTGATGTGCCGGCGGCGGTAGTAGACGCGCGCCTCGATTCCCAATCGGGCGCGCAATCCTGCCCACGCGACCTCCTCCTCCACCCAGGCGTCGGCATCGTTGCTGTCGCTTAGCAGGAAGAAATCGCATTGCGTAAGCCGCCCTGCGGCCTCCAGGGACCGATATACGCTCTCTACCCGCGCGCACACCGCATGCGGGTCCTCGCGAAACACCGGGACGACCAGCGCGACGCGCGCGTCACCGGTCGTGGAGGCCGGCGCCATAAGGCGCGATCGCGTTCGAAACAGCAGCAACACCGCCCCGGCAAGCGATATCCAAAGGCCGATCGATATCCATCCGAACAGGAATCCGAATACTATCGCAAGCGCGTCGTTTAGGCCGGTATAACCGGGGTGCGGGAGCACCTCGAGCAGAAACTCGCCGGCCACAACGCCCGGTATCAGGACCAGAAGCCCCAACAAAAGGCCTCGCCACATCCCACCATGACGCGAGGCCGGTCCCCGTCGTGTGGCGCCACTCATGAACGTACCCGCTCCGACGCCATCGGCTGGCGCGTGAGCGGTGGCGCAAGGGGCAGCGCGGCAAGCTTCGCGGGGTCCGCGTGCAGCCAGACCGAAAGGCGCGCGAGCGCGGCACACTCCGGGTCATCCGTGACATGGGGGGCGCGGGCCGCAAGGTCTGCAACCAATCTCTCGCGCAGCCGCATAAACGCCTCACCGGCGCTCGTAACCCCTTCGCACGCCTGCCGGGCCCACTCCTCGGCCGCGGCCTGACCGACTCCGAGGACTGCGAGATAGACCCGCACTCTCTCCTGAATCTCCGCAGGCTCGGCCACATCGAGCGAAATCCTACGCACCCGTTTGTGCGCTCGCTCGTCGATTATCACGCCATCCCCTTCATTTTCTCTATGAATTCCGCTACCAGCCGAGTGGCTTCAAGGACCTACCAGTGATTGTGTCCCCCCGGTTTCAGGGAAGTTCCTTAAATTCCCGCCGGACCCCGAGCCAGACGGCGTAAACCCCCGTCCCTGCCCCCCTATACGCCAATGGCTATGCGCTCCTGCCCCCTGTTGCAAGGGCCGCAGAACTAGCGTAGCGTATCGCCATTGCAGCTTCTCTTTAGGATGTTACACGAAGTGTCACCCGGCAATTTCCCGTACATCTTCCTTACGATCCTGCAATTATACCCGGATAACGGGGATTAGTTCTTACATACACATCGAGGCACTACCAGAATGGCAACAGGAACAGTGAAGTGGTTCAATGAAGCAAAGGGTTTCGGTTTTATTTCTCCCTCGGACGGGAGCGCCGACGTATTCGTGCACTTCTCGGCGATCACCGGCTCGGGATTCAAGACCTTGGCCGAAGGTCAGGCCGTGACCTACCAGGTCGAGAAGGGACCCAAGGGTCTTCAGGCCACTCAGGTCACCCCGGCCTAAGCTCAAGGGCCGACAGCCCGTCGTAGACCTGCCGGCGGTCCCTTCGGGGGCCGCCGGTTTTTCTTTGGGGCGCCTTCCGCCCCGGTGGTCAGTCTTTACGCTTTTGAGAAAGCGCCTCCTTCAGGCCCGCAAACGGGTTGTGTGTGGCGTCTGTGGGCGATGCGGGTACGTTCGTCAGCCCGAAGTCCGCGTAGGCCCCGGTCACCGCGTACGAATACTTCTGATGCTCCCAATCATGGCAATACAGGCAGAGATTCTCCCAATTGCTGCCGTCGGGGGGGTTATTGTCGTGATTGTGATCCTTGTGGTGCACGGTCAGTTCATGGAGGTGACTGCGATCGAACGCACGGCCGCAGCGCGCGCAGACATGCGGATGCAGCCGCAGTGACTGCTCGCGGTAACCGAGCATGCGCGTCTTCGCCTCCTTATGGGCGCGCGCCACGATGGCGTCAAGCCGCCCGCCATTGAGATCATCCCCTGGACGCCGTGGTCCCCCGTGTTTCTTCATGAATTCCTCACCGGATCGCGGCGATGGGCCGCAGCGGACATGATACCAAGGCCTGCGCCGCACACCCAGCCTCCCGCCTTTGGCGCTACGGATACGAACGCGGGGCCGCCGGCCTTCCATCGACGCCAGCCGGAGCCGGCACACCCGCGACCCGATGACACCCTGATCGGCGCGAGACCCCCACATGACGGGGTCGGCTCGGGGCGGGACTTTAGCCTTCCGTTCCAAGGCCCGGGAATGTCAGAATAGCGCGACCACCAAGCCCCGGAGCCCCGGATGCCGCGCCGCTATACGCTGACGCTCTCCTGTCCCGATCGCGTCGGCATCGTCGCCGCAGTCAGCGGCCTTATCGCCGCCCACGGCGGCTGGATCACGGAGGCGAACCATCACTCCGACCCGGAAGGCCGCCGGTTTTTCATGCGCCAGGAGATCCTCGCCGACTCCCTGCCCTTCGATGTCGCGGCCTTCCGCACACAGCTTGCCCCGATTGCCGCGGAATTTGCCATGGATTGGCGGGTGGTCGACAGCGCCTACAAAAAACGTGTCGTGATCCTCGTGTCCCAGCTTGGCCACTGCCTCTACGACCTTTTGGCGCGCTGGCAGGCGCGGGAATGGGACATCGAGATCCCGTGCGTGATATCCAATCACGACACGCACCGGGGTTTCGTGGAATGGCACGGCATCCCCTTTCATCATGTGCCGGTCGCCCCGCACGATAAGGCGGCGGCCTTCGCCCGGATCGCCGAGCTCTTCGAGGCGGCGCAGGGGGATGTCATGGTGCTCGCGCGCTATATGCAGATCCTTCCAGACGCCCTATGCCGGCGCTACCCCACGCGCATCATCAACATCCACCACGGCTTCCTGCCGAGCTTCAAGGGCGCCAAGCCCTACCATCAGGCCTATGAGCGGGGCGTCAAGCTCGTCGGCGCGACCTGCCACTATGTGACGTCGAACCTCGACGACGGTCCCATCATCGAGCAAGACGTGGTGCGCGTCGACCACTCCGACGACCCCTCGGATCTCGTGCGTTACGGCCGCGACATCGAAAAGACCGTGCTGGCGCGCGGGCTTGGTTATCATCTCGACGACCGCGTCCTGATCCACGGCCAACGCACGGTCGTCTTCCGTTAGCCACGATGATCCCTGGGCCGCGGCGGGTTCTTGCCCTCCGCCGATTCCGGACCGGCGGCCGTCGCTGACCGCAGGGCCGAGCCCAGCCTCATGGGGCCACCGGGGCCCTGGACCGGACACTCGCGACGCTCGCGCCTCAAAAGTGAAAGTTCGCCGACACGTAATACGTGCGCGGGGCCCCGGGATAGCCCAGTGTTGCCCCCGCGCTATTGCCCCCGAGATAGCCGCCGGACGTGACGTAGGCGTACTCGTTGAAGCGCTTGTTCAGAAGGTTGAGCACCGACAACACGATCTGCATCTTATCGGCGTGCCCGCCCGTGGTCCCCACCGGCACGGTCACACCGAATGAGGCGTTCCAGATATTGTAGGCAGGAAGCGTCTGCGACGACGGCGTTCCGGATTGGTTGTTAAAGATATTCTGGCTCCCGGTAAAGGTCGTCCAAAGCTTGGGATCATAGACGATCCCGCGATCGAAATATCGATAGGAGGCGCCGGCCGTCAATGTCTCCTTTGGTACATAGGGGACGGCAAGACCGGCAAAGGCCACGCCGCCTGTCGTGTAATTGACGTAATGCGCGCGCTCATAGCCGAGATTCCCGAACACATGGAGGCCGCCTATCGGGTTGTCCTGGGATGAAAGATTGACGCCCTGATAGAGGCTGTCGCCCGTGGCCTCTATGGCACTGCCATTGCTGGTCGTCACGGTGATGAACTGATTGGTGACAGACAGGTGGTAGTAGTCGAGATTGAGCCTGAAGTCGCGTGCCGCCCCGCTGTGCCTGACGAGCACATGCACCCCCGCCGTATCATAGCGGCCCTCCGTCGGGACCAGCGCCGATGATGGCAGCTGCTGATACGGGCCCCCGCCTCCACCGACCTCCGGATTCTGATAGGCTGTCGAGGTCTGGGCATAGAGTGAGAGATTTCGAGTCCATTGATAGCGAATATCGAGTGAGGGCTCGGCCTTGACGAAGGTCGTTGAGCTGTCGGGCTGGGTCTCTGGGTCATAGGCGGGGTTGGCCTGGGGAAAATCCGTCGCCGCGTTATTCGCGTAGGTCGTACCGAAATAGGCCACCCGGACCCCTGGCGTTGCGCTCAGGCCCCGCACGATCGCGATGCGGTCTTGTAGGAAGGCCGCGGCGAAATTCTGATAGAAGTACCCACTGCGATAATCGGCAGGGTACGAATAGGTATACGCGATACCGGACGGACTTGTGACTTGCGGATTGTAAAAGGCATTGCGTGTGTTATAGACGCTATAAAGATAATAGCCGCCCACGGCGACCCTGTTGCGGGGGAGCGCGAAATCAAAAACGGCCTTGTCACCCATGGTCGCGGTGTGGGGGTTGTTGTACTCGAACAGGTTGTCCGCGCCCTGATTGAAGTCATTATAGTGGTTATGCAGGCGATTGCCGTGACGATACCAGAGCGTATCGTGAAATGTGGTAATCGGTGAAAACTCCAGATCCACCGGCATATAAACGAGATATGTGGCATTGACGACCTGCTTATGCCATATGCTAAACGGTATGCCACCGTAATACCCGGATGTGGTTTCGCTATAAAGCGGCCCCGGAATGCTGGCACCCGTGCTGGTAAAACCATTTACTGTAAGCCCTGCGATCGGCGTAAGCGGTATGAAGGCCGGACGATACGACTGCGACTGCGCCACATACGCCCCCAGCCCCACGCTGCCATGCGCGAGGAGCTTCACCACCTTGCCGAAAATCGCCTGATCATGGCTGGGATTGGCGAAGCCATCCTCCTGCGACTGGATATAATCGTTCGACTGGGTGGTGCCCGCCGCCAGGACCGCCGAATAGCCGTCATGCAAGCCGGTACGCATCGCGAAATGAAAGCCTTGCGTGCCGTAGTCGCCGAATGTCACACCAAAATCGGCACCGGCGCGCTTGGTCGGCTGCACGGGGATAAACCCGATCGTGCCCCCCAGGCTGTCGTACCATCGGCTATCGGGGTCGCCTGGCCCATAGATCACGTTAATGCCCGAGATCAGGGACATCTCGGGGATCTGGGGTGTCGCCCAGAGCCCGGATCCGGGGTTGTTCATCGGCACGCCATCGAAGGTCACCGCCAGCAGGCCATTGGCTGTCAGCCCCTGCAGGCCACCCCACCCCTGTTCTATGCCATTGACACTGATGGCCGCCCGTTGCGCACCCACGGCCCCGGTACTGACCACGCGCACACCGGGCGATTGCGCAAGCGCCTGCGCCGCGCCACCCACCGGGCCCGCGGCCTCTAACTCATGACGGCCAATCACGAGCTCGGACTGCGCGCTCCGGAATATCCGCTTGGCGGTAAGCCTCTTGTCGGTCTTCTTGAGTGCCTTACGGGAGGCCGATTCGTGTGCCTGCGCATGCACCGCACCGATATCGATACCCGAAGCCGCGCCCGGCGGCTGGGCGGGGGATGCGACATCAACGGCACGGGCCGCCCCCCACACCATCGAGAACGCCGCGAGCATCGCGCCTGATAGACGGGCATAACCCCCCGGCCCGAGCCCAGACCCTTTCCTGGCCCGCCTTGCGATGCCTGCACTGACCACCATAAGATGCCCTCCCCGGGACATGTGATATGTGCCTTCTGGGCGACATGTTCGGCAGCGATCGTGACCGGGCGATGACACATTGATGGCACATCGAGTGCGGTCGATGCAGGCACGGCCGCCCTCACTGCGCGCACAAGACGGGCGGCCGGCTCCATGCCATAATCGCCCTGCAAGACAGGCGTGGCGCAACAGGCCCCCTGCGCGGCCGGCCCGGGGCCACGGGAACGAGGCGCCCCTGGGCCGTGGGCTGGGCCAGACGGGCCTTCAGGCCTTGGGCCTTCAATTCAGGAAGACGGCGGTCAGGCACCGAACCGCGCCTCGCCGCCGGAATCCGTCAAACAGGGTTTACTCCCCCCTTATGAGCCATTGGTTTCTCACGACCCTCGCGCATCTCATTCATATCGCCATGCCGGTCATGCACCGCTACGGGCTCTGGGGCCTGGTGGTGGTCCTTTTTATCGAGAACATGGGGGTGGTATTTGCCCCCGGGGAGGCGATCGTCGTCACAGCCGGCTTTCTTGCCGCCAAGGGTGCGTTTGATATTGCGGAGGTGCTCTTGCTTGCGCTGCTCGCCGCGGTGCTTGGCGCCTATGTCGCCTATGGGTTGGGGGCCCGCTATGGACACCAAGGCCTCCTGCGATACGGGAAATATGTGGGGGTAAAACCCGCCATGGTCGACCGCGTGCACATCTTGTTCCGGCGCTATGGCGCCCTGATCGTCATCATGGGGCGCTATATCGTGCCTTTGCGGCAGCTTCAGGGCTATATCGCGGGGAGCGCGGAGATGGGGTTTCGCGCGTTTGCCATCTGGAGCGCACTCGGCGCGGCCTTATGGGTAGGGACCTGGGGCGGCGGCGCCTGGTGGCTCGCGCAGTCGATCCCGACCTGAGACGGGCAGCCGGCCGCTTAAGACCCGGGGCAGTGAATTGCCACCCATCCCTATGGCTCGCGTCACCGGCCAGGGGCCAAGACCCATAGCAGGCCGCTTGGCGCGCGGCCGCGGATATCAGGTCTAGCCGCTATGAGAAAACGCCCAGATCACAATCATCAGCATGACGACGATATAGAGACGCAGCCCCCAGAACACCCACTGCTGCCAGGCCTTGAGAGGGCGCGGCACGACCTCGGGCAAAGGCCTATCCCAGCCCTCCTCGCGCAAGAGGCGCGCAAGCTCGGCATTATCGACCTGTTCGACCCGTTTCAATTCGCACCTCCGAATACATGCGGAAATACCGTGGTGAGCCCATAAAGGGCATTACAGACGATCAAGAGCACCATGATCACAATCGCGCCGATATTGCGATTGCGGCTATTGACGAACGACCCCATAAGCTCGGCATCATTGACCAACATCAGGAGAAACAGCATGGCCGCCGGCATGAAGATGGTGGCGATCACCTGGACTGTGATGTTGAGAAAGCCAAGCGGCACATGGGGCAGCATGACGACCCCCGCGGCCACCGCGGACCCCATGACCGCCGGCGCATAGAAGGCCCAGGCCCTGCGCGGGGCATCATTCAGGGATCGGGGGAGATTGAGCGCCTCCCCCATGGCCCAGGCGGTGCTCGCGGTAATCACGATCGCGGCGATGAGACCTGCCTCCATCAAGCCAAGCGCAAAAAGGTCCGTCGCCCAAGCCCCCACATGGCCCCTGAGGGCCGCAAGGATCCCCTCGACATTCAGGTCCCCGGCATGGGCGAGCGCATGCAGGTGCTGTCCGGTCAGTATAATGATGGCCATGGCCACGACCACCATTCCGCCGACCCCGAGCATGAGGTCGCGCCGGCTGGCCTTGATGTCCTGAGGCAAAAGACCCTTGTCGACGATACACGACTGCTGAAAGAAGAGCTGCCACGGGGCAATCGTCGTCCCGATATTGGCCGACAGCATCACGAGAAATCCCGACGACAGCAGGCCCCCAGGCACTATCCAATGTCCGCCCACGAAGGCGCGCCCCACCGCCGCCCAATCCGGATGCGACAAAAGCGCCAGAGGAACGAATATGAGATTCAAGACGGCGATGAAAAGCGCGATGCGCTCCCAGGTCCAGTAGCGCAGAAACACGAGCACGAAAGCGACGAACATGAGCGTCACCGGCACCGTAAGCCAGTGCGACAGGCCAAATATGTCGCCGCCGACGCGCACGCCGATAAACTCGGTCATGAGCGTCAGGACGTTGGCGATGACGAGGTCTGCAATCGAGAATATCCCCCAAAACGCCCCATAGCGCTTCCAGATGAGTTCGGCATGCCCGCGGCGCGTGACCGCCCCCAGGCGTATGGTCATCTCCTGCACGAAATAGGCTATGACCCCCAGCGGGATCATGATGGGCAGGAACACCCCAAGACCATACGTCGCGCCGGTCTGGGCGTAGGTGATGACGCCGCCTGCATCATTATCGCCGAGCATGACAAGCAGACCCGGCCCAACCAGCGCCAGCCACAGCGCCAGCCGGCGCCCCAAGGTGCTGGGCCCTTTGCGTAACCGTGCGATGCGCAGGCGGTCCTGCACACGGATGAGCAGCGCCTCCGGCACCACCACCTCATCGGCTTCGCCGCTTCGCGCCTTAACGGCCGCGCGCCGCTCATTGAGCCGCGCCTGCGCGGCCTTGGCGCGCAAAAGCGCCGCCCGTAACGCCTGGAGAACATGCACTTGCATGAGCGCATCCCTACATGTCACGAAACCGGCTCGCGCGCACCCTGCGGCGAGCGAGCCTCGTCTCTACGATTCGACTGGGGTGGGGCGGGACTGCGGTGGCGGTCTCGAACCCACGGTATGCCCGAAGGCAACCGCGGTTCGGCATGATGCGAAGCGGGTCTACCTTCAGGCCTTGGCTGTATGGCAACTACTACCCATTGGGTAGCGGGCCCTCCGAAGTAAGCGGTCGTGCCGCGATGGCGGCTTTGTAGCAGTCCGTTCCAGGGCTTGTCAACGCCTGCCGCGAGGCGTTGACACAACGCAGCGATCCGGATCGGTGGAAGGTGGCCCCTTGCGGCTACCGGTCCATCGCGTAAAGCCGCTGTCAGGGCGGCCCACCAGGCCTAGCCGGTCGTGCCTCGTGGCTGGTGTCCCCTGGGCCCCCGCCGGTCTTCTGAAACCGATCCTGGCGCCTTATTGTGTGCCCCAGTGCTTGGTGGCGATCGCCTCGCCGAGATCGAGCTCCACAAGACGGCGGCGGACCTCGAAAAGCTTCTCAAGCAGGGCGGGCTCGGCGCGCGCATACCCTTCGGCATCCGGCACCCGCTTGACCACGACACCCAAAAGCTCGGTGATCGCGTTGCCAATCGAGTTCTGGCTGATGGTGACAATGAGCTTACCCTTGTCATTACGATAAATGAGCTGCTTGAATGCCGGCTGCCAGCGGATCGCATTCGCGTAACGCGCGTCGCTGATGCAGTGGTCACGGACCATCTTCGCGGTCTTTAGGAAATTGCTGTTGAAAAGCAGCTTGTCTTCCACCAGCGCCGGAAAATAGATGTCGCGCGGCATGGGCGCGTTGCGCGTCGAGACCTGGCCGAAGAAGGTTCTATAGAAGTCTATAAAACCCTTGAGGATCGTGTCGTACTCCTTCCAGAACCGGACCTTCTTCAGCGACTCCACGCCGCCCTGGACCTCCCAGCTCGGCAGACCCTGCGGGTACCCCGTCAACGCGATCTTGCAGGAACCATGTTCACAGGTCTTTAATATTTCGAGATCGAGTCCCGCGAAGAATTCCAGATAGACATTGCGCATGTAGGCCTGAAAAAGCGAGTTCTGTCCGCCATCAGTAAGGTTTGGGTTCTCCGGGTCGGCCATGTCGGATTCCTGCAGCCGCGCCTTGTCGAACACAATGAAGTGGTTGTGCAGCATGCGGATGCTCGGCACCCCCGGCGACGTAAGCGGCCAGGTCGCGTCGAGACTGGCCTCACCCGACAGCACTAGGTGCTGTTCGGGATCCGGATAGCGCTCGAGCATGTAGGCGATTATGACCTCGTTCATCCGGTTCCAGACGTTTTTTACGTTGTCCGGTACCTGCGTGCGGCGCGCGGGGCGCCCGAGCGGATCGAGAATGCTGCGTGCGGTGTTGTAGATGATGGATGTATCGAACTCGTTGCTGTGGGCAATGGCCTTTCTGTAGAGGAGCAGGCCTTCCGGGTTCTTTAGGAGGCCGTTATTTTCCGTGAGATCGTTGAGATTTTCTGTGCTATTGAAAAATTCGTTTGGCTTCATCCCATCCGGAACTTCGAGGGGAATCGGGCGGAATGGATTCGTGATTTCTCTGGGACCAACCTGCATCGTTCACCACCTTTTCTCTGTGATAAGGATTCCCTGTGCGCACACCAGACACCCCGCACGGCCCCGCCATGAGCGGCACTCGTCCTCGATGGGGGCCATTGTAATCATAAGGCCCGCGTAGGCGCCAATCACAAAGATGGCGCGTATGCGCACCGCGCAGGCCGCTTAAAGACACCTCAGGGCCAGGGCATCATTCGCGCAATTTATCCCCCCATGCACGATTGTGTAGGCACATTGCCGAGACTCTCAATCCGCGCGCACCCCGTGCCCGGGCCATGCCTTGCCTCGCCTGTTAGGACTGCGCCTGCGGGCTGCGGGGCAGGACCCGCGCCCTATCACCCCTCAACCCTCTCGTGTAGCATAGTTGTATGATCGTTATCATTGGCCGTCAGTTCCTGCGCCCCTCGGGGCCCAGGGCGCGGTAAGCCGACTTTGCGCATCCCCAAGACCTTGGCACCCCTGCTGGAAGATGGTCTCATCGACCATGTGATCCAGCCTCTGCGAAGCGGCAAGGAGGCCGACCTCTTTGTCGTCGCGACCGCAGAGGGCGTGCGCTGCGCCAAGGTGTACAAGGAGGCCCGCCAACGGGGCTTCCGTCAGGCCGGACTCTACGAGGAGGGGCGCACGGTCCGCGACAGCCGGCGCACACGGGCAATGGCCAAAAGGTCGCGCTTTGGCCGCCACGAGCGCGAAGAGATCTGGCAGAATGCCGAGGTCGACGCACTCTTCCGGCTGGCCGATGCCGGGGCGCGGGTCCCCAAACCCTATCTGTGCATCGACGGCGTGCTGCTTATGGAGCTCATCGTAGACGCCGCCGGAAACCCGGCGCCGCGGCTTTCCGACCTGACCCTCACGGCCACTGAAGCAGTTGCCATCCATGCCGCCCTCATGCGTGATGTGGCGCGCATGCTCTGTGCGGGCATCGTCCATGGCGACTTGAGCGAATACAACGTCCTCCTAGACACCCATGGCCCGGTCATCATCGACCTGCCGCAACATCTCGATGCCGCCGCCAACAATAATGCCGCAGCCTTTTTCGTGCGCGACATCGATCATCTCGCGGCCTACTTGGGGCGCTTTGCGCCTGCGCTTGCGACAACCGATTACGGGCGCGAAATGTGGGCGCTTCATCAGGCCCGCGACCTTAAGCCAGACACCCCCTTGACGGGAATCTATCAGCCTGACGCAACCCCTCCCGATATCGCCCAGGTCTTGCGCGAGATCGATGCCGTACGCCGCGAAGAAGAGCATCGCCAGGCGCGTCTGGCCGCGCGCGCCGAAGAAGGCCGCGCTGATTGACCTTCACATACGCCGCAAGGGCCGCATTGGGAACACGCGTGCGCCCCCAATAGGATCCGGGGGGCAAAAACGGGGCCTGCACCTCTGATTGCGGCCATGGCGAGCCAAGGCGGCCACCCCCCGCGGGTCAAGGAGGCGCCGCCCCACGCATGATGCGAGATTGCGGGGGGCTCGCGGCCCCCCAAGACAGTCAGAAAGCGCTCAAGGTCCGCCTTCCAGAGGTCCCATGCCCGCCGTGCCCGGATGGCGATATCTCGTGTCCGCTCCTGTTCCACATCGGCCCCGTAGAGATTTCGTTCCCGATGACGAAAGAAGCGCAGGGCATGGATCTCAAGCCAGGGTCGCCTCCGTAAAAACGGCCGGACGCCTACCGACAGCCATACCCATTGGCTCCACCAGATCCCGGCGCCAGGAGTCCCCCCTGCGGGCAGTAGCCATCGACATCGACGGCGATGCGCTTCATGACACGCTCCCACCCCATATACGCTTTCTCGATCATCGAGGCGATGGCAATCCATCGAACATCATCCAAGACCGGGGAAAGGGCTCGCATATCGTGAGCCGAGATCGCGAGCGCCCTCTCGAGAAGGGCCATTTCCTTTTCAATACTCGCCTCATCACGCGCTATCAGGGCGCCTAAGGCCACATGATTCATGACCAATCCACCTCATCTTGGTAGATCACGTCAAAAGGGATTTGGCCCATCCGGTCCTCCACGCCGGCCTCGAGCGCGTATCGCTGCTCAGGGTAAGCCAGATGGGTGATCAAAAATCGACATCCGAATACAGCCCAAATCGCCCGCTGGCCAAGGACCCGATCACGCGGGCCGTGACCCCCTGATGCGCCAGCCAATCGAGCACTTCGCGCGCGCTTGCGCAAGCGCCCGCCGCTCAAGGGGTCGGTCGGCGCAGATCCGATCAAAAAGCGTATGAGACGAGCTATCCATAATGTTATTTTAGCGAAGCGCGATCGGGAAAACGAAGGCGACCCCTATTGCATCATCCCCTTGGCTTGCCATGTCGCATAGCGCCCCAGGCAGTGGAAACGAATCCTGAGCCACCATCCTTGCATTTATAGGGGCACCCCGGCATTGCCGGATCGTGTCGGCCTTTGGAGTCAGGATGAGAGTGAAGTGGCCCCTATGCAACGGGCCCATAGTCGGGAACTAATCAAGGCGTCGCATCCTGCAGCACACACGGGCAATGGCCAAAAGGTCGCGCTTTGGCCGCCACGAGCGCGAAGAGATCTGGCAGAATGCCGAGGTCGACGCACTCTTCCGGCTGGCCGCAGGGGGCCCCGCAAAACCCGGCCCCTAGCCCGCGATGGCGGCCGGCTGTCGGCGGGTCGGGGTAGGACCGCGCCCCGCGCTTGTGATCGTTTGCAAGATGGCGGAGAGAGGGATTCGAACCCCCAACATGCCACATGGATACGGGATTACAAAGCCATGTTGCCAAAATGTTGCCCAAGCAACCGGAGGTTTGCGCCTGGTTGGGGGCGCATCGCGCAATGTGCTACCATGCACTTATCTTGCAACACACGAGGACAACACCATGAGCGAAGCAACCTTTACTTTCCGGGTCGATAAGGCTCTGAAAACTGAATTCTCCACCGCAGCCAAGGCCCGTGACCGCAACGCCGCGCAACTACTGCGCGACTTCATGCGCGACTTCGTGCGCCAGCAACAGGAGGTGTCAGAGCATGACGCCTGGTTCCGTCGCCAGGTGCAAATCGGCCTGGACTCAGCCAACTCCGGCAACCTGATTTCATCGGTCGATGTCGAAGCCGAGTTCGCGGCCAAGCGGGCAGCAACGCGCCACCGGCTTGAAGCATCCGGCGAATGATAGAGCTGTTTTGGACACCCGAGGCAACGCAAGACCGCGACGAAATCTATGACCACATCGAGGCCGACAACCCGGCCGTCGCGCTAGCCCTTGATGAACTGTTTGCAGAAAAGGCTGGCCTCTTAGTCGATCATCCCGACCTTGGTCGGCCCGGCCGTATCACTGGCACCCGCGAACTGGTAACGCATCACAATTACGTCCTGATCTATGACGTGGCTGGTAATCTGGTGCGCGTCCTGCGCGTCCTGCACGCGGCCAGGCAATGGCCATCGCAGAAGTAAGGCACGCGGAGTTCAGTGGAGTTGGTAGTAGCCACCGACGGCGATGCGCTTCATGACACGCTCCCACCCCATATACACTTTCTCGATCATCGAGGCGATGGCAATCCATCGGGTATCACCAAAGAACGATAAGCCACATCGCGAACGCAGCCATGCCTTGCCCACATTAGGCGGCCTGAAAAGATCCGACGAAATACCGACGATGCCCGCACGACAGTCTCGCCTCGTGCCCCAGGGGGCTTACGCGGGCCAGGGCGTGCCGGTCCCGTCACCCCGTCTGCATGGGACCGCGTGGTGAGAAAGCCTCGTACCAGGGGTGCTGTCTTTGGCTGGCCGCAGGGGGCCCCGCAAAACCCGGCCCCTACGCCGCGATGGCGGCCGGCTGTCGGCGGGTCGGGGTAGGGCCGCGCCCCGCGCTTGTGATCGTTTGCAAGATGGCGGAGAGGGAGGGATTCGAACCCCCGGAAGGTTGCCCTTCAACGGTTTTCAAGACCGCCGCATTCGACCGCTCTGCCACCTCTCCTGGGCCGCTAGGATACCGTCTCGGTGCCGCTAACTCCACCCGGGGGCGCGTCAGTCTGGACAGGCCCTTGAAACCATTCTAGGCTGTTGCCCGCGGGATGATCCCGCTAGGAGGACTCCACGATGTCGAACAATAATAAGGGGCTTTCAGTCATTGATCTCATCGGGCGCATATTTCTGGCGTTCATCTTCGTCTTTGCCGCCATCGGCAAGATCGAAAACTATGCAGGAACGCGGGCCTACATGGTCCACTACGGGGTCCCGGGCGGGCTGCTGCCGATCGTGATCGCCGTGGAGCTCCTCGGGGGGTTTGCGGTCATGGCGGGCCTGTGGACGCGCTGGGCGGCCGCGCTGCTTGCGCTTTTCTCGATCGCCGCCATCGTCATCTTCCACCAGGATCTGTCGACCATGACCGATCAGATCATGGCGCTCGCCGAGGTGAGCTTCACCGGCGGCCTCATGGTGCTTGCGGTCAACGGGGCCGGCTGCCTGAGCCTGGACGCCTACTTAAAGCGCGGCAAGTCCTGATCGACCGTGCATCCCCGCGCCCGGCCGCAAGACCCCGGTCTTGCGGCCGGGCCGTCTTAAGGCCCGCCCTTTACGCGTCTGACGCAAGCCGCGTCTCGCCCCCCATGTAGCCCACCAAGGCCTCCGGGATGCGCACGCCCCCATCTTCCTCTTGATAGTTCTCGAGGACCGCGACCAACGTGCGGCCGACCGCAAGCCCCGAGCCGTTTAGGGTATGCACGAGCTCGGGCTTCTGACCTGGGGTCCGCGCCCGGGCATTGAGCCTGCGCGCCTGAAAATCCCGAAAATTGCTGCAAGACGAGATCTCCCGGTAACGGCTGCTGCCCGGCAGGTAGACCTCGAGGTCGTAGGTCTTGGCGGAGGCAAAACCCATGTCACCCGCACACAGCGCCATGACGCGGTACGGGAGCCCCAGACGCTGCAAGACCGCCTCGGCATGCCCCGTCAATTCCTCATGGGCGCGCGCTGAATCCTCAGGGGCCACGATCTGCACGAGTTCGACCTTCTCGAACTGATGCTGGCGGATGAGCCCCCGGGTATCGCGCCCGGCGGCGCCGGCCTCGCTGCGAAAACATGGGGTATGGCAGACAAAGCGCAGCGGGAGCTCCGCGCGGGCATAGACCATATCGCGCGCGAGGTTCGTGACCGGCACCTCGGCCGTCGGTATCAGGAAATAAGGCTGCCCGGCGATCGCAAACAGGTCCTCGCTAAACTTCGGGAGCTGGCCCGTGCCAAAGAGGCTATCGCGATTGGCCATATAGGGCACATACACCTCGGTATAGCCATGCTCCCGGGTGTGCAAATCGAGCATGAACTGAATCAGGGCGCGTTGCAGCCGGGCAAGCCCCGCGCGCAGGACCGCAAAGCGGCTGCCGGCCAGCTTGGCGGCAGCCGCGAGATCGAGACCCCTTAAACCCTCGCCGAGATCGACATGGTCGCGCGCCGTAAACGCAAACGCGGGTTCCTGGCCCCAGCGCCTGATCTCGACATTGTCGGCCTCGCCTGCGCCATCCGGGACATCCTCGGCGGGGATATTGGGCAGGCCCGCGGCCAGCTCATCCCACGCCGCCAGCACGGACGCGAGCTCGGCCTGGGCCAAGGCGAGGCGCTTGGCATCGTCCTCCTCGCCGGCCATGAGGGTTGCGACCTCCTCGCCCCGGGCCTTGGCACCGCCTATGGCCTTGGCGCGCGCATTACGGCTCGCCTGAAGGTCCTCGGTCTGCTTCTGGGCCGTCTTGCGGCGCGCCTCGAGGGCCTTGAGCGCCTCGACATCGAGACAAAAACCCCGCCGGGCCAGAAGCCGCGCGACCTCTTGCGGCTGATTGCGGAGAAATCTGGGATCGATCATGAATAGTCGTCGGTCGGATTCAGGGGTGGGAGTGTAAAGGATTTCAGAATCACGGCATATCGCTCCGGCGCGGGCGCCCCCTGGATCCAGCCCCAGAGATCGGCGTCGCTTTCGGCCAGCAGCTCCGCAAAGAGCGCCTGTCCCGACGGCGACAGGCGTCCATAGCCCTCTTCCAGAAAGCCCGCAAGCGCCAGATCGAGCTCCAAAAGCCCTCGCCGGCAGCGCCAGCGCACAGCCGCCGGCGTCATAGCCTGCGCATGGCGAGCAAGGCCTTGATACCGCCTATCGCCCGCGCCGGATCGAGCCCCTTGGGGCAGACATCGGTGCAGTTCATGATGGTGTGGCAGCGGTACAGGCGATACGGGTCCTCGAGGTCGTCCAGGCGCGAACCGAGCGCCTTGTCGCGGCTGTCGGTCACGAAGCGATAGGCCTGAAGCAGGGCCGCGGGACCCAGGAAGCGCTCCGGGTTCCACCAAAACGACGGGCAACTCGTCGTACAACAGGCGCACAGGATGCATTCATACAGGCCGTCGAGCCGGTCGCGCTCGGCCGGGCTCTGATGGCGTTCGATCTCGGGTTCTGGCCCCTCGTCTATGAGCCATGGCCGCACCGCCCGGTATTGGCGGTAAAACCCCGAGAGATCGACCACGAGATCGCGGATCACCGGCATTCCCGGCAGCGGGCGCAGGGTAATCGGCTCGCGCAGATCCTTGAGCGGGGTAATGCAGGCCAGGCCGTTTCGTCCGTTGATGTTCATGGCGTCCGACCCGCACACGCCCTCGCGGCATGAACGCCGAAAACACAGCGTCTCATCCTGGCCCTTAAGGAGCATCAGGGCATCGAGCAGCATCACCGCGCCCTCCAGGGCCTCGGGGGCCAGGACGTAATCCTGCAAGGTGGGTTCTGTGCCCTCCTCAGGCCGGTAGCGGTAGATGCGAAAACGCATGGGCCTCCTTCTTAGTACACACGCGCCACCGGCGGAAACGAGTCGACCGTCAACGGCTTCATGCGTACCGGCTTATAGTCTATCGTCTCGCCTGCCCGCAAATAGAGGGTGTGCTTCAACCAGCGATTGTCGTTGCGCTCGGGATAATCCACGCGTGAATGCGCCCCGCGGCTCTCGTGACGCGCCGCCGCCGATACCACGGTCGCGAGCGCCACCTCGACGAGATTCTCCAGCTCCAAGGCCTCGATGCGCGCCGTATTGAAGACCCGGCTGTGATCACGCAGCCCGGCATGGGCGAGCCGCTCGCGGATCTCGCGCACCCGCCGCACCCCCTCGTCTAACACATCCTGCGTGCGAAACACCCCGCAATAGCGCTCCATGACCTGCCGCAGCTCCAGGCCGAGCGCACCCACGGACTCGTCTCCCGGGCGCTCCCAGCGCTGCACCCGCTCGAGCGCGCGCTCCACGGCCTCCCCCGGCAGGGGCTTATGGTAACGCTGCTCCTTCAACGCGGCGAGCATATGATTGCCGGCAGCCCGCCCAAACACGATGATGTCGAGCAGGGAATTGCCGCCCAGGCGGTTGGCGCCATGCACCGACACGCACGCGCACTCGCCGACCGCATAGAGCCCGGGCTGCGGCTCCTCCGGGCCATGGCGCTCGGGCGCCACGACCTGTCCGAAACGGTTGGTGGGGATGCCGCCCATGATGTAGTGAGCCGTCGGATAGACCGGGATCGGCGCGCGCGATGGATCGATATGGGCAAAGCGCAGCACGGTATCCCGTATGCCCGGCAGGCGCTTGCGAATGACATCATCGCCCAGATGATCGAGCTTCAATTCCACATGATCGGCGCGCGGCCCGCAGCCGCGTCCCTCTGACACCTCGATGTGAATCGCCCGGCTTACCACATCGCGGCTGGCCAGATCCCGGGCATGCGGCGCGTAACGCTCCATAAAGCGCTCGCCGCGGCCGTTGACGAGATACCCCCCCTCGCCCCGGGCGCCCTCGGTGATCAAGACCCCGATCCCGGCAAGCCCGGTGGGGTGGAACTGAATGAACTCCATGTCCTGCAAGGGAAGGCCGGCCCGCAGCGCGATGGCCAGCCCGTCGCCGGTATTGATCAGGGCATTGGTGCTGGTCCGGTACATGCGCCCGGCGCCGCCGGTCGCGATCAGCGTCGTCTTGCTCTCGATCACGAGCAGCTCACCGGTCTCGATCTCCAGGACCAGGGCGCCCAGGGTATTCCCGGAGGCGTCGCGCAAGAGATCGATCGCAAAAAACTCATCGAAAAAATGGGTCTTGGCGCGCATGTTCTGCTGATAGAGGGCGTGCAGGATGGCATGACCCGTGCGATCGGCGGCCGCGCATGTGCGTGCCGCCTGCTCGCCTCCGAAATTCTGGCTCTGGCCCCCGAATTTGCGCTGATAGATCCGCCCATCATCGATACGGGAAAACGGCACGCCATAATGCTCGAGCTCGATGACGAGCCGGCTCGCCGCCCGGCATAGATACTCGATGGCATCCTGATCGCCGAGATAATCCCCGCCCTTGACCGTATCGTACATGTGCCAATGCCAGGAATCCGGCACGACATTGCCAAGCGCCGCATTCACCCCGCCTTGTGCCGCCACGGTGTGCGAGCGTGTCGGAAAGACCTTGGACACAACCGCCACATGGGCCTCCCCTTCGGCGAGCTGCAAGGCGGCCCGCAGGCCGGCCCCGCCCGCGCCCAGCACCAGGCAGTCGAACTGACGGCGCGCAAGCCGCGTGCCTACGCCCATACCGCCACCACGCCATAAGCGACCAGCACGAGTAAGAGGGTCGCGATCACCATGAGGCCGACAAGGCGCGCCCAGGCGCTCTGGACATAGTCTTTCAGAATCGAATCGCATCCAAGATAGGCATGCAGCGCCACGGCCGCGAGCCACCCCACCACGAGAATGCGCGCCGCCGTCCCATGAAAGAGCGCCTGCCACGGACCGTAGCCCCAGCGCGGCAGATCGGCCATCAGGGCGGCGAATGCGAGCGCCCCGCCGGCGATCATGACAGCGCTTGCACGCACGAGCAGATAGGCCCCGCTCCCGGCTCGGCGACTGCCGATACTGCGGTCGCTCACGGCCATGCCCAGAGCGCCCCGAGCCCGGCGAAAAGTGCGAGGACGATGACTGTAAGGGCGGCTGCGCGCGAGCGATCGCGCCCAAACCCCCATCCGGCATCGTGCGCCAGATGGCGCATGCCGCCGAAGAGATGCTGGGCGGCGGCCCATACCGCGAGCGGCCCGATCACATGCCCCCAGGGACCCCCTATCCGGCCGGCCACCTGCCGAAAGGCGCCCGCGCCCTGAAGGGAGTCTCGCAGGAGTACGACGCCAAGTACCACCGCACCGGTCAAGAGAATGCCCGTGATGCGATGCAAAATGGAGGCATAGGCCCCCACCGGCAGGCGCAAGGTCACGAGACCGAGGTCTTGCGGATGCGTGCCAGACATTGAGCCTCCCCTAGTCCTGACAGCGGTTTTTGATATGATCGCGATGCGGCGGGCGCATGCCGGTATTATAGGGGGCGAATCATGCAGAAGGAATGGAAGGCGGAACTGATCGAGGAAGGCGGCCTTCTGGAACAGGGCACAGTTGCCGACTATGGGGATCGGCGCGCCGAGGCGCGGGCCGCCGCGCACGACACGGTGTGGAGCCCACTCACCCATATGGCGATCCTGCGCGCGACCGGCGCCGACGCCAAGGCCTTTCTCCACGGCCAGTTCAGCAACGATATCCAGAGCCTCGGCGCCGCAAGCCAGCTCGACGCCTACTGCACGGCGCAGGGGCGCATGATCACCGTGTTTCGGGTCGTGCGCCGCGCAGATGAGTTCTTTCTGCTCTTACCTGCGGCCCTTGCAGCCAGCGTGCAAAAGCGCCTGGGCCTGTATGTCCTGCGCGCCCAGGTCACGATCGCGGCGGTCCCCGATTGGGCCCTCATCGGCCTGTCCGGACCCGACGCCGCGCGCAGCCTTGCCACCGCCGGTCTGCCGGCCCCAACCCTGCCCGAGGCCACGACCGCAGGCGACATCACGGTCATGGCGATCCCCGGGCGCGCGCCCCGCTACCTGCTCATGGGGCCGGAATCGGCGCTGCGCCTCCTGCCCTCGCGCCTGCGCGAGACGACACGCGTGGGCACCCGGGCCTGGGCCTGGCTCGACATTCAGGCGGGCCTGCCGACCATAGGCGCGGAGACCACCGAGGCCTTCGTGCCGCAGATGGCAAACCTTGATCTTTTAGGGGGGATCCACTTCCGCAAGGGGTGTTACCCGGGACAGGAGATCGTGGCGCGCACGCATTACCTGGGGCGCCTGAAACAGCGCATGTATCTCGCGTCCCTGCCGCCAGATACCCCCCTGCCGCCGCCTGGCGCCACACTCGCGGCCCCGAACCTCCCAGGGCAACCCGCCGGCACCGTCGTCGATGCCCAGATCGGGCCCGACGGGGCCGTCGACCTTTTGGCGGTGATTCAGATCAGCAGCCACGACGCCGGCATCGTCCTGTGGGGGGATGTGCCGCTTGCCTTTCGCGATCTGCCCTACCCTCTCGCCGCAAGCTGCTGATTGCGAAACACGCGCGCCGTCTGCGTGGACGGGGGGCTGCCGGGGACAATCTCGTAGAAGGTCTCGCCCTTTTTGATCATCCCCAGTCCCGATCGCGCCTGCGCCTCGATGGCCCCGCGCCCGCGCCTCAGGCTTCTGACCACGGCCGTAAGCCGCTCGTCGGTCTTTAGCAGCGCGGCATTGGCACGCGACAAAGCGTGGATATGGCGTTCGCGGTGCATGACCGCGACCACCCCGCCGCGCCCAAACCAGAGCACAGACTGGGTCATGACGCATAACACCAAGGCGAGCGGGCCGATCCATCTCTTCATGGGCCTCATATTAGGCCCATCGGCTCAGTCTTGGGAATAGGCCTGGCGCGGGGCGCGCGCATAATGCGCGTTTCCCCCCTCGAGCTCCTCGATGCGCAAAAGCTGGTTGTATTTGGCGATGCGCTCGGAACGCGACAGGGACCCGGTCTTGATCTGGCCTGCGCCGGTCGCCACCGCGATATCGGCAATGACGGTGTCCTCGGTCTCGCCCGAGCGGTGCGAAAGGATCACGCCATAACCGGCCGCCTGGGCCCGCTGTATGGTCCCCAGGGTCTCGGTCAATGTCCCGATCTGATTGGGCTTTATGAGAATGGCGTTGGCGATACCCTGATCGATGCCGCGCTTTAAAAGGGCGCTATTGGTCACAAACAGATCGTCACCGACGAGCTGCACGCGCGACCCCAGGCGGCGCGTGAGACCAAGCCACCCGTCCCAGTCCTCTTCGCCCATGCCATCTTCGATGCTGACGATGGGATATCGCCCCACCCACCCCTCATAGAGCCCGGCCAAGGCGTCGGCGCCCAACGTCCGGCCCTCGCCCGCCAGGGCGTATGATCCGTGTTCGTCGACCAGACCGGACACCGCGGCATCGAGCGCGATGCCGACCTGCCGTCCCGGGGCGTAACCGGCGGCGCTGATGGCCTCCACAATCAGGCCCAGGGCCTCCTCATTCGTGCCCAGATTGGGGGCGAACCCGCCCTCGTCGCCGACCCCGGTGGCAAGCCCCCGCGCCTTCAAGAGCCTCTTGAGGGTATGAAAGATCTCCGCCCCCCAGCGCAGCGCCTCGGAGAATCGCGGGGCCCCGAAAGGCACGATCATGAATTCCTGGAAATCCAGGGTATTGTCGGCATGCGCGCCGCCGTTGATGATATTCATAAGCGGGACCGGCAGGACAAAGGGCCCCTTGCCCCCCAGGTGCCGGTACAGGGGCACACCGGATTCGGCCGCGAGTGCGCGCGCGAGCGCGAGCGACACCGCCAGGATCGCATTGGCCCCAAGACGCGACTTATCCTCGGTGCCATCGAGGGCGATCATGCGCTCGTCAATGGCTGCCTGCGCGGCATCGGCACCGTGCAGGGCCCGTTTCAGCGTCTCGTTGACGGACTGGCATGCCTTGAGGACCCCAAGCCCCCCAAACCGCTTTTTGTCGCCATCGCGCAGCTCAAAGGCCTCGCGCACCCCGGTCGAGGCCCCGGAGGGCACAGACGCCCGCCCCATGGCCCCGGAATCGAGCGCAATGTCCACCTCGACCGTGGGATTCCCGCGCGAATCCAGGATCTCACGCGCCCGCATATCCGCAATCTTGCTCATGACCTCACCCTAAAAATCCCTTGTCGTTTTTATGAATCCGCGCTTGTCTCGTCCAGGCCGCGGGCCTTGACGCAGGCGTCGATCTCCTTCAAAGTCCCCAGCAGGTGCTCGAGACGCCGAAGCGGCCAGGCATTGGGCCCGTCGCTCAAGGCCTGATCGGGATCGGGATGGGTCTCCATGAAGATCCCCGCGACCCCGGATGCCACCGCCGCGCGCGCCAGCACCGGAACATGCTCGCGCTGCCCACCCGAGCACGAGCCCTGCCCGCCCGGCAACTGCACCGAGTGCGTGGCATCGAACACGACCGGGCACCCGGTATCGCGCATGATCGCAAGCCCGCGCATATCCGAAACCAGATTATTATACCCAAACGAGGTCCCGCGCTCGCACACGAGGATGCGTCCCGCGCCACCGGCCGCGCGCGCCTTCTCCACCACGTTCGTCATGTCCCCAGGTGCCAGGAACTGGCCCTTCTTGATATTCACGGGACGCCCCGCCGCCACCACCGCCTGAATGAAGTCCGTCTGCCGGCACAGAAACGCCGGCGTCTGCAGGACGTCTGCGACCGCGGCCACATCCGGTATCTCCGGGATATCATGGACATCGGTCAGCACGGGCACCCCCACCGTGTCGCGCACCTCCGCCAGGATCGCAAGCCCGGCCTCGCGCCCGAGCCCGCGAAACGAGGCATGCGAGCTGCGATTGGCCTTATCGAACGAGGACTTATAAATGAAGGGGACGGACAGGCGCGCGGTCAACTCCTTCAGTGCGTGCGCCGTCTCAAGCGCCAACGATCGCGATTCGATCACACAGGGCCCTGCGATCAGAAAGAGCGGCCGGTCCAGACCCACCTCAAAACCGCAAAGATTCATGCCGATTGGGCCTTGCGCGCCGAGACGAGCGCACGGTGCGCACGCGCCGCCTCGATGAAGCTGCGAAACAGCGGATGGCCATCACGCGGGGTCGATGTAAACTCCGGATGGAACTGGACCCCTATGAACCACGGATGGTCCGAAAGCTCGACGATCTCCACGAGCGCCTGATCGGGCGATGTGCCGGAGATGCGCAGACCGCTCGCAGAAAGCCGCTCGCGATAGGTATTGTTGACCTCATAGCGATGGCGATGGCGCTCGAGCACGCCGGCGCCCCCGTATATCTCCGCGACCCGGCTGCCCGCGGCGAACTCGCAGCGCTGTCCGCCAAGACGCATGCTGCCGCCGAGATCGGCGCCCTCGGTGCGCACCTCACGCTGCCCCTGGCTACCCGTCCATTCGGTGATGAGGGCGATGACCGGATGTGGGGTCTTGGGGTCGAATTCCGTGCTATGCGCCCCGGTAAGGCCGACCTTGTTGCGCGCAAACTCGATGACCGCGATCTGCATCCCTAAGCAGATGCCGAGGTAAGGCACGGCGTGCTCGCGGGCATAGCGCACGGCGGCGATCTTGCCCTCCGTGCCGCGCCCGCCAAAGCCCCCGGGCACCAGGATCGCATCGTAGGCCGCGAGACCATCGACGCCGTCGCGCTCCAGGGCCTCGGAATCGATGTAATGGATGCGCACCTTAAGGCGCGTATGCAGGCCGGCGTGCGTCAGGGCCTCGGACAGGGATTTATAAGATTCCGTCAGATGGACATACTTGCCCACGATCGCGATATCGACCACCCCCTGGGGGTGCTCGAGGGCGTCATTGACCGCCCGCCACTGCCCGAGATCGATGGCCTTGGTCTTGAGATGCAGCTGCTCGACTACGATATCGTCGAGGCCCTGGTCGTGAAGGATCTCGGGTATGCGGTAAATATTGTCGACATCGATCGCCGAGATCACGGCGCGCGCCGGGACATTGGTGAAAAGCGCGATCTTTTGCCGCTCATCATCCGGCAGCCTGCGGTCCGCGCGGCATAAGAGCACGTCCGGCTGAATGCCGATACCGCGCAATTCCTTTACCGAATGCTGAGTGGGCTTGGTCTTGATCTCCCCCGAGGCCTTGATAAACGGCACCAGCGTAAGATGCATGTAGACCACATGCTGGCGCCCGTATTCCACGCCCATCTGGCGTATGGCCTCAAGAAACGGCAACGATTCGATATCTCCCACCGTACCGCCGATCTCGACCATCGCCACATCCGCGTCGCCCGCGCCCCGAACGATGCAGCGCTTGATCTCGTCTGTGATATGCGGGATGACCTGGACGGTCGCGCCGAGATAATCCCCGCGGCGCTCCTTGCGAATCACATTCTCGTAAATGCGCCCGGTGGTGAAATTGTTGTCACGGGTCATGGTCGTGCGCACGAAACGCTCGTAATGCCCGAGATCGAGATCGGTCTCGGCGCCGTCTTCGGTCACGAACACCTCGCCGTGCTGGTAGGGGCTCATAGTCCCCGGATCGACATTGATATAAGGATCGAGTTTTAGCAAGGTCACACGCAGCCCACGGGCCTCGAGCAGGGCCCCGAGCGACGCCGCCGCTATGCCCTTGCCGAGCGAAGAGACCACGCCACCGGTCACGAATATGAACTTGGTCATCACAACCGCCCAGGCGCGGTGCGCGCAAGCCCAGTCCGGCCGTTACCGCTGTCAGTTGGTCCCACTTGGCATAACCTCCTCGATCAGCCCGTCACGACTCGATATGAAAGACAAGACCCGGTTCATCCGGCCGCGCCTGCCACGGCGCGCACACCCAATGGTCAGCGACTGCGATCAAGACCTCGCCTGCGCATATCAAGATGACACGCGGCCTGTCCCATGGGGCGATACCCATCTCCTGCAAAAGCCGCTTCACATCCCGGTGACCCCGGCCGGGCACAAAGACCTTTTGTCCAAAGGTCCGGGTCGCCACCGTAAGCGGACCGCCTGCGATGCGCGAGACCGCGATACCTTGCCCTAGGCCCGCGAGCGCCCGCAAGCGCCGCCCGTCGCCTAATGCCAGATCGGCAAAGGGCGGCGCCCAGACCTCACGCACAGGGCCCCCAGGGGCCACCTCGGCCCCTGGCTCCCAGACCACCTGGTCGCGGTAACGGAGCAAGGCCCCCGCCGGTCCCAAGCGTAACACTTGTCGGCGACTTCGGGGAACCACGGCGAGCGCCGAGAGCACCTCGGCGACCTTGGCCTCACTCATAGGCGGTCCTCCCCGTCCGGCCAGCCACGCGCGCACAACCGGTCCCTGGACCGCGGATCCGAGCGCACGCAGCGCCGGCAGCTGCAAGGCCCCGCCGGGGGCCGTACACGCCGCCACATCGCGTGCCACATACTGAGAAAGCAGGTCGGTATCGGCACGCGCGTGGCGGGCCGCGCGGTTTATGGCGTAAAGCCCCTGCGGCCAGCGCGCGGTGATAGCCGGTATCAATACATGCCGGACATAGTTGCGGGCATACCGCCTATCGTCATTGCTGGGGTCCTGGACTGCGGCCAATGCATGCCGGGCCGCGTAGGCCACGAGCGCGGCCTTGGGCAGGTCAAGCACGGGTCGCGCCAGCCGTCCGGCCCCAAACGGGCGGATGGCCGCCATGCCGGAAAGCCCGGCGGGTCCCGTTCCGCGCATCAGGCGCAAAAGCACGGTCTCGGCCTGATCGTTGGCATGATGCGCCGTCATCACGACCTCCCGGGGGCGCATATAAGCGGCCAGCGCCCGGTAGCGGGCCGCGCGTGCATCAGCCTCCGGTCCGCTTTTGGTGCGCACCACGGTCACCGCCACGACCTCGCACGGCACGCCCATCGCCGCCGCGGCATCGCACACCTGCCTACCCCACGCGCCGGCCTGCGGCTGCAGGCCATGATTGATATGGACGGCGCGCACAAAACTCCATCCAAGACCGCATACGGCATGCAGCAGCGCAAGCGAGTCTGTGCCGCCACTTACCGCTATGAGAATTTCGTCCGATGCGTCCACCCCGAGCCTGCCGAGTGCCCGCGCCACATATTCGGAAGAGAATTTAACGTTCTTCAAAATGTCCGTACTGGCGCAGGCGAAGCTTCCGGCGCGTGAGCAGATCATCCATGGGCAACGACGCAAGATCGGATACCGCGCGCCGCAGGGCCTCCTTTAGACCGTTGGCCGCGCCATCATAGTCGCGATGAGCGCCGCCGAGCGGCTCGGCTATGATCTCGTCAATGAGCCCCAGGCGCTTTAGGCTCTCGGCTGTGATCCCCAGGGCCTCGGCGGCCAGCGTCGCCTTATCGGCGCTCTTCCAGAGTATCGATGCGCAACCTTCGGGGCTGATCACCGAATAGGTCGAATACTGGAGCATCAGCATATGGTCACAGACGCCAATGGCAAGCGCCCCGCCCGACCCGCCCTCGCCGATGACCGCGCTTACAATGGGGGTCTTTAGGGCGGCCATCACAAAGAGATTGCGGGCTATGGCCTCGCTTTGGCCCCGCTCCTCGGCGCCCACGCCCGGATAGGCGCCCATGGTGTCTATCAGGGTCACGAGCGGCATGCGAAACCGCTCGGCCAACCGCATGACCCGCAGGGCCTTGCGGTAACCCTCCGGCCGCGGCATTCCAAAATTGCGCCGGACCTTTTCGCGTGTGTCCCGGCCTTTTTGATGGCCTATGACCGCCACCGGCGTGCCTTCGAGGCGGGCGACTCCGCTGACGATAGCCGGATCATCGGAAAAAAGCCTGTCGCCATGCAGCTCCTCGAAGTCCTGGAATATCCGTGAAATATAATCGAGGGCATAGGGGCGCTGCGGGTGGCGCGCAAGCTGCGATACCTGCCAGGCTGTAAGCGAGGCGAAGATCGACTGGGTCAGGCGGTGGCTCTTGGCCCGCAGCCGCGCGATCTCCTCGTTGATATTGACGCCCGAACTCGAATCCAGGAACCGCAAGGCGTCGATCTTGGCCTCGAGATCGGCTATCGACTGTTCGAAATCGAGGTAATTTTGATTCATGCCCTATCCATCCTGATAGACGAGGCGCGCATGGCCTTCCGGCACAAACGCATCGAGCTTGCGCATGACCGCCTCATTAGGGGTGATCCGCCACTCCTCGCCAAATACCACATCCACTACGCCCTCAGGGCGATGATAATGCACCGTGACCGGGCAATTTCCCGCGCGCGCCGGTCCCAGGATCTCGCGCAGGCCGTCGACAAAGCCGTCGTCGCACCGGCCATGGTCGACATCCATGACGAGTCGGGTGGCAAACGCCGCACGCGCCTCGTCGATATTATAGATGGCCTCGGCGGTCATTTTGAAGCCACCCGAGTAGTCGTCTGTGCTCACGCCACCTTTGACGATGACAAGGGCGTCTTTGACGACGCGCTCGCGGTAACGCTGGTAGATCTCGCCAAACATCGCGAGATCAATCCGTCCGGTGCGGTCATCGAGGGTGACAAATGCCATGCGATCGCCGCGCCGGGTGTTAATGACGCGCAAGGCCACGACCAGGCCCCCGACCATGATAGAACCATTCTCGGTGGGCCGGAGATCGGCGATGGTGGTCTTCGTGATCCGCCTGAGCTCCGAGGCGTACCGATCTATGGGGTGCCCCGTAAGATAGAGACCCAGGGTTTCTTTTTCGGCCTCCAGGCGCCTTTCCAGGCCCCACGGCTCGATCGTCACGAAATCCGGCGTGAACGCCACCGCATCACCAAACAGATCATCCTGGCCCACCGCGGCATTGCGCCCATGCTGCTCGGCATTGGCGAGCGCGATCTCCAGTGATGCCATCAACGCGGCCCTATGAGGCCCCAGGGCATCACAGGCCCCGGCCGAGATCAGGCACTCATAGGCGCGGCGGTTGATCCGTCTATCCACGACCCTGCGGCATAGATCGAACAAATCGGTAAATGGCACCGTGCCGCGGGCCGCGAGGACCGCCTCCACCGCGCCCTCCCCCAGACCCTTTATGGCACCAAGCCCATAGAGGATCGTATGGTCATCGATGGGCACGAACTCGTAATCACAGCGATTGATATCAGGCGGAAGGACCGTAATGCCCATTTCCCGGCATTCCGCAATCATGGTGACGACCTTGTCGGTCTTGTCCATATCCGCCGACAAGACGCCGGCCATGAATTCGGCGGGGTGGTGGGCCTTGAGCCAGGCGGTCTGATAGGACAAGAGCGCATAAGCGGCCGAATGCGAGCGGTTAAAGCCATAGCCCGCGAACTTTTCTATGAGATTGAAGATGGCGGTAGCGAGACGCGGGTCGCACCCACGCACCCGTGCGCCCTCGACAAAACCCTCGCGCTGCTTGGCCATCTCCTCGGGCTTTTTCTTGCCCATCGCGCGGCGCAGCAGATCAGCCTTGCCGAGACTGTAGCCGGCCAGGACCTGGGCGATCTGCATCACCTGTTCCTGATAGAGAATGACGCCGTAGGTGGGCTTTAAGATTGGTGCCAGCGCCTCGTGCGGGTATTCGATGCGCGCGCGCCCATGTTTGCGGTTGATGAAGTCATCGACCATGCCCGACTGCAGGGGGCCCGGGCGAAAGAGCGCCACCAGCGCCACCACATCCTCGAAGCGGTCGGGCTGCAGGCGCTGGATCAGATCCTTCATGCCGCGCGACTCCAGCTGAAAAAGGGCCGTCGTCCGGCAGCGCTTCAAGAGGCTAAAGGCCTGCGCATCGTCTATCGGCAGAGATTCTATGGCGAGCGGCCCCAGGCCCTGCTGGGCGCGGCGGCGGTCTATCATGGCCACCGCCTTGGCGATGATGGTGAGCGTCCTCAACCCGAGAAAATCGAACTTGACGAGCCCCAAGGCCTCGACATCATCCTTGTCGAGCTGAGTCACGAACTGGTTGCTGCCCGCTTCGCAGTAAAGCGGCATGAAGTCTGTCAGTGCGCTGGGCGCTATGACAACACCACCGGCGTGCTTGCCGGCATTGCGCGACAATCCTTCGAGCTTGCGCGCAGCATCGAGCAGCGCGCGCACATCCTCCTCCTGCTCATAACGCTCTTTCAGGGCCGCTTCCTGCGCAATCGCCTCGTCTAGCGTAATGCCGAGATCATGCGGGATGAGCTTGGCAAGCTTGTCGACGAAGCCATAGGGATGGTCCAGGACCCGCCCGACATCCCGCACAACGGCCTTGGCGGCCATGGTGCCAAACGTGATGATCTGCGAAACCTTGTCGGAGCCATAGCGCTCGGTGACGTATTCTATGACCCGATCGCGTCCATCCATGCAGAAGTCCACGTCGAAATCGGGCAAGGATACGCGTTCCGGATTCAGGAAACGCTCGAATAGCAGGTCGTATTCTATGGGATCGAGCTCGGTGATCCCGAGGGCATAGGCCACGAGCGACCCCGCCCCCGAGCCGCGCCCGGGGCCGACCGGCACGCCATTATTCCGCGCCCAGGAGATAAAGTC
The DNA here is from genome assembly GCA_021819245.1 of Pseudomonadota bacterium. Taxonomy (GTDB): domain Bacteria; phylum Pseudomonadota; class Gammaproteobacteria; order Acidiferrobacterales; family Acidiferrobacteraceae; genus Acidiferrobacter. Next base: position 28,929 of record JAKARI010000006.1, on the reverse strand, counting down.
GGCGACGATCAGGAAATATCCGGAGAACCCCATCTTGCCAATGACCGAAAGCTCAAGATCCAACCGCTCGCGATAAGCCGCCTCGCGAACGGCGCGCTCCTCGATGGGGAATCGCGCCATGCGCCGGGTAAGCCCGGACAGGGCATCGTCGCGCAAGAGGCCGTCGACCGAGGCGCCCTCGGGGACCGGGAACCTGGGCAGATAATAGTCTCCGAAACGCAACTCGACCGTGCAGCGCCGGGCGATCTCGATGGTATTGTCGAGGGCATCCGGAAGGTCTGCGAACAGTGCCGCCATCTCGGCTGGGCTTTTCAGGTACTGGCGATCGGTGTAATGACGCGGACGCCTCGGATCGGCGAGGGTGCGGCCCTCGTGGATACATACCCGGATCTCGTGGGCCTCGAAGTCCTCCGGCGCGAGGAAGCGCACATCGTGAGTGGCCACCAGCGGGAGCTTCAAGTCGCGGGCCAGGCCCACGGCGCGCGCATTGTACTCCTCCTGCCACGGCCGGCCATTGCGCTGCACCTCGACATAAAACCGCCCCGGAAACAGCCCCCCCCAGGCGCGCGCCGCGGCATAGGCTTGGTCTTTGTGATTGCCGATCAAAAACTGTCCGATATCACCATCCTGCCCCCCCGACAAGGCGATCAGGCCGTCACAGTGCCCCTCGAGCCATGCCCGCTCGAGACACGCGCAACCGCCCCCCTGGCCCTCGCTGTAGGCGCGCGTCAAGAGCCGGCTCAGATTGCGGTACCCGGTGAGGTTCTGGCACAGCAATGCGGCACGATAGGGCCGCTGCGGGTCATCGCTGCGCACGAAGACATCGGCCCCGATGATGGGCTTGATCCCGGCCGCGACCGCCTTGTTGTAAAATTTCACCATCCCAAAGAGATTGGCGAGATCGGTCACGGCGACCGCCGGCATGCCCTTGTCATGGCAGGCCGCCACCAGCTCGTCTAGGCGCAGCAGGCCATCGGCGAGGGAATACTCGGAATGGACACGGAGGTGGACGAAGCTCTTCATGCCCGCCCTCCCTTAGGGCCCGCGGCGCGCATCGCGCACGGGCGCGAAACTCACGCGATGCAACGGACATGCGCCCAGACGCGCCAAGGCCTCGAGATGGCGGGCGGTCCCATAGCCCTTGTGCGCCGCAAAGCCATATTCCGGGTAGACCGCATCCCAATTGCGCATCTCGGCATCGCGCGCGACCTTGGCTATGATCGATGCCGCGGAGATCATGGGCACGCGGGCATCCCCGCGCACGATGGCACGCGCCGGGCACGGCAGGGCCGGCACATGCACGCCGTCTACCAGGGCCAGATCCAGGGTCAAGGTGAGGTTATCGACGGCCCGGCGCATGGCAAGCCAGGCCGCCCGCAGGACATTCAGGCGGTCCACCTCGGCGGCCTCCGCCCGACCCAGCGCCCAGGCCTGGGCGCGCGCACGGATCTCCCCTGCCAAGCGCTCGCGCCCGCGTTCCGTCAACTGTTTCGAATCCCTAAGGCCGGAAAGCCCATGCCGCGGGCCCAGAACCACGGCTGCCGCCACCACCGGCCCGGCGAGCGGGCCCATGCCCACCTCGTCGATGCCCGCTACGATGCGCATGACAGGGCCGCCGGTGTCTTGGACCGCGCGCGCACCAATTCCAGGACCGCCGATGCCGCGCGCTCATTCGCGCCGCGCCCCAACTGCTCGCGCAGCTCGGCAAACGCCTCTATCATCTCCGACCGGCGCTCGGGACTGCGCAAAAGCTCGTCTGTGACACCCACCAGACCGTCGGCGGTCGCCGCATCCTGCAAAAGCTCCGGCACCACGCCGCGCCCAAGGAGCAGGTTCGGCAACGATACGTATCGGGTATGCGTCAACAGACGCGCGAACCAATACGTCATGGGCGAAAGCCGGTACACCACGGCCATGGGGCGCCCGATCAGGGCGGCCTCCAGGGTGGCCGTCCCGGAGGCTACCAGCACGACGTCGGCGGCGGCCATCGCCAGTCGGGCATGGCCGTGAATGCGCGTGATCGGCAGGTCGAAGGCCTTATGCTCGGTCAGGGCGGCATCGAAGATGGCAAGGGTCTCGCGATTGACAAACGGCGCGATAAACCGGCATTCGGGGTAACGGAGCGCCAGACGCTGCGCGGTCTTTACGAACAGCGCGGCATGGGCATGCAGTTCAGTCACCCGGCTTCCGGGGAGCAGCGCGATCACCGGCCCTTCGCCCTCCATGCGCAATTCAGCGCGCGCCTTGCGCGCGGAAGGCTCTGCCTCTATGGCGTCTGCCAGCGGATGGCCCACGAATACGGCATCGGCCTTGCCGGCGTAATAGCCGGGCTCGAAGGGAAACAGCGTCAGCAATCGGTCGGTGCTCGCCGCCACGGTACGCACCCGGTAGCGCCGCCACGCCCACACGGTCGGACTCACGTAATGCACCGCGGGAATGCCGTCTCGCTTCAATGCCCGTTCGAGCGCCAGGGTGAAATCCGGCGCGTCGATCCCGATCATGACATCCGGGCGCACCTTGCGAAAGTACGCGATGAGTTCGCGGCGGATCCGCATGAGTTCCCCCAGGCGGCCGACTACCTCCGAGATACCCATGACCGATAAAGCCTCCATGGGAAACTGGCTCACGCCCCCTTGAGCGATCATCGCCGGCCCGCATATGCCCTCAAAAACGCAGGGCGTGGCCGCCTTCATCGCCCTCATGAGCCCCGCGCCGAGCATATCGCCCGACGCCTCGCCGGCCACAATGCCCACGCGCAGGACCATTATCGGATGATGCCCCGGCCCTCGATCTTAAGGAAGCGCACCATGACATCAAGATCCGGGTACTCGGGCGCCAGCTCCTCGATCCTGGCAATCGCCTCATCGAGCCTTAGCCCCGATTTGTAAATGATCTTGTAGGCCTTTTTCAAGGCATGGATGCGCTCCGCGGGAAAGCCCCTGCGCTTTAGGCCGGTCACGTTGATTCCATAGGGGCGCGCCGAATTGCCGGCCGTGAGCACATAGGGCGGGATGTCCTGGACCGCCACGGTGGCGGCCCCGGTCATGCAATGATCCCCGACCCGGCAAAACTGGTGGATGCCGGTAAATCCACCCAGCACCGCATGGCTCCCGACATACACATGCCCGGCAAGGCTTGCGCAATTGGCAAATACCGTATGATCGGCAATCCGGCAGTCGTGGGCGATATGCACATAGGCCATGAACAAATTGTCGTGGCCGATGCTCGTGACGCCGCCGCCGCCGCCCGTGCCACGATTGACCGTACAAAACTCCCGAAACACGTTGCGATCGCCGATCTCAAGGGTTGTGCGCTCGCCGCGGTACTTCAGGTCCTGCGGCACCTCCCCGAGCGAGGCGAATTGAAAGATCTTGTTGTCACAGCCTATCCTCGTCGGCCCCTGAATCACGACATGCGGCCCTATCCACGTCCCCGCTCCGATCACTACCTCGGGTCCAATGACGGTAAACGGCCCGATCTCGACACCGGCGCCGATCTCCGCCCGCGGATCAACGAGAGCGTGCGGGTGAATCATGCCATCTCCTTATAGGTGCACATGAGCTCGGCCGTCGAGCATACGGCCTCATCCACCGTAGCCGTTGCCTCGAAACGCCATATGCTCTGCATCTTGCGCGTAAGCTTGACATCAAGCCGCAGCTGGTCGCCCGGCCCCACTTGTCGCTTGAAGCGCGCCTTGTCGATTCCCACAAACAGGTAGATGCCGCCATCGGCCGGCAGCTTGCCGAGCGTCCTAAATGATAAAATGGCGCAGGCCTGGGCCATGGCCTCGATCACCATCACGCCCGGCATGACCGGATACTCGGGAAAATGCCCCTGAAAGAACGGCTCGTTGATCGTGACGTTCTTGATGGCTACCAGCGACTCGTTGGGGACACAGTGCAGTACCCGGTCGACCAAGAGAAAGGGGTAGCGGTGCGGGAGGTGCTTCAACACCTCTTGAATGTCAAACGTATTCAATGTCTTCCCCCTGACAAGATCTGCTTTATCATGTGCTCGACACGGCGCAGGCGCCGTGCCAATTCATCCAGGTGGCGAAAACGCCCCAGATTGCGCGCCCACAGATCGGCATCGGCCGCGGGCAGGCTCGAAGAGTACCGCCCTGGACCTGTCACCGAACTCTTAAGAAAGGACATGGCCGTCACCTCGACGTCGTCCCCGACGGTGATATGTCCCATGATTCCCGCCCCCCCCGCTATGAGGCAACGCTTGCCGATGACCGCGCTCCCGGCGACGCCCACACACCCGGCCATCGCCGTATGTTCACCCACTTGCACGTTATGAGCGATCTGAATCAGGTTATCGAGCTTTACGCCATCTGCGATCACGGTATCTCCCAATGCCCCGCGGTCTATCGTCGTATTGGCCCCGATATCGACATCGTTGCCTATGACCACGCGCCCGAGTTGCGGCACCTTGAGCCAGCGCCCCTGCGCATCACGGGCATACCCAAACCCCTCGCCGCCTATCACGGCACCCGGCGATATCACGCAGCGCTCGCCTATCACGCAATCGCGCATGATCACGGCACGCGCCTCTATACGCGTGCCCGCCCCCACGACACAACCCTCGCCCACGACCGCCCCCGGGCCGATGAATACCCGATGTCCGACACGCGCATGCGCCTCGATCACCGCGTGCGGCCCGACGCTCGCACTATCGGCCACGTCGGCGCTTTCGTGAATGACGGCGCTTGGATGGCGGCCCGGCTCAATGGCCCCCGGGGGATGAAGCAGGCGGGCGATACGCGCGAAGGCGCCCCGCGGATCATCGCACAAAAGCCGATTCCCCGGGAACACATCGCCGTCATCGGGGTGGAGAATCAGGGCGCCGGCCTGGCTTTTCGCAATCAACCCGCGATAGCGCGCCTGCGCGCAATAGGCCACGTGCCGGGGACCGGCACGATCGAGCGGCGCCACGGCGTCGATCTCGGCCTCCCCCTTCCCGCGCAACGTCGCCCCAACCGCGTCCGCCAATTCCCGTAATGTATACGCCATGTCTGCCCGGGTCGCGCCCGCCTCCGCCCGCCTTCCCGTTTCGAAGCCTAGTCACCGGCGCCGCTTCCCGCTAGTGCATCTAATACATAAAGAGCGTGCCCAAGGTAAACTGGACAGCGCGGGTCTGGTCGCCCGGTTGGGCGTTGAGCGGCCGGGCAATACTAATGCTAAGCGGCGCAATCGGCGAGAACCAGTCGAAAGCTATGCCAAATGAGGTGCGGATCTGGCTGAAATCGATGCGCTGGCCCGGGCCGTACACCTGACCGGCATCTATGAACGTCGACAGGCGCATGGAGCGGTTGTGCGGACTCGTGCCGGGCACCGGGAAAAAGAACTCCGCGCTCGCCAGCACGCGCTTGTTGCCGCCGATCGGATCGTAGGGCGGCAGGATGTCGCGCGGACCCAGGGATTCGTTTTGATAGCCCCGCACGGATTGGGCGCCACCAGCATAAAAGTTCTTGAAAAACGGCAGGCTATGCGTATTCCCGTAGCCGTTTCCGTAACTCCATTCGTTGCTCAGCTTCAGGCTGTATTGGCGCCCGAACGGGAAAAACACACTCGCCAGATACGACATGCGGTAATACTCGAGGCTACCGCCCGGCAGGCCGATCTCCCCGCTCAGCTGCTGGTAGGTCCCGCTCGTGGGGAAGATGGCGTTGTTCAAGGTATTGCGTGACCAGCCGAACGTCGCCTTGATGATATCGTTGATCGACCCGTGATTGGCCACAAACTGCTGCGCCACATAGGCACTGGTCGAGTTGACGCCGATATTGACCCGCTCGACCGCAAGCCCGATATTGATGGCGCGATTGACGCCGATCGGGATCCCATAGAATACCCCCGCCCCGACCGTGCTCTCGTTATAGGCGGCGGTATAGGCGGCCGCGGCGTTAAACGAGCTGTCGTAGATATTGAACCCGCGGCTGATTCCGGAACTGGTGTAATACGGATTGACGTAGGTCAGGTTGATATCTTTATAGGCCACCGACGTATCGGCCGTCACCGAGACCTGCCTGCCGGTGCCGAGGACATCCTGGTAGGTCACAGACCCGTTGATAAAAATGCCGTAGAGGTCGGAATACCCGAGACCCGCGGTGATGCTCCCGGTGGGGCGCTCCTTGACATGCACATCGACGTCCACCTCATTGGGATGCCCGGAGACCGGCGGTGTGGTGACGCGCACGTCTGTGAAAAACCCAAGCCGCCTTATCATCGTCACCGATTGCTTGATGCGCTTTGCGGAAAACCATGCGCCCTCGTATTGGCGCATGGCCCGGCGCAATACCGCATCTTGCGTAACGGTGTTTCCAAAGAATCGGATCTCGCGGACATACACCCGTTGGCCAGGTTTCACGAAAAACGTCAGCGCAATGGTGTGATCCTTGCGGTTCACCTTCGGTACCACGCGCACATTCGCGAACGCATAGCCGCGGTTGCCAAGCTTGGTGGTAATGCGGTGCGTACCTTTGACGATCCGCTCGCGCGAAAAGACCTGGCCTGCCTTTATGCGCATGAGGTGCGCGAGCATGGCGGGTGCCAGCACCTCATGCCCGGCGAAACTCAAGTGCGAGATGCGGTAGACATGGCCCTCGCGCACATTCTCGGTCACATAAATCCAGTCTTTGTCGGGCGTGATGGCAACGACTGTCGACAGCAGCCGAAATCGCAGATATCCGCGGTTTAGATAGAAATTCTGCAGGTTCTCGAGGTCAGCCTCGAGCTTCTGGCGCGAGTAGTGGTCATTACCGGTGAAAAAGCTAAACAGATTCGGGGGGCCGAGCTTGAAGCGGCCGAGGAGGCGGCCCTCCTTGAATCGATGGTTGCCGACGATGGTGATCTGCTTGATGCGCGCGATCTTGCCCTCGGTCACCCCGATACTCACAGCCACCCGGTCGCGCGGCAATGGCTTGACGGCTGTCACCACGCGCACCGCGTAATATCCGCGATTGAAGTACTGGCGCCGCAGCGCCTCCTTGGTCTCGCGCAGCAACGCGCGGTTGAACACGCGCCCCTTTGCAAATCCCATCTCCGCCAGGGATTTCAGCAGCTTCTTGGGTTTTATGACATGCGTCCCGGTAATCGTAATGCGCGCGATCGCCGGGCGCTCGCTCACCGCCACGATCAGCGTATCACCCTGCTCCATGAGCTTCACATCGCGAAAGAACCCGGTTTTAAACAGGGTCTGAATGGCGCGTTCGGCACGCGAGCCAGTCAGCGTCTCACCGACCCGTAACGGGAGATAGGTCATGACCGTGGCGAGCGAAATACGCTTTAGGCCCGTGACTTCGATATGAGAGATCACAAAGGGAGCAGCCTGGGCCTCTCCCATGAGCGCGCCCGTCAGACAGAGCGCCGTCAACCATTTATTCATTGCGTGAAGCCCGCCTCTTTTCTTATCCCAGAATGCGTGTAATGTCGTTATAGAAGGCGAGCACCATGAGCCCCAACAATAAGGTCACGCCGACCCGTTGTCCCCACCCAACCACCTTCTCGGAGATGGGTCCTCCCTTGACCCACTCGATCACATAGAACAACACATGCCCCCCATCAAGGATGGGCACCGGCATCAGGTTCAGGACCCCGAGACTGATGCTGACGACCCCGAGAAACATCAGGAAGCTTGTGAAACCCACCTGTACCGAATAGCCCGCGTACTGCGCGATCGTGATAGGACCGCTGATACCCTTCGGCGAGACCTCCAACATCAACATCTTGCCTAGCATCTCGACGGTCAGGCGCGTCATGAGCCACGTATCATCCAAGGCGGTCTTGAATGCTGCCAACGGACCCAATCGCACCACAACCTGCAGGCCCGGCGGTAACGTGGGAACACGGATCCCCGCACCAATCTGGCCTATGCGCTTAGGGCCCACCTTAACGGCTTTCGGCGTGATGATCAATTGCCGCACATGCCCATGATGACGCACATCAAATCGCAAGGGCTTAAGGGGGTGGGCGCGCACGATACGCGCAACCTCCGCCCAATTGGTAATCGTCTGCGCGCCGATGCGTGTAATGAGGTCCCCCACCCGCAATCCCCCGCGAGCAGCCGGTGTATGCGCCTCGACCTCGGCGATGCGCGGTACAAGCTTGGGCTGCCAACCGCTGATCCCGAGCGCCGCGCCCAGGTGACCCGCGCCAAGCTCACGCGCATGAACATTGTGCAGATTGAGGATCAAGAGACGCTTATGACCGCTTTTGGTGAGCACCTGCACGCGCACCTTGGCGTGTTCCAGGGCCTCCTGAAAGAGATATAACCGATCCTGTCCGAAGCTCTGCACACGCCGGCCATTGATACGCGTGATCAGATCGCCTGCGCGCAGACCGGCCGCCTGTGCCGGCGAATGCGGTACGACCTTGCCGATGATGGGCTTGAGACCGGGGACACCAGTGACGAATACGACCCAGTAGGCCAGGATCGCAAACAAGAAATTGAATCCGGGGCCGGCCAGCACGATGGCGGTCCGCTTCCATAAGGGCTGACGATTGAATGCCCGGTGGAGCTCGGCCGGCGCCACCTCCCCTTCATTCTCGTCTAGCATCTTCACATAGCCGCCCAGCGGCACCGCCGCCAGCACGTATTCCGTGGCATCGGCGCCCGCGCGGCGCAGAAAGATCGGCTTGCCGAACCCCACGGAAAACCGCAGTACCTTGACCCCGAGGCTGCGTGCCACGATGAAGTGCCCGAACTCATGCACCACAATCAGGATGCCAATGGCGAGCACGAAACCAAGCAGGCTATAGCCGATTTCCGTCAACACGCCGAAACCCCCTTTGCGCGATACCCGTCGATGATCCGGCGCGCACACTCTCGAGCCAAGCGATCCTCTTCCAGTATGGCCTCGATACTCTCGGCCGGCACCACGGCCCGCGCCTCGAGGACCGATTCTATGACATGGGGAATGGCGGCGAACGGCAGATTTCGCGCGAGGAAGGCCTCGACTGCGACCTCGTTGGCGGCGTTCAAAACCGTGGGGGCACTGGCGCCGGATACCGCGGCCTCGCGTGCAAGCCGAAGGCACGGGAAACGATCCTCGTCCGGGGCCTCGAAGTCCAGCCGGCCCACAGCCGATAGATCGAGGCGCGCGACCCCGGCCTCGATACGATCGGGAAATGCCAGGGCATGGGCAATGGGGGTACGCATGTCAGGATTGCCAAGCTGCGCGAGCGTGGAGCCATCGACATATTCCACCAGCGAATGAATGATGCTTTGCGGATGAATGACGACATCGACCTGATCAGGTGTGGCCTCGAACAACCGGCAGGCCTCGATCAGCTCCAGGCCCTTATTCATCAGGGTGGCCGAATCCACCGAGATCTTGCGGCCCATGCTCCAGCGTGGATGGGCGCAGGCCTGCTCGGGGGTTATGGTGGCGAACTCGCTAGCCGGCGTCGTACGAAACGGGCCCCCTGAACAGGTGAGCACGATGCGCCGCACCCCGGCCGTACCCAACCCTGCGCGCGCCTGGGGCAGGCATTGAAAAACCGCATTATGCTCGCTATCGAGCGGCAGGAGTTGCGCGCCACTGCGCCGCGCCAGGGCCATCAGCAGATGGCCGGACATGACCAGCGGTTCCTTGTTGGCAAACAACACGCGCTTGCCAGCGGCCACCGCCGCCCATGCCGACTTGAGGCCCGCAGCCCCGACGATACCGCACACCACGGTGGTCACGCGCGGATCGCAGACCAGCCGCTCGAGCGCGGCGGGTCCCGACAGCACTTCGGTATGACCATCGGCCAGCGACTGCGCGATCTGGCGCGCCGCCTCCGGCGTGTGGATGGCCGCGAGCGCCGGGCGCCATGTCTCGCACAAGGCCCGCAGCTCCTCGGCACGCCCGTAGGCGCTCAAGGCCACGACCCGGAAACGCTCCGGGTGCAGCGCCACGACCTTTAGGGTACTGACCCCTATGGAGCCAGTGGCCCCTAATACCGCCAGGCCCTGAACGGTCTCGCGCCCCGGATGCCCCTCTTGCCTCATCGAACCCCCAGGTAGCGCATGGTCCAAACGAATAGTGGGATCGCCGCCGTCAAGGCGTCAATACGATCCAAAATGCCCCCGTGGCCTGGCAACAGCCGCCCCGAATCCTTGACCGCCGCCAAGCGCTTGGCCTTGCTTTCGAGCAGGTCGCCTACGATCGAGGCCATGGCGATGGCCACGCCTAATACAAGACCGGTCCCCACGGTAAGCCCTGAAACCCCCACCCAGAGGGCGCCGATACCGCCGGCCGCCGCCGCCCCCATGATCCCCGCGAGCGCGCCTTCCACACTCTTGCCCGGGCTGACCCGCGGCGCGAGGCGGTGGCGACCCAGGGCGCGCCCGGCAAAGTAGGCCACGCTATCGGCGGTCCATACCATGATGAGCAGCCAGATGAGCAGTGCCGGTCGCGATGGATCCTGGGACTTCAGCGCGACACATCCACGCCAAGCCGGCACCAGTACCAGCGCGCCCGACAAATATTTCACCGGCGCATAGCGCCATAAGGGGCTCACTTGGTCACGAAACACGAATACCTCGCCCGCCGCCCAGACCCACCATACGATCGCCGCCAGGATCACCGCCGAAAGCGAAAGCCGCAAGCTTGCCAGGCCCAGGAACAGGATCAGCACCACAAATACAAGCCTGGTCCTTGACCCCAACCCCACAAGCGCCGCCCACTCGAAGGCGGCAAGCAAGGTGACCACGCCCAACAAAACCGCAACCCCGATGGTGTTCAGAAACCAGAGACCGACGAGCAGCGCGACGCCCGCAAGAAGCGCCGTCAGCAGCCGCTCCTTAAGCACGCCACGCCGCCTCGACCTGATCCCCCGTGCGCCCGAACCGGCGCTGCCGCCCGGCGAAGGACGCGAGCGCAAGATCAAACTGCTTGCGATCAAAGTCGGGCCATAGGACTGGCGTAAAATAGAGCTCGGTGTACGCGAGCTGCCAGAGCAGGAAATTGCTGATGCGCTGTTCACCGCCGGTGCGGATAAAAAGATCGGGCTCCGGCAGGCCGGGCATGCTGAGATAGGGCTCCAAGGTCTCAGGGCTGATCTCGCCGGGCGCCAACCGGCCTGCCCGCACCTCCTCGGCGACCCGCGCGCACGCCTGAGCGATATCCCACCGCCCGCCATAATTGGCCGCAATGGTCAGACGCAGGCGGCGGTTGCCCGCAGTCAGCGTCTCGGCCTCCCGCACCCGGCGCGCGATGTCGGGCCCGAAAGCGGCGATATCGCCGATGGCGCGGAACTGGATATCGTTATCATGGAGCTTTGCAATCTCGCGCTCGAGCGCTACCAGGAACAGCTGGCGCAGTAAACGCACCTCGAGCCGCGGCCGGCGCCAGTTCTCGCTGCTAAAGGCAAAGAGCGTAAGCGCCCCGATGCCTTTCTCGGCGCATGACGCGACCAGCTCGCGAACGGTCTCCACGCCCTTGCGATGCCCCTGGATACGGGCCTGTCCGCGCGCCTTGGCCCAGCGGCCATTGCCGTCCATGATCACCGCGACATGCGCGGGCACGCCTCCTGTTATAGGACTCTGATCCGTCATCTTCATGGCGCGAGTATAGGCGCGTTTCCGCGCCTCTGGTTAGATCTCCAGGATGTCATGTTCCTTGGCCGCGACCAGCTTATCGATTTCGGCGATGAACTGGTCGGTGGCCTTTTGCACAGACTCGACCAGACGCTTCTCCTCGTCTTCCGGGAGCAGCTTCTTCTTGACCTGATCCTTCAAATGATTATTCGTATCGCGACGGATGTTGCGCACTGCGATTTTGGCGTTCTCGCCCTCGCTGCGCGCCACCTTGCCGAGTTCCCGGCGACGCTCTTCAGTAAGCGGCGGCATGGGAATGCGGATGGTCATGCCCGATGTCACCGGGTTGAAACCAAGCCCCGACTCCAGAATCGCACGCTCGATGGGCGCGACCATACCCTTTTCCCAGGGGCTTACGACCAGATTGCGGGCATCGGCCACAGTGATGTTGGCGACCTTCGAGAGGGCCGTCTTGGTGCCATAGTAATCGACCATGACATGGTCTAGAAGCGCGGTATTGGCGCGCCCCGTTCGAATCCGGCCGAGCTCGGCCTTCAGGGCCTCGACGGACTTGGCCATGCGCGCATGGACGTCTTTTTTGAGATCCTCACTCACACCGCGCTCCTTCCTCGACTAATGTCCCTTCGTCGGCGCCAGCGAGAATACGCGCCAGGGCCCCGGGCGACGTCATATCGAACACGCGCAGGGGCACACGAAATTCCCGCAACAGTGCGATTGCCGTGGCGTCCATCACCCCGAGGCGACGCGCCAGCACATCGTCATATCCCAGGCGCCGATAGCGTACCGCGCCCGGGTCGCTCTTGGGATCCGCTGAATACACGCCATCGACCTTGGTGGCCTTCAGCATGATCTCCGCGCCGACTTCCAGGGCACGCAGGCTCGCCGCGGTATCCGTGGTAAAAAACGGGTTGCCAGTACCGGCCGCGAACACCACGACCTCGCCCCGCTCCAGGCACTCCAGGGTCTGGCGCCGGTCAAAAGCGGGCACTGCGGTCCCGACCGCAAGCGCCGACTGCACATGGGCGGTCACACCGCGCGCCCGCAATGCCTCGACCAGTGCCAGCGCGTTCATGATGGTCGCGAGCATCCCCATGAGGTCGGCCTGCGCCCGGTCCATGTCGCGCGCCGAACTCGACACCCCCCGGAAGATATTCCCGCCACCGACCACGATGGCAATGCCGGTGCCGCAAGCGCCCTCGGCGACCGCTGCGGCCGTGGCCTTCAGGATCTCCGGATCGATACCGTAACCCGCCGCGCCCATCAGGGCCTCGCCACTCAATTTCAGGAGCACGCGCCGGTACCGCGCCATGGATCAGCTTCCCTTGACCTGTGACATCACTTCCGACGCGAAGTTGCTGGCCTCGCGTTCGATCCCTTCCCCCACCTCGAGGCGGAAGAAGCGCTTGGCCTCGGCCCCGGCCTTCTTCAGCTGCGTGGCGACCGTGGTCTCGGGGTCTTTGACGAAGGCCTGGCCTACGAGCGTGATGTCATCGAGATACTTCCGGACCTTGCCCATGACCATCTTCTCGATAATCTCCGGGGGCTTTCCCGAGCCCTCGGCCTGGGCGACATAGATCGCCTTTTCACGGGCCACGACATCGGCCGGAACCTCTTCCGGCCGGACATAGGCGGGCTTATTCGCGGCGATATGCATAGCAAGATCACGCGCCAGCGCCGCACCCCCGCCGACCAGCGACACGAGCACACCGATACGCCGCCCGTGCACGTAGTATCCGAGCACGCCGCCTTCGGCATCGAGGCGCACGAAACGCCGCACCGTCATGTTTTCCCCAAACTGGGCGATGAGCGCGGCACGGGCCTCGGCCACGGTGCCGCCGCCCGGGTAGGCCATCCCCGACAAGGCCTCGACACTTGCCGGATTATGGTCTGCGACCAGCGCCGCAAGGGTCTGGGCGAAGGCCACAAAGCGCTCGTCTTTGGCCACGAAATCCGTCTCGCTATTGACCTCCACCAGCGCGCCCACTTGGCCGCGCGCATCGACATGGGCCCCGATCGCCCCCTCGGCGGCCACGCGGTGGGCCTTCTTGTCGACCTTGGCGCCGGCCTTCTTGCGCAAAAGATCGATCGCCGCCTCCATATCCCCGGAGGTCTCGGTGAGCGCCGCCTTGCATTCCATCATGCCCAGGCCGGTCCGTTCCCGCAGTTCCTTCACTTGTGCCGCTGAAATTGCCATATTCTGTCCTCGCACGCATGCAAAAGGGGGGTATCCCCCCCTTTCGCCTCTCTTTCGTCCGTTATTGCGCCGTCACGGCCTGGCCCGGCCGCCGCGCGCGGGCCGCGCCCCGGCCCCTTCCCGACCCTTGGGGCGTGACTTGCGGGTATCTGCCGCAGGCCCATCGGAATCACCCTCCGTCTCGCCGGCATAACCCGCATAGCCGGCCGCCGATTTCTTGCGCGCCGGCGTACGCGTTGCCGGCTCTTCCTTGACCTCGACGAACTCCTCATCGCTCGCATCCGGGAGGATCACGGCCGAACCCCGCCCTTCCAGAATCGCATCAGCGATGACCCGGGCGTACAGGGTGATCGCCCGGCTCGCATCATCATTTCCCGGTATGACGTAGTCTACGCCGTCGGTCTTGCAGTTGGAGTCGACCACCGCGAGCACCGGGATCTTGAGCTTGTTGGCCTCGCTTACGGCAATGTATTCATGGCCCACATCGATCACAAACAGCGCGTCCGGCAGGCTCGGCATGTCTTTGATACCGCTCAGGCTACGATCGAGCTTGGCGCGCTCGCGCTCGAGATTGAGCGTCTCCTTCTTGGACATCTTCTCGGCCCCGCCACCCTCGGCGAGCAGCTCCTCGAGCCGCTTTAAGCGCTCAATGGAGCGGCGCACGGTCTTGTAATTCGTCAGCATGCCGCCCAGCCAGCGATGATCCACATAGGGGCTGCCGGCGCGCATGGCCTCGGCACGTACGATCTCCGCCGCCTGCCGCTTGGTGCCGACGAAAAGGACGGTCCCCTTATTCGCCGCCAACTTGCGCACGAACGCCGCCGCCTCATTCAACATCGGCAGCGACTTCTCCAGATTGATGATGTGGATATTGTTGCGCTCGCCAAAGATATAGGGGCGCATTTTCGGGTGCCAGAAGCGGGTCTGATGTCCGAAATGGACCCCGGCCTCCAGCATTTCACGCATTGTGACGCTAGCCATGGTATGTCTCCCAACGGGTTTGTCCACCGCAGGTCCCGGTCGCCGACTCAAGGCCCATGGCCCTCAGCACCCGAACGCCGTGACGACCTGCGTGCGATAATGCCTCAAAAACTTGAGGACACGAGGACGGTCCTCGCGTGGCCGCATGCTACCACGAGCGCGGGCCCCGTAACCAGAGCGGGGCGCACCAGGACGTCTCGGCAGGAGTCCCCCAGGTTGAATACCGGGCCCGGACAACGGACAATACCCCGACACCCATCGCCGACCTCCCTTAAGACCCCTGATGCCCATCACGATCAAGACCGAAGCCGAAATCCACAAAATGCGCGTCGCCGGACGGCTGGCCGCCGATGTCCTCGAGATGATCGCGCCCCACGTGGTCCCCGGCATCACAACCGGTGAACTCGACGAGATCTGTCACGACTATATCGTAAACACGCAAAAGGCGGTCCCGGCCCCGCTCCATTACCGGGGCTTCCCGCGTTCCATCTGCACGTCCGTCAACCACCAGGTCTGTCATGGCATCCCGGGCGAGCGCGTATTGCGGCCGGGCGACATCGTCAATATCGACATCACCGTGATCAAAGACGGCTACCATGGCGATACGAGCCGCATGTTCTATGCGGGGGAACCGTCGATCGCCGCCCGCCGCCTGACCGAGGTCACCTACGAATGCCTGCTGCGCGGCATACGGCTCGTGCGCCCGGGCATCCATTTGGGCGACATCGGCCACGCCATTCAGACACATGCCGAGGCCCAGCACTACTCCGTGGTGCGCGAATACTGCGGACACGGCATAGGCCGCGCCTTTCATGAAGACCCGCAGGTCCTGCATTATGGGCGGCCGGGGACCGGCGTTGCCCTGGAGCCGGGCATGATCTTCACGATTGAGCCTATGATCAACCAACGCGGCGCCGGCGTGAAGCTGCTTCCGGATAACTGGACGGTCGTCACCCGGGACCATGGCCTTTCCGCCCAATGGGAACACACCGTGCTGGTTACGCCCTCGGGATATGAAGTCCTGACGCTGCGCCGCGACGAGATCATCTGAAAGGCGCGCCATGGCGACCAAGGCCATAATGCCGGCCCCCGATCCCGACGTCGCGCGATTTCGTGAGACCCTGCGGGCCGGGGACGCGCGCCTGCGCGCGGTGCACGATACCGAACTGCCGCGCCGACGCCGGGGGCTTGGCATCCAGGCCCTCCACCTGCGCACGGCGCTGATCGACGATGTCCTGCGCCGGGCCTATATCAAGTATGAATCCCTGCTTCCCGAGGGCGTGTCGGTGGCGCTGGTCGCGGTCGGGGGCTATGGGCGCGGCGAACTCCACCCGGCCTCCGATATCGACCTGCTGCTGCTTCAGGACAGTTCACGGTACACCAAGACCCGCGCCTTCGCCGAGCCCTTTCTGCGCTTTCTCTGGGATATCGGGCTTACCGTGGGGCATAGCGTCCGGTCGCTCACCGATTGCCTTCGGGTCGCGCGCTCCGACGTCACGGTCATGACCAACCTCATGGAGGCGCGCCTACTGATCGGCGACGAGGCGCTGCTCGCGCGCCTCGTGCATAGTCTGGCCTCACCTGCCCTCTGGCCTAGTGCGCGCTTCTTCGAGGCCAAACTGGCCGAGCAGCGGGCCCGCAGCGCGCGCTACGACGACACCGGCTATAACCTGGAGCCCAACATCAAGGAGGGCCCCGGGGGACTACGCGACATCCATATGATCGGCTGGGTCGCGCAACGCCACTTCGGTTCCTCCGATCTCCATGACCTGGTCAAGGTCGGTTTCCTCGATGACCGCGAATACCGTACGCTCATCGACGCGCGCAATTTTCTCTGGCAGACCCGCAGTGGCGCCCATCTCCTCGCCCGGCGGCGTGAGGACCGCCTGCTCTTCGATCACCAGCAAACCCTGGCCCGGCAGATGGGCTATATAGACCGCCCCGGCCGGCTCGCCGTCGAACAGTTCATGAAACGCTACTATCGCACGGTCAAGCAGGTTCAGCTTCTCAACGAGATCCTGCTTCAGCATTTCGCGGAAGCCCTGCGAGGCCCGCAACGCCCGGTCATAAGGCCGCTTGGTCCATGGTTTCGCGCCCGCAATGGTTTCGTCGAAACGGTCGATGCGCATGTGTTCGCAAAACACCCTCGCGCCATCCTCGGCCTGTTCCGGGTCTTGCAGGAGCATCCCGAACTCCAGGGGGTACGCGCCGCCACCATTCGCCTGTTGCGCGGCCATCTGTCCGTGATCGACGGGGCCTTCCGCCAGGATCCGGCCAATCAATCGGCGTTCCTGGCCATTATGCGCGCGCCGTCGGGGGTCACCAAGGCATTGCGGCGCATGAATGCCTACGGGGTCCTCGGCGCCTATATCCCCGCCTTCGGCAAGATCGTAGGCCAGATGCAACATGACCTCTTTCATGTCTACACGGTCGACGAACATAGCCTATTCGTCTTGCGAAATGTCCGGCGCATCATGCAGCCGGAATTCCAGGCCGAACTGCCGGCGGCAAGCGAGATCGCCCGCGGACTTGCCAAGCCTGAGCGCCTGTATCTGGCAGCCTTGTTCCACGACATCGCCAAGGGGCGCGGTGGCGATCATTCACGGCTCGGGGAGACCGAGGCCCGCGCCTTCTGCCAACGGCTCGGGTTGAGCGAGTATGACAGCGAGTTCGTCGCCTGGCTCGTACGCCACCACCTCGTGATGTCCTGGACCGCGCAACACGCCGATATCTCGGATCCCGAAGTCGTCGCAGGGTTTGCGCGGCTCGTGGGTGACCGCGAACACCTAGACAACCTCTATATCCTGACCGTGGCGGATATCCGCGGGACCGGCCCGAACGTGTGGAACGACTGGAAGGGGCAATTGCTCTCCGGCCTCTACCGGGATGCCACGCGCATCCTGCGGCGCGGTATCGGCGAGGCCATTGCCATCGACGCACGCATCGCCGACGCGCGCCGCGAGGCCCTGGAACGCGCCAGGGATTGCGCCCCGCGCGAGGCCATAGAGCAGCACTGGGCGCGCATGGATGCCGACTACTTCCTGCGCCACGACGCCGAGGCCCTGGCCTGGCACGCCTGCGCCATCGCCGGCCACGGGTCGTCGGAGCTGCCAGTTGTCGAGGTGCGCGTGCGTCCCGATCACGCCGCGGTCGAGTTCCTCATCTTCAGTCCCTTGAGCGACGAGCTCTTCGCCGTGCTCACGGGCAGCCTAGAGCGCCTGAATCTCTCGATCGTCGATGCGCGCATCCATATGGCCTCAAGCTATGCCCTGGACTGCTTCGTGGTACTCACGGCCGACGGCAAACCTCCGCTTCCCCACGAGCTTAAGCAAATGCGTGAACAGGTGCGCGCCGACATGGCCGCGGGATTTCGCGAGATCCCCGCGCGCGCCCCGCCTCGCGCCCTGAAAAACTTTCCCATCGCCACCGAGGTGCGCTTTTCGTCGACCGCCAACGGCCAACTTACGGTCATGGAGGTCATCGCCCAGGACCGCCCCGGACTGCTTCATCAATTGGCCCTGGCGCTCCTTGCCGGGGGCACGCGCATCGTAAACGCCAAGGTCGCAACCTTCGGCGAACGCGCCGAGGATGTGTTTTTCCTGACCGATGAACGCGGCAAGCCCTTCGGCCAGGGCGCCTCGGGACGCCTGACGGCGCTCGCCGAGGCCATTCGTGCGCGCCTCGATGGGACGGCCCTGGCGGCCCGCTAGCAGAGCAAGCTTGATCTTCGATCTTGCGCCAGAGCGCGCGCCCGCCGGCGCCCTCATGCCTTATCCCGTCGCCTACTTCGCCGCCAGGCGGCTGTGCGAGCGCCCGTAGGCAAGGTAGATGGCAAGGCCTATCACAAACCACACCACGAACCGTATCCACGTCACAAGCGGCAGGTTCGTCATAAGGTAGAGGCAAAAGCCCATGCCAAGCACCGGGACGACCGGGCTGCCCGGGGCGCGAAAGGGCCGCGGCAGATCAGGCTTGGTGTAACGCAGCACGATGACGCCGGCGCACACGATGGTAAACGCGGCCAGGGTGCCGATATTCACGAGCTCGGCCACATAGTCGATGGGGGTCAGTCCCGCGATCAAGGCCATGACCACACCGCAGATCAGAATGACGCGCACCGGCGTGCGCGTGCGCGCATGCACGGCGGCAAACGACGACGGCAAAAGCCCGTCACGCGCCATGGCAAGAAAGATGCGCGTAAGCCCATAAAACAGCACCAGCATGACGCTCGTAAGGCCCACGATCGCACCTACGCCTATCAAAAGGGCGACCAGCGGATGCCCGAGATCGAGCATGGACTGGGCCACCGGAGAGGCCGTATCGAGCGTGAAATAAGGCACTATGCTCGTAAGCAGTCCCGAGACCAGGATATAGATCACGGTACAGACGAGTAGCGAGACGATGATGCCGATCGGCAGGGAATGCCGCGGGTCGCGCGTCTCCTCGGCGGCGGTCGAGACGGCATCGAAACCGATATACGCAAAAAAGATGAGCGCTGCGCCGCGCATCACCCCCGGCCACCCGAAGGGCATGAAGGGGTGCCAGTTGCCCGGGGTCACATGAAATGCGGCGACCGCGATGAAAAGCCCGATCACCGCAAGCTTGACCACGACCATGAGCCCATTTAAGGCCGCGCTTTGCCGGACACCGGCGGCCAGCACGAGACTGAGCACCAAAATGATGGCCGCCGCCGGGACATTCATGAACCCCCCGGTGGCCGCGTGCCTGGCAATCGCCGCGGGAATCGGGTGGTGGATCATGGCAAGCACCCACGCCGCCACCGCATAGATATTGACCTTCGTAAAGGCAAGCGGCAAATGAAGGCCGACGGCCGCCAGCGCATTATTGACATAGCCGGACCACCCAATCGCCACGGCCGCGGTCGCCACGCCATACTCCAAAACCAGATCCCACCCTACGGTCCAGGCGACGATCTCGCCCAAGCCCGCATAGGCATAGCCGTAGGCGCTTCCGCTCCCGCCGACGGCCGCGGCCAATTCCGCGTACGACAGCGCCGTAAAGGTGCATGCCAGACCCGAGATCAAAAACGACAGGATGATGGCGGGGCCGGCATCGCGCGCCGCGGCTATACCCGTCAGCACGAAGATTCCCGCCCCTATGATGCCGCCTATCCCGAGAAAAATCAGGTCCATCGTGGTCAGACAGCGGTGCAACCCCGTATCAGCCCGCGGCCCTCCAATATCCTTGGTGCGAAACCAGCTGCTCAAGACACCCGTCCTCAGGCTCACTATGTTGGACTGCTTGGACCCATGACAATCATCATCCCGACGGGATTCTGAGCGACGCCCCAGCCTGCAGGATTCCTCCATGCAGGCCATTGGCCGCGCGCAAGGCGGCGATCGATACATGGAACCGCTGGGCAATACCCGATAGCGTCTCCCCCTCACGCACGATATAAAGACGCGGACCCGGGGTCATGCCGAGACGCGCCCTAAGGCGCGGCGCATCCCGCATGACCCCCTCCCAGATGGCGTGCGCGATCTGCTCATCGTGGGCCGGGTTATTGAGGCGCAATGCCTCGTGAGGGTTCGAAATGAAGGCGGTCTCTATCAAGATCGAGGGTATCGTGGGCGACAGCAACACCTCGAAATTCGCCTTTTCGACATGATCGACATGCACAGGCCCTATGGTGTGCAGGGCCCGCAAGACGTCCCTCGCAAGGTCATAACTTGCCCTGCGCGTGCCATTTTGCGTCATGTTGAGAAGGATGTTGTGCAAAAAACCGCTGCCGGCCCCAAAACGGGGACCGCCGCCCCCATCGGCCGAGTTTTCGCTCCGCGCCAGCCAGCGGGCCTCGCGGCTTACGCCATGCTGGGACAACATAAAAACCTCCGCACCGCGAATATCCAGACCCTCCGGGTCCGGCAGGGCATTGGCGTGGATGGAGATGAAGGCCGCGGCGTGGTGCTCCTCGGCCAGGGCCGTGCGCTCCCTTAACGGCACGTAATAATCGCCGGTGCGCGTCATGAAGGCATGAAACCCGGGGGTGGCATCGATCAGGGCAGCGAGATCGCGGCCGATGCGCAGCACGACATTCTTCTCGCAGATACCGTCGATCCCGCAGGCCCCGGTATCGATCCCTCCGTGACCCGGATCCACTGCGATGACGATGTCCGGGGGCGCAACCGGCGCCGATATGGGGGCCAGATGCGCAGGGCCCCTGAGGGCTGGGGCAGGATCCGCGGGGGCGGGACGGGGCGCCGCAGCGAAGGACCGCGCGCCGCCCGTAGCCAGGGATAGCGTCAGGCCCCCGGGCAGGGAATTGAGGGCATAGGACGCCTTGGAGGTGAGATCAAATACCAGGCGCACCATGCCGTTGCGGTGGGTAAACGCGCGAATATCCCGCAAGGGGGGCGCATGTTCCGGCCACAGCGCGCGCCCACCCGGCAGTACCACGCCCCGCAGATCGACGACGACACGCGCAGGATCGCTCAAGGAAAAGGATCGCCACACCACATGCGCGTCGCTCGAGAGGCGCACGATCACCGCGTGCGGACCGACACGTACCAGCGGCTGGCCAATACGGATCGCGGCCTGAGCAGCGACGGCCCCCCAGAGCCATCCCGCCATCACCATCACAAACCAACGCGCTCTCACGGCCTTACACTGTCCACCACATCCCCTCCCCGTGGTGATATCCCCTGCAAATGCGCCTGTCTGTCATGATCGGTGACGGTAAGCCAAACGTCAACATCGGGCCGCAAAAGACCGTGCGCGCGCTCGGGCCATTCCACGAGGATGATTGTGCGGTCATCCTGGTAATCCCACCAGCCGAGCCCTTCCAGTTCCGCCGGCATCCGCAGCCGGTACAGATCGGCATGCACGACCCTAAGCCCCCCCAACTCGTACTCTTCGACCAGCGTATAAGTCGGGCTTTTCACCGGCCCCTGGGCGCCGAGCGCCTGAATCACCGCACCGGCCAATGCCGTCTTGCCAGAGCCCAGGTCGCCACGCAAGACGACCTGATCGCCAGCGCGCAGGGCGCGCGCGAGCGCGCGCCCGAGGCGCGCAGTCTGGGACAGGTCGGGCAGCGCCACGGTCAACACAGCCCCCCCAGGACGGCGCGCAGCTCAGAGGCCACGTCCGAGGCCAGAAGGCCGCGTGGCGGTCCGCCTGCAACGGCGAGATCGCCGGCGCGCGCATGCACAAAGGTCCCGAGGCGCGCCGCCGAAAGGCCCGAGAGGCCCTGCGCCATGAGGCCGGCGATGGTCCCCGCCAGGACGTCACCCATGCCGGCCGTGGCCATCCCGGGATTGCCAAATGGGCACAACCACAGGATATCCCCGCCTGCCACCAGGGTGCCCGCGCCCTTGAGGACACAGACCCCGCCATAACGGCGCTGCAATTCGACGGCCGCACGCGGGCGATCCGCGGCCACCTCCGCGCGCGTGACCCCAAGCAACCGCGCCGCCTCGCCCTCATGCGGGGTCAGGACCCAGTCTTTGCGGGATTCCGGGGCGTGCGCCAACCAGTAAAGGCCATCGCCATCGACGACCATGGCCTGCCCCAGGCCCCGGGCCTGCTGCCAGGCGTCCCGCGCCCAGTCCCCGCGGCCGAGCCCGGGGCCCACCAGCAAGGCCTGCGCCCGCCCCCACGGCAGCGCCGGCGAAGACACTCCAAACGCCATGCACTCGGGAAACGCCGCCGCCAGGACCCCGGCATTGTCTTCATGCACGCCCGCCACGACCAACCCCGTCCCGGCGCGATAGGCCGCCAGGGCGGCGAGCCGCACGGCCCCCGGCATCCCCATGCCCCCGCCGACGACCACGAGCGTGCCGGCATCCCCCTTGTGCATGGTGGCCGGCCGTGGCGCAAGCAGTGCGCAGAGATCGCGATCACCGGGTACCAGGGCGCGCAGGTAACCGGCCGGATAGGGACGACCGACGTCGATCGTTGCGGTCGTGCCGCACAACGCGCGGCCGGCGCCGGTCAACGCACCGATCTTCGCGCCCCCGCAAAACAGCGTATAGTCCGCGCGCATGGCACCGGGTTGCCCATGGCCGGTGCCAAGATCGAGCCCGGTCGGGGCATCGAGCGCGACAATGGGGCGCCCACTCGCATGCGCCCGGCCGATCTGCTCGCGGTAGGGTGCAGACAAGGGGCCGTGCAGACCCGTCCCTATCAAGCCATCGATCAGCACATCGCATGCGCGCAGCCCCTCGGCATCGATCGTATCCCCCGGACGCACAAGGGTGACCTGAATCCCGGTCTCGCGATAGCGCCCGGCAAGCGCCATCGCCTGGCGCCCATTGCCCCCCGCGCCTATGAGCAGCCCAAGCCGGCAAAGTCCCGGGAACCTATACGTCACAAATCGCATGACCCCGGCGGCCATGCGGCCGTCTATGGCCCGCATCTCCGCCTTCGCCTCCGGCGCCCCCGCCATCCACAAGGCCGGCGGCGCGGGCGCATAAACGGGTTGCGATGGGGATCTAGCCGCCACCATGGGCCGGAAACAGATGCTGACGGTAATACCGCAACTCGGCGATCGACTCGAGGATATCATCCAGGGCCCGGTGGGTATTTTGCTTGACGAAGCCCGCGCATAGCTCCGGCCGCCAGCGCCGCACAAGCTCTTTGACGCTGCTCACATCGAGATTGCGGTAATGGACGTAGGATTCCAAACTCGGCATCAGACGCGCCAGGAAACGCCGGTCCTGGCAGATGCTGTTACCGCAAAGCGGCGAGCGGTTCTTGGGCACCAAGGGCTCGAGAAATGCAAGCGTCTGGCGCTCGGCCTCCAAGGCATCGACGGTTGTTGCACGAATCCGCTCGATGAGTCCCGAATTACCATGGGTGCGGCGGTTCCAGTCATCCATGCCTTGCAAAATCGATTCAGGCTGATGAATGGCGAGCACTGGACCCTCGCCCAGGATGTTGAGATCGCTATCAGTCACCACGGTGGCAATCTCGATGATGGCGTCGGTATCCGGACGCAGCCCGGTCATTTCCAGATCGATCCATACAAGCGCGTTCGGGTCTTGCGCCATTCTGTTTTGCTCCATGCCCTATGTGAGGTTTGGCGTTGCCTGCATAACCACCAGAGACTTTAGCATATGGTGCCGCGCGCGCCCACGAAATGCCGGATCCGCGCGCCTTGCATGGGCTTAAACAGCCAATCGCACGAATGACCTCAAGGGTGTATCGTGTCATCCACATGGCACCGAAACCCCATGCCGCGCCGTGTCAGGCCCTCCTTCCAGGCCCGGGATGCATCCTTGAAAGACCCGGCGCGCGCGTCCTCGGGAAGCCATACCCGCATAACCCATCATCTCTGCTAAGGAGCAACGATGACTGAACTGCGCAAACAATCCTGCCGCCCCTGCGAGGGGGGCGTAGAGCCCATGGACCTCCGGCAGGCCCGGGATCTCATGGCGCAGATCCCCCAGTGGACGCTCGACGAGGCGGCCCCGGCCCTTGTTCGCGACTTTCGCTTTGCGAACTTCTACGAGACGATGGCGTTCGTCAATGCGATCGCCTACATCGCCCATCGCGAAGACCATCACCCGGACCTGCGCGTGGGGTATAACGAGTGCGTCGTGCGCTATCAGACCCACGCCATCGGCGGACTCAGCGACAACGACTTCATATGCGCCGCGAAGATCGACGCCCTCGGGATATGAGTTGCCCTTAGGCCTCGCGGCGCCCTGAGAATGCGCGCGCGAGCGTACCGCGATCAATGTACTCGAGCTCGCCTCCGATCGGCACGCCACAGGCGATGCGAGTCGCCAGCAGATTGCGCCGTCGCGCCATCTCTCCGATGTAGTGGGCCGTGGCCTCGCCTTCGACCGTGGCATTGGTGGCCAGGATGACCTCGCGCACCGAACCCCCTTCCAGCAGCGCCTCGAGCTTGTCCAGGCCCAGTTCCTCGGGGCCTATGCCATCCAGGGGGGACAGGTGCCCCATCAGCACAAAATAGGTGCCGCCAAAGGCCCCGGACTGCTCGAGGGACACGAGATCCGCCGGCGATTCCACGACACACAAAAGCCCCATGTCGCGCCGCGCCGAACGGCAAATGGCACAGATCTCGGTTTCACTGAAGTTGTTGCATCGCTGGCAATGGCCTATGCGGTCCACGGCACGCAGCAGGGCCTGGGCGATATCCCGGGCCGCGCCCCGGTCGCGCCCCAATAGATGAAACGCCATGCGTTGCGCAGACTTAGGACCGATGCCGGGCAAGCGGCGCAAGGCGCGCTTTAAGTCCTCCAGCGCCTTGGTATCGTCACTCAAGATCAAAACGGGAGGTTCAAGCCAGGAATGTTGAGCCCAGCGGTAAGGCCCGACAGCCGCTCCTGGCTCATCTGCTCGGCCTTGCGCACGGCATCATTCATGGCTGCCGCCACAAGGTCCTCGACGACCTCGCGATCCTCCTTCAGAAGGGACTCGTCCAGACGCACCTTGCGCACATCGTTACGGCAGGTCATCGTGACCTTGACGAGCCCGCCACCGGCCTGTCCTTCGACCTCGAGCGACGCGAGTTCCGACTGCGCCTTGCGCAGATTCTCCTGCATGGCCTGCGCCTGCTTCATGATCTGTCCTATCCCACCCTTCATGTCCCTCGCTCCTCTGATGTGCCGCTGCGCGGTCGCATGGAACCCTCGTTTACGCGGGCGTTGAACGTTCGCTTCAAGGCCTCTACCCCCGGATCGGCAGCGAGCGCCTCACGGGCCTGGCGCCGCGCGGCCTCTTCGGCCTCCCGGCGCAGGTGGTTTGGCGTACCGGTCACCGGGGCCACCGTCACCTCCACGGCAATCGGGTCCTTATAATAGGCGCACAGCGCCTCCTTTAACATCTTGACCCGCTCTTTGTTCAAAAGCTTGCCGGCCTCCGGGTCTACGGTTACTACTACCCGATCATCGCTCTTATCAAGCACCGCATTCATCACGATATGCCTCATAAGGCCGGTCAGCCCGAGCTGCTCCAGGACCGCGCCATCGGATGCAGCTATCGCCGGCGCGGGCGTCACAGCCGATTGCGGCGCCTCGCTTGCGGCACTCTCGGCAGGGGCAGCCCAAGACGTCGGCAAGTCGCCCGCGGGGTCTAAGGGCGCGGCGGCAGGCGGTGCCCGGCGCCCCTTGGCGTCCGTGTCGCGCGCGGGCTGCAAGGCCCCGCCGGGCGTCGTGCTGCGCAGGCCGCCGGCCTCGCTACCCGATGGCCGAAAGGCGAGCATCCGCAAGACCGTCATACGCAGCCCGGTCTCGGGATCGGGCGCCACGCCCATCTGACGGCGCCCCAGACACCCGATCTCATAATAAAGCTGCACCGCCTCCGGAGCCAGGCGCTCTGCCATGGCGCGCGTCCACGAGTCCGCCGAGTCCGCGGCCAGCGCCTGGGCGACAGCGATGTCATGACAGGCGCGCACGATATCGCTGAGAAACACATCCGGCGCCACACCCAGAGAATACGCCTCGTCAACGGCCGCGAGCAGGGCCACACCATCGCCGTCTGCGAGCGCCGTCATCACCCTGTGCACGAGATCCGGGGCCACCGTCCCCAGCATGGCGCGCACCGCCTCGGCGCGCACTGCGCCACCGCCTGCGGCGATGGCCTGATCGAGCAGACTCAAGGCGTCGCGCACGCTCCCTTCGGCGGCATGCGCCAGCGCCATCAGGGCGTCATCGTCGTGTTCCAGGCCCTCTTCGCGCAGTATCATGGCGACATGATCGCGAATCTGGGTGTCGGTGAGGCGCCGCAAGGCGAATTTCTGGCAACGCGACAGCACCGTGACCGGCAGTTTTTGCGGATCGGTGGTGGCAAGAATGAATTTGACGTGCGGTGGAGGCTCCTCCAGGGTCTTTAGGAGGGCATTGAAGCTGTGCGCTGACAGCATGTGAACCTCGTCGATGAGGTACACCTTGTAGCGCCCGCGTGTCGGGGCATACTGCACGTTATCAAGGAGCTCGCGGGTATCGTCCACCTTGGTGCGCGACGCCGCATCGACCTCGATCAGATCCGCAAACCGCCCGGTATCGATCTCCTGGCAGGCCGAGCACGCCCCGCACGGGTCGGGCCCCATGCCGCGTTCGCAATTCAAGGCCTTGGCAAGAAGGCGCGCGACCGTGGTCTTGCCGACACCCCGGATGCCGCTGAAAAGATAGGCGTGATGAACGCGTCCTTCGCTCAAGGCAAAGCGCAGCGCACGCACGACGGAATCCTGGCCCAAAAGCTCCGGGAATGTGCGCGGACGCCATTTACGCGCCAGCACCAGGTAGCTCATGAGGGTCCTCGCAACCAAAAGGGTGGCGGCTTGGGCCGGCCCGGCGCTGCACCCGACCGGATCGCTACGGCTGCTTCCTTCCGGACCTGACCGGGTTTACGATCGATCGCCACAGCGGGGGTCGGCCGTCACCGCCATTGGGAATCTCTGGACAATCCATCCAGGGCCACGAGGTTAACATAATGGAGACAACCCAGCCAACCTCATGCCCGCCCTCCAGACGCCCGATACCCCCACGGCGGCCCCTGGGCCCGCGCAGCCCTCTCGAAGCCCCGTCCCACCGGCTCGAGCGTGCCGTTTTGCTGCCCCCGATCGATATCCCGGGACCCTAAACACCTCGTGGCGCGGCGCGCCGCACGCGGATTTCGCGGCCGCCCGCGGACGGTTTGCAGGGGTCGCGTGACGCCACCCCTGCGCCAGGCAGCCCCGCTATGTCAGGCGATGCCGGAACAAGAAGGTGGCGATCGCCATGGTGATAAGACCTATGAGGGCGAGCGGCACATACTGCGTCCACAAAATGCCCATGCCGTCGCCTTCCAGGAATACCCCCCGCAGGATCACCAGAAAATAGCGCAATGGGTTGAGGTACGTGAAGTATTGCACCGCAACCGGCATATTGGCGATGGGGGTTGCGAATCCCGACAGGATGACCGCCGGGACCATAAAGAGGAACACCCCAAGCAAGCCCTGCTGCTGGGTCGCAGATGCCGACGAGATCGCAAGACCCACACCGATTGCTGCCAGCAAAAAGAGCATGAGACCCAAATAAAGCGCCAGGATGCTACCCATGAACGGCACGCCGAAACCGAATACCGCCATCAATATTATGACCGTCGCCTCGAGACCACCGATCAGAAATCCTGGCACGGCCTTACCCACCAGGATCTCCCACGGCGCAAAGGGGGTCACCAGTAACTGATCGAAAGTCCCCGCCTCCCTTTCGCGCGCAACGGAAAGCCCCGTCACGAGCAGGGCGACTACCAGCGTCAAAAGCCCGACGATCCCCGGAACGATGAACCAGCGCGATCGCAGGTCCGGATTGAACCAGGCCCGCTCGACCAGTACCGCTTCCGCCCCATGCCAGGCATGCGTCGCCGCCCATCGGGTGTCGAACGATTGAATGACCGCATTCACGTCCCCTAGCGCAATAACGGCCGTATTCGAGTTCCGGCCATCGACGACGACTGCCACCCTCGCGGTCCTATGCAGCAGGAGGTCACGACTAAACCGGGGCCCGATATGAATGGCGAGCAGGGCCTCCTTATCGTTTATCATGGCGGCAAGATGCCGATCACTTGTCAGCATGCCCTTAATAGAAAAGTAGCGCGACCCCGCGAATCGCGCGATCAATTGCCGCGAGGCGCCCCCCTGATCCTGATTGTAGATAACGATCGGCACATGCTGGAGATTGAATGTTGCAGCAAAACTAAAAACAATAAGCTGGACAAGGGGCGGCACAATCAAGACCGTGCGGCTTGCCTTATTGCGCAAAAGCGCCAGGAACTCCTTCACGACTAGCGCCCGTACTCGTCCATACCACTCCATTAATCGAGCCTCTTGCGCGAAATGCGCGCCACGATTCCCAGAAATATTGCCGCTATGGCGATAAGCGCCGCGGAATTGCGAATAATAACCGGCCACACATCGCCTGCGAGAAACAACGTCTGCAGTATCGACACGAAATATCGGGCCGCGATTAAATGAGTGATCAGGCGAATCGGCCAGGGCATCGAATGAATGTCGAATATGAACCCCGACAGGATGAATGCGGGAAGATAGGTTGCCACCAGCGCGATCATTCCCGCCACGAACTGGTTCTTTGCCACTGTCGAAATCAGAAGCCCCATACCCAGGGCGGTCATAAGAAAAAGCGCCGAGCATAGCGCCAGCACCCAGAGGGATCCGACCAAGGGCACCGAGAAAAGGCCCACCGCCAACACCAGCGTGAGCGCCATGCCCCCCATGCCAAGCCCGA
>JAKARI010000028.1 GCA_021819245.1 Pseudomonadota bacterium | reverse complement strand
GGCGCTGCCGTTCGCCGGTCGGCATCAGCTCGTATTTGAAGGCTTGGAGACGCTGCATGGGCTGAATTATACTTTTGGTCTATGGGCGATGACAACGATATTCGACACAGAAGGAATTGTGTTTTCAAGATGCACGTTCACTTGGTCTTTGTGGCGAAATACCGCCGCAGAGTGTTCGATGGTGACGCCATCAATCGGTTACGAACGATCTTCGCCAAGACCTGCGCCGACTTCGAGGCGCAACTCATCGAGATGGACGGCGAGGACGATCATGTCCGTCTGTTGGTCGAGTACCCGCCCAAAGTTGCTGTCTCCCATCTCGTGAATAGCCTCAAGGGTGTGTCCAGCCGCCTGCTGCGCAAGGAGCGGCCAGACATCCAGAAACGCTACTGGAATGGCGTGCTGTGGTCGCCGTCTTACTTCGCCTCATCCTGTGGCGGTGCGCCGATTTCCGTCGTGCGGCAATACATCGAGCAGCAGCAGACACCACACTGAAACCCAAGGGCGGCTCCGCCGTCCGCGCTCTCCTTCCCCGCCCTGAACGGCGGGGCTTGTCGCGCACCGGGTCAATCCCTACGACAGCAACGCACGGACTCCCGTTCATGAGGGGCATCGGCCTGGGGCCCGGCGGCATTGATGAGCCGCGCCAGATACTGAGACAGGCTCGCCCTATCTGTGAGGCCATCAACCACCTGTGGCCAAGGCTGAGCCCCCACATACGGGTCATCCTGGTCACCCTCATGGGTCCGGGTATAGGCGAGGCTTTCCGTCCGGGGGTAAATAGGCACGCGATGCCGGGCCGGCTATCGCCGCGAGGGGTCGCAGCGGTACCAGCCGGATTGGGGTAGCCAGACCGCGGCCAGGGCGTGCGTCACATAGCCGCCGGAATCGCTGTCTTGCCGCAAGCGCTGATAACAATCGTAACCGCAGCACGGTCACGGGGCGCGCACGCGACGGGCGGGACGATGCCCTACCCCACCCTCCCCTTTCCCAGTACCCTCCGCGCCCGGAGGCGCCGACCCCAGCAGGCCCGGCCATGACCCCCTGGCACGCAACCCTTGATATAGCGCAAGATGCCTGCGGCGCGCGGCGGCTTATGCTGGCCGCACGATCGCCCTTGTGCCGACCGAGGGGCGGTTACGCCTTAAGCCCTGATCGGAGTCCTCGGTCAGGGGCGCCTTAACCCAGTGATAGCCCATCGGGAGCCACCGATCACCATGAGTACCGTGCCACCCTTAAGACCGAAGCCACAGGCCCCACCCTATACGATCCTCAAGGCCCCGACGGGGCAAGATCCCGGCGCCGCGCGGCTCTACCCCTGGGCCTGGCAGAAATACCTCGACGCCTGCGCCAATCACTGGATGCCGCAGGAGATCAGCATGGAGCGGGATATCGCCCTCTGGAAGAGGCCCAATGGCCTATCCGAAGATGAGCGGCGCATCGTCAAGCGCAATCTCGGCTTTTTCACGACCGCGGATTCGTTGGCGGCCAACAACATCGTCCTTGGGACCTATCGTCAGATTCGCGCGCCAGAATGCCGGCAATACCTGATCCGACAGGCCTTCGAGGAGGCCATCCACACGCATTCCTACCAGTACATTGTCGAATCTCTGGGGCTTGACGAGGGCGAGGTCTTCAACGCCTATCGCGAGATCCCATCCATCCGCGACAAGGACGTCTTCCTGCTCCCCCATATCGAGGTCCTGGCCGCGCCCCGGTTTGAGACCGGCACCCCCGAGACCGACGCCGCCCTCCTGCGGTCGCTGATCGTCTTTGCGGCCATGATGGAGGGGCTTTTCTTCTATGTCGGGTTCGCGCAGATCCTGGCCCTCGGGCGCCAGAACAAGATGGTGGGCGCCGCCGAACAGTACCAGTACATCCTGCGCGACGAGTCCATGCACTGCAATTTCGGGATCGATCTCATAAACCAGATCAAGATCGAGAACCCGCATTTGTGGAGCCCGGAGTTTCAGGCCGAGATCACGCAGCTCATGCGCACCGCCGTGGAGCTCGAATGCGCCTACGCCACAGACACCATGCCGCGCGGGGTGCTGGGGCTCAACGCCCACCAGATGCACCAGTATGTCGCCTACATCGCCAACCGCCGCTGTGCCCAGCTGGGCCTGCCGGAGGTCCGCCCCGGGGCAGCCAACCCCTTCCCGTGGATGAGCGAGATGCTCGATCTCAAGAAAGAGAAGAACTTCTTCGAGACGCGCGTCACGGAATACCGGACCGGGGGAGGACTGTCCTGGGAGTAAACGGGTGCGGGTCCAGCCAGTGACCGCAATCGCGCGGCGAGGGCAGGCAGGCCGCTTGCGTTTAGTACCCGCCGCTTAAGTGCGCAGCGCGCACGGCGATGGCGACGGCGATCATGACGGGGACCGATGCCAGCATGGCCGGCACAAGTGTCGCCCATGGGTGCGGCGCGCGGCGGCCGCGAAGAAGGACGGCGCCAAACCCCAGGGCAAAAGACGCCACGAACGCCAGGGTAATCCCGCCGCCTGCCCCGGCATAGAAACGCAGGTCCAGCAAGACGGCACCGGCGGCGAAGGCGGCACTAGCGCGTGCGGCATCCGACAGGCCCGCGCCCCCATGAAAGCCGGCGAGGACCCAGGCGGCCACCAGGGCCACCGCGAGCGCGGCGGCAAGCTCTCCCAGCAGTATGCTTCCGGAAAGCGGGGCCACGACCGCAAGGCCGGATGCACCGACGACGAGGACCGCGGCCAATGCCCCGCGGTCGTCATCAGGTGCGCTTGCAGTCACCCACAGAGAGGACCACACGGCGGTGGCGGCCGCCCATGCCTCTATAGCGGCAAGCAGGCGCTCGCGCTCGAGAATGGGATACAACAGCGCCACAACCGCGCAAGCGGCCACCGCAATAGGCAGGACCCGCGCCCGGACCGGCGTACCGGCACGGCCCGGGGTGCTGGCTATGACCGCAAGCGCCGCGACAAACACCGGCACCCACGACAAGACCGTCTCCGGCGGGAATGTGAAATTTCTGTAGATCACGAAATAACCCGCAAGAAAGGCCACTGGCACAGCCAGGGCCGCGAGGCATCGCGCAAGCCGGGGGGCGGATGCGGACAAGGCCCGGGCGGACAGGGCGACAAGCCCTGCCGCCACGGCTGGCACCAAGACGACGTGCGCCATCTGCGATCGAACAAAGGCCGAATGAAACGGTGCCCACATGATGCCCCCCGTGCGCCGGATGCGGGATGCGTTAGGTGTCTTACCGTGCCGTGCGCACGCCTTCGATGTTCACATGCAGATGCACGCGATTGGCGATCATGCCGGCGTACGCGGCCATGCCAAAGGCGCTACGGCGGATGGTCGCAGTGGCGACATAGCCCGAGAGGTAGCCGCCCCAGGGCTTGGGCAGCGCGGCCACGCGCCCCGCGCCGATCTCGCGGACATGAAACACGACCGGACGCGTCACGCCATGGAGGGTAAGGCGCCCATAGAGCAGGCCGGTCTTGGCGCCGCTCGGCGCATAGCGCGTACTGCGAAACGTGATCGCGGGAAACTCGCGAACATTAAAGAAGTCCGGGCCGCGCAGGTCATGGTCGCGCATGGGAAAGTTCGTATTGATGCTCGCCGCATTGATGCGAATCGCCACGCGGTCGCGTGACGGTGCCTTGGGATCGAATGTGTAGTGGCCTGACATGGCGTTAAAGCGCCCGACGACGACCGCCACGCCGGCATGGCCTATGGTAAACCAGGCCAAGGAATGGGCCGGGTCGATCCGGTAGGTGCCGGCGGGGCTCCCGGTAAGGGGGTGATAGGCCGCGGCGTGGGCAGACGGGATGAGCGCGCTGGACACGATGCCCGAGATCAGGGCTGCGCGGCACGCCGTGACGAAGCGAGGTGAAGACATGGTCGTTCTCCTTTCAGCTAAGGGTTGAATCCGCCGGACCGGCCCTGTGTGGGGCGTCTGACGGCTACCGCCATCCTGCCTATCGGTTTGGAGTGCGATAGTCTGTATACAAACTATATCGGCAGGAGGGGCCTTGTCAAGACCCGCCGGGGGAGTGCGTCAAAGGCGCGAGAACCGGTCTCGAAGGCCGCGCAGCTCGGCGCGCGCGCGATCGAGGTCGCGCGGACTCATGTCGAGAAAGGCACGCTTGAGATACTCGATATGCATCGGAAAGATGCGCGCGAACAGGGCCTCGCCCTCGCGCGTCAGGGTCGCGCGGAAACTGCGGCGATCCCCGTCCGGGACGGTGCGCATCACAAGCCCCTTGGCCTCCAGCCGGTCGATGATGCCTGTCAGGGTCCCCTTGGTGATCAAGGTCTTGCGCGCCACCTCGGTCAACAGGAGGCCATCGGTACGACCGAGCGTGGCGATGACGTCGAATTGCGCGGGCGTGAGTCCCAGTTCGCGGACATGGGCCGCTGAATAACGCGAAAACGCCTGATAGGCCTCGGCCAGTTCCCGCAAAACGCCGACAAAGGGTTCACGCGCCGCGGCCTCGGCCGCGGCCACGAACGATGCCGACGAATGGGTGTCCTGCGAATCCTTTTTTGGCATACCGGGCTCCGGTCGTGATGCCGAGCGGGATATCTCACGGGCCATTATCGCACGAACGCCCGCGGCCTTAAGCATCCTGTGGAAGGTTCCGGGGCCCGGGACGCACCCCAACAAGGGGAGCGGGCCAGGGCGGAGCGGCCCTGGGCCGATCGCCGGTACGCGCCCCGGCGCACCATCATGGCCCGAGGCCGCCATCCGTGGCAGCAGGGGGTCGGCTAGCGGCGCGATGCCGTGCCCATGCCGTCGCCATGGCCGGCATCGTCG
This sequence comes from Pseudomonadota bacterium, assembly GCA_021819245.1. Lineage (GTDB taxonomy): Bacteria > Pseudomonadota > Gammaproteobacteria > Acidiferrobacterales > Acidiferrobacteraceae > Acidiferrobacter. The sequence goes on along the minus strand of JAKARI010000028.1, from coordinate 19,860 downwards.
CGGCTATGGTCCTTGCCGAGCAGCATATACATCGCCGGGACCACGAACAGCGAAAAGAGCGACCCCAAGGCAAGCCCCGTGAAGATGACAAGCCCCAAGGCGAAACGCGCGGCGGCGCCCGGGCCCGTTGCAAGCAGCAGGGGAACGACGCCCACGACCATGGCGGCGGTGGTCATGAGAATCGGCCGCAACCGGATGGAGGAGGCCTTTTCGACGGCCTCGCGCTTGCTTAAGCCTTCGTGGCGTTGCGCCTCATTTGCGAACTGCACGATCAGGATGCCCTGCTTGGTGATCAGCCCGATCAGCGTGATCAGGCCGACCTCGGTGTAGATATTGATGGTGCCAAGCCCAAGGCTCAAGAAGATCAGGGCCCCGCTTATGGACATCGGCACAGTCACCATGACGATGAGCGGGTCGCGGAAGCTCTCAAACTGCGCGGCCAGCAGGAGATAGATGAGCAGGATCGCGAGGAAGAAGGTGAGCAGCAGACCGTTTCGGGTATGCATGAACTGCCGGGACTCGCTCGCATAGTTGATCGTAAAGCCCTGCGGAAAGATCGTGTGCGCCTGCAGGCGCAGATAGGAGAGCGCCTGCCCCATGGTCACACCCGGCATGGGCACCGCCTGAATGGTGGCGGAATTGAGCTGGTCGAATTGCGGGAGAAATTGCGGCTCGACCTTGGTCTTGATCGACACCACGGTCGACAACGGGATCATATGCCCGCCGGCCTGCAGGTAGAAGCTCTTGAGGAGCCCGGCGTCGGCGCGAAACCGGTCGGAGACCTGCGGTATGACCTCGTAGCTGCGACCCTTGAGATCGAAACGGTTGATGTAATTGCCGCTCAAAAGCGGCTGCAGATTGGCGGCGATGGTCTGCATGTCGAGACCCAGGGCGGCCGCCATACTGCGGCGGATATGCAACACGATCTGCGGGTTGTCATAACGCAGATCCTTGGCCACATAGGCAAAGAGGCCGCTGCGCTGTGCAATGCCGATCAGGCGGTTGGCGACATCATCGATCTTCCGGTATCCGGCGCCGGCCTGAATGACAAACTGCACAGGCGGCCCCCCCGCCGATCCGGGGAGCGGGGGTTTCTGGAACACGGCAAGCTGCAGACCCGCTATATGCGAGACGTCTTGCTGCACGATCGGCTGGAGCTGCATGGTCGTGATCGACCGCTTGCTCCACGGCACGAGGTGCATACCCGCCATCATCTGGTTGCTGCCGGCCCCGGTCGGCGAGAACCCCGTAATCATGAAGCTCTTGTCATAGACCTTCAGCTTCTCGAAGTCGTGAATGATCTGCAGGCCGTAGGTGCGCAGATACCGGGGGGTCGCCGTCGGCGGCGCGACACCGGCGACAAAGATGACGCCCTGATCCTCCTGGGGCGCGAGCTCCTGCTTGGTCGACGTAAACAGGAAATACACGCTTGCCAACATGACCGCCGCAAAGAGCCATGTGGCCGGGAGATAGTCGAGGCTTGCGTGCAACAGCCGGTTGTAGCGCGCACGCAGACGCTCGAAACCCTCATCCACCGTCCGGGCAAAGCCATGGGGTGGATTTTTCGTCAACACCCGGGCACTCAACATGGGCGAGAGCGTCAAGGCCACAAGCATGGACACCAGCACCGCCGACACCAGCGTAAACGCAAACTCCGAGAAGAGGCTGCCGGTAAGCCCCCCCATGAAGCCGATAGGCGCGAACACGGCGACCAGCGTCGTCGACATGACGACGATGGGCGCAAGGAGCTCGCGTCCGGAGAGCAATGCCGCATCGATCGGGCTTTTGCCCTCCTCGATATGCCGGTGGATGTTCTCGACCACGACAATGGCATCGTCCACGACAAGTCCGATGGCAAGCACGATAGCGAGCAGGGTCAGGAGGTTGATGGTGAAATGCATCATCCACATGAGCAGCCCGCCGCCTATGATCGACAGGGGAATCGCGACCGCCGGGATCACTGCCGCGCGCAATGAGCCGAGGAACATCAAAATGACGAGAATCACGACGACCAGCGTGATGCCGATGGTGGTGAGGATCTCGTGCAGGGATGCCGTTATATAGGTGCTCGCATCATACGGGATATTGGCGTGCAGCGTCGGCGGAAACTGCGCCTCCAGGCGCTTAAGCTCGCGGCGTACGCCCTGAGCGACGGTAAGCGAATTGGCGGACGGTGTGGGCTGAATGCCGATATAGGCAGCGGTTGTACCGTTAAAAAACGCCTGCGATGTATAGGACTCGGCGCCGAGGGTGACGCGCGCGACGTCCTTGAGGCGCACCAGGGTCGGGCCGTTGGTGGCGACCACGAGGTTTTTGAAGCCGCGCACGTTCGATAGACTGGTGGTGGCGGTGATGACCTCGCCTATTGTCGCGCTGCGCGTGCGCCCGACCGCCGATATGTAGTCGTTCGCAGCCAGTGCCGCCGCCACCTGCGCCGGCTCCACATGGAGGGCGGCCATCTTGACCGGGTTTAACCATACGCGCATGGCAAAGGTGTTGCCGGAGCCGGTACCGGCCGGCACGATCTGCGCCTGACCGACGCCCGGCACGGACACCAGGCTTGGCTGCACGACACGCAGCAGATAGTCTGTGATCTGCTGCTGGTTCATGTGAGGGCTCGAGAAAGCGATATACATGAGGTCGGTGGTGTCGCCGACGGTCACGTTGATGACGGGTAGCTGGCTTCCGGTCGGCAGCTTGTTGACGACCTGCTGGACCTTCGACTGGATATTTGCCACCGCGGCATCGGCGCTGTAGTTCAGCTTCATATAGGCGGTGATGGTCGATGCGCCCTCGGCGCTGACCGAGGTCATATAATCGATCCCGGGGGCGGTGGCGACCACACGCTCGAGGGGCGTGGTGAGAAAACCCTGAACGGTCTGCGGGCTCGCTCCCGGGTAGTTGGTCGTGATGGTGACGGTGGTATTGGTCATCTTCGGGTATTCGCGCACCGTCATACCGACGTAGGCACGCACACCCAGCAGGAAGATGACTAGGCTCAAGGCGGTGGCCAGGACCGGCCGCCGGATGAAGAAATCGGTAAAGGTCATACCACCGCCCTTAAGGCTGTACCGTATTGTTGATCGCAATCGGCATGCCGTTGCGAAGCTTGACCTGGCCTGCTGTCACGACCGTCTGTCCAGCCTTGAGTCCACTCGTGATGGCCACATACCCATGCCGCTCGCGGCCCACCGCCACCACCACTTGGTGGGCGATGAGGTGCGGGTGGCCGGCGATCACCCCATGGCGCACCACAAAGACGGTGTCCCCGTAGGTATTGTAGGTAAGGGCCGCGGCCGGAATCGCGAGGACCTTGTGGGCGTGCTGGCCGATCAGGCGCACGCGCCCGAACATGCCTGGGCGCAGCGCCGCAGTCGGATTGGGGACGATCGCCTGGACGAGGATGTTGCGTGTGACGGGATTCACGGTCGCGTCTATGGCATGCACATGCCCAACGAACGGGTGATGGGGGAACGCATCGACGCGCAATTCGACCGCCTGACCCACATGCACCCTCGGGACCTCGACTTGAGGCAGGGTGAAATTCGCATAGAGCGTGCGGTAGGACTGGAGATCGACGATGGGCGCCCCCGGGGCGAGATACTGGCCCAGGTTCACCTGACGGATACCCAGGATACCGCTAAAGGGGGCGCGCAAGGCGAGCTCGTGAATCGCCGCCCAGTCGCCAGCGACATGGGCTGCGGCACCATGATAGGCGGCAATCGCGCTGTCGAGTTGTGCGCGGCTGGTTGCGTTCTCTTTATAAAGGATGCGCGCGCGCCGCAGATTCGCCAACGCGAGCCGCGCCTGGGCCTGGTCATAGGCGAGTTCTGCGAGCTGCGGCTGGTCGTTCACCTGGACGAGCAGCGCACCGGCGCGCACCGGCGCGCCCGAATGGAAGTCGATGGCCGTCACGATGCCCGGGAGCTGGGCGGTCACCGTGACACCCTCGATGGCGGCAAGGCTGCCCACGCTGCGAATGTGGTTGCGCCAGGCGACACGCTTGACGGGGGCGGTCGACACCGTAACCGGCGGAATACCGCGCGCGGCCATGAACTCATGCATCTTGTAGTTGGCGAACGCCTTCCAGCCAAAGATCCCCCCGAATGCCACCGCAAGAATGAGGGCGACCGCAATAACGCGTTTTTTCATGAAGCGTTCCTTTGAGATGTACCTGTCGTGACGGGCGATGCCACGGGATGCGTGGGCGCGTCCTTTGTCCGTCGCGGCGTAAGCGGGCCGCCGCCGAGCGCGGTATAAAGCGCGACCGTATCGAGATAGCGCTGGGCCTTGGCGCGCACATAGGCGATGCGCGCCTGGCTATACAGGGCCTCGGTGGTGAGCAGCGACAGAGAATCGATGGCGCCTGCCCGGTAGCTGCTCTTGGCCAATCGCAGGGCCTCGCGGGCGGCGGCGTAGGCCTCGCCCTCGGCATGCAGGGTCTCGCCGTCATGCTCCAAGGCCCGCAGGCTACCCGCAACCTGCGCAAAGGCGGTGAGCACCGTCTGCTGGTAGGTGGCACGCGCGCCGGCATAGAGCTCGAGGGCCTCGCGCCGCTGTGCGCGCAGCGTGCCGCCATGGAAAAGCGGGGCCAGGAGGTTGGCGCCGAGGCTCCAGACATTGCTTGCGGCGTTGAAAAAGTGTCCAACCGTGAGGCTTTCCTGGCCAAAACTGCCGGTGATCTCCACGATCGGGTAGAACTGGGCATCGGCGATGCCGATCTCGGCATTGGCGTAACGCATCTGCTCGGTCGCCGCGCGGATATCGGGCCGCTGGCGGGCAAGTACGGACGGCAGGCTCACGGGCAGGTTGCGCGGCAAATGGAGGCTAGACAGCCGCAGGTGGACGGGCCGCCACTGCGCGGGGAAGCGGCCGATGAGCGTCGCCAGGGCATAACGCTCCAAGGCCAGGTTTTGCAGGAGCGCGGGCAGGGCCGCCTTATTGGTGGCAAGCGCGCTTTCCTGGTCGACCACCGAGAGATAGGGCACTGCGCCCGTGCGGTATTGGAGACGCGTCAGCCGCAGCAGATCGGTCTCACGGGCGATGATGCGGCGGGTGGCGCGAATCTGCGCCCGGTCGCTCGCCGCCTGCACGGCGGTGGTGGCGACATTGCCGATCAATGCGAGCTGCGCGGCGAGCAGCTGATCGCGCGCGTATTGGGCCTCGGCATGGGCCGACTTATAGAGAAGGCGGTTGGCCCCGAAGATGTCAGGGTAATAGCTGACCGACAAACCACCCGTGTAGAGCGAGTAGATGGACGGAAGGTGGCTACCGGATGGCACGCCTGCCGCGGACGTCTCGCGCACCGCGCCGAGCGTGCCGTTGACCTGGGGATAGAAAATACCGGCATCGGCGGCCACCACCGCGCGCGCCTGCAACAGCCGCGCGCGATCCGCAGCGAGGGTCCGGTTATTCTCGAGCGCGGCGGCAATCAGGGTATCGAGCGGTCGTGACCGGAATGTGCGCCACCAGCGCACGCGCGGCGACACACCATAGTGGAAGCGTTGCGAGGCACCGGCCTTGCCCGGGGTGCCCGACACGGTCGCCGGCCCCGGCCTGTGCGTGTAGCGGCTGACCGGGGGTGGCCCCGGGACCTTGTAGCGCGGGCCTATGGCGCACCCACTCAAGGCCGAAAGCGCCATGACAGCAGCCGATCCGGCCAGGACCCCGTGGCGGCACCACCGATGGGATATCATAGTGAGATACCTATTCTTCGAAAATCGCGCGGTTCATGATGCCCGGCCCACCCCGACGCGGCCATAGCTAACGGGCTTATTATTAGCATGCTAAATAGCTTACCTGGGGATCTTCGCCAAACGCAAGCCCCACCTGCTACCCTAACGCAAAACCTCGCGGCGGGCCTGTCGGGTTCACCTTCTTTAACAAATGAGGCGGCACGACCGGCAGGCTGGCCGTGAACCCCGCCGCCCTATGGCATCCGAGCCCCGGCGCTGGGACAATGGCGGCTCCTTGTACTGGATTGGAGGAGAGTCAAAAATGAAGCTGTATTTTTCCCCGGGCGCGTGCTCTCTGGCCGCGCACATCGTCATCGAAGAGGCCGGCATCCCCTACACGCTCGAGCGCGTCGACCTGGCAAGCCACAAGACTGAGCACGGCGAGGACTACACGAAGATCAACCCAAAAGGCTATGTGCCGGCGCTCGCCCTCGATAATGGAGAATTGCTCTCGGAAGTGGCGGTGGTATTGCAATACATAAGCGATCAGCGCAAGGATCGGCATCTGATGGCCGAGGCCGGCAGCCTTCAGCGCTACCGGCAGATGGAGTGGCTGTCGTTCATTTCGACCGAGCTGCACAAGCAGTTCTCTCCGCTCTTTCGTCCGGACACGCCGGATGCCGTAAAGCAGCAACAGCTCAAGCTGCTCGGCCGGCGATTCGATTACGTCTCCGAGACCCTCAGGCGGCACCCCTATCTGGCGGGGGCGGAGTTCACGGCCCCCGATGCCTATCTTTTCACGGTGCTGAACTGGCCCGACTACGTCAAGGTCGACATGACGGCGTGGCCGGGCCTCGGGGAATATCGTGCGCGGATCGCGTCGCGCCCAGCGGTCCAAAGGGCCTTGAAGAGCGAAGGCCTTCTGAAGTAGCCGGGGGGCCGCGCGGGTGTTGGCCCTGCGCGGCCTGCCGGGCCCGCTCACTTCCCCAAACGAGCGCACACGCCTATGATCAACGGGAGTCACCGGGAGGACGGGGCATGGCCGAGCCGGTCTTGAGAAAAACGCTGGTGCGTGACGAGAGCTTTGCGGGCGTCACCTATCATATCGAAGGGGGCATAGTCCCGGTCCTGCAGGTCGTCCTCGAGACCACACCGGTCTTTTTCGAGCACCACATCCTTCTTTGGAAGAGCACCTCGACACGCATCGGGGTAAAGGCCGTCAAAGGGCTTTTGCGGCGTGCCATCAGCGGCATGCCGATTCTGCTCGCCTCGGCCACCGGCCCCGGCACCATTGCCTTCAGCCGGGACGGCGCAGGCCAGATCGTACCCATCCACCTGGCGCCGGGCCAGGCCATCGACGTGCGTGAGCACCAGTATCTGGCGGCCACAGACCAGGTATCCTACTCCGTGGCGCGTATCAAGGGGATCATGAACTGGGTATTCGGCGGCAATACCTTGATAGTCGATCAGTTCCGCGCCGACACCGCCCCCGGCATCGTCTGGCTCCACGGTTTCGGCAACGTCTTCGAGGTGACCCTGGAGGCCGGCGAGGCGATCGACCTCGAACCGGGGGGCTGGCTCTACAAAGACCCGTCGGTGGCGATAAAGACCGTCACGCAGAGTCTCAGTTCAGGGCTCTTCGGCAGCGCCGCCTCGTTTTTCTGGAATCGCTTCACGGGCCCTGGGCGCGTGGGCATTCAGTCCATGTACGTTCCGACGCTTGCGGTCGAGACGTAAACTGCGCGTGCCAAAGGATCTTCCACGCACGGCCGCGCTGGCCGCAACGGCACTGTTTCTCCTGTATCCGCTCTGGGGACTGGCATCGCCCGTCGGTCGCTGGCGGTGGGCGGCCGCCGGCGCGGGACCGGCGCTCGCCACATCGTTTGCCCTCACGGGGGTCGCGCTCGTCATCGTCGTAGCCGTCGGGACACCGCTTGCGTTTTTCCTGCGCGGGGCCGCGCGCGGGGTACGCATCGCCTTTGAAGCGGCGGTCCTCCTGTCGGTGCTCATGCCGCCGCTCGCCTTGGGGCTTTTGCTGGCACTGGCCTTCGGTCCGGGCACGGCGGTAGGCGAACTGCTCTTGCGCCTGGGGGTCCCCGCGAGCAACGACCCGGCGGCCTTTGTCGTGACGCAAGTGTATGCAAGCCTTGGCTACTATCTGCTGGGCGCGGCCGCGGCGTTCGAGGCGGTGCCACGGACCCTCGAGCAGAGCGCGGCCCTGCTCGGCCTGCGGCCCCGTGCGGTCCTATGGCGCGTCACCTTGCCGCTTGCCCGACTGGGGCTCGCGGCGGCCGTGAGCCTCGCTTGGGTGCGGGCGCTTGGCGAGTTCGGGGCCATCATGGTGACGGCCTATTACCCGCACGGGATACCCGTGCAACTGTGGGTGGACCTGCAAGACAGCGGCCTGCCCGCGGTCCTGCCCTTGCTACTCGTGTTTCTGCTGTCGGCTCTGCCCCTGCCCTGGGCGTTGCGCATCCTCGCCCGCAGCCGCGGCTATGCTTGACTGCCGCATTCACAAGGTCCGCCACGCCTATGATGTGGCGGTGGAGATCGTGGCGGGGGCCGAGCGTCTGGCGCTGTTTGGGCCCTCCGGCAGCGGCAAAAGCACGGTCCTTTCATGCCTCGCGGGGTTGGAGACGCCAGATGACGGACACATCCACTACGATGGCCAGACCTGGTTTCCGCCGCCGCTTGCGCTGCACCAGCGCTCGATCGGCTATTTGAGCCAGCACGAGGCCTTGTTCCCGCACCTGTCAGTCGCGGAAAACGTGCAATTTTCCCTGGATGCCGCCGCGCGCAGCGATGAGCGGTCGTGGATCAACGAGATCCGCGAGCGCTTGGAGCTCGGGGCACTCTGGCACACGCGGCCCGATCATCTTTCGGGGGGGCAGGCGCGGCGCGTGGCGCTCGCCCGCACACTCTGCCGCCGCCCACGCCTCGTGCTGCTAGACGAGCCCTTCGCGGGCCTTGACCGGCCGCTGGTGCGCGAGCTCGCCGCGATTCTGAAAGACTGGCAGGAGCGGCTGCGATTTACCCTGCTGGCGGTCGATCATGACCCCCTCGTGCTTGAGGGCCTGTGCCCGCGCGTCATCGCCCTGGAGCAGGGGCGCGTCGTCCAGCGCGGGGACTGGGCTGAGCTTGCCCGGGCCCCGGCGACACCAACGCTGCGCGAGTTGCTCGACATGCGGCCGTAGGAGCCCCCGCGCAGTCCCTTAAGCGGCTTGCGTCACGCCCATGGCGCGTGTAATTTGGGGTGGTGCGAACCACTCGCGCGAGAGCCCGACTGCGGCAGAACCCTGGCCCCTGGACACCCCGACCCATGACCGACTTCGTACCGCTTACGATCGCCATACTCACGATTTCCGACAGCCGTACGCTCGAGACCGATACCTCGGGACAGGCGCTCATAAATCATCTCACGGAGGCAGGACATCTGCTGGGTGAGCGTGCGCTCGTACGTGACGACCGTTATGTCTTGCGCGCTATCGTCTCGCGCTGGATCGCCGATCCCAGGATTCAGGTGGTGATTTCCACGGGCGGGACGGGGTTGACCGGACGCGACAGCACGCCAGAGGCCATAAAGCCGCTCTTCGACAAGGAGATCGAGGGCTTCGGGGAGTTGTTTCGGGCGGTATCCTTTGACGAGATCGGCACATCGACCCTGCAGTCACGGGCGCTTGCCGGCCTTGCCAATGGCACAGTAATCTTCTGTCTGCCGGGGTCCACCGGCGCCTGTCATACGGCGTGGACCAAGATCCTTGAGCCGCAGCTCGACCGGCGCCATAGACCGTGCAACTTTGTCGAGCTCCTGCCGCGTTTTCAGGAGCCGGCGTAATGGGGGATAAATCGGCCCCTCTGCTCTCCGCGGAAGATGTCTGGGCGCGCATGCGCGCGGCCGCGGTCGTAGTCGCGCAGTGCGAGCAGGTGGCCCTGAGCGATGCGCCGATGCGGGTGCTGGCCGAGGACCTGCACGCGACAGTCACTGTGCCGGGGTTCGACAACAGCGCGATGGACGGCTATGCGTTTCGGGCAGAAGAGGCGCGCGAGCGGCGCGAGATGCCCATAAGCCTGCGGGTCGCGGCAGGCGATTCGCCGGGGGTGCTCACCTCGGGCACGGCATGCCGGATCTTTACGGGGGCGCCCATACCCGACGGGGCCGACACGGTGGTCATACAAGAACGGTGCGAGCGTCGAGGGGATATTCTCGTGCTTCCGGAGAAATGGACGCCTTACGCCAATATCCGGCGCGCTGGCGAAGACATCCGGGAGGGGGATGTCGTTTTGCGGGCAGGTCAACGGCTTACGCCCCAGGCGGTGGGTCTGGCGGCATCGTGCGGCTTTGCCGAGATCCCCGTGCGGCGACGGCTGCGGGTGGCGATCGTGTCTACGGGCGATGAGCTGCGGGCGGCGGGCTCAGGCCCGCTGCACAAAGGGCAGATCTACGATAGCAATCGGCCCATGCTCGAGGCCCTGCTTAGGCGCCTCGGCTGCGAGGTGCACGCCCTGGGGGCGCTCGGTGATGACCTCGCGGCGACCCGCCAGGCGCTGCGGGCGGCGGCAGGGGCGGCAGATGCCATCGTCACGACGGGCGGGGTCTCGGTCGGCGAAGAGGACCACGTCAAGACCGCGCTCGAGGCCGAGGGCACGCTCGCCCTCTGGCGGGTGGCGATCAAGCCGGGCAAACCGCTTGCCTTCGGGCGCGTGGGGGAGGCCTATTTCCTGGGGCTCCCCGGGAATCCCGTATCGGCGTTCGTGACCTACCTTCTGTTCGTGCAACCCTTCCTCAAGGCCCTCATGGGTGAGGCGCAAACCGGCCTGCAGGCGTTCCCGGTCCGGGCCGGATTTGCGCGGGCCACGCCCGACAGCCGACGCGAGTTCGTGCGCGCACGGCTTACGGTACAAGATGACGGGGCCGTGTGGGCGCACGCCCATGCCCGGCAGGGCTCAGGGGTCCTCTCCTCGACGGTCTGGGCGGACGGGCTGGTCGACATCGCCGCCGGGCGCGTGGTGGCAGAAGGGGACAGCGTGCCCTTTCTGCCCTTTGGAGGGCTCGGGTGCTAAAAGGGCCCGGGACAGACGTAGGTCGCGCTAACGCAAATCCTCAGGGGTGTTGCAGTTGGCGGCCTGTGCGGCGGTGAGATCGAGCCACGCGACGTCGGCCCCCGCAAACCACTCCTGGGCGCGACGGCCGCCGGCCTGCCAATAGGCCTCGAGGTGCGCGCGCAGGCGCGTATCCGCCAGACAGACGAGGGGCTCTGGACCGCGCGGGCTCCTGGCGACGACCAATCCGTTGGCAATGCGCAAATGCCACAGGCGTAGTACGAGGTCGGGCGGCAGGCACGGGGTATCGACCGGCACCGACAAAAGCCAGGATTGCGCCGCATGCCTGAAGGCGGCGCGCAGGCCTTCGAGCGGGCCCGCGAAATCCGGGCATTCGTCCGTCACCACCTCGTAGCCCAGCGCCCGATAACGCGCCAGGGAGCGGTTGGCGCTGATAAGCACCTGCGGCAGGCCCGCGAGCCGCTTGAGGGCGTTTTCAATAAGGGGCTCGCCCGACCAGAGGGCGAAACCCTTGTCCTGGCCACCCATGCGCCGCCCGGCCCCTCCGGCCAGCACGACCCCCGTGATCGGTAAGACGCCCTGCCCCATCCATCCCCTCCTCCGCGATCGTCCGCGCCCCGGCGCTCGTGGCGTCTTTCGGCCCGATGGGAGTTATTGTACGTCCTGCGCGGGCGCAGGCGAGACATAAGGCGCGCGGGGCGAACCCCCCACAGGAGGGGGCCACAGGTCTCAGGGGAATTGGGCTTTCGGGCCGGCCACAAGGCGCTATACTGGCGGGACCTGAGGCGTGAGAGGATTTTCTTCTATGGTGGCCGTGATACCGACGCAAGATCCCCCACTCGAGATGGGCGCAGAGACCGCAAAAGAGATCATAAGGCTCAAGATTGGCACGTTGATCGATGTGCGCCAACCGACAGAGATCGAGCTGGAAGGGGACATACCGGAGGCCGAGTCGGTGCCGCTATTCGACCTGAAAAAGCTCTTGGGTCATACGCTTACCGAGGAGGAACAGGAGATCCTCGATTGCGATCAGCCCACGGACAGGGACGTGCGTTTCTTCATATCGATTATCAACAAGCACCACTATCAGAAAGGTAATGTCCTGCTATGCCTCTGTCATTCCGGCAAACGCAGCCTGCATGCGGCCATGCTTTTGCGATCGATGGGGTATGAGCGCGCCTATTCGGTGAAGGGAGGCGTACGGGCCTGGCGCGAGACTGAATGAGGCGGGGCAATCCGGCCGCAGGCCCAAGGGCCTGCGGCCAATAACACACGCCTTAAGGTGCGGGCGGGGCAACCGGCTTTTGCGCCAGCACCCAAGCCGCCATCTGTTCCGCCTGCGCCAGCGACAATTGCGGATGAGGAATCATCGCCATGCCACCGGTCCACTTGTTCCAGCGCCCCGCGCCGCCCGTGATGATCTTATGGGCCAATGTGACCTTGGCCCCCGGCTTATGGGCGAACACATAGGCCACCCAGCTATACGCGGGCCCAATGACCTTATGGTTCACGGCGTGGCACATGAAACACCCGGCGCTCGTCATCTCCGCCTTGACCTGCGGACTTCCATTCGCGAGCGCCAACCCCGGCGCGACCAGCGCCGCAGCCATGGCCATACCTCTTATCACCTGCTTCATAAATAAGCCCCCCTCAGAGCCGTTCAATTAAGAAAGCCACAAAACGTTTATTACTACATACTAACATAGGATCCGTGCCCATGGGCTACCTCTTTGGAGACAGGGGCCGCTAGTGCGTAAGCAGGATGCGCTCCTGCGCCTGAATCCGGCGCAGGCGCCAACCGAGCGCGATCAAGCGCTCGTGAACACGGTGGGCGCGATAGGGCATGCCCGCGGCCAGGAACTGGCGGCGGCGCATGCGCAGCTGCCACATGCGGCCCCTCAGGTAACGTTCCTCACGCACCAACTGGCGCAGCCTCATACGCGCCGGGCCGGGCGGGGGGAGTGGTTGCACGGGGCCATTGTAGTAAGGACCGCCTGCGGGCGGCGGGGGCGCGCCAGGGCCCGGGGGTGGCACAATGAAGGCGTCGGCACGGCACGAAACCAGCGGGCTTGCCGCCAATAAGACGGCGCAGACCGCGGCACGAAGATATCGCATGAAGAACCCTCTTGAAAACCGGAATCGGTCACACACAGTATAAGACAAGGCGGCGGCACGTGGGCACACTGGGCACGGCTTGGCGATTATGCCCCTTGGCGCTGCGACGGGAAGGCCAAGGGACGAGGGATCAGGCGGCGCGGCGAGCGCGCTGACGGCCCGAGGGACGGGCCCGGCCATCGGGGCGTAGGGGCGCGCCTGGGCGACGGGCTTACGCGGCCGCCGTAAGCCCGCGCGAGACGGGCTGCCCTTACGCCGCGCACCCCCCTGCGGGGCCCACGCAAAAAAACGGGCCCCGCAAGGCCCGTAACACCCTGGGGGTGAGGAGACCTATTCGTAGACCTGCTCGCCATGCTGGCTGAGATCGAGACCCTGAACCTCATCCTCCTCGCTGACGCGCAGACCCACGAGCACATCGATGACCTTGAGGATGACATAGGTGACGACCGCGTCGTACAACAGTACAGACCCGACATCGATCAGCTGCTTGACCACCTGATAGTCATTCCCCTCGAGGGCCCCGGCCGTTCCCCCGATGGCCTTGACCGCAAACACACCGGTGAGAATCGCGCCCAGCGCGCCCCCTATGGCGTGGACCCCAAAGGCGTCGAGGGCATCGTCATAGCCGAAGAAGTTTTTCATGTATGTGGCTGTCCAGAAGCACACGACCCCGCCGGCGATACCGATCATGAAGGCCCCGGTCGGATCGACAAAGCCGGATGCCGGTGTAATCGCCACAAGGCCGGCGACCGCCCCCGATACCATGCCCAGCACGCTCGGCCGGCCGCGCGCCATCCATTCCGCAAACATCCACGAAAGTGCCGCGGCCGCGGTCGCGATCTGAGTCGTGGCCATGGCCATTCCCGCGCGGCCTCCGGCCGACACGGCACTGCCGGCATTGAAGCCAAACCAGCCCACCCATAAGAGGGCCGCACCGATGACCGTAAGCACCAGGTTATGGGGCGGCATCGCCTCCCGGCCATAACCCTTGCGCTTACCCAGCACGAGCGCGGCGACGAGACCCGCGACGCCGGAATTGAGGTGCACGACCGTGCCGCCTGCGAAATCCAGGGCGCCGAGCTGTGCCAGCCAGCCATCCGACGACCAGACCCAGTGGGCAACGGGCGCGTAGACGAACACCAGCCACAGGCTCATAAACCACAAGAGCGCGGAGAACTTCATGCGCTCCGCGAACGATCCAGCAATCAGCGCCGGCGTAATGATGGCGAAGGTCATCTGGAACGTCATGTACACGGATTCCGGCACGGCAGCCGAGAGCGCGGTCACCGTGTCTTTATTCATGCCCTGCAGAAAGACGCGCGACAACCCGCCGATCCAGGGGTTGCCGTTGGTAAACGCGAGGCTATAGCCAATGACATACCAGAGCACGGTGACAAGGCAGGTGACGATGAAACTTTGCGCAAGGGTATCGAGGACATTCTTCTTGCGCACCATGCCGGCGTAGTACAAGGCGAGGCCGGGGATGGTCATCATCAACACAAGCGCCGTGGAGGCCAGCATCCAGGCCGTGTCACCGGGATTGATCTTGGCGTTGGCATCGCTGCTTACGGCCTCGTGAGGCGCGGGCACCGGGGCCAAAGCGGCCACCGGTGTCGCGACGACTGGAGCCGTGGCGGCCGGCCCCGTAGGGGCCGGCGCATTCGCCGCCAGGGCCGCGATCGGGAGAACCCCGAGCACAAGCGCCAGCGCCAAACCACAGACCCGGCGAGACCAACGTGCGGTCCGGCCTACCGTCACCGTCATAAGGCCTCGGGTCCCGATTCGCCCGTACGGATACGGATCGCCTGCTCGAGATTGAAAACGAAGATCTTGCCATCACCGATCTTGCCGGTGTTGGCCGCCTTGCCGATCGCCTCGATCACGCGCTCCACGAGGTCGTCATCGATCGCAACCTCGATCTTGACCTTGGGCAGGAAGTCCACAACGTATTCCGCGCCTCTGTAAAGCTCGGTGTGGCCCTTCTGGCGTCCGAACCCCTTGACCTCGGTGACCGTAATACCCTGCACCCCTATATCCGACAAGACCTCACGGACGTCGTCGAGCTTGAAAGGCTTGATGATGGCGGCGATCAGTTTCATAGATAAATCTCCTTGAGAAAGGCGGTTAGCCCCTGCCGCCCGTATACACGTTGACCATGTCTCCCGAGCGCGACCACGGGCGCTTTGCACAGCGCATTCATATTACCCCCTTGGTGAGACGATGACTGTGCCCGCGGCATAGGCAGGCGTTCGGTGCAATGCAGGGAGCGTGCCAAAAAAAATGGGGGGCGGAAACCATGCTTTAGAACGGTTCCTCGCCCCCGGGGAAGCGGTAACGCACCAAAACGGTGAATTACCCCATCAATCATGCACCACTACTGAGCCTTGGCCTCCTGCTTGCGCAGCGACACTGCGGCCTCAACCATGTGGCGCAGGGCGCTTTCGGTCTCGGGCCAGCCTCGGGTCTTTAAGCCGCAGTCCGGGTTGACCCAGAGATGCTCGGGGGGCAGGACCTTTTCGGCCTTGCGCATGAGCCGAACCATCTCCTCGGTCGATGGCACACGCGGCGAGTGGATGTCGTAGACCCCGGGGCCGATCTCGTTGGGGTAACGGAAGTTCACGAATGCATCCAAAAGCTCCATATCCGATCGCGAGGTCTCGATCGTGATGACATCGGCGTCCATCTCAGCCACGGCCTCGATGATGTCATTGAACTCCGCATAACACATGTGCGTGTGAATTTGGGTCTCGTCAGCCACCCCGCCCGACGATACCTGGAACGCGCGCACCGCCCAGTCAAGATAGGCCTTGTGATCCTCGCGCCGCAACGGCAGGCCCTCACGCACCGCCGGCTCGTCGATCTGAATCACACGGATGCCGGCCCGCTCCAGGTCGCAGACCTCGTCGCGGATCGCAAACGCGATCTGCAAGGCGGTATCGGCACGCGGCTGGTCATTGCGCACAAACGACCACTGCAGGATGGTCACCGGACCCGTCAGCATCCCCTTCATGGGGCGCTTGGTCAGGGATTGCGCATATTTGGCCCACTCCACGGTCATGGGCTTGGGTCGCGAGACATCGCCATAGATGATCGGGGGCTTTACGGCGCGCGAACCATAGCTCTGCACCCAGCCATAGTCGGTAAATGCAAAGCCCCGGAGCTGCTCCCCGAAATACTCGACCATGTCATTGCGCTCGGCCTCGCCATGCACCAGCACATCAAGGCCGATCTCCTCTTGCTTGCGCACGGCGAGCGCGATCTCTGCCCGCATCCGCTCCTCGTACTCGGCCGCAGTGATCCGCCCGGCCTTGAAGTCGCGGCGCGCGGTCCGGATCTCGTTGGTCTGCGGAAACGACCCGATGGTGGTCGTGGGAAACATGGGGAGATTGAGATGGGCACGCTGCAGCGGGCGGCGCTTCGCGAACGATTGCTTTCGTGCCGCGTCCTCGGGGCGCACGGCGGCGACCCGCGCCTTGACGGCAGCATCGTGAATGCGCTTCGACGATTTGCGGTCTTGCGCGACGCGCCGGCTCTCCTCGAGGGCCTGGCCGATGGCCGCATCGCCCTCGTCTAGGCCACGCTTCAATAGCCCGACCTCCGCCATCTTCTGGGTGGCAAAGGCAAGCCAGCTTCGGATCTCCGCATCCAGCCGCTGCTCCCTCATGAGATCCACCGGCACATGCAGAAGCGAGCAGCTGCTCGCCACCGCGATCCCGCCCTTATGGCCCTGCGCGCTACGCAGGATGCGCAATGCGGCGTCGAGATCGGCGCGCCAGATATTGCGGCCGTCCACCACGCCCAGGGACAGGAGCTTGTCGGCCGGCAGCGCCTTCAAAACGGCGGACAACTGATCCGGGCCGCGCACGAGATCGATATGAAGGCCCGCGGTGGGGAGCTTGCAGGCCAATTCCCGATTGGCCCCCAGGCTCTCGAAATAGGTCGTCAGCATGAGCTTCGGGCCGGCCCCCGAAAGCGCTTCATAGGCCTTGGGATAGGCGTCAGTCCAGGACTTGGGCAGGTCCAGAACGAGGGCCGGTTCATCGATCTGTACCCATTCGACGCCCAGATCCGCAAGTCGCTTGAGAATCTGCCGGTACACGGGCAACAGGTCGGACAGCAGGGACAGGCGGTCGAAGTCCTCGCCCTTGGTCTTGCCCAGCCACAGGTAGGTGAGCGGCCCCAGGAGCACCGCCTTGACCGGAAAGCCCGCAGCGCGCGCCTCGGCCACGTCCTCGAAGAGCCGGGGCGAGGAGATCGCAAAGTGCTGGCCCTTGTGAAGCTCCGGCACGATATAGTGGTAGTTGGTATCAAACCACTTGGTCATCTCGCAGGCATGCGTGGCCTTGCCAGTCGGCGCCACACCCCGCGCCATGCGGAAAAAGGTGTCGAGGTCGACCTCCGGCCCCTGCCACTCGAAGCGCGGAGGCACCACGCCCAACAGGGCGCTGGTCTCTAATACATGGTCATACCAGGCAAAATCGCCCGCGGTCACGAGATCGAGACCGGCGGCCTTCTGGGCGGTCCAGGCGCGCATCCGCAGCTCCTTCCCGACATCACGGAGGCCCTGCTGTGTCAGGCCCCCTTTCCAGTAGGCCTCAAGGGCCTTCTTAAACTCCCGATCGGGACCGAGGCGGGGGAAACCGAGGATGTGTGCAAGGCTCAAGATCGACTCTCCGGGGCACGTGCCCATAGCGAATGACAGATTGGGGGCAAAACGGCACCGACGCGGCGTCGGCGGCAGCGAGGCTAACCCCGGTTACCTTCGGAGTCAATGGGCGAATGGGCCGACGAGGCCCGCCAGGGGCTAGCCATACCGCGCCCGCGCGGTGTTAGAATCCTTAAAAGTGGCAGAATACCACAGGGATGGTGGCTCAGGATACCGGGCCGTCCACGCAACGTCGCTCCCGGAGGACGCCTATGCTGGAAAAGATCTTAGCCGAGGTCATCAAGACCGGCCACCTGACGGTGCGCTACCCGGATGGACGGGTGGGGTACTATGGGGAGGGGTCGCCGGACGCCGAGTGGGTCATAAAGGAGCAATCGGCGATCCGTCGCCTCATCCGCAACCCCTGGCTTCAGATGGGCGAGACCTACATGGATGGCGCGTGGGACGCGCCCAAGGGTCTGGCAACACTGCTTGAGGCGCTCCTGCGCAACATCCCCGACGAACCCCCCGCCTCACTTTTTACAAATCTTAAGCGCCATCTCGTGCAGGTCAACGGCCGTAACGCAAGCCGCCGGCATGTGGCCCACCACTACGACCTAGACGAGTCCCTGTTCCGGATATTTCTCGATCGCGACATGCACTACTCCTGCGCCTACTTCTCGAGGCCAGACATGGGTCTCGAGGAGGCCCAGATCGCCAAATGCGAACTCATACGGCGCAAGCTCGAACTGAAAGCCGGCCAACGGGTACTGGACATTGGATCAGGCTGGGGGGGATTGGCCCTCTATCTCGCCCGCCACGCCGACGTCGATGTCACCGGAATCACGCTCTCGAAAGAGCAGCACCGCGTGGCCACCGCACGCGCCCGCGAAGCGAGGCTTTCGGACCGTGTCCAGTTCCGGCTCGAGGATTACCGCGAGCACCGCGGGCTCTACGATCGGATCGTGAGCGTAGGGATGTTCGAGCACGTGGGCGTACTGCATTACGAGACCTTCTTCGCCAAGATCCGCGAGCGACTCGCCCCCGGCGGGCTTGCGCTCCTCCACCATATCGGCCGAAGCGGCGCCCCCGGCCTGACCAACCCCTGGATCCGCCGCTACATCTTCCCCGGGGGCTACAATCCGGCGCTGTCCGAGGTCCTGCCCCCGATCGAAAAGACCGGCCTCAAGGTCGCAGACATCGAGGTCCTTAAGTTTCATTACGGGTACACGCTGCATGAGTGGCAGAGGCGCTTTCAGGCCCGGCGGGCCGAGGTCGTGCAGCGCTGGGACGAGCGGTTCGCGCGCATGTGGGAATTTTATCTGGCCGCCTGCGAGGCGGACTTCGCGATCGGCGAACTCGTGGTCTTTCATATTCAGATGGCGCGCGCCCTCGAGGGGCTGCGCATGACCCGCGACGCCTGGTATACCCAGCGTGATCTGAAAGACAAGGTCGCCGAGAGCGCCTAACGAAACATGAGGCCGCGCGGATGGCGCATGACCCCCACCGCTCTGGGGCCCGGGGCCCCTTGCAATCCGTGAGGCACAGGGTGCAGCGCCGCACATTGCGGTCGTGAAGCCCGCTCCCGCACCCGACACGAACGGTTATGGCATCTCGCCTAACCAGGATCCCGCGGCCGCCGCCTACCAGGCCTGCGTCAGGACCAGGGCGACCCGGGTATCGTGGAAGCCCGAGAGGACGCGATTATTATCCGTCGTGACAAAAACACCCGCACTGAAACTGCCCCATGACTTGGTGATGCCGGCCCCATAGTCGTTATAGGAGGCCACGGTATCACCGCTGGTATGTCCAACATGGAGGAGCAGGCTCAGGCCGCTGCCCAAACGCGCACGATAGCCCGCCTCGAGATAGGTATTGCCGTGCTGCCAGTCATGGTAGATGCCGCCCGACAGGGGCCCAAACCGCAGCCGCAGAAAGGTCTCTTCAAAATCAAGCGCGCTCGCGTCGAACCGGTAGGCGGTGGCGCCTGCATTGAACCCAAGCCCCGAGCGCGTCATGTCGGCGATGCCGCCCGTGAAATCGGCACGCTCATGCGCCCCGCGATAATCGAGCGTCGAGAGAAACCCGCGAACGTACAGGCCCACCGGCCCGACCGCCGTCACGGACCCCTGAAGCGCCGGATTACCGTTTGACTCCGAGATGCCGCGCCAGATGTAATTGCTCATAAGCGACACCTGGCCGCTCACACCCTCTCCGTAGGCGGGCAGCGCCAACAGGGCAGTCAAGGCCAAGGCCGATCGCAAGCGGGTCATGGTGGGCACGGGCGCATTATATAGAAGCCTGCGCCAGTGACTAGCCCTCCCGCTCCACCCCTTCGCGCCAGGCGGAGAAAGGCTTATACTA
>JAKARI010000005.1:11375-98240 GCA_021819245.1 Pseudomonadota bacterium | reverse complement strand
ATCAGTTTGAGCCGCCCGGCCAAGCATGCGTCATAGTTAGCGTAGCTCGCGTTGTAGAAGATCTTCTTGTGTTTGACGACGTCTGCAAGCAGAGCGCGATCGACCACAGCGGCTTGCCCATGTTCAATGTCGGCCAACATCGCCAAGTCGTACCAATGGCGTGACAGACGTTCGGCGCCTGTGCGGAACTCTTCGCGCTGACATTCGACGTGCACCAACGTCGCCTTCTCCCAGAAGGTACGTGCCGGGGACAGCACACTGACCGTCGGCTGCGGGAATTCGAGTTCAGCGACATGTTCCGCGATGTCGGGCCGCACCACATGCTCCTCATTTGGCTCGGTTATGTTGCGGCCACCGAACTCGATCAGGACGCTGTTACCGACGTAGTCTCCGGATTTCTCCAGCACGGTCGGGTAGTGCACTCGCAACTGCTCGCAGTCATCGCTGATTTCAAGACGAAATGCGTCGGCACTGAACTCGGCGGCCAGCATCTTCTGGAAGGGCGGCACCACGACACCGTGAGCGTGGTCGCGCACGAATAACTTGAGATCCTCGCTGAATTGTTTCAGCCGATTGCGCGAGACCCCTTCGGCAAATGGGTCGAAGGTTCCGTCCAGTCCTCTGTAGTCGAGGGTGATATCTACGTCCTCGGAGAAGCGTGCGATGGCTCCGAAAACTTTGGATAGTGAGGTGCCACCCTTGAACGCCATCGGAAGTCGACCGGGCATGGTGAACAGTGTCTGCAGCACCCAGCAGACCCAGACATCCTTTTCCAGTACGACGGGCGAGCGGGCAAGCTGCGGAGTCAGTGCCCGATAGTTTTGGGCCTAGTCTTGGGTTTTTTGATGCAGGAAGGACTCAGGCATGAACGACCATCCGCTCGTTTCGGAAGATGGCGTCGCCCATCCACGCAGGCATCGAGCTGGTGGCTGACTTCAGTACCTCGAACTCGCTTGATCCCAGCTTGCGCCGAATCTTCTCGACGAGGGCTGGCGTCACTTCCTTCTTGCCGAGGTACCACATCGCAGCAAGCGCGAGCCCCGCAGGTCGGGCGGCTAGGGCCAGCTTGCGCTGACAGACGTGCTGCAAGTCGGATCTCCATCTTCCCCACACGGATGCGCTTCGACGGGCCGGATGTCACGAATACAGATTGGGTTGGAACCTGAGTGGTCAGCTCGAGCCGGCGCGCTGCTTCGGCACCATGAACCTGGATGACGGCGCCCGTGGTCTTGGCAACGGTCTCGGCCACCTTCAGCGGTTCAGGCATCACCTTGCCGACGAAACGGTTGACCTCGGGACGCACGAAGACGCCGCGCGTCACGCGCTCGATCGACCCTGCCTTGGCGAGGCGGGAGAGGGTCTGATCGACGGACGCACGCGTGCCGCACTCAAGGAATGCCGTCGGGGTGAAAGGCTCCCCAATCGGCATCGCCTCGATGCGCTCGCGAATCAGCTCGGCGGTCTTGGTCGTCGTATTCATGTACGAAAATAAATGCGAGTTTCTGACAAACTGCAAGTGCAACAGATCGCTGGGGTGGGCGTGTGTCCCCTCCGGCCGCCAATACTGCAATCCAACCGATTGATTCGCCCGCGCGTAACCCTCTGATCTATAAGAGCCTGAGTTGCGGCCTTTGCGGACTTCGGGCCAGTTTCAGGGAGCGAGGTCGGAGCGAGGAATGGCCAGGAGAGAGGGGAATGTGGCCCGGAACGGGCTGAGAGGTTGACCGGCGAAGTCCGCAGGCTTTTGCAGGAACCCCCAAGAACACGCGGGAACCGGCGCGATCGGGCAAGAAAAAACCCCAACCGAGAACGGTTTGGGGTTTCATTATTGGTGGTGGGATGATACCCCGCATCAAACGACTATTGAAAGTACGGAATTGAAGCGCTGCGGGCTGCTGCGAACCGGTGCGAAGCGGATCGAAAAGCCTGCCGGGACGGCCATCGACCGTGGACGATCAAGCAGGTTTTTTGCGCTGATTGGTGCCCGGAAAGGCCGCTCAACCTCGTCTGCTTTCCGGCGCCGATTCAATTCCCGGTTTGGGAATCGAGCCCGCGTCCGTCAGATCGCTACCTTCCACTCCCGTAACTGGCCGACGGTCTGCGTGAGTCCCTGCTTGAGCAGCGTGTCCAGATACTCGTCAACCGTCTTGGGCGGGTTCTTCAGCGACCGGCGATGGTTGGCGGCCGCCTCGCACACTCGGGCGGCGTGCAGATCCAGCAGATCGAAAATGAAGTCGTCCGGGTGCTGGGCGGTCAGGTTGTAGGGCTTGAGCCGGTCCGGCGGGAAGTCCTTCAGGTTGAAGGTCACGATCAGGCTGGCGCCGCCGTGAATGGCGGCGGCCACCACATGCCGGTCATCGGCATCCGGCAGCTCGACGGACGGGATCAGATGCTCGAATCCGGTGACCAAGCTGTCGCGGACGTGGGCGTTCATCAGCGACCGCGTCCGATCCAGGTCTTCCGCCTTCAGATCTGGCCGTTGCTTGAGAACGTTACGCGTCCACTCGTCGTGGATCCTGTCCGTCCAACGCGCCCGGTACAGATCGGTCAGCGCCAGGCGCATCAGCAGGTCGCGCAACGGTGCCGGGTAGAGCACGCACGCGTCGTAGATGACGGTGAAGTTCGAACTCATTCATTCGTACCCCATCTTGAGTGCCTGGGCTTGCTCGGCCAGTGTATCGAGGGCCTTGTTGCGCTCAGCGTCGATCCGCTCCTTGTACGCGATCACGTCCTGGTAGCGGACACGACGGTGTGTGCCGATCTTGTGGAACGGGATCTCGCCGCGCTCCAGCAACTGCACGAGGAACGGCCGCGAGACGTTGAGCACGTCCGCTGCGTCCTGGGTCGTCAGCTCGGCGTGGATCGGGATGATGCTGACCGCGTTGCCCTCACCGATTTCGGTCAGGACGTCGACTAGCAGCCGCAGCGCCGACACCGGGACGCGGACCGTATGAGACGCGCCTTTGTCATCGAAGATCTCGATCTGCTGGGTTTCCGCGCGCGTCTGCAGGAAGGCGGACAGCGCCCGGCCGCTCTCGCGGGCGATGGCAACTTCTTCGGCCGTCGGCAACGGATGGGTGGGAGAGAGTGTGGTCATGGCAGCCTCCTCGGAGTTTAAAACAGCATCATGAGAGAAAGTATAACCGAAATAAACGAATAAACGCAATATTCGAAACGCGGCAGCCTTGCCCGGGAGGCACCCAAAAAGACACCCATTTACACCCATTCCACCGCTAGGCCGCGCTGCGCCCTGGCTCCCGGGCCGAACAGCGCCTTCATGGACTCCTGCCAACTCATTCGGAAGGAGACCAAGATGGAAGTCGCTCACCTCAATCAAAAACAACTGGCCGCCCGCTGGAGCATCAGCGAGGCCACCCTGGAGCGCTGGCGCAGCGAGGGGATCGGGCCCAAGTTCCTGAAGCTCTGCGGCCGGGTGCTCTACCAGCAGGTCGAAATCGAGGCCTACGAGGAGTCGTGCTTGGCGACGTCGACCAAGACCGTGACTGCCCAGGTCAGTGCCGGCTGAGATGTTCCGATTCGTCGGTAGATATCGATAAGCACCGACGATTTGCAACGTGGCGGCATCGACGCCTGTCTGGGTGTTGACGATCATGCAAATGCGCGTGTTTTTGGACCATGAAAAGCGCCTGTATGGTCATGAGCGCGGGCAGCCCGCGCTCATGACCATACGCGAGCGTATCTTGCCGTCAACGCGTCTAAGGGTGCGCTGCGCCGGGCTTAAAGCCCGCCCTTGACCCGGATACGGGGGGTGCCTACCGTCGCGCAAAGGCAATAATCATGCCCGAAAAACGCGTATGGTCAGATTTACGCGGATTTCCATGATCGTTGACACGCAAAGTAAAAATGAGCCACTTCGCGCGAAGTAATTCTGCACCCGATGGGGCGACAGCAAAGCGTTCTCCCGCATCAGGCGGCGGACGCGATCCTTGGACACCAGGATGCCGCAGAGGATACGCAGCCGCGCCCACACCTTGCGATGGCCTTCGCCGACGAACGGCGAAGCCGTGAGGTCAGCACGAATGGCCGCCAGCAGCTCGGCATCGGCCATCTTCGGCTTCGGCCCACGCCGCGCCGGATGCGGCGGGACGACCTTGGAGGTCTCCCTGGCCTGGTGGGCGTAGATCGTCGCGCGGGGGAACTCCAGTACCCGGCAGACCCGTGCCAGGCCGTAGCGCTTGCCGGTGCCCGGCGAGGTCATCTGGCTCATCGTGACGACCTCCTGCCGACCAAAGGGCGGCGCACCTCTCTTTCCTTGCGCAGGATCTCGACCCCCATCACGAGTTCGCCGATGCGCCGGTTGACGTCATCGAGCTGCCGCTCAAGAGGGTCGTTCTCTCGCTCCCTCAGGCCAACATCCATGCCGGCCAGGGCGCGGTCGCGCCACTGCTCCAGTCGGTATATCGGCACGGCCAGCTCACGCGACAGGGCATCGACCGATTCGCCGCGCAACAGGCGCAGCACAACTTGCTTCTTTCGGCCCGCCGACCAGCGCTTGACCTCGGTCGCCGCACCAACGGCGAAGCAGCCAAAGCCAGGGCGTGGGATACGGCGGCCACACCGCTGCAACTGGCGCTGGCCAGAGGTCACCGCTGGCTGGCCATGCTGGAGTCGGGCGAGGTCAAGTCACTCAAGGAGATCGCCACCCGCGAAGGAATCGACAACAGCTACGTGAGCAGGATGGTCAACCTGACCACGCTGGCACCCGACATCGTCGCTGCCATCCTCGCGACGCACTGCCGAACCACATCACGTTGTTCGATCTGGCGGTTGATCCGCCGGCGCTGCGGGATGAGCAGCGAGAGAGAGTCGGGCTCTGAGGTGGAGACACCACCTCAGCTCAACATGCCCTTGAGATCCTTGAGCATCAGGAATAGATGGTACGGATCAGTCGGGCTGGGCTCGAATTCCCACGATTCGTACCACTGTCGCGCTGCGTCGTCCTTAGCATGCACCAACAGGCAGCGAATGCCGGCGATGTCGGCAGCCTGTGCCGTGCGCAGCAGGGAGTCCTTGAGCAAGGCCTGGCCCAGTCCTTTGCGCCGATGTTCCTTGTCCACCGCGAGCCGGGCCAGGATCATGACCGGCACTGGGTGGCGCGTCAGCCCCTTCATCACTCTCGATGGCGTAGCAATCGGATCGACGCTACCAACGGCCAGGCTGTAGAAGCCGACCACCACGTCACCCTGGCAGCAGACATAGGTCTGCGCGCTGTTGGCCTTCTGGTTGACGAGCGCGTAGCGCTGCAGAAACTGGTTCAGCGCGGCCTGGCCGCAGTCGAAAGCATCGACTTGATCCGTTGCAGCGAGCTTGCGAACGGGTGAGTAGTCATTGCTCAACCCAGCACCCCAGGTTCACGCAGCAATTCTTTCAGGCGCGGCGTGCTTTGCACCGGGCGGTCCAGCGCCTCCTGGAACTTCTGCCACTGCGTCTCGTCGAGCACGAACTGGCGACGATCCGCCAGCGTCTGCGCGGCCGCCGTCACCCCCGCGTCGAGCAGGAACTCGCTGACGTTCTTGTGGCAGGCGCGCGCGGCTTCCTGCAGTAGTTGCTTGACTGGCGTACTGGCGCGAACGTCAATGCGTTCGGTCTTGGGAAGATTCAGGGGGCTCATGGTGCCCCTCCGGACTGATCTTGGATGCCTTAAATTGTATTCGTCCGGACATTGTCATGACAAGTGGTTTCCTTCGCCACCCGATGCTGCAATCCAACCGATTGATTCGTCCGCGCGTAACCCTCTGATCTATAAGAGCCTGAGTTGCGGCCTTTGCGGACTTCGGGCCAGTTTCAGGGAGCGAGGTCGGAGCGAGGAATGGCCAGGAGAGAGGGGAATGTGGCCCGGAACGGGCTGAGAGGTTGACCGGCGAAGTCCGCAGGCTTTTGCAGGAACCCCCAACAACACGCGGGAACCGGCGCGATCGGGCAAGAAAAAACCCCAACCGAGAACGGTTTGGGGTTTCATTATTGGTGGAGACGGCGGGAATCGAACCCGCGTCCGCAAATCCTCGGCCAGTCAGTTCTACATGCGTAGTCTGTCTATGGTATCGCCCATTGCCCTCCGGCAGACAGGATGGCCATGGGTTGAGCCTGCTTGCATTTAATGGCGCAGTAACAGGCACACCGCGTCACGATCCTGCGTATATGACCGTCTCATCCCAGCCCACAGGAAGAACCGGGGAGACGGTTAGCGGGGATTAAGCCGCTAAGGCGTAGTTGTCGTCGTTGGCAACTATGGTTTTGCAGTTGGATTTACGAGGAACCCTGCACCTCGGCATGCCCTGAAGGCGTCGCAATCCACGTCGAATCCGATCGTCCCCATGGTGGAGCCATCATACCACAAAAGGGGGGCTGACGGACAAAGCCCACGGGCGGCGCGGCCGCGTTCCTGGGCGGTATGCGAGCGTGCCATGCGCGCCGGGTCGCATCGTTTACGGCATCCGGGCCCGCCCAGAGTGAGCGGGTCGGCATCATGCACAAAGGGTGCTTGCGCCGATGCCGGTGGCGCGGTCAGTGTTGCTTGATGGCGCGCTCCTGCTCGCGGGCGGATTCCCGTTCTTTGACTGCGGCCCGCTTGTCATGCTGTTTTTTGCCTTTCGCGAGCGCGATCTCGAGTTTGGCGCGGCCGAATTTCCAGTACAGGGACAGGGGCACGAGGGTGTAGCCGCGACGTTCGACCGCCCCGATCAGGCGGCTGATCTCAAGCCTATGCAGGAGCAGCTTGCGGGTACGGGTGGGGTCGGCCTTGATATGGGTCGAGGTGGTTTTGAGGGGTGAGAAATGGGCCCCGAACAGAAAGACCTCGCCCTTTTGAATAATGACGTAGCTTTCCTTTAGCTGGGCGCGCCCATCGCGCAGGCTTTTGGCCTCCCAGCCCTGCAAGACGATCCCAGCCTCAAAGCGCTGTTCGATGAAGTAGTCGTGCCACGCCTTCTTGTTTTGGGCGATGATGCGCGGTTCGGTGTCCTTGGGGCGGGCCATGGTCCGGCATGGTGCCCAAGGAGGCGCGCCCGCGCAAGGCCTATTCGCCCGAAGGGGGATTCGTTTAGAGTGTGGGTTATGTCCGGCGCATCTGACAATCCGGTGGCCCTGTGGTCGTCCCTCCCGCGGTTTTTCCTGGCAGGCCTCGGGGCGCTCGCGGGCATGGACTCCTTTTCCGAGTTCCCGTATCTCCTGGCCCATTATGGCGGCGGGACCTTCGTCTGGGTCTATGCCACCGTCTTGCTCGTGATCGCTTGGCCGCTCTTTGCGGGTGAACTTACGGTGGGGCGCCGCATCGGCGCGGATTCGGCTACCGCCGCCACCATCGCCCAGGCCGTGCCCGGGCGCGCCTGGCGCTGGGCGGTGCGCGCCGCAGCGCTGGGCGGGTTTCTCATGTTGTGCTATGTGGCGGTGGTGGCGGGCTGGATGTTGTCGTATCTGCACGCCGCCTTGGCCGGGGATTTCCGCGGGGCGACCGCGGCCTTCGTGGAGGCGCGCTTCGCGCATTTGGCGAGCGAGCCTTGGCGTGCCCTGGCGTGGCAGGCCGTGTTTTTGGTGCTGGTCTTTCTGATCGCGGCGGGGGGGCTGCGGGCGATCGAGGAGCTGTCGTATCTCGTCGTGCCGGGGCTCCTGGCGCTCTTTGCCGTGCTCCTCGTCTTTGCCGCGACCCGAGGCAGTTTTTTCGTGAGCGCCCCGGCCTTGCTGGCGCCACGGGCGGCGCCCTCGGGCGCCAAAATGATCCTGGTCGCGCTCTCGCAGGCCTTTTTTGGGCCGGGCCTGGGCACCGCCGCGCTCTTGGCCTATGGGGTGTCTTTGCGCAGTTCGGTATCGGCCGGGCGTGTCGCCTTGGCGCTGGTGCTGGCGCAGGTCTTCATCGCCTGGCTTGGGGGCTTTGCGCTCGCCTCCCTGGTCTATGCCGCGGGCCTCAACCCGCTGGCAGGCGGCGGGTTTTTGTTCGAGACCCTGCCGCTTCTGGGGGCGCGGTTGCCGCACGGGGCGCTCGTGGCGGCGTTGTGTTACCTGGGTCTCATCTCGGCGGCCTGGCTCTCTTGTGTCGCATGGCTCGAGCCTGCCATGCAGCTTTTGACGGCACGCGGACTTCCACGCGCGCGCGCGGCCTTAGGGTTGGGATTGGCGGCCTTCGTCACCGGCACGGTCTTGACGCTCTCTTTGAAGTCGTGGGCCTTTTCGTTTACCTTCTTTGGGCGACTAAAGACCCTCGGCCTGCTCGATGTGGTCATGATTGTTGCCGTGAATGTCTTGTTGCCGTGGGGCGCGGGGGGCTTAAGCCTGATCATGGGCTGGGCCCCGGACGGGCTTTTCGGCCGAGGTAAGCCGCTTGGTGGCTTGGCTCGCCTCTGGTTCTGGGCCTTGCGCCTGCTCGTGCCCGCGGCGGTCCTGGTCGTGATTCTTACTGCACCTAGGTTGGTATTGTGACAACGATCAGCAAGAGCGCGCTCGTGCCCTATAGCGCGCAAGAGATGTACGAGCTCGTGGCCGATGTCGAGGGCTATCCGCGGTTTCTGCCCTGGTGTGCGGGGGCGCGGGTGCTGGAGCGGGATGAGTCGGGTCTGGTCGCGGACATCGACATGGCCTTCGGGGGGGTCCACAAGACCTTTACGACACGCAATACCCATTCGCCGGGACGCATGGATATTCGTCTGGTGCGTGGGCCATTTAGCCGGCTCGAGGGCTCGTGGCGTTTTACCCAGGTGGGTGAGCTCGGCAGCCGGATCAGCCTCGATCTCGAGTTTGATTTTGCAAGCCGCCTGCTCGCGCTGGCCGTGGGGCCGGTGTTCGCGACCATCGCCAACAGTCTGGTCGACAGCTTCAAGAGGCGCGCGCGTGAGGTCTATGGCGCGCGCTGACTGGCCCATCGAGGTGGTCTATGCGACCCCTGTGCCCGATGTTCGCTGGGTGCACCTGACGCCCGGGGGCAGCGTGTTCGACGCCATTCGCCAATCCGGTCTCCTCGAGGACTATCCGGGGCTCGACATCCGCGCGCGGCGGGTCGGCCTATTCGGGCGGTTTGCCACCTTGAGCGATCCCGTCAGGCCCTTCGACCGCGTCGAGATTTATGCGCCTTTGCCCGAGGACCCCAAGGTGAGCCGCCGACGTCGCGCCGCCGTCACGAGTGGGACTTCCCGTAGATATAGCCCGGGGTAGGGCGCGGTGTGCCCACGATGCGCGCAAGCCGCCCGTTCTTGAAATACAAGGTAAAGTGTTCGGCTATGAGCGGCTTGTAGTTGCGTTTCAGGGAATAGTAGTAGTCCCAGCGGTTGGGATGGAACGGGTCGCGAATCGCAGGCACCCCGAGATCGTAGGAGACCTCGTTTTTCGTCATGCCGAGGTGCAGACCGGCGATCATACGCGCCGTGATGACGTTGCCCTGCTGAACGGTCGGACGATAGAGCAAATGGCAACCGCTGAGCGCAGCCGAGGCCAGCGCAAGGTAGAGCACATTCGGTTTTTGCATGGGAATCGTTCTAGTTTACACTGGCTTTCCGTGGGCCGAAGCCGACAAATTACACTATAGCCACCGTCAAGGCAAAAGCGCGGGACAAAGACAATGAGTGATAGCACCGATTTGAAGAAGGCGGGCCTCAAGGCCACGCTGCCGCGCCTTAAGATCTTAAGCATCCTCGAGGAACCGCGGGCCCGGCACATGACCGCCGAGGATGTCTATAAGGCGCTTTTGGACATGGGTGAGGAGGTAGGCCTTGCCACCGTCTACCGGGTCCTGACCCAGTTCGAGAGCGCGGGCCTCGTTATTCGCCACAACTTCGAGGGCGGGCGTTCGGTCTTTGAGATCAATCAGGGCGGGCATCATGACCACGTCGTGTGCGTGGAATGCGGCGAGGTCTTCGAGTTCTACGATCCGGCCATCGAGGAGCGCCAGCGGCGCGTGGCCGAGACCCTGGGCTTTCACGTCGACAGCCACTCCCTCTATATGTATGGCACCTGCCTGGGCATGAAGCGCGAGGGCCGCTGCTCCAAGAAGCGCATCCCCGGGACCGGCACGCCCTAGGGGTGGTGGCGACCCAGATTGAGCAGCACCGCCACCTCGTCGCAGTTATTGTATTTGTAGCATTTGACGCATACGTTCCAGACCTTTTCGGGGAGTGTATCCATGGATACGGTGACGAACCCGAGTTTGTGAAAGAAGGCCGGGACATAGGTCAGGGCCATGAGCCGGCGCAGGCCCAGTTGCCGGGCCTCGGCGATGATGCGTTGGACCATGAGGCGCCCAAGGCCGCGGCGCTCATAGTCCTCGGCCACCACCAGGCTTCGGACCTCGCCTAGGTCCTCGGTGAAGATCTCGAGCGCCCCGATGGCCGCCACCTGCTCATCGACCTCGATCACGAAAAAGTCGCGCAGGTGGCGATAGATCTCGTTCATGGTGCGCGGCAGCAGATTGCCCTTGGCCGCATAAATCTCGAGAAAGTGGTGGATGATCGGGACGTCGGCTATGCGCGCCGGCCGCACTTTGGGGGTCCCGGCGCGCCTATCCACGGAGCATGTCCCGCGCGAGCGCCCGCGTGCGCTCGCTTACGGCGATTCCGCCGAGCATGCGCGCGATCTCCTCGATGCGCCGTTTCTGTGTCAGGACCTCCACGGAACTTATGGTGCGCCCCCCGGTTTGGCCCTTTTCGACGAGCAGATGGGTGTCGCCTTGCGCCGCCACCTGCGGGAGGTGGGTGATGCACAGGACCTGACGGGTCCTGGAGAGCTCGTGGAGCCTCAGACCCACGATCTCCGCCACCGCGCCGCCGATGCCGACATCAACCTCGTCGAACACGAGTGTCGGGCCCGCGCATACGTCGGCGAGCACCACCTGCAGCGCGAGGCTGATGCGCGAGAGTTCGCCGCCCGAGGCGATCTTGGCAAGCGGCTTGAAGGGCGCGTCCGGTGCCGGGCTCACCAGGAACTCGATGCCCTCGCGCCCGTGCGCGGATAATTCCTCGGGCGTAAGGGCCACCTGCAGGCGCGCGGACCCCAGCCCCAGGCGGCCCATCTCCTCGGTGACCGCGCGCGCCAGGGTGGGTGCGGATGCGGCGCGCTTGGTGCTCAGCGCCTCTGCGATCGCCAGGGCCTCGTCTTCGCGCCCTGCGATCTCCCGGGCAAGCCCTGCGATCGCCTCGCCGTCGCCTTGCAGGGATTCGTGCTCCGTTGCAAGTTGTGTCCAAAGCCCCGGCAGCTCCTCAGGGGGGACGCGGTGCTTGCGCGCGAGCTCATGCCAGCGGCTCACCCGTGACTCGAGCGCCGGGAGGTCCAGGGGTTCGCTCTCGACGCCGGCGGCAATGCGATTTAAGGCGATGGCCGCCTCGCCGATCTCGACCCCGGCGCTCGCCAACAGGCCCTCGACCTCGGCGAGCCGCGGCTCATGGCGCGCAAGCGGCCGCAGGGCACTCAGGGCTCGCTCGATCTGCAAGGAGAGCGCCTCTTCTCCCTCGCTGAGCGCCGTGATGAGAGTGCTTATGCCTGACGTGAGCTCCTGGGCATGGGCCAGGCGCCGTTCCGCGGCGTTGAGCCCCTGCCATTCGCCGGTCTCCGGCCGGAGGGCCTCGAGTTCATCGAGCTGATAACGCACCAAAGACGCCCGCGCGGCGCGTTGTTCGGCGGCCTCCTGCAAGGCGTTATGGCGGCTGCGCGCCGATTGCAGGGCCGCCATGGCCTCCGCCAGCGCCTGGGCCTCGCCCTCGGCGCCGGCATAGGCATCGAGCAGCGTGCGCTGCATGTCTTTACGCATGAGGGCCTGGTGCTCGTGCTGTCCATGGAGGTCCAGCAGTTGTTCACTTAAGTCGCGCAGCATCTGCAAGGGGACCGGGGTCGCGTTTATGAACGCCCGGGACCGGTCGGGCGCGACGATGCGGCGCACGATGCACTGATCGGCGTCGGCCGTAAGATCGCGCTCACGAAGCCAGGCGCGCGCCGGGCTGTCCGGGGCAAGATCGAAGGTGGCGATCACCTCGGCGGCATCGGCCCCGGTACGAATGGCCCCGGCGTCCGCACGCGAGCCCAGCACGAGCCCCAGGGCATCGACGAGCACGGACTTGCCGGCGCCGGTCTCGCCGGTCACGACCGAAAGCCCGGGTCCGAGCGGGATCCGCAGCTCGTCTATGACCACAAACGACCGGATAAGGAGTTCCGACAGCATCACACCCTGCGGCCCCAATGCAGTTTCTGGCGCAAGACCTCGTAGTGGTTGCGGCCCTCTGGGTGCAGCAAGACGAGCGGGGCCTGCGCCCGGCAGACACCGAGGCGGTCGCCGTTTCGAAGACCGAAGTTGGACTGGCCGTCGAAGGTCACATGGGCGCTCTGATCGCTGACCAGCACGACCTCGACGTGGCAGCCGCTGTGCACCACGATCGGCCGGTTGCTCAAGGTCTGCGGGCAGATGGGTACGAGCACGATGGCCGCAAGCGTCGGGTGCAGGATGGGTCCTCCCGCGGACATGGCATAGGCGGTGGAGCCGGTGGGCGTGGCGATGATCACGCCGTCGGCACGCGAACCGCTCACGAGCTGGCCGTCGATAGAGGTCTCAAACTCGATCAGGCGCGCGAGTTCGCCCTTGTTGACCACCACGTCGTTGAGCGCGAGGCGCCTGACGAGCAGCTGGCCGTCGCGCACGAGGGTCGCCTCCAGCAGAAAGCGTTCCTCCGCCTGATAGCGGCCATCGAGTATGTCATTGATCATGCCGATGTTGTCGGTCGACACGTCGGCCAGAAAGCCCAGGCGCCCGGTGTTGACGCCTATCAGCGGGACATGGTGCGGGGCGAGCATGCGCGCGACGCCAAGGAGCGTGCCGTCGCCGCCCAAGACGATGGCGAGATCGATGGTTTCCCCGATGCGGTCGAGCGGGCAGGTGGCGACACCGGCCATGTCGAGGGCGGCGGCGGTATCCGCCTCCACGGTGATCTCGAGCGAGCGCGCCTCGAGCAGCCGGTACAGACGCTGCAGCAGTTCGCGTCCGCCCCGGTCGCCGTACTTACCGAATAAACCGACGCGCCGTATCACCGCTTTCATCGCCCATCCCTCATATCACAACACTAGCATGCGGCCCTTTATGCGGCCAGAGAACGGGGCCCCGCGCCCCGTATGTGTCCATCTGTTGACACCCGCGGCGGCTATTGATAGCGTGCCCCTGGCACTCGGACCGCGGGAGTGCTAATAGGGGGTTATTGAGGGGGTTACTTTATGGTGTCGTTAACGCCTCGTGCCGAACGGCTTCTCAAGGCGCTTATCGAACAGTACATAGCCGAAGGTCAGCCCGTTGGTTCCCGGACGCTGGTCAAGCAGGCGGGGCTCGAGTTCAGCCCGGCGACCGTGCGCAACATCATGTCCGACCTCGAGGAAT
This sequence comes from Pseudomonadota bacterium, assembly GCA_021819245.1. Classification (GTDB taxonomy): domain Bacteria; phylum Pseudomonadota; class Gammaproteobacteria; order Acidiferrobacterales; family Acidiferrobacteraceae; genus Acidiferrobacter. The sequence continues at coordinate 84,886 of JAKARI010000005.1, read as the reverse complement.
TGGGCCTCATTCAGTCCCCTCACACGTCCGCCGGGCGCGTGCCCACGGAGCGCGGCTACCGTTTCTTCGTCAATTCTTTGCTTGCGGTCAAGCCGACCAAGGCCCCAGACATGGCCTCGATCGAGGACCGGTTTCTCGCCGATCAGGACCCGCAGCAGCTTATCGAGTCGATGTCCGGCCTGCTCTCCCAGGTGACCAAGCTTGCCGGAATCGTACGCGTGCCGCGGCGCGCCGACGTCGGGTTTTTGCAGCTTGATTTTCTTGCGCTGTCGCCGGCCCGGGTACTCGTGATCCTGGTGACCCAGGATGGCCAGGTCCTCAATCGGGTCATCCACCCCAAGCGGCCGTATTCGGCCTCCGAACTGCAGCAGGCCGCCAATATGTTCAATGGTGCCTACGCCGGCCTGTCGCTCGACATGGTCCGGCGCGGTCTGGTCGAGGCCCTGCGGCGCGACAGTGAGGATATGCAGCAGATTCTGCGCTCGGCCGTGGAGATGGCCCATCAGGCCTTTGCCGGGGAGGCGATGAGCGAGGCGCCGCTTTTCGTAAGCGGCGAAACCAACCTGCTTGCGTTTCCCGAGCTCAGCAATACCGAGAAGCTGCGCCGCCTGCTCGAGGCGTTCACCGCCAAACAGGACCTCCTGCATCTCCTCGATCAGAGCATGGTCTCGCAGGGTGTACAGATCTTCATCGGTGCGGAGTCGGGTTATGAGGCCCTCGAGTCCTGCAGTGTCGTGACCGCGCCCTACGAAGTGGATGGCCAGATCGTCGGGACCGTGGGGGTGATCGGGCCGACGCGTATGTCCTACGACCATGTGATTTCAGTGGTCGACGTCACGGCGCGCCTGTTGAGCGGTGCCCTAAGCCACAGTCTTTCAGGCTAGGTGTCGCGCTTGATTTGCGGCGGGGCAGTCCCCACATGCCGCGAGGAGAGAATTTATGATGGAGTATGTAATGCCAGATCATGATACCGTGGCCGGTGACAAGGAAACCGGGGTTGAGACGCAAGCGCCGGGACGTGAGGGGCCGCAGGCCGCGGCCGGTGATCCGGCGGTCCTGGCCGCGGAGCTCGAGAAGGCCCGGGCCGAGCTTGCCGAGAGTCGCGAGCGGCTGCTGCGGGTTGCCGCCGACGCCGAAAACAGCAGGCGGCGTGCCGAGCAGGATGCGGCAACGGCGCGCAAATTTGCCCTGGAGCGGTTTGCAACCGAGCTGCTGCCCGTGCGCGACAGCCTGGATCGCGCCCGTGCCGTCGATCGCAGTACCGCAAGCGCCGCCACCGAGGCGCTTTTTGCGGGGGTGGATCTGACCTTGCAGCTCCTGGACGCGGCATTCGAGAAGTTCGCGATCACGGTGATCGATCCGGCCGGCGCGCGATTCAATCCCGACCACCATCAGGCCCTGTCCATGGTCGAGAGCCAGGACGTGCCGGCCAACCATATCGTGGAGGTCGTGCAAAAAGGGTTTTTATTGAATGACAGGCTGTTGAGGCCGGCCCTGGTGGTGGTCGCCAAGCCCAAGTCCTGACGCTTGAAAAACGCCGCCTGGCCCCCATTTGGGAAGGAGCGGCCTTATAACACTATTTTCCCGGTAACGGGAATGAGAGGACTACAGCAATGGCGAAGATTATCGGCATCGACCTGGGAACCACCAATTCGTGCGTGGCGGTCATCGAGGGCGGCAAGCCGCGCGTCATAGAAAACAGCGAAGGCGATCGCACCACTCCGTCGATCGTGGCCTATACCGGCGACGGCGAGATCCTGGTGGGGCAGACGGCCAAGCGCCAGGCGGTCACCAATCCCCAGAATACCCTCTATGCCGTCAAGCGTCTGGTCGGCCGCAAGTTCGAAGACGAGATCGTGCAGCGCGACATCAAGATGGTGGCCTATAAGATCGTGCGCGCGAAAAACGGTGACGCCTGGGTCGAGGTAAACGGCAAGCAGATGGCGCCCCCGGAGGTATCGGCGCGCGTCCTTCAGAAGATGAAAAAGACCGCCGAGGACTATCTGGGCGAGGAAGTGACCGAGGCGGTCATTACCGTGCCGGCCTACTTCAATGACGCACAGCGGCAGGCGACCAAGGACGCCGGTCGGATCGCGGGCCTGAACGTCAAGCGCATCATCAATGAGCCGACCGCGGCCGCCCTGGCATTCGGCCTCGACAAGAAGGAAGGCGATCGCAAGATCGCGGTGTACGATCTGGGCGGCGGCACCTTCGACATCTCCATCATCGAGATCGCCGAGGTCGATGGCGAGCATCAATTCGAGGTGTTGTCGACCAATGGCGACACCTTCCTCGGCGGCGAGGACTTCGATCTGCGCCTGATCGATTATCTGGCCGAGGAGTTCAAGAAGGACTCAGGCATAGACCTGCACAAGGATCCCCTGGCGTTGCAGCGCCTCAAGGATGCGGCGGAAAAGGCCAAGATCGAGCTGTCTTCGCGCGCTCAGACGGACGTCAATCTCCCGTATGTCACGGCCGATGCGAGCGGGCCGAAGCACTTGAACGTCAAGATCACCCGCGCCAAGCTCGAAAGCTTAGTCGAGGACCTGATCCGGCGCACCATTGAGCCCTGCAAGACGGCGCTCAAAGATGCCGGCCTCAAGGTCACCGAGGTCGATGACGTGATCCTCGTGGGCGGCCAGACGCGCATGCCCAAGGTGCAAGAGGCGGTGCGGGACTTTTTTGGCAAGGAGCCGCGCAAGGACGTCAATCCGGATGAGGCCGTGGCGATCGGTGCGGCGGTCCAGGGCGGTGTACTGGCCGGCGACGTCAAGGATGTGCTGTTGCTCGACGTGACCCCGTTGTCCCTGGGTATCGAGACCATGGGTGGCGTCATGACCAAGCTCATTCAAAAGAACACGACCATACCGACCAAGGCGGCGCAGGTATTCTCGACTGCCGAGGACAATCAGACGGCGGTGACCGTGCATGTCCTGCAAGGCGAGCGCGAGATGGCGGCCGGCAACAAGTCGCTCGGGCGCTTCGATCTTACGGATATCCCGCCGGCGCCGCGCGGTGTGCCGCAGGTCGAGGTGACCTTCGATATCGACGCCAACGGCATCCTGCATGTGTCGGCACGCGATAAGGCCACCGGCAAGGAGAATCGCATCGTCATCAAGTCGAGTTCGGGCCTAAGCGAGGGCGAGATCCAGCGCATGGTGCAGGATGCCGAGGCGCATGCCGAGGAGGACCGCCGCGCCCATGAGCTGGTGGACGCCCGCAATCAGGCCGATGCGCTCCTGCATGCCACGCGCAAGTCCTTGCAGGATCTGGGCGAGAAGGTGGGTGCCGCCGACAGAGGCGCGATCGAGGCGGCCATGCGCGATCTGGAGACGGCCATCAAGGGGGATGACAAGGCCGTGATCGCCGCCAAGACCGAGGCCTTGAGTCAGGCGAGCCATAAGCTCACCGAGCAGATGTATGCACAGACGCAGGGGGGTCCGGCCCCGGGTGGCGACGCCCAGCAGCCGCATGGCGGGCAGGCCGGCGCCGATAATGTCGTCGACGCCGAGTTCGAAGAGGTGAAAGAGAATCGCCGCGAAAAATAAGGCCTGGGAAGGGGTGCGGGCGTCTGTTGACGCCCGCACCCCTTTTCTTCTAAGGTCGCTGGTTTTGCGGTAGTGTAGGGTTATGACGACGCAACGCGATTATTATGAGGTCCTCGGTGTGGTTCGCGGGGCGGACGACGCCGAGATCAAGAAGGCCTATCGCCGCTTGGCGATGAAGCACCATCCCGATCGCAATCCCGACAACAAGGGCGCGGAGGCCGTTTTCAAGGAGTGCCAGGAGGCCTATGCGGTCTTGAGTGACCCGCAAAAGCGGGCCGCTTACGATCAGTTCGGCCACGCCGGCGTGCAAAACGGCGGGGCCCCCGGGGGGGGCGGTCCGTTCGGGGCGGGCGGTTTTGCCGACATCTTCGATAATGTCTTTGGCGACATCTTCGGCGGGGGCGGCGGACGCCGCGCCGCCAATCAGGTGTACCGCGGCGCCGATGTGCGCTATGCCCTTGATTTGTCGCTCGAGGAGGCGGTATTCGGGACCGAGGCCCGCATCCGGGTCCCGACGCTTGCGACCTGCGAGCTCTGTCAGGGGACCGGGGCCCGCGCCGGGAGCGTGCCCGTGACCTGCCCGACGTGCCATGGCCATGGCCAGGTCCGCATGCAGCAGGGGTTTTTTTCGATTCAGCAGACCTGCCCGCATTGCCGCGGGAGTGGCCGCGCCATCACCCAGCCGTGCGTCGAGTGTCATGGCGAGGGCCGCGCCCGGCGCACCAAGACCCTGTCTGTGACGATTCCGGCAGGCGTCGATGAGGGCGACCAGATTCGGGTGAGCGGGCAAGGGGATGCCGGCGAGAATGGCGGCCCCCCGGGCGATTTGTATGTGCAGGTCAAGCTCAAGCCCCATGCCCTGTTCCATCGCGAGCAAGACGATCTCCACTGTAAAGTGCCGGTGCGTTTCGGGACCGTCGTCTTGGGCGGCGAGATCGAGATCCCGAGCCTGGATGGGCGCATGACGCTGAAGATCCCCCCCGAGACACAGACCGGTAAGGTCTTTCGCGTCCGCGGCAAGGGGGTCAAGAATGTCCGTACCGGGCATGTGGGCGACCTTTTCTGCCAGATTACCGTGGAGACCCCGGTCAGGCTCACGCGCGCCCAGCGGGAACTGCTCGAGGCCTTCGACGCCTCGGTGCGCGAGGGCGGGGAGCGCCACAACCCGGTCGAACACTCCTGGCTCGACAAGCTGCGGGGCTTCTTTGAGCCCAGGGCGCGCAGTTCCGGGGAATAAAACCAGGCGGTGGTCGTCTCTCCAGCATGATCGCAACGAGGGGGGCTCGCTATGGGGGACAAACGCACATTTAACCCGGCGCGCAGGCGCGTCATCGTCGCCGCCGGCGGGGTCGCCGCAGCCATGGGGTCCGGGGTCGCCTTTGCCGGTTCCGCCGATAGCCTCGATCTCACCTTCCCCGGGCAGAAGGCGAGGCACCATATCGTCTATCAGTTGAATCAGGCGGGCCATGGCTATCAGCAGCACATCCTGTCTTCGGTACAGGCCATGCTGCGGCGCTATGGGGACTCGATCCACATCGTGGTCACGTGTTTTGCCGAGGGGATCAGCGTCGTCTTGAAGAGGCCGGTCCGGCCGGTGGCCAAGGGCATTCGCGAAGGCGTTGAGAGTCTGCACGACTACGGTGTAGAGTTCCACGGGTGCGGCAATACGCTGCGCACGCTCAAGTTGACGAAGGCGGCCCTGCTGCCGATCGCCACCTATGTGCCCATGGGGGCCGCGGACCTGATGGAGCTTCAGCATAAAGGATACGCCTATATCGCCTGGTAGGGCCCCGGCGCGGACCGCGATGCGGCGGACGCCCGGAAGGCCGCTAACCGGCTCAGGCGGTGCGGGCCGCCCGGCCCGCCGGAAGGGGGGATTTATGAGGATTGCCGTGGCAGGGGCCACCGGGCGCATGGGCCGGGCGGTGCTTGCGGCGCTGCGCGCGCAGCCTGATATCTGCCTCTCGGGCGCGCTCGTGCGCGGAGGTGACCCTGCCTGTGGGCGGGACGCCGCAGAACTCATAGGCGGCGCACCATTTGGGGTGCCGGTGTCCGATGTGCCGGAGGAGGTGATCGCCGGCTGCGACGCGCTCATCGATTTCACCCGCCCGGAGGCAAGCGTGCATTACGCGGAGATCGGCGCGCGCCTGGGAAAGGCCCTGGTCATCGGCACCACCGGGTTTTCGGAGGCGGCGAGCGAACGGCTGCGGGCCTTGGCGGGCAAGGGCCGCCTCGTGGTGGCCGCCAACATGAGCGTGGGGGTCAATCTGGCCTTGCATGTGCTGGGAATCGCCGCACGCGCCCTACCGGACGCCGACATCGAGATCCTGGAGGCCCACCACCGGCATAAGGTCGATGCCCCCTCGGGGACGGCGCTGCGTCTGGGTGAGGTGGCGGCCGCCGCCCGCGGCCAGCGCCTTGCAGAGGTGGCCGTCTACGACCGCCATGACGAGCGTCGTGCGCGCATCCCGGGCAGCATCGGTTTCGCCAGCATCCGCGCAGGCGAAATCGTGGGCGAGCACCGTGTATACCTGGCGCTGCCCTCGGAACGCCTCGAGATCGCGCATGTGGCCGACAACCGCGAGGTATTTGCCGAGGGGGCCTTGCGCGCGGCGCGGTTTCTGAAAGATCGCCCCCCGGGCCTCTACGGCATGCCGGACGTCCTCGGGTTGCGTTGATTTCATACCGCCATATCGTTTACAATCCGCCGCAAATCCCTAATGAATGACGGGTTTTCCGGGCGGGAGCGGCGAAGAGCGGCTCCCGCTTTTGTATGTACATCCTGGGGCGGGAGGGGCCGTGGCGCAACTGGCATTGCTGGCTCTCGCCGACGGCACGGTGTTCGTCGGCGAATCTATCGGGGCTGCCGGTATGTCCCAGGGCGAGCTCGTCTTCAATACCGCCATGACGGGCTACCAGGAGATCCTGTCGGATCCGTCGTACGCGAGCCAGATCGTAACGCTCACCTATCCGCACATCGGGAACACCGGGGTCAATGACGAGGATATGGAGGCTGCGCGCGTTCATGCCGCCGGGCTCGTGGTGCGCGATGCGCCAGGCCGCTACAGCAATTTCCGGGGGACCGAGGATCTCAGGACCTTCTTGCAACGTCATGGGGTGGTGGCCATAGCCGGCATCGACACGCGCGCGCTCACGCGCCGACTGCGCGAGAAGGGTGCGCAGAATGCGGTCATAGCGGCAGGCGACGCGGCCCGCGATCAAGCGGCGGCCGTGGCGCTGGCGCGCGCCTTTCCGGGCCTCGACGGGCTAGACCTTGCCAAAACGGTATCGACGCCGCATCCCTATGTCTGGGACGGGGGGCTCTGGGGGGCGCAGGCCCCGGCTGGCCGCTATCACGTCGTCGCTTATGATTACGGGATAAAGCGCAACATCCTGCGCAGCCTCGTGCAGGCGGGCTGCCGCGTCACGGTGGTGCCGGCCCGGACCCCGGCTGCGCAGGTCCTTGCCCAAAATCCCGACGGGGTCTTTCTGTCAAACGGGCCGGGCGATCCTAAGGCCTGCGACTACGCCATCGCCGCCGCGCAGGGGCTAGCCGCCTCGGGCGTGCCGGTCTTTGGCATCTGCCTTGGGCATCAGCTGCTCGGGCTTGCCATGGGCGGCCGCACCGTGAAGATGAAATTCGGGCACCATGGGGCCAACCATCCGGTCCTCGATGTCGATTCCGGACGCGTGCTCATCACGAGCCAGAATCATGGGTTCGCGGTCGATGAGGCCAGCCTGCCCGACAGCCTGCGGGTGACGCACCGCTCGCTCTTCGACGGATCGGTTCAGGGGCTGATGCATACCGAGCGGCCGATATTTTCCTTTCAGGGGCATCCCGAGGCGAGCCCCGGGCCGCACGACGTCTGGCCCCTCTTTGCGCGATTTACGGCGCTTATGGATGCGTCGCGTAACGAGGTTGCGGGGTCCTGATGCCAAGGCGTGACGACATCAAGAGTGTTCTGATCATCGGGGCCGGGCCGATCGTCATCGGCCAGGGGTGCGAGTTCGATTATTCGGGTACCCAGGCCTGCCGGGCGCTCAAGGAGGAGGGGCTGCGCGTCATCCTCGTGAACTCCAATCCGGCGACCATCATGACCGACCCTGATCTCGCCGATGCGACTTATATCGAGCCGATCACGTGGCGGGTCGTGGAGCGCATCATCGCGAAAGAGCGCCCGGACGCGCTGCTGCCGACCATGGGCGGGCAGACCGCGCTCAATTGCGCGCTCGATCTCGATCGCGAGGGGGTCTTGGAGCGCTATGGCGTGCGTATGATCGGGGCCTCCAAGGCGGCGATCGACAAGGCCGAGGATCGCGAGCTGTTCAAGAAGGCGATGGAGTCCATAGGCCTGGGGGTGGCCAAGGGGGCGATTGCCCATAGCCTCGAGGAGGCCCTGCAGGTCCATGCCCTGGTAGGCTTTCCGGCGATCATCCGGCCGTCGTTTACCCTGGGCGGAAGCGGCGGCGGGATCGCCTATAACCGCGAGGAGTTTATGCAGTTGTGCGAGCGCGGCCTGGATGCCTCGCCGACCCGGGAATTGCTGATAGAAGAGTCCATTATCGGCTGGAAGGAATTCGAAATGGAGGTCGTGCGCGACCGCCTGGACAACTGCATCATCGTGTGCGCGATCGAGAACGTCGACGCCATGGGCGTGCATACCGGCGACTCCATAACAGTGGCCCCGGCGCAGACCCTGACGGATAAAGAGTACCAGAGGATGCGCGATGCCAGTATCGCGGTGCTGCGCGAGATCGGCGTTGAGACCGGCGGTTCGAACGTGCAATTTGCGATCAACCCAAAGACCGGGCAGATGATCGTCATCGAGATGAATCCGCGTGTCTCGCGGTCATCGGCGCTGGCCTCCAAGGCGACGGGCTTTCCCATTGCCAAGGTCGCGACCAAGCTTGCCATCGGCTACACGCTCGATGAGTTGCGAAATGAGATTACCGGCAAGGCCACGCCGGCGTCGTTTGAGCCCAGCATCGACTATGTCGTGACAAAGATTCCGCGCTTTACCTTCGAGAAGTTCCCGAAGGCCGATCCGACCCTGACGACCCAGATGAAGTCGGTCGGCGAGGCCATGGCGATCGGGCGCACCTTTCAGGAATCCCTGCAAAAGGCCATGCGCAGCCTCGAGATCGGCAGTTACGGGTTCGAGCCGCGCATCGAGCGTATCACCGATCAGAAGGCCCTGCGCGACCGCCTGATTCAGGAGCTGAAGGTCCCCGGGGCGGAGCGCCTCTGGTATGTGGCCGATGCGCTGCGCGCGGGCTTTACCATAGAGGAGGTGCATGAGCTTACGCACATCGATCCCTGGTTCGTGGCCCAGATCGCCGAAATCGTTGCCGCCGAGGGCGAGATCGAGGGGCGGGGCGCATCCGGGGCCTTGACCGCGGCCGACGAGGTCGGGGTGCGCGGCTGGAAACGGCGCGGATTTTCCGATCGCAGGATCGCCTCGCTCATGGGGCAGGACGAGGCGGCCATACGTGCGTTCCGGCATGCCCATGGCATCCGGCCCGTCTACAAGAGGGTCGATTCATGCGCTGCGGAGTTTGCCTCGGCCACCGCCTACATGTATTCGACCTATGAGGCGCAGTGCGAGGCCAACCCGGACGATTGCGCCAAGGTGATCGTATTGGGCAGCGGGCCCAATCGCATCGGCCAGGGCATCGAGTTCGATTACTGTTGTGTCCATGCCTCGGTGGCGTTGCGCGAAAGCGGTTATCAGACGATCATGGTGAACTGTAATCCCGAGACGGTATCGACGGATTACGATGTCTCGGACAGGCTGTATTTCGAGCCCCTGACGCTTGAAGACGTCCTTGAGATCACGCACCTCGAGCGGCCCGCCGGGGTGATCGTGCAATATGGCGGCCAGACCCCGCTCAAGCTCGCCGAAGGGCTCGCGGCCAATGGCGCGCCGATCGTGGGCACGAGCCCCGCGTCCATCGATCTGGCCGAGGATCGGGAGCGCTTTCAGAGGCTCATCGCCGAACTCGGGCTGTTACAGCCGCCCAACTGTATCGCGCATAACGCCGCCGATGCCGTGATCTTGGCCGAGCAGACCGGATATCCGCTGGTGGTGCGGCCGTCTTACGTGCTGGGCGGGCGCGCCATGGAGATCTGCCATAATCGCGAAGACCTCGAGATCTATATGCGGATCGCGGTGCGGGTGTCCAATGACAGCCCAATCCTTCTCGATCGGTTTCTGAGTGATGCCATAGAGGTCGATGTGGACGCGGTCTGTGACGGGCAGCGCGTGGTCATCGGCGGCATCATGGAGCATATCGAGGAGGCCGGCGTCCATTCGGGTGACTCGGCGTGTTCGCTGCCGCCCTTTGGGCTTTCCCGGGCGCTGCAAGACGAGTTGCGCCGGCAGACCGTGGCATTGGCGCATGCCCTGAACGTGGTCGGCCTCATGAATGTGCAGTTCGCGATCAAGGACCAGTCGGTTTATGTCCTCGAGGTGAATCCGCGGGCATCGCGCACCATCCCCTATGTGTCGAAGGCGACCGCCCGGCCGCTTGCCAAGATCGCGGCGCGCGCCATGATGGGCTATTCGCTGGCGAGTCAGGGGGTCGTGTCCGAGGTCGTGCCCGCCTATTATTCCGTGAAGGAGGCGGTGTTCCCGTTCATCAAGTTCCCGGGCGTCGATACCGTGCTTGGGCCGGAGATGAAGTCGACGGGCGAGGTCATGGGTATGGGCCGGAGCTTCGGCGAGGCGTTTGCCAAGTCGCAGATCGCAGCCGGTGCCGCGATTCCGCGCCGCGGGCGGATCTTTATCAGCGTGCGGGACCGTGACCGCGCCGCGGCGGTGCCCATCGCCCGCTATTTTGCCGATCACGGGTTCGATCTCTTGGCGACGCGCGGCACCGCAGGCGTGCTCGAGGCGTCGGGTCTTACGGTGCGCGCGGTCAACAAGGTATCGGAAGGACGGCCGCATGTCGTGGACATGATTAAAAATGACGAGATCGATATCATCGTCAATACCGTAGCCGACAAGCAGAGCATGGCCGATTCTTATCTCATCCGTCGCGAGGCCTTGCAGCACAAGGTGACGAACTATACGACGCTCGCGGCGGCGCGCGCGGCCTGCGAGGCGCATGGGCACATGCAGGAGTTCGAGGTGAGATGCTTGCAGGACTTGCATAAGGAGATCGCGCATGACTAAGGTTCCCCTCACGGTAAGTGGCGCAGAAAAACTAAAGCACGAGCTGCATCGCCTCAAGACCGTCGAGCGACCGCGCATCATACAGGCGATTGCGGAGGCCCGGGCGCACGGCGATCTGTCGGAAAATGCCGAATACCACGCGGCCAAGGAGCAGCAGAGCTTCATCGAGGGGCGGATAAGCGCCATTGAAGCCAAGCTGGGCAATGCCCAGATCATCGATCCCTTGACCGTGAATGCCCAAGGGCGGGTGGTGTTTAGCGCGACCGTCTGCCTCTTTGAAGAGGAGGGGCAGTGCGAGGTGATTTACCAGATCGTGGGGGACGATGAGGCCGATATTCAGGGTGGCAAGATATCGATCAGCTCCCCGATCGCGCGCGCCCTGATCGGCAAGGAGAGCGGGGATGTCGTGGAGGTGGCGGTCCCGGACGGTATCCGCCAGTATGAGATCCTCGATATCCGCTACATCTGATCCGCATGCGCGATCAGGGCGCCGGGCGGCCTCTGCGCGGGTCGCGGCGGTCTTGTGGATGGGTAGCCTGTGGACGGTGGCCGGGGTCGTGCCCCTGTTGTTCTGGCGCCTCCCGCAGGCGGTGGCCGGGGGGCTTGCCGGGTACTTGTTTGGCGCCGGGCAGGGCCTGGGGCTTGTCCTGGGTGGGATCGTCGCCCGTGCCGTGCCCGCCGGGCGTTGGCTTCGCCTGGCGCGCATCGCCTGGGGGCTCGACGCGGTCTTTGTGCTCGTCATCCTGCCCGTCATGGCCATGCTGCGCGCCACGGCGCATTTCGGGCCCGGGAGCCGGTTTTGGGGACCCTTCATGGCCCTGCACGTCGTCTCCACCACGGCCTATCTGGCAGAAGGGGTCCTCGGGCTTATAGTCGTGGCCCGCGCCTTGTGAGGGCGTAAGATCCGCCTATGGCCCGTAATCGCTGGATGGATGAGCATTTCGCCGACCCTTATGTGAAGCGGGCGCAGGCCGAGGGCTACCGCTCGCGGGCTGCCTACAAGCTCATGGAGATCGATGCCCGGGACCGGCTCATCCGGCAAGGCCAGGTTATCGCCGACCTGGGCTGCGCCCCGGGCGGTTTTGCCCAGTATGCGGCGCGCCGGCTCGGGCCGGCCGGGCGACTCGTGGCGGTCGATGTCCTGCCCATGGACCCCGTGCCCGGGGTGGTGTTCATTCAGGGGGATTTCACCGAGCCCGCGTGCTATGCGGCGGTGCGCGCCGCGCTTCAGGGCCCGGCGGACCTTGTAATTTCGGACATGGCCCCCAATATAACGGGTATAGAGGCGTCTGATCAGGCGCGTGCGGTGGCGCTGGCCGAGATCGCTCTGGATTTTGCCGTCTCGTGCTTGACCCCGGAGGGGAGTTGCCTTATTAAGGTCTTTCAGGGTGCCGGATTCCCGGAGCTTTTGGCCGATATGCGGCGCCGTTTCCAACGGGTGGCCACGCGCAAACCGCCGGCGTCGCGCCCCCGCAGCCCCGAGGTGTACCTCCTCGGTACCGGATTGCGGCCAGTTGTGTCGGGATCGGAGTCGTAGGAGAATGGCGGCAGGCGCGTCTCGTGGGGCGCACGAGGTCTTATCTTGAATAATCTTGCGAAAAATCTCCTTCTATGGCTCATCATCGCCATAGTGTTGATGTCGGTCTTCAATAGTTTTGGCAACCATCATTCGGCGGTCCGGTCGATCGCGTTCTCTCGGTTCATCAACCACGTCAAGCAGGGACAGGTCGGCGGGGTCGTCATCAAGGGCCATCGGATTACCGGGGTCACGAAGACCGGCCAACGCTTTCAGACCTACGCCCCAGCCGATTCGGGATTGGTGAAAGATCTCCTCAGCAACGGCGTCAATGTCGACGCCAAGCCGCGTGCGCAGCAGTCGCTTTTGCTGCAGATCTTCATCAACTGGTTCCCGCTTTTGCTGTTGGTCGGGGTGTGGATTTTCTTCATGCGCCAGATGCAGGGCGGCGGCGGTGGCCGCAGCGCCATGAGCTTTGGCAAGAGCAAGGCGCGGATGCTGACGGAAGACACCAATAAGGTGACCTTCGAGGATGTCGCCGGCGTCGAAGAGGCCAAGGAAGAGGTCAAGGAACTCGTCGAATTTCTGCGGGATCCGACCAAGTTCCAGAAGCTTGGCGGGCGCATTCCGCGCGGCGTGCTCATGACCGGAAGCCCGGGCACCGGCAAGACCCTGCTCGCCAAGGCGATTGCCGGCGAGGCGAAGGTGCCGTTTTTCTCGATCTCCGGCTCCGACTTCGTGGAGATGTTCGTGGGCGTGGGCGCGTCACGCGTGCGCGACATGTTCGACCAGGCCAAGAAGCATGCCCCGTGCATCATCTTCATCGACGAAATCGATGCCGTCGGCCGTCAGCGCGGGGCGGGCCTCGGCGGCGGGCACGACGAGCGCGAGCAGACCTTAAACCAGTTGCTAGTCGAGATGGACGGCTTCGAGGGCAGCGAGGGCGTGATCGTGATCGCGGCCACCAACCGGCCCGATGTGCTCGACCCGGCGCTTTTGCGCCCCGGCCGGTTCGACCGGCAGGTGTTCGTGCCGCTGCCGGATATCCGCGGACGCGAACAGATCATTCGCATCCACATGCGCAAGGTGCCGGTGTCGGATGATGTCGTGCCGAGCATTCTGGCGCGCGGCACGCCGGGCTTCTCCGGCGCGGATCTTGCCAATCTCGTCAACGAGGCGGCCCTGTTCGCGGCGCGCGCCAACAAGCGTCTCGTGGAGATGCAGGACTTCGAGCTCGCCAAGGACAAGATCGTCATGGGCGCCGAGCGCCGCTCGATCGTCATGCCCGAAAAGGAGCGCGTCAATACCGCCTACCACGAGTCGGGGCACGCAGTGGTCGCGCGCCTCTTGCCCAATACCGATCCCGTGCACAAGGTGACCATCATTCCCCGGGGCCGGGCGCTCGGTGTGACGATGCAGTTGCCGACCGAGGATCGCTACAGCCATGACCGCGAGTACCTCCTGTCGACTATCGCCGTGCTCATGGCCGGACGTATCGCCGAGGAGGTGTTCATGCATCAGATGACCACCGGGGCGGCCAATGATTTCGAGCGGGCGACCGAGCTTGCGCGGAACATGGTGAGCCGTTGGGGCATGAGCGATCGGCTCGGCACGCGGGTCTATGGCGAGAATCAGAGCGAGGTCTTCCTGGGGCGCGATGTCACGACCCACAAGAACCTCAGCGATGCCACAGCACAGCTCGTCGATGCCGAGATACGGCGGATCGTCGATGAACAGTACGGCCGGGCACGGCGCATCATCGAGACCAACAAGGACAAGGTCGAGATGATGGCCGGCATGCTGCTCGAATGGGAGACGCTCGACACGGATCAGATCAACGACATCATGGAAGGCCGCAGGCCGCGTCCGCCCTACGGGTACAGCGATACCAACACTACCACCCCGGGAGGCGACGGCAGTGAGCCCAAGGCCGCCGACCGCTCGCGCGTCACGCCGCGCATGGATGCCCCGGCCGGGGAATCGCGCTAGGTGGTACGGGTGGAGGCGCGTACGGCGGCCTCCTGGTTGCGGCCGGATGGTCATGTGGCCATTATGGGTATTGTCAATACGACCCCCGATTCGTTTTCGGACGGGGGTCTTTTTTTGTCCCCGGACAAGGCGCTGCGGCATGTCGAGGCCCTGATCGAGGAGGGTGCCGATATCATCGATATCGGGGGCGAGTCGACCCGCCCCGGGGCGCGGCCCGTAAGCGCGAATGAGGAGTGCGCGCGTGTGGTCCCGGTCGTGGCGGCGGTGTGCGCGCGCTTTTCCGTGCCGGTGTCGGTGGATACCTCGGAGCCCTTGGTCATGACCGAGGCGGTGGCGGCGGGTGCCTCGCTCATCAATGATGTGCGCGCGCTCACACGCCCCGGGGCGCTTGCAGCGGTCGCCGGTCTTAAGGTGCCGGTGTGCCTCGTGCATGAGCCGTCCGGGTCGCTCATGGCGGGGACGCGCATCGCGGGGCGGGATGTGGTGACCGAGGTGGAGGTCTATCTTAAGGCGCGCCTGATGGCCGCCCAGGCTGCGGGCATCCCGCGGGAGCGGCTTGTGATCGATCCCGGTTTTGGTTTCGGCAAGGACCTCGAGGAGAACCGGGCGCTCATGCGCGCGCTGCCGCGCATCGGCGCACTTGCGCCAGTGCTCGTGGGTGTGTCGCGCAAGCGCATGACCGCGGATCCCTGGGGTCTTCCCATGGGGGGGCGATTGCAGACGAGCATCGCCTTGGCGCTGGCTGCGATCGCAGGCGGCGCGCGGGTGGTGCGTGTTCACGACGTGCGTGCCACCCGCGAGGCGGTGCGCGCGTGGGAGTGGGTATTCGAACCTCAGGGGCAGGGTGCGTGAAACGACATTTTTTTGGGACCGACGGCATGCGCGGTCGGGTCGGCGAGGAGCCGGTCACGCCGGAGACGGTACTCAAGCTTGGTTGGGCCGCGGGACGCGTCTTGTTGGCCCATGGCGAGGATCGCGGCAGCGTATTGATCGGCAAGGACACCCGCATCTCGGGCTATCTCCTCGAGTCGGCCCTCGAGGCGGGATTGTCGGCGGCCGGTGCCGATATCCGCCTCATAGGACCGATGCCCACTCCAGGCATCGCCTATCTTACGCGGACCGCGCGTGCCCAGGCCGGCATCGTCATCAGCGCCTCGCACAATCTCTACGAAGATAACGGCATCAAGTTCTTTTCCTCTCTGGGCGCGAAATTGCCAGACGATGTGGAGTGCGCCATCGAGGCCATGATGCAAAAGCCCATGCGCATCGTGTCGTCGGCCGAGCTCGGCAAGGTGCGGCGGTTTGCCGATGCCGCCGGCCGGTATATCGAGTTTTGCAAAAGCACATTCCCCTGCCGGCTCGGGCTTGGGGGACTCAAGATCGTCGTGGACTGCGCTCATGGCGCCGCCTATCAGATCGCGCCCCACGTCTTCGAGGAGCTCGGCGCGCATGTGATTGCCATCGGGAATGCCCCGGACGGCTTTAACATCAACCGCGAGTGCGGATCGACCCACCCGCAGACCCTGCGCCAGGCGGTGCTGGCGGAGGGTGCTGACCTCGGCATCGCGCTCGACGGCGATGGCGACCGGGTGATCATGGTCGATCATGCCGGGTCGGTCATCGATGGCGATCGTATTGTGTATATGATAGCGGCGCATCGCAGGCGCATGGGGGTCTCCGTGCCGGGCGTCGCCGGGACCCTCATGAGCAACGTGGGCCTTGAACGGGCCTTGAATCAAAACGGCATCCCGTTCGCGCGGGCGGCGGTGGGCGACCGCTATGTCATGGCGCTGCTCGCCGAGCGCGGGTGGGATCTGGGGGGCGAGGCCTCGGGGCACGTGATCTGTCTGGACAAAAGCACCACCGGAGACGGGATCATCGCCGCCCTGCAGGTGCTGGCGGCCATGCGCGAGTCCGAGCGCAGCCTTGCCGACCTCGCTTCGGGCATGCATGTCTTCCCGCAGACGATCGTCAACGTGGCCATAAACCGCGGCGTGTCGGCGCGCGAGGTCGTGCGTGCCCCCGGGGTGCTTGCGCTCCTCAAAGATATCGAGCAGCTCTTGGGGAGCGAGGGGCGCGTGGTGCTGCGTCCGTCGGGGACCGAGCCCGTGGTACGCGTTATGGTCGAGGCCGCGGAGGCGCAGACCGTAACGGAGCTGACCGAGCAGCTCGCCCAGGCGGTCGCCAAGGCCGCCGCCGAGGCCGATGTCTCCTGATCGCCATCTCCCGGGGGGATCTTTCCGGGTGCCGGAAATTGCTTTCGCATCGGCTTGCCGGTAACATCGGCGCGCATTTTGGAAAGGATATCCCGGAGGGACGTATGCGGCGGCCATTGGTCATGGGCAATTGGAAGATGAACGGCCGCCGCCGCGAGGCGCAGGCCCTGATAGCGGCAGTGGCCGCCGAGGCCGCAACGTTCCCTGGTGTCGATGTGGCCGTCTGTCCGCCTTATGTCTATCTCGGGGTCGCCGCCGATGGGTTGAGCCGCTGTCCTGCCATCGCATGGGGGGCGCAGGATGTGAGCGCCTATGGCGACGGGGCCTATACCGGCGAGATCTCGGCGGGCATGGCGCGCGACATGGGCTGCGAATTTGCTATCATTGGGCACTCGGAGCGGCGCACGCTGTTTGGAGAGAGCGATGGCGTGGTGGCGCAGAAGTTCGCCCGCGCCCTGGCCGCCGGTGTTACGCCGGTGCTCTGTGTGGGGGAGACCGCCGCGGAACGCGATGGCGGGCACACCCGCGAGGTCGTGCTGCGGCAGATCGGTGCGGTATTCGCATCCTGCGGGACGGGCGCCTTCGACCGCGCCGTGATAGCCTATGAGCCCGTGTGGGCGATCGGCACGGGCCGCGCGGCCAGCCCCGACGAGGCGCAGGCGGTGCACCGCGAGATTCGCAACGCCGTGGCGCAGCGTAATCCCACAGCGGCCGTGGGATTGCGGATATTGTATGGCGGCAGCGTCAAGGCGCAGAATGCCCGCGAGCTGTTTGCGCGGGATGATATCGATGGGGGTCTGATCGGCGGCGCCTCCCTCGTGGCCGCAGATTTCGTGGGTATCTGCCGGGCGGCGTGTCCCGACCTGGCCTAGAACTCTTTATTCAAGGATGTCATGGCGACGGTTTTGGTGATCCTACAGGTTTTCGTGGCGCTCGCGCTCATCGTCGTCGTGCTCATACAGCACGGCAAGGGGGCGGACATGGGGGCCTCCTTTGGCGGCGGGTCTTCGCAGACCTTGTTCGGCGCGCGCGGTTCCGCGACGTTTTTAAGCCGCGTGACGGCCGTGCTGGCCACCTTGTTTTTCGCGACGAGTCTGGGGCTTGCCTACCTCTCGGCGCGCCCGCACGCGGCCCCCGGCATGATCCCGCTCACGCAGCCGGCCGTGCCAGCGGCCCCGGTGTCGCAGGCGCCGGCCGCACCGTCCTCGGTACCGGGCATACCGGGTCAAAAGGCCCCATAGGACCGGGGCGAGAGAGGCGTTAGGGGTATCTCATCAGCCGAAGTGGTGGAATTGGTAGACACGCCGTCTTGAGGGGGCGGTGGCGCAAGCTGTGCGGGTTCGAGTCCCGCCTTCGGCACCAATCATTCTTCCGGCCAACCCCTTCAGGGTCGGCTAACCGCTTGAAAGAGAATATATCTGTAACCTAAGACCGCGTCTTGACTTGGGCGCGCGGGGGTGCCTAGACTAACCGACTCGCGGGCAGGCCGGTCGACTTTTAAGGATCTATTTTCGAGGAGAGCGGATGTTAAACGATTATCTGCCCATTCTGATATTCATAGGCGTAGGCCTCGTAGTCGGCCTCTTGCCCCTGGTCCTAGGGCGCGTGCTTGCCCCCTACCACCCCGACGCGGCCAAGCTCTCGCCCTATGAATGCGGTTTCGAGGCCTTTGAGGATACGCGCATGAAGTTCGACGTGCGCTATTACCTGGTCGCGATTTTATTCATCGTGTTTGATCTCGAGATTGCGTTTTTGTTCCCCTGGGCCGTGGCCTTGAAGCAGATTGGGCGTCCGGGCTTTCTGGCGATGGTGCTGTTCCTCGGGATCCTGGTGGTCGGTTTCGTCTACGAGTGGATGAAAGGGGCGCTTGAGTGGGAGTAGAAGGCGTCCTCGACAAGGGTTGGGCCGTAACCTCGGCCGACAAGCTCATCAATTGGACACGCACCGGATCGCTGTGGCCCATGACCTTCGGGCTCGCCTGCTGCGCCGTCGAGATGATGCATGCCGGCGCTGCGCGTTATGACCTCGATCGGTTCGGTGTCGTGTTTCGGCCAAGTCCCCGTCAATCGGATGTCATGATCGTGGCCGGCACGCTCGTGAACAAGATGGCCCCGGCCCTGCGCAAGGTCTATGACCAGATGGCGGAGCCCCGTTGGGTCATTTCCATGGGGTCATGCGCCAATGGCGGCGGCTATTACCACTATTCCTATTCCGTGGTGCGCGGCTGCGACCGGATCGTGCCGGTAGACGTCTACGTTCCTGGCTGCCCACCCACGGCCGAGGCGCTTCTCTACGGCATCATCCAACTTCAAAACAAGATTCGGCGCACGAACACGATCGCGCGCTGAAATTGGATGCAATCGCTGAATTCATGACTACGCAAGCGCATGAGGGCCTCCTCGAGTCCGCCCGCGAAACCCTGGGCGACGCGCTCGTTTTGGCCACGATCGAGCACAACGAACTCACGCTCGAGGTCGCGCGTGAGAAATGGCGATCCTGCGGCTATATGCTGCGCGATGACCCGCGCTTTGGGTTCGAGCAGCTCATCGATCTGTGCGGCGTGGATTATCTGACTTATGGCCGCAGGCGCGAGCGTGCGCCGCGATTTGCGGTCGTGGCGCATCTTTTGTCCTTGCGCCACAATCGGCGCGTGCGCGTGCGCACCTTTCTAGACGACGAGAGCCCGGCGGTGGCGTCTTTGACCGAGGTCTGGAATTGCGCCGACTGGTATGAGCGCGAGGCCTTTGATCTGTTTGGCATCATATTCGAGGGCCACAAGGATCTGCGCCGCCTGCTTACCGACTATGGCTTCGTGGGCCACCCGTTCCGTAAAGATTTCCCCATCTCGGGGCGGGTCGAGATGCGCTACGATCCGGACAAGCGGCGCGTCGTGTACGAACCGGTGAGCATAGAGCCGCGCGTGCTCGTGCCGCGTGTCATCCGAGAGGAGGGCTACGGTGGCAGAGATTCGTAATTACACCATGAATTTCGGGCCCCAGCATCCGGCCGCCCATGGCGTGCTGCGGCTCGTTCTCGAACTCGACGGCGAGGTCATCGAGCGCGCCGACCCCCATATCGGGCTTTTGCACCGCGCAACCGAGAAGCTCGCCGAGACCAAGCCCTACAATCAGTCGATCCCTTACATGGACCGGCTGGATTACGTGTCGATGATGGCCAACGAGCATGCCTATGTCATGGCCCTGGAAAGGCTGCTTTCCGTCGACGTGCCGGTTCGCGCGCAATATATCCGCGTGATGTTCGACGAGATCACGCGCATTCTGAATCACCTCTTGTGGCTGGGCGCGCACGCGCTCGATATCGGCGCCATGACGGTCTTTCTGTATGCCTTCCGCGAGCGCGAGGACCTGATGGACGTCTATGAGGCGGTGTCGGGCGCGCGCATGCATGCCGCCTACTACCGCGTAGGCGGGGTCTATCGCGACCTGCCGGACAGCATGCCGCGCTATAGCGTATCGCGCTGGCACGGCGAACAGGATGTGGCGCGCATGAACGCCAATCGCGAGGGGAGCCTGCTCGACTTCCTGGGGGATTTTTGCGCGCGGTTCCCGGGTTATATCGACGACTACGAGACGCTCCTGACCGACAACCGGATCTGGAAACAGAGGACCGTCGGCATAGGGGTCGTCAGTGCCGAGCGGGCCCTTCAGCTGGGCTTCACGGGACCCATGTTGAGGGGCTCCGGGGTGGAGTGGGATCTGCGCAAAAAGCAGCCCTACGAGGTCTATGACAGGCTCGATTTCGACATACCGGTCGGGGTTCACGGCGATTGCTATGACCGCTATCTCGTGCGTGTCGCCGAGATGCGCCAGTCGACGCGCATCGTGAAGCAATGCATCGATTGGCTACGCGCACATCCGGGTCCGGTGATCGTTGCGGATCACAAGATCGTGCCGCCACCGCGCGCCGAGATGAAGGCCGACATGGAGGCCTTGATCCACCACTTCAAGCTCTTTACCGAGGGGTATTCCGTGCCCGAGGGGGAGGCCTATGCGGCCGTTGAGCACCCCAAGGGCGAGTTCGGCATCTATCTCATGTCCGATGGCGCCAACAAGCCGTTTCGCTTGAAGATCCGTGCCCCCGGGTTTGCCCACTTGGCGGCATTAGACGAGATGAGCCGCGGGCACATGATAGCCGACGTGGTGGCAATCATCGGCACCCAGGACATCGTTTTCGGCGAGATCGACAGGTGAATTCATGCTGACAAAGGAGTCTCTCGAAAAGATCGACCGGGAGATTGCCAAGTATCCGCCGGAGCACAAACAGTCGGCGGTGATGGCGGCGCTGCATATTGCCCAGGATGAGCACGGGTGGCTGAGCGTCTTGCTCATGGACTATGTCGCCGAGCGGCTCGGGATGCGGCCCATTCAGGTCTATGAGGTGGCGACCTTCTATTCGATGTACGATCTCGAGCCGGTCGGGCGCCATAAGATATCGGTGTGCACCAACATCTCCTGCCTTTTGCGCGGCAGCGATGATGTCGTCGCGCATCTGAAGAAGCGGCTTGGCATAGGCTTCGGGGAAACGACGCCCGATGGGCGTTTTACGCTAAAAGAGGTCGAGTGTCTGGCGGCCTGCGGGGGTGCGCCGATGTTTCAGATCGACAAGACCTACTACGAGAACCTGACGCCCGACCGGATCGACGAGATCCTATCGGGCCTGGAGTGACCATGGCAAACGAGGTCTGTCTCCGTAACCGGCATCGCGACCGCCCCTGGGCCCTGGATGTCTATGAGGACGATGGCGGCTATCAGGCATGGCGGCGCATCTTAAGCGAGAAGACCCCGCCCGATGAGATCATTACCGAGATCAAGAAATCCGTGCTGCGCGGGCGCGGAGGGGCGGGTTTCCCGACCGGCCTCAAATGGAGCTTCATGCCGCGGGGCGCGCCGGGACAGAAGTATATCGTCTGCAACTCCGACGAAGGGGAGCCCGGGACCTTCAAGGATCGCGACATCCTGCGCTTGAACCCGCACGCCTTGATCGAGGGTATGGCGATCGCCGGCTACACCATTGGGGCTACGGTCGGATACAACTATATCCGCGGCGAGTTTCACGAGCCCATCGCGCGCTTCGAGGACGCCCTGGCGGAGGCCCGCAAGGCGGGCTATTTGGGCAAGGACATCTTCGGCTCCGGGATCGATTTCGAGCTGCATACCCACAGGGGTGCCGGCGCCTATATCTGCGGGGAGGAGACCGCGCTGCTCGAGTCGCTGGAGGGCAAGAAGGGCCAGCCGCGGTTCAAGCCGCCGTTTCCGGCAAGCTACGGCTTGTATGGGCGGCCGACGACCATCAACAACACGGAGACCCTGGCCTCGATACCGTCGATCATGCGTCATGGGGGGCTCTGGTTTCTCGGTCTCGGCAAGCCCAACAACGGCGGGCCGAAGATCTTTTCCGTGTCCGGACACGTCAATCGGCCCGGCAACTACGAGGTCCCGCTTGGCACGCCGTTTTCCGAGCTCCTCGAGATGGCCGGGGGCGTCTGGCGCGGCCGCAAGCTGAAGGCCGTGATCCCGGGCGGGTCGTCCGTCCCCGTGGTGCGCGGCGACATCATGATGGGCCTTACCATGGATTACGATTCGCTGTCGAAGGCCGGGACCATGCTTGGCGCGGGGTCCGTGATCGTTATGGACGACTCGACGTGCATGGTGCGCGCGCTGGAGCGGATCTCGCATTTTTATTATGAGGAGTCGTGCGGCCAGTGTACCCCCTGCCGGGAGGGGACCGGGTGGCTTGCGCGCGTGCTGCATCGCATAGAACATGGCCAGGGGCGCATGGAGGATCTCGATCTCCTGGCGGACATGGCCAAGAAGATCGAAGGCCGCACGATCTGCGCCCTGGGCGACGCGGCGGCGCTCCCGGTCTTGAGTTTCCTGAAGAACTTCCGTGAGGAGTTCGAGAACCATATCCGTTCCCACAGTTGCCCCATGGCGGTTGCGGCGTAAGGCCTGGGAGATGGCGATGCTCAACATTGAGATCGATGGCAAGTCGCTTGCGGTGGAGGAGGGCGCCATGGTCATCGAGGCGGCCCAGGCGGCGGGCATCTACATCCCGCATTTCTGCTATCACAAGAAGCTGTCGGTGGCCGCCAGTTGCCGCATGTGCCTGGTCGATATCGAGCGCATGGCCAAGCCCGTTCCGGCATGCGCCACCCCTGTGACCGAGGGCATGAAGGTGTCGACGCGCTCGGAAAAGACGCGAATGGCGCAAAAGGGGGTGATGGAGTTTCTGCTCATCAATCATCCGCTCGACTGCCCGATCTGCGATCAGGGCGGGGAATGCGACCTGCAGGACCTGGCGGTGGGCTACGGGCAGGATGTGTCGCGCTTTGCCGAGGCCAAGCGCATCGTCAAGGACCAGGATATAGGCCCGTTCATCGCCACCGAGATGACGCGCTGCATCCACTGTACGCGCTGCGTGCGCTTCGGCCAGGAGATCGGAGGCATCATGGAGCTCGGCGCGACCGGTCGCGGCGAGCACATGCGCATAGGGACCTATGTGGAGTCGAGCGTCGATTCGGAGCTCTCCGGTAACATGATCGATCTGTGCCCGGTCGGCGCCCTGACGTCGAAGCCGTTTCGCTATTCGGCGCGGCCCTGGGAGCTTTCCGCCAAGGCCTCGATCAGCCCTCATGATTGCGTAGGCGCCAATCTGCTCGTGGAGACCCGCCGCAACAAGGTGATGCGGGTCCTGCCGCAGGAAAACGAGGCGGTCAACGAGACCTGGATATCGGATCGCGATCGTTTCAGCTATACGGCGCTTGATGGTGCCTCGCGGCTTGTGGCACCGCTTGTGCGCGTGGATGGACAATGGCGCGAGGTCGACTGGGACGTAGCGCTCGCGCGCGCCGCGGCCGGATTGCGCGAGGTCGTGGCCGCCCATGGCGCGGCGTCGCTCGGCGCCCTGGCATCGCCCCAGGCGACAGTCGAGGAGGGCTACCTCATGGCACGGCTTGCGCGCGGCCTTGGCTCCGGCAATGTCGACCACAGGCTTCGTGAAAGCGATTTCCGCGACGACCCCGGCGCGCCCCTGTATCCTGCGCTCGGCATCGAGATCACCGAGCTCGAGCGCGTCGATGCCTTGGTTCTGATCGGCAGCAATATCCGCAAGGACCAGCCGCTCCTTGCCCACAGGCTGCGCAAGGCATTTTTGGATGGCGCGCGGATCGCCGCGATCAATCCCGTGGATTTCGCCTTTACCTTTGATCTGGCCGCCAAGACCATCGTAGCCCCGAGCCTCCTTCCCGAGGCCCTCGGGCGGCTGCTCGTGGCGTCGGCGGCGTGTACCGGATCCGCCCTGCCCGCGGATGTGGCGGCATGGACTGAGGGGCTTGAGGCGACGGAGATGGAGCGCAAGACCGCCGAGTGGCTGTGCGTGGCCGAACGCCCGCTCATCCTTCTCGGCACGCTTGCGGCCTGCCATCCCGAGGCCGCGGCGCTGCGCGCGCTGGCCGCGGCCTTAGGGGAGATCACGGGCGCGCCGCTAGGATTTCTCCCACCCGGCAATTCCGCCGGTCTTTGGCTTGCGGGCGCCGTGCCTGCGCGCGCAGCGCTCGGCATGGCCCCGCCGGTCGCGGGGCGTGCGGTGTCGGCGATGTGGGATGGGGGCCAAAAGGGCTTTCTGCTGGTCGATGCCGAACCCGTGACCGACGGCGCCGATGGGGGCCGCGCCCGGGCCGCCCTCGAGGCCGCGGACTTCGTGGTGGCGCTATCGGCATTTCGCTCCGAGGCACTGGATTACGCGCACGTGCTGCTGCCGATGGCGCCGTTTACCGAGACCGATGGCTCATTTGTGAACGCCGAGGGACGGTGGCAGACCTTCGAGGCCGCGGTCGCGCCCCGTGGCGAGGCGCGTCCGGGCTGGAAGATCCTGCGGGTCCTGGCGGAACGATGCGGCGTGCCGGGCCTTGGCTTCGATTCGGCCGCGGCCGTGCGCGCGGCGATCGGCGACCTGTGCCTGCCCCCGGGGCCCTACCGGCCCATGGCCCTTGCGCCGCGGCACCCGACCGCGCAGGGCCTTGAGCGTATCGCCGAGGTGAATCTTTATGATTCAGACACTCTGGTCCGCCACTCCGAGGTCCTGCATAAGGCCGCGGACCGAGGGTCCCCGATATGCGGCGTCAACAAGGCCTCGGCCCTGCGCTTAGGAATTGCCGCGGGCACCCATGTGCGCGTCGTTATGGGGACGGCGCAGGCCCTGCTCGAGGTGGCAATCGATGATCGCGTCCCGGACGGTGCCGTGTATATCCCGGCCGCCCTGAGGGCGACGGCGTCCTTGCCGTGGTCTGGGCCCATCCGCGTGAGCCATCCATGATGGCGGCGCTTTTCACCTTCTGGGGCGCCATGCCCGCCTGGTCCCAGGTGTTCCTGTGGGATCTCGCAAAGATCGTTGCAATCGTGCTCCCGCTCATGCTCGGGGTCGCCTATCTGACCTTCGCGGAACGCAAGGTCATAGGCTATATGCAGGTGCGCATAGGGCCCAATCGCGTGGGTCCGCGCGGCTGGCTGCAGCCGATTGCAGACGGTTTGAAGCTCCTGCTCAAGGAGATCATCGTCCCCACGGGGGCCAACAAGGGCCTCTTTATCATAGCCCCGGTGCTCGCCCTCATGCCCGCGCTCGTGGCCTGGGCGGTGGTGCCGTTTACGAACACGCTCGTGCTGGCCAATATCAATGCGGGATTGCTCTTTGTGCTCGCGGTCACGTCCATGGGGGTCTATGGCGTCGTGATCGCCGGCTGGGCATCGAATTCCAAGTATGCATTTCTCGGCAGCCTGCGTTCGGCCGCGCAGATCGTGGCCTATGAGATCGCCATGGGGTTCGCGCTCGTAGGGGTGCTCATGGCGGCCGGCACCTTGAACCTGCGTAAGATCGCGCTCGAGCAGGCCGGCGGCTTCTGGCACTGGCTTTTCCTGCCGCTCTTCCCTTTGTTTCTCGTGTACTTCATAGCGGGTGTCGCCGAGACCAACCGGGCCCCGTTCGATGTCGCAGAAGGCGAGTCCGAGATCGTGGCGGGGTTTCATGTCGAGTATTCGGGGATGTCGTTCGCGCTCTTTTTCCTGGCGGAATATGCGAATATGATCCTGGTGTCGGCGCTCACTGCGGTGCTGTTTCTCGGAGGCTGGTATCCGCCTTTCGATTGTGCACCCTTCACCTGGATACCGCCGCTTGCGTGGTTCCTGCTGAAGGTCGCCGTGATCCTTTTTTTGTACCTGTGGCTGCGCGCGACCTTCCCGCGCTATCGTTACGACCAGATCATGCGCCTGGGATGGAAGGTGCTGATCCCGGTCACGCTGGTATGGATCGGTGTCATGGGGTTTGTGATGTTTTTCACGCCGTGGGCTTTCGTGTTTTACCGCTGATGGGGTCCCTATGAAGGCGATACGCAAATACCTGCACAGCCTGCTTTTGATCGAGCTCCTTCAGGGCCTGCGTCTGACCGGCAAGCACTTCTTTGCGCGCAAAATCACGGTGCAGTATCCGGACGAGCGTACCCCCCAATCGCCCCGGTTTCGCGGGCTTCACGCCTTGCGCCGTTATCCCAATGGCGAGGAGCGCTGTATCGCCTGCAAGCTCTGCGAGGCGGTGTGCCCCGCGCTTGCCATCACCATCGAATCCGAGCAGCGTGCCGACGGCACACGGCGCACGACGCGCTACGACATCGATCTCAGTAAGTGCATATTCTGCGGATTCTGCGAGGAATCATGCCCCGTGGATTCGATCGTGGAGACGCGCGTGTTCGATTATCATGGCGAGAAGCGTGGCGATCTGCTCTATACGAAATCCATGCTGCTTGCCATCGGCGACCAGCACGAGAAGCAGATCGCCGCTGACCGTGCCGCCGACGCGCGATATCGATAGGGGTCGGGGCGATGACGTTCGAAACCGCGGTGTTCTATCTCTTCTCGGCGATACTGCTGGCGTCTGCGGCCATGGTCGTGACCATAAGGAACCCCGTCAAATCGGTGCTGTTTCTGGTACTGGCCTTTGTCAGCGCGGCGTGCCTTTGGATACTGCTTCACGCCGAATTTCTCGCGATCGTCCTTGTGCTCGTCTATGTCGGGGCGGTCATGGTGCTATTCTTGTTCGTGGTCATGATGATCGACGTCAATCTCGCGGTGCTGCGCCAGGGATTTACCGAGTATCTGCCGGTCGGCGCCGTGGTGGCGGTGCTGATGGTCGTGGAAATCGCGCTCGTGGTGGGGCCCCGGCAGTTTGCGCCCATGCAAGTCATCGCCGCCATGGCGCCCGCCGCACACCCGCACGTCAGCAACACCCGCGCGCTGGGCCTGCTTTTGTATACCACGTACGTCTATCCGTTCGAGATCGCCGCCGCCATTTTGTTAGTCGCGATCATCGCCGCGATCGCGCTTACCATGCGCAGGCGGCCCGATACCAAATACCAGGATCCGGCGCGCCAGGTCGAGGTGCGCGCCCGCGACCGCGTGCGGCTCGTCAAGATGCCGTCAGAGCCCAAGACATGACGCCGAGAATTCCTATAATCAGGGGGATAGGTCCGTGGTTTCACTCTCACAGTATCTGATTTTGGCCGCCGCGCTTTTTTCCATAGGCGTGGTCGGCGTATTCTTAAACCGCAAGAATCTCGTCGTGCTGCTCATGGCGATTGAGCTCATATTGCTTGCCGTGAATCTCAATTTCGTGGCGTTCTCGCATTTTCTCTGGGGGATGTCCGGGCAGGTCTTCGTATTCTTTGTGTTGACGGTTGCCGCCGCTGAATCGGCCATCGGGCTTGCCATTCTCATCGTCTTGTTTCGCAATCGCCGCACGATCAACGTCGACGATTTCGATACCCTGAAGGGTTAGCAGACGATGCCCGCGGCCTTGCTGTATACGGCGGCCCCCCTGGCGTGTCTCCTGGGGGCGATTATCGCCGGGTTTTTCGGACGCGCGCTGGGAACCGCATGGACCCATCGTATCGTCATCCTTGGGGTCGCGGTGGCGTTTGCCCTGTCGGCGGGGTATGCCCTCCCGCAGGCCATGGCCGGGCATGATTTCGACGCCACGATCTATGTGTGGGGACGTGCCGGGGGGCTGCCGCTTGACGTCGGCTTTCTGATCGATCCGCTGACCGCGCTCATGATGGCGGTGGTGACGTTCGTGTCGCTCATGGTGCACATATACACCATCGGGTATATGCGCGGTGACCCGGGTTATCAGCGATTCTTCAGCTATATCTCGCTCTTTACCTTCGCCATGCTCATGCTCGTCATGGCCAATAATTTCCTGCAGCTCTTCTTTGGGTGGGAGGGCGTGGGGCTGGTGTCATACCTTCTGATCGGTTTCTGGTACACACGCGAGTCGGCCATACGCGCGAATCTCAAGGCCTTTCTCGTCAACCGTTTGGGGGATTTCGGGTTCATCCTCGGGATCGCGGCGATCTATACTGTGTTTCACAGCCTCAATTATGCCACCGTGTTTGCGCATATCGATGCCGCGCGCGGCATGCGGCTCGTGGTTGCGGCCGGGGCATCCTGGCATATGCTGACGGTCATCTGCATCCTGCTCTTCATAGGCGCCATGGGCAAATCCGCGCAGATGCCGCTGCATGTCTGGCTGCCGGATTCCATGGAGGGCCCGACGCCAATCTCGGCCTTGATCCATGCCGCGACCATGGTGACCGCCGGAATCTTCATGGTGGCGCGCATGTCGCCGCTTTTTGAGCAGTCGCCCGTGGCGCGCAGCGTGGTGCTGGTGGTAGGCGCCTCGACGGCGTTTTTCATGGCGCTGCTCGGTCTGGTGCAGACCGATATCAAGCGTGTGATCGCCTATTCGACGCTGTCCCAGCTGGGCTACATGACTGCGGCGCTCGGCGCCTCGGCGTATGCGGCGGCGATCTTTCATCTCGTGACGCACGCGTTTTTCAAGGCCCTGCTGTTTCTGGCCGCGGGCTCGGTCATCATCGCCCTGCATCATGAGCAGGACCTGCGCAAGATGGGCGGCCTGCGGCGCTATATGCCGGTCACGTTCGCGGCCACATGGGTGGGCGCGCTCGCGCTCGCGGGCATCCCGCCATTTGCCGGATTTTTCTCGAAGGATGCGATCATCGATGCGGTTTCCTACTCGAATCTGCCGGGTGCCGGCTATGCATTTGCCGCAGTGCTTGGCGCCGTATTCATAACCGCGTGCTATACCTTTCGCATGGTGTTTCTTGCGTTTTACGGGGAACCGCGCATGGACGCCCATACCCGCCATCACCTGCGGGAATCCCCGTGGGTCGTGACGGGGCCGCTCGTTGTGCTCGCCATTTTATCGATCTTCGCGGGCATGATCCTCATCCGGCCCCTGCTCTTTGGCCACTTCTTTCAGGGCGCCCTTTATGTGCCGCAAGCGGATAATCCGCTGTTGCGCATGGCGGCGCACTATCATGGGATATGGGCCTTCATGGGCACGGCATTCGTGTCGCCGCCGCTCTATCTGGCACTCGCGGGTATCGGCACCGCATGGTATTTCTATATTCTCCGGCCGGAGCTTCCGGCGCGCATGGCGCGTAGCCTGCATGGGCTGTGGGCGATCTTGCGCGCAGGCTACGGGTTTGACGCCGTTTATCTCGACGGGCTGGCGGCAGGCGCGCGAGCCGCAGGAAAGTTCCTGTGGCGCGTGGGCGATGTCGAGTTCATAGACGGCGCGCTCGTCAATGGCACGGCGCGGCTCGTGGGAAGGATAGCGGCATGGGGGCGGCGCCTTCAGTCAGGCTACATCTACCATTACGCCTTTGCCGTCATACTTGGGCTCTTCGTGCTCATGACATTCTTTCTTCACCGCGGATAAGGGCTGGCATCATGGACGTCTACCGACACATAGCCCTGAGTGTTGCCATCTGGCTGCCTATCGCCTTCGGGGTCCTGATATTGCTCGGCGGCCGGCGCTATCCGCGTCTCGTGCGGCCGCTTTCGGCGGTGGGCGCGGGCGGCACGTTCCTTGTGACCGTGCCCTTGTGGGGGCTGTTTCGCGCCGGCTCATATGCCATGCAGTTTCGCGAGAGTGCCCCGTGGATACCCGCATTTCATATCAATTATGCGCTCGGAGTCGACGGGATATCGATGCCGCTCGTGCTTTTGACGAGCATGATCGGCGTGATTGTCGTGATCGCCGCCGGTCCCGCCGTGAAGGAGCGCGTCGCTGAATATTTCGCCGCCTTCCTGATCATGGAGGGCCTTATGATCGGCGTCTTTAGCGCGCTCGACGCCATGCTGTTTTATGTCTTCTGGGAGGCGATGCTGATCCCGATGTTTTTGATCATCGGCATCTGGGGGGGACCGAACCGGGTCTATGCGACCATCAAGTTCTTCCTCTACACGTTCCTCGGGTCGGTGCTGATGCTGGTGGCCCTGCTCTATCTGTATTACCGCGCCGGCGAGTCCTTTCGTATCGCCGCATATTATCACCTGCCGCTTGGGCTTACGCCGCAAATCCTGATATTCCTCGCGTTTCTGATCGCCTTCGCCGTAAAGATCCCCATGTGGCCGGTCCATACCTGGCTCCCGGACGCCCACGTCGAGGCCCCTACCGGCGGTTCGGTGGTGCTCGCCGCGATCATGCTGAAGATGGGTGCCTATGGATTCGTGCGCTTTAGCCTGCCGATCGTCCCTATGGCAAGTCATGAGCTTTCGGGATTGATGATTACGCTCTCGCTCATCGCCGTGGTCTACATCGGGCTCGTCGCGCTGATGCAAGACGACATGAAAAAATTGATCGCCTATTCCTCGATCGCGCACATGGGCTTCGTGACCCTCGGCATCTTCCTGTTTCGGCGTATCGCCATGGACGGGGCGCTCGTGCAGATGATCTCGCACGGATTCGTGTCGGCCGCGCTCTTTTTGTGTGTCGGCGTGCTTTACGACCGCCTGCACTCGCGCGCCATTCACGATTACGGCGGTGTTGCCAATCGCATGCCGATATTCGCGGCCTTCATGATGCTTTTTGCCATGGCCAATGCCGGGCTTCCTGGCACCTCCGGCTTCGTCGGCGAGTTTCTGGTCATCCTGGGGGCGTTCAAGGTCGACGTCTGGTATGCCGTCTTGGCGGCCACGACCCTGATCTCGGGCGCTGCCTATACGTTGTGGATGTACAAGCGGGTGATCTTCGGGCCGGTCACGAAACCTGCGGTGGCCGGGCTCTCGGACGTGACCGGGCGCGAGCTGTCGTTTCTCGCGATTCTGGGCGCGGCGGTCCTCATCCTGGGCGTGTGGCCTGCGCCTTTGCTGCATGTGATGAGCGCCTCCGTCCACCATCTTTTATGGCGCCCGGGCGTGCGGCTCGCGGGCGCGACTCCCTAGGGTGGCCTCATAATGCACATAAGACCGGTCCTGCCGGAAATCATCGTCTTTACCATGGCCTGCGTGATACTGCTCGCCGATCTTTTCTGGAAGCGGCGATTCAAGGGCCTGATGTATGCGGCAACCCAGGGGACCCTGGCGGCCGCCGCCGTCGCCGCCTATGCCGCGCGCAACGAAACACCGCGGGTGATCCTGCACGGCATGATGGCGGCTGACTATCTGAGTGTCATTTTGCAGATCGCCATTTTCGCGATGACCGCGATCGTGCTGGCCTATTCACGCACCTATATGACCGAGCGCGGGGTATTCCGCAGCGAATACTTTGCGCTCGCCCTTACCGGCGTGGCCGGCATGTGCGTGATGGTGAGCGCCGCGCATTTCCTGTCTTTGTATCTTGGGCTCGAGCTCATGTCTCTTAGCCTCTATGCGCTGATCGCAATGCAGCGGGATTCGGTGCCGGCGACCGAGGCCGCCATGAAGTACTTCATTCTCGGGGCCTTGTCCTCGGGGCTTTTGCTCTACGGCCTGTCCATGCTGTATGGCGCCACCGGCAGCCTCGAGATCGGCAAGGTGGCGGCGGCGCTCGCCGCGCTTCCGCGCCAGGATCTGGTGGCGACACTTGGTCTTGTGTTTGTGCTGTCGGGCCTGGCCTTCAAGCTCGGTGTCGTTCCCTTCCATATGTGGGTGCCCGACGTCTACGAGGGGGCCCCGACCGGCGTGACCCTGTATGTCAGCGCGGCCCCCAAGATCGCCGCGTTCGCGCTCTTTTTGCGCCTGCTAGTCGAGGGGCTCCATGGTCTGTCGGGCGCATGGCAGGAGATGCTGGTGCTGCTCTCGTTCCTGTCGATGGCGATCGGCAACGTCGTCGCCATAGCGCAGGTCAACATAAAGCGCATGCTGGCCTATTCGGCGATTGCGCATATGGGATTTTTATTGCTTGGGCTCTTGAGCGCGCGCGTAAGCGGCTATGCCGATGCCCTGTTCTATGCCCTGGTCTACGCGCTCATGACGCTGGGGGCGTTTGGCGTCATCATCCTGCTCTCCCGCAAGGGCTTCGAGGCCGAGCGCCTAGACGACCTGCGGGGCCTGTATAACAGGAGCCCCTGGTACGCGTGGGTGATGCTTTTGTTCATGTTCTCGATGGCGGGCATCCCGCCGACTATAGGGTTCTATGCCAAGCTCGCCGTCATACAGGCTGCGGTCAGTGCCGGGTTCTATGGGCTGGCGGTGGCGGCGGTGTTGTTTTCGGTGATCGGGGCCTTTTACTACCTGCGTGCGGTAAAGCTCATGTTCTTCGATGCCCCGGTGGATGCCATGCCCCTGCGGCCCGGCCGTGACCTGCGCTGGGTCTTGAGTCTAAACGGTCTTGCCATGGTGCTGGCCACCCCATGGGTTGGCGCGCTGATCGGCATCTGCCGGGCGGCCGTGCGCGGCTTCCCCTAAGGCGGTCCCCTTCACAAAAGACCGAGCGCCGTCACGGTTCTGTCACGTACCCTCCGTAGTATCGCCCCCCGCGGCCCACGTCGGGCCGCCAGCCCCTTGAAGGAGATGACCTGCATGAAGTGCCTGAAGAAGGCCATGGCCGTGTGCGCCGTTGCCGCGGTCCTTGCGCCCACAGGGGTCCTGGCCGAGACCCGCATCCAGTCCGACATCGACTATCGCCGCGAGCTCATGGCGGCCATGGACTGGAATCTCGTGCGCATCGCGCAGACCCTGCGCCACCAGCGCCCCTATGATGCGCAGCGTTTCGCAGCCGAAGGGCGCGCCCTTGCCGCGCTCGCGCCGCTTGCGTGGGTGGCCTTCGTTCCGGGCTCCGATCGCGGCGCCACCAAGGCGTCCGTGCGCATATGGCGCGAGCCCCAGGCCTTCGCAAAGGCTGTCACCCGTTTCCAGGCAGCGACACAGGCGCTTGCGCAGGCCACCAGTCATGCGCCCTTCTCGCAAGCGGCCCGCCCGCTTGAACAGGTGGCTTCAGCCTGCCGCTCATGCCATCACCGCTTCATGCGTTAGGCGGCGCCACCTCAGATCTGAAGGATAAGCCAGGTCCCGAGGCCCGATAGCGCGAGTGCCGCCACGCTCACCCAGGGCCGCGCGAAGGCGCGAGGACTTATGGCGCCCGGCACGGGCCTTGCGGCGCGGCCGGTGATCATGGGGCGCACCAGGTCGTGGCCCGCGATCACGCGATGCAGGATCACGGCGATCACATGGGACACGACGAGTGCTAGCAGGATGTCGAAATTCCCTTTGTGGATGGCGGTCAGGAGATCGCCCATGCGGCCGCCCACGAGCGCGTTGAGCGGGCCTGCCGTCAGCACATCGTCGGTGGCAAAAAGGCCGGTGCCCACCTGAATCGTAAGCGTCACTAAAAAGGCGATCACGGCCCATCCGCCGAGCGGATTGTGTCCGTGGATATGGTGGTGCGACTCCTTGCCCCATGACCTGATATAGCCCCAGGTGTTGCGGGGCGAGCGCAGGAATTGCGCAAAGCGCGCCGTCTCGCTTCCGACAAAGCCCCACGATACGCGAAACAGGATCAAGGTCAGGACCGCGTAGCCGCCCCACATATGGTAGCGCATGAAGCCGTGCCCCAAGTGGCTCGAGGCCCACTCCCAGGCCACGAGAATCACGAGCGTCCAATGAAATACGCGTGTCGGGACATCCCAGATCCGGGGCTGCTGATCGGGTCTTGCGCCACGCATGCCCGTTTTCTCTTTATTCGTGCCCATTCGCACCTCATGAAGGCGGGACAAAGACCCGCGGTATAGCCTCTATAATATCCATCATATAAAGAGCGCCGGAATGATATACCGCCTTCCATGGATTAGCGAGCCCCGCCTGCGATGATTCCCGGTTGTCAGAAATCTGTCATAGAGAACGGTTCATCCTGTCACACGGCCCCGGCAGAGTACGCCCGGGGAAAAAAGTTCCCATCATCGAAAATCAGTGGAGGAACACCGCGTCATGCCGTCTCATCGTCGCTCGTTGCCGGCAAGCCCCGGCCGATTGTCGGCGCTCACATCCGTTGTTTTGTGTGCGTTGGCCATCACTCCGGCTTTTGCCGCCGCTTCGGACTCATCATCCGTGAACGTCGGCACCGTAAGCGCCCAGAGCCGCAAGAAGGCCGAGGCGCTCCTTAAGGCCACCAACACGAAGCTTGGCAAGCGCAAGATCTTCAAGTCGACGCAGACCGAGCGGTTCATAGGCCGGCGCCAGATTGCCGCCAATGGCCCGGTGGCGGGCTCAGCCCAGGCGCTCGCGCTCGCGCCCGGGGTCGCGGTGCGCGGCTACGGCGGTATCAGCGGCTCCGCGCGCTACGAGATCGCGCTGCGCGGCGTCAAGGTCGGCTGGTCGAGCGTCAACGGCGATGTCGAGCGCAACGGACTTACCGTGCTGTTCGACGGCGTGCCGATGAATAACCTGATCGCGCACAATGGCAGTTGGGACTCAAATGAGATCCCGGTCATGCAGCTCATCTCCGGCGTCAATGTGATCTACGGGCCAGGCAATCCGGCGACCCGCTGGTTCGACAGCGTGGGCGGCACCGTCAATTTCGTGCCGGTACAGCCCACCAAGCACGCCGGCGGCAGCGTGGGGTTGACCTATGGCAGCGATCAGACCGAGGGTGCCGACCTCATCGCCAATACCGGCACATATGACGGCTGGTCGACGGTGGTGGCCTATGGGTTCATGCGCGACAATACCTTCCGCACGGGGACATTCAATGCCCCGAGCCGCTCGTCTGCCCTGTTTGCCAAGACCGTCAAGACCTTCTCCGATGGATCCTTCAGTGTCGGCGGCTATGAAGACGACACGGTGGAGTTCCGTCCCAACTTCATCCCGGTCTCACCCATAACGGCGGGGCCCGGAGGCACGGCCATCACCGTCGATGGCACGCCCAACACCCCGCTTTATAGCCAGTCGACCACCGGCTACTACTCGTCGCTGCCGGAATCGGTATGGTTCAAGCAGATCCGGGTGCAAGACCGCATGCTCTATTCGCAGTTAAAGATCGGGCTTGCCCCGGACCTGTCTTTGCACGACCTGGTGTGGTACCGCCATGGCCACAGGGTCCATTGGCGCGTGGACAATTACAACTACAACGACACGCCGCCCGGCACCGTCAACTCCGAGTACTACAACCCGCGGTCCGATACCTATGGCAACCGCCTGGTCTTCGACTGGACGCTGCCGTGGAACCAAGTCAAGTTCGGGGGCTCATGGATCAATCAGACCTATACGACGCCGTATACGGGCTATAACGTGACCTATGGGACGAGCCCGGCGAACCCCGTCCAGTACAATAATGACACGCTCGACAACACCTATCTGACGGGTTTCGTGCAAGACGCGATCACGCCGATCAAGCCCCTGACCATCACACCGGGCATCGCCGGCGTCGATTTCCAGACGCAGTTTTTCAATAACGGTGCGAGTTATACCCCGCCCGGGGCGACCAACCAATCGCTTTCGCCCAGTGACAGCAAGGTCTTTACGCGCCTGGAGCCGTCTCTGGGCGCGCGTTACCTGCTCACCAAGCACTGGTCGCTCTATGGCAATGCCGCCGAGACCTACCAGAATCCCGGGGACAACGCCTTTGGCGCCTATAGCGGGAGCAATGTCATAGACCTCGGGTCCCTGAAACCCGTAAAAAGCGTCGATGAGGAGCTTGGGACGCGCCTTCTGATCCGGCGCGAGGGCCTGTTGCGCCACTTCGTGATGAATGCGGATATCTACCGCGACAAGCTGAGCAACGAGAC
This sequence comes from Pseudomonadota bacterium, assembly GCA_021819245.1. Taxonomy (GTDB): domain Bacteria; phylum Pseudomonadota; class Gammaproteobacteria; order Acidiferrobacterales; family Acidiferrobacteraceae; genus Acidiferrobacter. The sequence continues at coordinate 49,370 of JAKARI010000005.1, read as the reverse complement.
CCTGGCCACCTACATATCGACCGGAGGGAATTTTGCCACCACGGAGTTTGCCTCGGCGTCCGCGACCTACCAGGGCCTCAATATCAGCGCGCAGGACAGCCCATCCTGGCACTGGCATGTCTTCGGAAACGTGGCGCTTACGCACGCGTATTTCGATTCCTATGTGCCAAGCGGCAGCACGACGAACTATGGGGGTTACCCGATCTCCTATAGCCCCAAGGTCACGGCATCGTTGGGTCTCAATTATCGTGTGGCCTTTGGGCGCTATCTGGTATCGCCCGGCGTGTCCGATCAGTATACCGGCACGCAATATCTGTTCAGCAATTTGGCCAATGCCCCGACGAACAATGTCCAGATGGCGTCGTATAACATCGTCAACGCGCAGGTTGCGATCAAGGCCGGGACCGGCATGGTCGGCCTGTCTGCGGTTACTGTGACGGTGGGCGTGACCAATCTGTTCAACAAGCAGTATGACCCGATCGAGTACATCACAAGCGGCGGCTATTTCGGCGGCAACAGCGCCGGCGCCGTGCTTGCCGATCCGGGGGCGCCGCGCCAGTACTTCATCAATCTGAACGCGCGCTTCTAGTTCGTTTCCTGGCTCCTCATTGACGGCCTCGAGGGTAATCCTCGAGGCCCTTTTTTTTGGGTGCGCCCGGCCGGGCGCACCCACCGGGAGGTGGAGGTCCTCGGCTCGCCCGACATGGGGAAGAGCCGGCTGAACGGCAAGGGTGTTCTGGGCGACGGGGAATCGGGAGGAGGCCGAAGGCAAAGCGCTGGCCTGACGAACAGGACGCGGACAGGAGGCGGCACGGTGGGGTAAGGCGGCCAATATCGTCGAGGCCCGAAACTCGTACGGAACGCCGTGACGTATGTCCGACAGGCATACGCGCGAAAGGGGGGGTGCGCAATACCCGGGGAGATCTGCGCGGGTGCCGAGGGAAACCTCCGTGCGACCGCCGTCGAGAGGTGACGGGACGCTCGCGCAGAAGTCAGCCGAGGCCATAGGAGCTGCCGGTACGGGGTGAAGGGGCGAACAGTGAAGGCCGCCCGTGGGCGGCGGGACCACAGGGACAGTCGATGAAGGCGGACGATTGGCGGCAAGTGCCTACCGGCGAAGAGGCGTCAGGGCGAACGCCGGCAGGGCTTCGCACGGCGCCGAGGCTGACGTGACGACCCGTTTGCGGACGAAAGCGCAGCGGGAGCGGGAAGGCGGGCTGATGGACGCCGTGTGTGAACGCGGCAACCTGTGGTTCGCCTATGATCGAGTGCTCAAGAACGAATAAGGTGAGACCGCGGCTCGCTGCGCTCTCGCGATCCCACCTTATTCGTTGCGTCACGCGTAAGGCGCTACGCCCTGGATAAGCCGGGCAGGGCACGCAGCTGCCGATAAGGGGCCTTTGGCGCATCGTAGGCGGCCTTCACTGTGGCGCGGCGGCGCATAGTCTGTGGGAAGCCATGCGGCCGGCAATGAGCGCATGGCCCGATCGCAGAATGGTCAGGGGCCCGAGGCCGTGCGGCCCGCCATGTGAGTATTGCGCCGAGATCGGGGCGCGACATTATGGCACCCTGGACGGCGTGTGGGCGGCCGCGGGGGCCGGTCATGAGGGGGTACTATGGCGGGCGGGCCTTAGGTTGTGCGCGCCGGGATGGCGTTTCCCCGCTAGGGCGCAGGGCCGATCCGGCTGCGGGCCGTGCCTGCGCGGGCACGGTCCTGATGTCCGGTTAAAGTGGTAGCGGGGGTAGGATTTGAACCTACGACCTTCGGGTTATGAGCCCGACGAGCTGCCAGACTGCTCCACCCCGCACTAAAGGGCGCAGAGTCTATCATGTTTTAGGGCCATGGCAAGCCTGCTCGGGTCTTTTCGCGGCGCGGGCGGGTCGGGATTGCAAGACGCAGGCATGGTCCCGCACCCCCCCTGCGGGGCCGGACCCGGGGCCGCCCCGGTCAGTGCGGGGGCCGAGGACTGGGGCGGCACGACGCGGCCCCTCGCACGCGTGCATTGAAGTTTTGGCGGGAAGGCTTATAATCCGGCTTTATCTCGTGTGAAGGTCTTTTGCGGAAGTGGGCTTATGCCCACTTTTGCGTTTATGGTCATGGAGAAACGCGTTCAGACGGATCGGTTACGGGCCTTGGTGGAGCCGGCACTTGCCCATCTCGGCTTCGAGGTCGTGGATATCGAGTTCGTGAGCGGGCAAAAGACCCTGCGCATTTACATCGACCGGCCGCAGGGCGTCGATGTCGATGACTGCGCCCGGGTGAGCCGTCAGGTGAGCGCGCTTTTCGATGTCGAGGACCCGATCCCGGGGCAGTACACGCTCGAGATCTCATCGCCTGGGCTGGATCGGCCGCTTGTGCGGCCCGGTGATTTCGCGCGCTTCGCCGGATCCCTGGTCAAGCTTAAGACCATGCTCCCGGTGGATGGGCGGCGGAACTTTCAGGGGCGCCTCGTGGGACTGATCGATGGGCGTGTCATCCTGAAGGCAGACGAGACGCGTTATGATCTCGCATTCGAGAATATCGAAAAGGCGAGGCTTGTGCCCGAACTCTGAGGGCGGCTGGAGGCAGTGATGGCGAACGAAATTCTGATGGTGGTCGAGGCCGTTTCACGGGAGAAGAATGTCGACCGTGAGGTCATTTTTGAGGCGCTCGAGGCGGCCTTGGCGACGGCGACCCGCAAACGCCATAAAGAGGATATAGACGCCCGCGTTCAGATCAACAGAAAGACCGGGGAGTACGATACCTTCCGGCGCTGGCTGGTGGTGCCCGACGAACAGGAGACCCTCGAGTTTCCGGGGCGCGAGATGCGTCGTGCGCAGGCGCGTGAGCGCAAGCCCGATGTCGAGCTGGGCGAGTATGTCGAGGAGCCGATCGAGGCCGCCGATTTCGGCCGGATCGCCGCTCAGGCCGCCAAGCAGGTGATCGTGCAAAAGGTCCGCGAGGCCGAGCGCGAGCAGATCGTCAATCAATTCAAGGGCCGCCAGGGGGAGTTGGTCACGGGCGTGGTCAAGCGCCTGGAGCGGGGCGATGCGATCATCGATCTTGGTACCGCCGAGGCCCTGCTGCCGAAGTCGGCCATGATCCCGCGCGAGGGGCTGCGCCCCGGGGACCGGGTGCGCGCCTACCTGGAGGACGTCCATTCGGCGCCGCGCGGGCCGCAGTTGTTTCTAAGCCGCACGAGCCCCCAGCTGCTCGTCGAGCTCTTCAAGCTCGAGGTGCCTGAGGCCGGCGAGGGGTTGATCGAGATACACGGCGCGGCCCGCGATCCCGGCCTGCGCGCCAAGATCGCGGTCAATTCCAAGGACCCGCGGATCGACCCGATAGGGGCGTGCGTCGGCATGCGCGGTTCGCGCGTACAGAGCGTATCCAATGAGCTGGGGGGCGAGCGGGTCGATATCATCCAATGGTCCCCGGACCCGGCGCAGTTTGTCATCAATGGCCTGGCGCCGGCCGAGGTGATCTCGATTGTCGTCGACGAGGAGCTCCACAGCATGGATGTCATCGTCGAGGAGTCGCAGCTGTCGCAGGTGATCGGCCGGGGTGGCCAGAATGTCCGGCTCGCGTCCGAGCTGACCGGCTGGGAGCTCAATGTCATGACCGAGGAGACGGCGTCGGCCCGCGGCGAGACGGAGGCCGCCAATGCCGTTGCGATGTTTGTCGAGCAGCTGCATATGGAGCCTTCGATGGCCGAGCTGCTCGTGCGCGAGGGGTTCATGACCCTCGATGAGGTCGCCTATGTCCCGAAGCAGGAGATGATGTCGGTCGAGGGCGTAAGCGAGGCGCAGGTCGACGAGTGGCGCGATCGCGCACGCGACATATTGCTCACGCGGGCCATAACGCTCGAGGAAAAGATCGATATGGCCGAGCCGGCCGAGGACCTCCTCGCGATGGCCGAGATGGATGAGCACACGGCGCGCCTGCTCGCAAGCCATGGCATCAAGACCATGGAGGAGCTCGCCGATCAGTCGGTTGATGATCTGGCGGCGATCGAGGGGCTAGACGAGGAACGGGCCCGCGTTCTCATCATGGCGGCGCGCGCGCCCTGGTTCGCGGACCAGAGCCAGGGGGCCTGACGGATTTCATTCGATGCCTGACACGACAGTCAAAAGCTTTGCCGAACAGATAGGCGTGGCGCCCGACAAGCTGCTCCAGCAGCTCGTCGCCGCCGGGATCGCCGGCAAGAAGACCGGTGATCCCTTGAGCGACGACGAGAAGATGGCGCTTCTCAACTTTCTGCGCACGCATCATGGCGCCGGGGAACCGGAGGCCAAGCGCATCACATTGACACAGAAGTCCACGAGCAAGATCGTGCAGAACTCGCGATTCGGCCAGAGCCGTGCCGTGCAGGTCGAGGTGCGCAAGAAACGGACCTTCGTAAAACGCCCGGTCCCGGGCGAGCCGGAGGCCATGGTCCCGGAGGCCGAGCCGGTCCCCGAGCGCCCGCCCGAGGTGGTCGCGCCGCCGGAGGTGGTGGCGATCGAGGAACCCGTGGAGATCCAGGTCGCGCCCGCGTCCCCGGTGCCGGAGCCGCAGGCGGTCGAGACGCCCTTGCAGCCCGAGGCGCCAGCCGTCGCGGAACCGGTCCCGATGGCGGCGGTAGAGCCCCCTCCGGTCGCGAAGGAGGCGCCGCAAGGTCGGACCGGCCGCAAGGACGCGCGGCCTGAGCGCGGGCGCAACGAGCGCCGCGAGCGGCCGGGGGTGCGATCGCCGATGGGCGACCGCAAGCAGCCGAAGGCGCGGGCGGGCAGCACCCCGCCGCGCGGGGCGTCTTCGGGCAAACGCGTGGTCACGAGCATGAGCGGCCAGCATGCCTTCGAGATGCCCACCGAGCGCGTGGTGCGCGATGTCTACCTGCCGGAGGCCATCACCGTGGCCGAACTCGCCCAGCAGATGTCGATCAAGGCCGTGGAGGCGATCAAGGTCTTGATGCAGCTTGGGATGATGGTGACGATCAATCAGGTGCTCGATCGCGAGACGGCGACCATCGTAGTTGAGGAGCTCGGGCACGTCGCTCACGAGGCGCGCAGCCACGACCCGGAGGCCGCCTTGAAGACCGGCGAACAGGAGGGGGCGCGCGAACCGCGCCCGCCGGTGGTCACGGTCATGGGGCATGTCGATCACGGCAAGACCTCGCTGCTCGACTATATCCGCAAGACCAAGGTGGCAAGCGGCGAGGCCGGCGGTATAACGCAGCACATCGGCGCCTATCACGTCGAGATGCCCAAGGGCATGCTGACGTTTCTGGATACCCCGGGCCATGAGGCATTCACCGCCATGCGCGCGCGCGGCGCCAAGGTGACGGATATCGTCATTCTGGTGGTGGCAGCCGACGACGGCGTGATGCCTCAGACCATTGAGGCGATTCACCATGCCCGCGAGGCCGGCGTGCCGATCGTGGTGGCGGTGAACAAGATCGACAAGCCGCAGGCCGACATGGAACGCGTAAAGCAGGAGCTCGTGGCCCACGAGGTGGTGCCCGAGGAGTGGGGCGGGTCGGATATCTTCGTGCCGGTGTCCGCCAAGACCGGCCAGGGGATCGAAGAGCTGCTCGACGCCGTGCTGCTGCAGGCGGAACTCCTCGAGCTTACGGCGGTGCGCAATGCCATGGCGACCGGTATCGTCATCGAGGCGCGGCTCGACAAGGGACGCGGCCCGGTGGCCACGATCCTGGTGCAGGAAGGGACCTTGCGCAAGGGTGACGTCATCCTTGCGGGACGCGAGTCCGGGCGGGTCCGGGCGATGGCAGACGAGGTCGGGCGCTCGATCAAGGAGGCCGGGCCGTCGATACCGGTCGAGGTGCAGGGGCTTTCCGGGGTGCCCAATGCCGGCGATGAGGTGACCGGTGTGGAAAACGAGCGCAAGGCGCGCGAGATCGCGCTCTTTCGCCAGGGCAAGTACAAGGACGTCAAGCTCCAGCGCCAGCAGGCATCAAAGCTCTCCAACATGTTCCAGCAGATGCAAGATGGCGACGTCAAGACGCTGACGCTCATTGTAAAGGCCGATGTCCAGGGGTCGGTCGAGGCCCTTACGGATGCGCTGGAGAAGCTCTCGACCGATGAGGTGAAGGTGCGCGTGGTGCACGGCATGGTGGGCGGCATCAGCGAATCGGACGTCAATCTGGCGGTCGCATCCAACGCCATCATCATTGGCTTTAATGTGCGCGCCGATGCCGGCGCCCGGCGCCTGATCGATTCCGAGGGCGTCGATATCCACTACTACAATGTCATCTATGACGCGGTCAATGAGGTCAAGGCGGCCATGGCCGGCATGTTGAAGCCTCAGTACCGCGAGGATGTGGTGGGGACTGCCGAGGTTCGCGAGGTATTCCGGACCTCGAAGGCCGGGACCATCGCCGGTTGCCAGGTGAGCGAAGGCACGATCCGGCGCGGCCGGCAGGCGCGCGTGCTACGCGACAATGTCGTCATATATGATGGCGAGATCGAATCGCTACGGCGCTTCCGCGACGACGTCTCGGAGGTCAAGGCGGGGATGGAGTGCGGCATGACACTCAAGAACTATTCGGATATCCGGGCCGGGGATCAGATCGAGGTCTATGAAAGGGTCGAGGTTGCCCGGACCCTTTGAAACGTCACGCGCCCAAGGCCGGATCGCGTGCCGCGCGGGTCGGCGCGCTCGTCTTGCGCGAGGCCGCGCAGTGGGTCCTGATGGAGATCGACGACGGGCAGATACGTTTGGCGTCACTCGCGCAGGCGGATGTGAGCCCTGACCTCAAACAGGCGCGCATCTATGTGACGCACTACCAGGGCGAGGGCGCGGCGCGCGCGGCGGTGGCGCATCTCAACCTGCTTGCCCCGCTCATGCGCCGCGAATTGGCCTCCCGGCTGCGGCTGCGGGTCGCGCCCAATCTGGTTTTTTCCTACGACCCCTCGGTCGATCAGGGCTTCCGGATCGATGCGCTGCTCGATCAGGCGCGCCGTGAACGCCGGGGCGAGGACGACGCCTGATGAAGGCCCCATGCGTGCGCCGCGACGGCCTGCTGGTCTTGGATAAGCCGCTCGGGCTTAGCTCCACCCAGGCCTTGGCGCAGGCCCGGCACCGGCTGCGCGCCTGCAAGGGCGGCCACACAGGCACGCTCGATCCGCTCGCGACCGGCGTCTTGGTGCTGTGTTTCGGAGAGGCCACCAAGGCCGCCTCGTTTCTGGTCGACAGCGACAAGCGCTATCGGGTGACTATTGCGCTTGGTGTCAGCACCACGACCTATGACCGCGAGGGCGAGGTCGTGGCGCAGCGCCCGGTGGCGGTATCCGATGGCGCCATAAGCGAGGCGGTGGGCCGTTTCATCGGCCGCATCGATCAGACGCCGCCCCGGTTCTCGGCCATCAAGCAAGACGGCCGGCCGTTTTACGAGCGCGCGCGGCGCGGCGATGAGACTCGGCCCGCAAGCCGCAGCGTGGTCGTGACCGCGATCGAGATCGTGGAGCGCGTAGGGGATGCGCTCACGCTCGACATCGCCTGCGGCAAGGGCTTTTATGTGCGCAGCCTTGCGCACGACTTAGGCTGCGCCCTGGGTTGCGGGGGGCATGTGGCCGCATTGCGCAGGCTCGCGGTAGGACGCTTTACCGCAGATGAGGCGGTGGCGCTGGCCGATGTCTGTGCCGATACGCCGCTTCTTGCAAGCGACGCCGCGCTCGACGGCCTGCCCTCGGTGGTCTTGCCGGGGTTCCTGGCGCGGGCCGTCGGCCGCGGGCAAGGGGTCTATGTCGGCGGGGGCCATCAGGAGGGCCTGGTGCGCCTTTATGACGATTCCGGGGCGTTTCTTGGCATCGGCTGGCAGGCGGCGGCGGGGGAGATCCGCCCCAAGCGTCTGTGGGCCGGGGCTTTTTCGCATGTTGAGCCCATGGACGCGCGCGGTTAGAATAGCGGTTTATCTTAATTCTCGGAATGGTTCGGGTGAGCGAGGGTGGTATGGCATTTACAGTGGAAAAAAAGATGCAGGTAATCGCGGAGTATCGCAGGGGCGAGTCCGATACCGGATCCCCGGAGGTGCAGGTGGCGTTGATCTCGGCCCATATCGATGATCTTTCGCAGCACTTCGCCATCCATAAGAAGGATAACCACTCGCGTCAGGGCCTGCTGCGCATGGTCGGCAAGCGGCGCAAGCTGCTTGATTACCTAAAGCGCGTGGATGCCAGTCGCTACCGCGATCTCGTCGCGCGGCTGGGCCTGCGCAAGTAGGCGAAAACACCCCTAAAGGGCACTGAAAGCGGAGGAAATGCGCGTTGGGCAAAATCACAAAGACGTTCCCGTATGGCAGCCATACGGTCAAGATCGAGACCGGGGAGATTGCCCGCCAGGCCACGGGGGCCGTCATGGCCAGCATGGGCGATACGCTCGTGCAGGTTACGGTCGTGGGGATGCGGCAGTCGGCGCCCGATCGCGATTTCTTTCCGCTCACCGTGGACTATCAGGAGCGTTCCTACGCGGCCGGGCGTATCCCCGGGGGATTTTTCAAGCGCGAGGGGCGTCCGTCGGAAAAAGAAATCCTGACCTCCCGCCTGATAGACCGCCCGATCCGCCCGTTGTTTCCGAAGTCCTTTACCAATGAAGTCCAGATCATCGCGACCGTGATGTCGCTGGACCCCGATATCGATCCGGATATCATTTCCATGATCGGGGCGTCGGCCGCGCTGTCGCTTTCGGGCATGCCGTTCAAGGGGCCGCTTGGGGCGGCGCGCGTAGGCTATCGCGATGGCAAGTATCTCTTAAACCCCGGAATGGCCGACCTTGCCACCTCGGCGCTCGATCTGGTCGTAGCCGGCACCCGCAACGCGGTGTTGATGGTCGAGTCCGAGGCCAAGATCCTGTCCGAGGAGGTGATGCTGGGGGCGGTACTCTTCGGGCACGAGCAGATGCGTGTCGTGATACAGGCCATCGATGAGCTGGTGGCCGAGGCCAAGGTCCAGCCCTGGGACTGGACGCCGCCTGCCAAGGATACCGAGCTTGCCGCGGCGATCGCCGCGGCGGTCGGTACCGAGCTTACGGCCGCCTATCAGATTCGTGAGAAGCTGCCGCGCCAGGATCGTGTGGCGCAGCTGCGCGACCAGGCGGTCGCGAAACTCTCCGGCGAGGCGCCCAAGCCCAATGCCGACCAGGTGCTCGCCGCCTTCGGCGCGCTCGAGAAGCGCATCGTCCGCGGGCGCATACTAAGCGGCGAACCACGCATCGATGGGCGCGACAACAAGACCGTGCGCCCGATCACCATCCGTACCGGGATATTGCCGCGTACCCACGGCTCGGCGCTCTTTACGCGCGGAGAGACCCAGGCGCTGGTGGTCACGACGCTCGGCACCGGACGTGATGCGCAGATGATCGATGCGCTGGAAGGGGAGCGCCGCGACCCCTTCATGCTGCACTACAATTTCCCGCCCTCGTCGGTCGGCGAGATCGGGCGGGTGGGCAGTCCCAAGCGCCGCGAGATCGGGCACGGGCGGCTTGCCAAGCGCGCCATCGCTGCGGTCCTGCCGGATCTCGCGGAGTTCCCGTATGTGCTGCGCGTGGTCTCGGAGATCACGGAATCGAATGGATCGAGCTCGATGGCCACGGTGTGCGGGACCAGTCTGTCTCTCATGGATGCCGGCGTAAAGACCAAGGCGCCGGTGGCGGGCATCGCCATGGGCCTCATAAAGGAAGAGGACCGGTTCGCGGTGCTGACCGACATCCTCGGTGACGAGGATCACCTGGGCGACATGGATTTCAAGGTCGCCGGGACCGCCCAGGGCGTGACCGCTCTGCAGATGGACATCAAGATCGAGGGTATCAACCGCGAGATCATGGATACCGCCCTAAAGCAGGCACGCGAGGGCCGGCTGCATATCCTGGGCATCATGAATGGCGCCATACCTGAGGCGCGGCAGGAGATGTCGGAGTACGCGCCGCGTATCATCACCTTCAAGATCAACCCCGAAAAGATTCGTGATGTCATCGGCAAGGGCGGCGCCACGATCCGTGCCCTGTGCGAGGAGACCGGCGCGACTATCGATATCGATGACGATGGGGTCGTAAAGATCGCATCGGTGGACAATGCCGCAGGCCAGGAGGCGCGTCACCGCATCGAGCAGATCACCGCCGAGGTGCAGGTGGGCATGGTATATGAAGGGCGGGTCGCCAAGCTCATGGATTTCGGGGCCTTTGTCACGATCCTGCCGGGCAAGGACGGACTCGTGCATATCTCGCAGATCTCCCATGAGCGCGTGGAGAACGTAAGCGAGAAGCTCACCGAGGGCCAGATGGTGCGCGTCAAGGTCCTGGAGGTCGACAAACAGGGCCGTATTCGTCTGAGCATGAAGGCGGTGGACGGCGGTTAGTGTAGGCACCGTAGTGCGGACCGGACGAGGGGGCGGCAGGGATGATCCTGCGCGCCCCCTGTCGTTTTGTGAGCGCAAGGCCGAGCCTGGTGACGGCCCAATCAACTGATCTGTCAGGAGGTTTCATGGAAAGCACACCCGCCACCCCCACTCTGCGCGATACCATCATGAAGGACATTCAGGGTGCGGTGCGCCTGTCGGTGGCCTATATCGGCCTCAGCGCGGGTCTCTTGCAGGCCGCCGAAAGGCTTAAGCAGGCCGATGCCGCGGGGCTTGCGCAGGCCGCGGGTGGGGATCTGGGCTATGTCGTGCGCTGGTGCGACGCGGCCTATGCCTTCGGGCTTTTGGATGAAACCCCGGGCGGTTTCGTGCTGACCGATCTGGGGCGCGCGTTCCTGCCGGATGCCCCGGGGACGCTCATGCCTTTTGCGGTCCAGGAGGTGTTGACGGCGCACATCGCCGAGCGCGCGGCCGGCCTCACGAAGACCGGCGAGCGTCCCGGAGAGGCGGTGCTCGCCGAGCGCGCGACGATCCTTCCGTGGTTTGGGCCCATGCTCGAGGCCCAGTTCGGGCCGGTGTTCGAAAAGACCATCATGCCGGCCCTGCCGGTCTACGAGCGCGCCGCGGCGCAAGGCGGCCTGGTCATAGATCTCGGCTGCGGCAATGGCTGGTATCTCATGCGTCTGGCGCGCGCCTATCCGCGCCTGCGATGCCTGGGTATCGATGGTTTCGACGAGAACGTCCGCCAGGGGCAGGCGCGTGCCCAGGCCGCGGGGCTTGCCGACCGGGTCCGGTTCGCCAAGGGCGATATCTATGGCTTCGAGAGCCCGGAGCCGGCCGACATCATCGCGCTCAACCGCGCCCTCCACCATGTCTGGGATGAGAAGGAGACAGTCTTCCGGATCCTGCACGATCACTTAAAGCCGGGTGGGGCGGCGGTCATATGGGAGCCGCATTGGCCGGCTGAGCGTGCCGCCCTGCGCGAGCCCGCGCGGCGCATGGTGGCGTTTCAGAATCTGACCGAACACGTTCAGGGCAACCACTTTCTGCAGCCCTCCGAGATTGCCGCGGCCTTTCGCGGTGCAGGCCTCGTGCCCGAGGTCCGGGGGTTCCTCGAAGGGCGCGAGGCGGTGGTGGTCGGCACGCGGCCCTAAGGAACGGGGCGTCGCGATTGCGTGCGGCCGTAAGATTCGGTCGCGAGAGGCGACCAATACCCGTCGGCGCGGGATGGCGCCGACTATAACGCGAACGGGGGCTGGGCCGGATCGCCCGGCAGACCCCGCGAAATAACCCCACACCACGCACAAAAAGAGGTTCTATGACATTCTTGCGCAAACTGCTGTTGGCGGTTTTAGCCTACGGGATCTTGATGGTGCCGGCGCTCGCCGAGAACTGGACGCTTTTCCACCACTACAACTTCAATAAGCCGCAATTCATTCATTCCCACCCATTCGCCCGCGAGCACCTCGTCGTGCAGGTGGATCAAGGCCGGCCGGCCCGTTGGAACCTCGCCTTATCCAACGTCGCCAACGTCATGAATTACTTTGGCTCGGACAAGATCCAGGTGGTGGTGGTGGCCTATGGGCCGGGGCTTAAGATGCTGTTTGCAAACAGCCCGTTTGGGGCGCGCATTCAGAGCCTGAACGCCCAGGGTGTGGAGTTCGACGCCTGCCATCAGACGATGCTCGGCATCAAGGCCAAGACCGGCCACTTCCCGAGGCTCGTACCGCAGGCGGTGGTGGTGCCCGGCGGGGTGGTGCGCATCATGCAGCTCGAACAGCACGGCTTCGACCTGCTCAAACCCTAAGCCCCGCAGCGGGGTGGTGGCCGGCAGCCCGGGTTGGGGGGCGCGGGGGGCCGGCTGGCGGCTTCTCGGCCAGGGCGCGGCCCAGACGCGCAGAGGGCCGCTGTACCCCGATCGCTGGTCCGGACTGCGGGAGCAGACGGCGTGGTGGCGCCTGGCCTTGACGTGCGGGCGCGCTATGAGGCGGTCATGCGGGTCGATGGGTTCGCCAATGACGGTGGCGCGGCGATCGAGGATCACCGCGACCTCAGGGGCAGAGTGGCGGCTCGACTTCCGGGTTACGCGGATGTCGGGCCGCTCTCTACCCGTCTTCGCGGGCGGGCTTTAGGGGATGGTGTGGGCGGATGGCATGCCCGACCCGTCCGGAGGCGCGTCGTCGCAGAGGGCCTTAAAGCCGCTCAAGGCGGGCGGGCACACGCGTGGGCCGTGGCGGGGATGTGTCGTGTGCGATGCCAAGGGACACCGCTCAACAACGCTCGACCTCCACCAGCGCATCACCATCGATGTGCCCGATAGCGGGCCCGACCTGATCGCGCCTTACGGTCATGGCCTTGTCCGCCATGACCTGCGAAGGCCTCTGCACGCCGTTTTCGCTGTCCGGTTGAACCGTGATACGCCACAAGGGCGCAGTCCCAGGCAGGCTCGTTACCGGCCGCACCGTCACGGTGGCCTACTCGGGGAAATGGTCAGCCTCAATCACCACGGCGGGTCTCAGCGTGTCGAAGGACCCCTGCGTAGCACGGGTCACGAAATCGCCGCGCCTCATCCCACCCAGCTGTCTCGGTCAGCCAAGGCCTCATCCATAAGGGGCTGTCTCGCGGTGTCGGCCTTGTCCGCCAAAGCGACTAGGCGCGACTGGCGACGGCACCCCTTTTTAAGTCATGTGTGGACGGCGCGTATCCGGCACCCAATGTGCACTGGGCGCAACCCCGCCGTGCGCCGCGCGATGCGATGCCTCTGAATCCGTGAATTGCCGTGAGCCATGCCGAGTCCCCTGACCGTGACATGGAACCGATGACGGTTTTCCGCTGTTCCATGCGATGGCATGGGTCTCGGGTTTTTCCCCTTCGTGAGAGGGCCCAATGGTCGGCACAAGGCCCAAGGGGGATTGGGTGAAAGACGGCGGGGCAATCCTACGCGCCCCCCGTCATTTCCTAAGGCCCACAGCCGGCTGTGCCCGGCCGCTTCGGATCGAGGCGCGGGCCCCCGTGCATATAAGGGCCAAGGAAGGCCGCCAGGCGGTCATCGAGCCAGAAGTGCGGGGCCCAGGGTGTGCCGCCGCCAATGAAGCCCACATGCCCCCCGCGGGCCGAGAGTTCGAGCCGCACGGCCGCCCCCAGTTCGGCGGCGTCGGGGGCACTGCCTTGCATCAGGAAGGGGTCGTCTGCGGCCTGCACCAGCAGGGTCGGAACCGTGATGTGGCGCAGATACGGGCGGCAGCTCGCGCGCCGGTAGTAGTCGTTCGCGTCGCGAAAGCCGTGCAAGGGGGCGGTCACTGCCCCATCGAAGGCCCGGAAGGTGCGCAGCCCGCGCACAAAGTGGGGGTCGGTGCCGCGCGCGCGGGCCTTGTGCACAAGCGAGCGTTTGAGCCAGCGCAACAGGATCCACTGGTAGAGCCGCGAGGCCCCCTTATCCAGACGGCGCGCGGCGCTGGCAAGATCGAACGGGACCGAGACCGCGGCGGCCGCCAGAATCGGTGCGTGCGTGCCCTGTTCCCCGAGCCATTTCAAGAGGACCGAGCCGCCCAGCGAATACCCGACGGCGCACACCCCCTGGGGATAGCGGCTGTGGAGACGATTCATGATCTCCTGAAGGTCGCCCGTCTCGCCTGCGTGATAGCCGCGCGCAAGGCGGTTGGGCTGTCCGCTGCAGCCGCGAAAGTGCATGACGACGGCGTTCCAGCCGGCCGCGCGGCACCGGCGCAAAAGGCGCGTGATATAGGGGGAGCGCGATGACCCCTCGAGGCCATGCAGCACGAGCAGCACCGGGCCTGTGTGCGCCCGGGGCGAAAGCCAGTCGAGGTCCAGAAAATCCCCGTCGGATAAGGTGATGCGCTCGCGTATGAGGCCCTCGCCGGAGGCGCGATCGCACAACGCCCCGAGCAGGGTCTGCGCGTGGGGGTTGCGGGCCCAGAGGGGCGCCCTAAACGGCGTCATGGCACCTCGGCACGGACGCCTGCGGCCTGCCTAGTCCTGATCATGCCCCATAAGCTGGCGCATGATGTCGGGGTTCTCGAGCGTCGAGACATCCTCCTCTACAGTCGCGCCGCGCGCCACGGCGCGCAGCAGGCGGCGCATGATCTTGCCGGAGCGGGTCTTGGGGAGGTTGTCGGTAAAGCGGATCTCCGCGGGCTTGGCGATAGGCCCGATCTTGTCCCCCACCCAGGCCCGCAGTTCGGCGATGCGCGCCGCCCGCTCCGCGCCCGTCGGACGCGGCCCGCGCGGCACCACGAAGGCGCAGATCGCCTCGCCGGTCAGGTCGTCAGGCCGCCCCACCACCGCGGCCTCGGCGACCAGGGGGTGGGCCACGAGCGCCGACTCGATCTCCATCGTTCCCAGCCTGTGACCGGAGACCTTGAGCACGTCATCGACCCGCCCCATGATCCAGAAGTAGCCGTCGGCGTCGCGCCGCGCCCCATCGCCGCTGACGTAATACCGGTTCTGAAAGCGCCCCCAGTAGGTCTCGCGGTAACGCTCCGGATCACCCCAGACCGTGCGCAGCATCGAGGGCCACGGGCGCTTGATCACGAGAAAGCCGCCCTCGTCGGCGGCGGTAATCGGTGTGCCGTCGCCATCGACCACATCGGCCATGATCCCGGGGAGCGCCCGCGTACACGATCCGGGCTTCAAGGCCGTGACCCCGGGGATCGGGGCGATCATGTGCACCCCGGTCTCGGTCTGCCACCAGGTGTCGACGATCGGGCACCGGCCTTGGCCTATGACCTGGTAAAACCACATCCAGGCCTCCGGATTGATCGGTTCGCCCACACTCCCCAGGAGCCTCAGGCGGCTGAGGTCATGGCGGCGCGGGTAGTCGTCACCCTGCCTTTTCAAGGCGCGGATCGCAGTCGGCGCGGTGTAGAAGATGCTCACCCGGTGGCGTTCGCACAACTGCCAGAATCGGCCAGGGTCGGGCACGGTCGGGGCCCCTTCATACATGACCATGGTGGCGCCGCAGGCGAGCGGTCCATAGGCGACATAGCTATGACCGGTCACCCAGCCGATGTCCGCCGTGCACCAGAAGACGTCGTCTTCGCGAATATCGAACACCCAGCGCATGGTGAGGATCGTGCCGAGCAGGTAGCCTGCGCTCGCGTGCTGTATGCCCTTGGGCCGTCCGGTCGACCCGGAGGTGTAGAGGAGATAGAGCGGGTGTTCGCTGCCCACGGGCACCGGCGCGCACTCATCGCTAGCGCCGGATACCGCCTCGTGCCACCAGATATCGCGACCCGCGCGCCACGCCACGGTGTTGCCGGCGCGTTTTGCGACGAACACCGTGCGCACCCCTGGGCATTCGTCTAGCACCTTGTCGCAGATGGCCTTGAGCTCTATGACTCGCCCGCCGCGATAGCCGCCATCGGCGGTGACCACGGCCGTGGCCTTGGCATCAAGAATGCGGTTTTTTAAGGAGTCGCTGGAAAAGCCGCCGAACACCACCGAATGGATCGCGCCGATCCGCGCGCACGCCTGCATGGCGATCACGGCCTCCGGTATCATGGGCATATAGATCACCACCCGATCGCCGGTGGCGATGCCCTGGGCGCGCAGGGCGTTGGCGAAGCGCCCGACCTCGGAGAGCAGTTCGCGGTAGGTGAGGACGCGCACGTCCCCAGGCTCTCCCTCGAAGAGGATGGCCGGCTTGTCGGCGCGTTTTTCCATGTGCCGGTCCAGGCAGTTTGCCGAGACATTCAGAATCCCGTCGTCGAACCAGCGATAGTGGGGGGCGTCGTGTTCGTCGAGGGTGCGGGTAAACGGCTTGATCCAATCGATCTCGGTGCGCGCGTGCCGCGCCCAAAAGCCCTCATAGTCACGCTCGGCCTCGGCGAGCAGGCCCCGGTAGATCTCCTCGGTCATGACGCCCCCGCGCCCGAAGTCCTTCGGCGGGGGGAACACGCGGTTTTCGGTAAAAAGCGACATGATGGGATCGCGCGATTCGTGAACCACGGGTATCTCCCCCCTATCGGATGCGTTTTTTTTAAGGTTGCGCCCTGCGCCCGCGGTCCCCGCCGGCCGGCGGCAGGCGGCGGCGATGGCGGCGCACGGCCACGATCAGAAAGAGCACGAGGCCCCCTGCTACGCTATCATCCACCGCGTGCATGTAGGGGGCAAGCGCCTGCCAATGCTGGCCCAGGCGCAGGCCGATCCCGGCCAGTGCCGCGCACCAGAGCGCGGACCCGGCCGCCGAGTAGGCGACAAACGGGATCAGCGGCATGCGCGCCACACCCGCCGGGAGCGATATGAAGGTGCGCAGGATGGGCAGCAGGCGGCCGATGAAGACCGCCGCCTGGCCGTATCGCGCAAACCATGTGTGGGCGGTGTCGAGGTCCTCTGGGGATATCAGAATCTTGCGCCCGTGGCGGCGCAAAAACGGCAGCCCTCCGTAGGCCCCGAGGGCATAGGCGGCCAGAGAGCCTATGACGTTGCCGGCGGTGCCGGCCAGGATGACCCCGGAAAGGCGTAAGGCGTGGGTCGAGGCCAGATAACCGGAGAAGGTCATGATGACCTCCGAGGGGATGGGGATGCAGGCGCTCTCGAGCGTCATAAGCCCCACGATCCCGATATAGCCGGTCTGGCGGATCACAAGCAGCATGGCCCCTGCCAGGGCCTGGATGGTGGCGTGTATCACGGGCGGTTCCTTGAAAGGGCCTCGCGCCTAGGCCGGATGCGGCGCGCAGACCTTGTAGCGGGGACGGGATTATTGAGGCCTTAAGGCGCGCTCCCGACCGCCATCGGGCCGCCCCTGGTCGTTATGCCATCTGTTTTTCGCGGATCTCGTCTAGGGTCTTGCAGTCGATGCACAAGGTGGCGGTCGGCCGCGCCTCGAGCCTCTGCACGCCAATCTCCACACCGCAGTTTTCGCAGTACCCGTAATCATCGGCATCGATGCGGCTGACCGCCTCGTCGATCTTCTTGATCAGTTTGCGCTCGCGCTCGCGATTGCGCAGCTCGAGCGACATATCGGTCTCCTGGCTTGCGCGGTCATTCGGGTCGGGGTGATTGGCGGTCTCATCTTGCATGGCATGCATGGTGCGTGATACCTCCTGTATCAGCTCCGCCTTCCAGGCCAGCAGCACCTTGCGGAAGTGTTCGCGCTGGCGGGTATTCATGTATTCTTCGCCCTCGGCGACGGTATAAGGCTTTATGCCGTGCAGTAAGGCCTGGTTGTCCTTCTTTTTGGTGACCGCCATCAATATACTCCTGCGCTCGAGACAATGGGAGGGCGTGCGAGCAAGCGCGATTCTATACCAGAAAGCGCAGGGGCACGCAAGAAAGGGTCCGACGGGCGGCCGTGGCCGTTTTCGCCGGGGGGACTTTTAAGGAGACGAGATGCTCAAGGCACTGATTTTCGATGTCGACGGGACCCTTGCCGATACCGAGCGCGACGGGCATCGCGTGGCGTTCAATCGCGCCTTCGCCGAGCAGGGCCTGCCGATCGTGTGGGATGAGGCGCTCTACGGCAGGCTTCTTGCCATCACCGGGGGCAAGGAGCGCCTGTTGCACTTTTTTACCGATGTGCGGCCGGATTTGCGCCCATCCGGCGATCTTTCGGCCCTCATACGCCATCTGCATGCCCGCAAGACCACTTTGTACAGCGATCTCCTGAACACCGAGGGGGTGCCGCTGCGCCCGGGCGTGCGCCGCTTGCTGGCCGAGGCCCGCGACCGGGGGCTTGTGCTGGCCATCGCGACCACCACCACGGAAAAGAATCTCGAGCCCATCTGGGCGGCGCTCGGGCCTGGCGCGCGCGGCTGGTTTCATACCGTCGGGGCCGGCGATTGCGTGGCCGCCAAGAAGCCAGCGCCCGATATTTATGAATACGCCCTGGCGGGGCTTGGCCTGAGCGCGCGCGATTGCCTGGCCTTCGAGGACTCGGAAAACGGCCTGCGTGCCGCCACCGGTGCCGGTCTCTGCACGGTCGTGACGGTCACCGATTATACGCGTGCTCAGGATCTCTCGGCGGCTGCGTTGGTCGTCGACCATCTCGGCGATCCCGGGGCGCCCGCGACACGCCTGTCGGGCGCGGCATGGACCGGCCGTCAGATCGACGTCGATACCCTGATGGCGTTGAGAGCCTCGTGCGGGGCGCGCTGATATGGCCATGGAGATCTTCAAGACCTTCCGGATCGAGGCCGCGCACCGCCTGCCGGGCCTGCCCGAGGGCCACAAGTGCTGGCGGCTGCACGGGCACTCGTTTCGTATCGACATTCATGTGCGCGGGACGCCCGATGCCCGGCACGGCTGGGTCATGGACTTTGCGGATGTGAGCGCGGCCTTCCGGCCGATCTTCGACGACCTCGACCATCATTATCTCAACGATATCCCGGGGCTTGAAAACCCCACCAGCGAGTGCCTGGCGCGCTATGTCTGGGGGCGGCTTGCGGGCGTCCTCCCCGGCCTGTCGCGGGTCGTGATTCATGAGACCTGCACCTCGGGCTGCGCCTATGAGGGCCCGGACTTAGCGGACCCAGGCTAAAAGGTCGGCAGGGGCCATGAGCAGGCCCTCGGCCCCCCAGCGTTCGGCCTCGCCGGGGGTGGCATAACCGAAGGCGACGGCCAGCGCCGGCATGCCGGCCCGGTGCGCGGCCACGATATCCCCCTCGTCGTCGCCGACGTAGAGGCAGCGGTCCGGGGCGACCCGCAAAAGGGCGCAGGCATGGAGCAGCGGGTCCGGGTCGGGCTTGCACCGCGCGAGCGTGTCGCCGCCCACGAGACAGCGGGCGTGGCCGGTCAGGCCCAGGGCGGACAGCACGCGCGAGGCCAGATGCGCGGGCTTGTTGGTCACGATCCCCCACGGCAACCCCTGCTCGTTGAGGGCCGCCAGCACCTCGGCCATTCCCGGGATCAGTTCCGTGGCGGTCCCGATGAGGCGCTGATAATGCCCCAAAAAGGCCGCACGCACCGCCTCGTAGTCGGGGGCATTCGGCTCGATGCCCAGGCCCTCGCGCAAAAGCGCGGTCGTGCCCACGGCGGTCGCCCGCCGGACGCGCTCGCGGTCGAGGGGTGGGCTCCCCGGCGCGCGCACGGCGTCGAGCGCCAGGGCCAGATCCGGGGCGGTGTTGGCCAGGGTGCCGTCGAGATCAAAGAGCACGACCTCAGGCATCAGGACCCTTCGCGCTGCCCGCACACGAGGTAATTGACGTCGACGGCAGGCGACAGGGCATAGGAGTTGATCACCGGCCAGTAGCGCACGCCGCTTATGGTCTCGGTCGCAAGCCCGGCCGCGCGCATCCAGGCGGCAAGCTCCGAGGGGCGGATGAAGCGCGCGTACTCATGAGTCCCGCGCGGCAGCATGTTCAGCAGGTACTCGGCGCCCACGATGGCGGCAAGCCACGCCCGGGGCGTGCGGTTGATGGTCGAGAAGAAGACCCGGCCGCCGGGCCTTACGAGCCGCGCGCAGGCCGCCACCACCGACACCGGATCGGGGACATGCTCGAGCATCTCGAGGCAGGTTACGACATCGTAGGCGGCCGGCTCGGCGAGCGAGAGGTCCTCGACCGACGTCTCCCGATAGTCGATGTCAACGCCATTTTCGATGGCATGCAGGCGTGCTACGAGCAGCGCCTCGTGGGCGAGATCGATGCCGGTCACGAGGGCCCCGGCGGCGGCCATGGCCTCCGCGAGCAAGCCCCCGCCGCAACCGACATCGAGCACCTTACGGCCGGTGAGATCGATACGGTCTTTGATAAAGCGCAGGCGCAGGGGGTTCATGCCATGCAGGGGCTTGAGCGGTCCGTGCGGATCCCACCAGTGGGCGGCCACCGCCTCGAATCGCTCAAGCTCCTTGGGGTCGACGTTCTGCCCCGGGGTCATGACATCCCTCCCTGATCGCATGCGTATATCCTATCACGCCAGGCCGCGGCGCGGCTCATGATGGACGGCTCATCGAGGGTCAGCACGCACCGGTCGCGCAACAGCGCGCGGCCGGCCACAAAGACATGCGTCACCTGGTCGCGGCCTGCGGCGTAGACGAGCTGGGAGATCGGGTCATAGACGGGCGAGGTGGCGGGCGCGCGCAAATCGACCGCGATCATGTCGGCGCTCTTGCCCGGTATGAGCGAGCCGATGTCATCGCCAAGCCCCAGGGCCCGGGCGCCGTTCAAGGTCGCCATTTCCAGGGCCACCGCTGCGGGGATCGCGGTGGCGTCCCGGCTCGTGCCTTTGGCCAGCAGCGCCGCGGTGCGCATCTCTCCGAACATGTCGAGGTCGTTGTTGCTGGCCGCGCCATCGGTCCCGAGGGCGACATTGATGCCGGCACGCACGAGTGACGCCACCGGGCAGATGCCGGCGGCGATCTTCAGATTGGACTCGGGGCAATGGACCACGCTCACCCCGCGCTCGGCGCACAAGACGATCTCGTCCGCGTCGAGCTCTGTCATATGCACGGCCATGAGATTGGCGTGGATAAGCCCCAGCCGGTCGAGCCGCGCGAGCGGGCGCATACCATAGGTGCGCAGGGACTGCGTGATCTCGCCTGCGGTCTCGTGAATGTGCATATGGAGCGCGATGTCTTGTTCGTCGGCGCGCACACGGATGCGGGTCAGGGTGTCATCGGACACCGAATAGGGGGCATGGGGGGCGAGCAGCGGCGTTATGAGCGGCTCGTGGCGCCACTTGTCGCACAGCGCGACCCCGCGGCTTAGGTATTCCTCGGGGTCGCGCGCCCAGGCGGTCGGCACGTCGATGACCACAAGGCCGAGCGCCGCGCGCAGGCCGGCGCTGGCCGCCACGCGCGCGGTCTCGTCGGCAAAGAAGTACATATCGGCAAAGCAGGTCGTGCCGCCGCGGATCATCTCCAGGGCGGCAAGCGCGCTGCCGTCGCGCGCGAAGTCGCCGTTGACGTGGCGGCCCTCGGCCGGCCAGATATGATCATTCAGCCATTGCTGGAGCGGGAGGTCGTCGGCGAGCCCGCGAAACAGGGTCATGGCGGCGTGGGTGTGGGCATTGACAAGGCCCGGCAGCACGACATGGCCCGGGAGATCCACCGTGTGGACCGCCGCCGGCACGTCCGCCTGTGGCACGATCGCCGCGATGCGTCCGCCGCGCACGAGTATGGCGTGGCCGCGCAGCACCTGCCCGCGCGGTTCAACCGGAATGATCCAGGGCGCTTTGAGACAAAGATCGTAGTCCATGCGAGCCTTCATTAGGGTTGGGGGCCGTGCGCGCCGGCGCCGGTGTGTCGAGGGCCGCGCGGTCGTTGTTACCGTCCCCGCCGCCCCGCACGCTGTCCGAGGCCCTTTGCTGTAGGCGGAACGAAAAACCGACGCCGGCCATGATAGCATCATCGCCGGACGTTGTGTCCCGAGCAGGCGGAGGAATGGCGGTGGACGAGGTGCTCTACGACAAGGTGCGCGCGGTCGAATGGCGCGATGGCGCGGTGTGGCTTTTGGATCAGCGCGTCTTGCCCGGCACGCTGCGCTACGAGACATGCGCGACGGCGCCCGAGGTCGCGGCCGCCATCACGGCCATGGTCGTGCGCGGGGCCCCGGCGATCGGGGTGACCGCGGCCTATGGCGCGGTGCTGGCGGTCTCCGCCGCCTATGCCCGCGCCGTAGGCGACTGGCGCGCGAGCGCGCGCGCCGATCTTGCCCTCCTGCGCGCAAGCCGCCCCACGGCCGTGAACCTCGGCTGGGCCCTGGATGTCATGGAGCGCGCCATGGCCACCCTGCCCCCCGGGTCGCCGGTGGCCGCCCTGCTCGCCGTCGCCCGGCGCCTGCACGAGGAGGATATCGCCGCCAATCGCCGCATGGGGGCCCTGGGGGCCGCGCTCCTGCCGCCTCAGGCGCGGGTATTGACGCACTGCAACACCGGGGCGCTGGCGACAGGCGGCTACGGCACCGCGCTTGGGGTCGTGCGCGCGGCCGCGGCAACGGGCGGGATCACCATGGTCTACGCCGATGAGACCCGCCCGTGGCTGCAGGGCGCGCGGCTGACCGCCTGGGAGCTCGTGGAAGAGGGGCTGCCTGTGACCGTGCTGGCCGATAGTGCGGCGGGTGCGCTCTTGCGCTCGGGCGCTATCGCCGCCGTCCTGGTCGGGGCCGACCGGATCGCGGCCAATGGGGATACCGCCAACAAGATCGGCACTTATGGGCTTGCGGTGCTGGCGCGGCATCATGGCGTGCCCTTCTACGTCGTGGCGCCGATCAGCACGATCGATGCCGCGACCCCGGAGGGTCGGATGATCCCCATCGAGGAACGCGCCGAGGGCGAGGTCTTGCGGTGCCAGGGGGTGGCGCACAGCCCGGCGGGGGCGCGCGCCTGGAACCCGGTCTTCGATGTGACCCCGGCAGGCCTCATCGATGCCCTGATCACCGAGCGTGGGGTGCTGCCGCACCCCGATGCCGAGGGGATCCGCAGGCTTCTGGCGGCACCGACCCTGGCGTAAGATCGTTGGGGACCCGGTCTTCGGGGCGCCTGGACTCGGCCGGCCGCGCCTGGCACGCGCGGCCGGGAAGGGGCCGGGGTGTGCGGCTGGGTGGACATGGGTACGCGGTCCAGGCCTGTCTCCCCAGGGCGCCGAGAGGGGCGCCTCGGACACCCCATTGCGCAGGCCGCGATGCCGACACATCGCGTCAGAGCATAAAAGTCACCTCATGTCACTGATATACATCAAAACCATCCGAAGCCTATCCCCTTAGGATAGCCGCCGCTCCGCAGGACACCTCTTTTTCGATAGAGCCTGGGTCCCCGGGGGGTATCTCGCAGGGCCCCGCGAGGCGGTGAGATCAAAAAGGGCGAAGCGGCGACCGATGCCCCGAGGGGCCGGGCGTCTAGGGCGACCGTGACATATTTTTAAGGCCTTCGGAGATATGCCAAAAAACAGGCGGGCGGTGAGAGATGCGTCCGGCACGCGCCTTGGTGCCGCCCGTACGCCCTGGGGTTTGTGCCTATCAGGGCGCCGGAAACGATGTCCGGACGCCCATTCGAAACGGGATCATGTCCGTGGCAGACGATCCGTGTCCCGCCCTCACTGCCCTGGCGATGCGGGTCACCATGATCCCTGCGGGCATCGTCCCGGCAGGGTGATGCGCCCCTGGCAAGCACGGGGCTTGCGGCCGTTTTCGTGCCCACGAGGATCACTCGTCGGCCGTCGAGGCGGTCGTCCGGGGTGTCTGGGTATTATGCATGGCGGGCACGCGGTCACTCGAGTCAGGGGAGGCCCCCTGTCCCCCATCGCGGGGCACGCGGCATCGCCGAGTGTGCCTACCATCGTACCAGGCCACACGGGGATCGGCTCGCCGCCCCATCGCGTGCCATCTGACAATCGTTTCTTACCAGAAGGTTCCGCAGCAGCCCATTGCTGCGTGCAACAAAAGGAGTGAGTGTGAAAAATTCATGGAAAAAAGTCCGCCACGGCGCAACGCTTCTCGCGGTGGGGGCCCTCGGACTCTTCCTCTCGGGCTGCTCTGCGCGAGGTATCTATCTCATGCACCCGGAGGGGGCGATCTCCAAGACATCCTTCCATTACTTCCTGCTGGATGTCGGGATTATGCTTCTCATCATTGTGCCGACCACCTTGCTGGCGATTTGGGCGACCATGAGATACCGCAAGGGCGGTCACGGCGCTTATCAACCCCAGTGGTCGCATTCCACGGCCATTGAAATCGTGGTCTGGGGGATACCGCTTATCACGGTTGGTGTCCTCTCTTATCTCTCGGTCAAAGCCATCTACGCGGTCAATCCATACAACCCGGAGGTCATAGCCAAGGCCGAGAAAAAGGCGGGCAGTACGCCGCTCGAGGTCGATGTCATCGCCACCGACTGGCGCTGGCTGTTCGTTTATCCACAGCAACACATCGCCACGACAAATCAACTGGTCGTCCCGCGCGGCATCCCGGTTCGGTTCCGCCTGACATCGACGTCCGTGGTCAATGACTTCATTATCCCGCAACTTGTCGGCATGATCGATGTGATGCCCGGCATGCGCACGAAACAGGCCCTCATCGCCGATCATCGCGGGAACTATCTCGGCTTTTCCGCTGACTACAGCGGCGCGGGGTTGTCCTGGATGCACTTCAACACTCATGTGGTCGGAAAACGGAAATTCCAGGCCTGGGTGTCGTCAATACAGAAAACCCCGCAAAGCCTGAGCTATAAAGGTTTCAACCGTTTTGCAAGGCCGTATATTCCCGTTGGTCAAAAAACCCAGCCGATATTCGGGCATGTCAAACCGGGATTGTTTGATTTCGTCGTACGAGAGGTGATGAGGGGAAAAACCTGGAACACCCCGATGAATATGACGGAAAATATGGTCGCGTATCTCAAAAAGCAAAGCAAGCTACAGAAAGAGGGGTATTACTGACATGCTCGTACATTTGCAGGGATCCTGGTCCCCGGCGCTAGGGCGCCTTTGCATGAAGCAGCTGGCGTTTCTCCACGTCCCGATTCTCGAGTACACATTTGCGGTCGTAGCACTCCTCGGATTGGCAGCGGTTGGAGCCGTCACGTATTTCGGGAAATGGAAGTATCTCTGGCGCGAGTGGCTGACCACCGTCGACCATAAACGGATCGGCATCATGTACATCATTATCGGTCTGGTCATGCTGCTGCGCGGGTTTGCCGACGCCGTCATGATCCGTTTACAGCAGGACATGGCCATCGGGCCCCATTCCCCCGGATACATGGGCGCAGTCCATGGGTATCTGACGCCCTTTCATATAGGGCAGATTTTCAGCGCGCACGGCATGATCATGATCGTGTTTGCCGCCACCCCTCTGCTGGTCGGATTGATGAATATCATCGTTCCGATTCAGATCGGCGCCAGGGATATGGCCTATCCCTATCTCAATGCCCTGGGACTCTGGCTGACAGGCGGTGGCGCGGCGCTGGTCATGCTGTCGCTCTTTATTGGGAATTTCGCCCACGGCGGCTGGTACGGGTTTCTCCCATATTTCGAACTTCCCTATAGTCCTGGGGTCGGCGTCGACTACTGGATGTGGGCCTTTCAGCTATCCGCGATCGGCACATCCTTAGGCAGCATCAATCTCATCGCAACCATCGTGAAGATGCGCGCCCCGGGCATGACCTGGATGCGGTTGCCGATCTTCACCTGGGCAAGTTTAAGCACCAACCTGATCGCGCTGACGTCCTTCCCCGTGCTGATGGTCGCCCTGGCGCTCGTGGGAATGGATCGCTACCTGGGTACCCATTTCTACACGGCGGGAATGGGCGGAAACCTGATGCTCTATAACGATCTCTTTTGGATCTGGGGGCACCCGGAGGTCTACTTCTTGATTCTGCCGGCTTTTGGGATCATGTCTGAGATCATTCCGACGTTTTCTGAAAAAACCCTTTTTGGCTACGCCACGATGGTCATCGCATCGTTTGCGATCGGCGGAGTGTCGTGGGGGGTATGGCTGCACCATTTTTTCACGATGGCGGCGGCGCCCTCGGTAAACAGCTTCTATAGCATTACCACGATGCTTGTAGGGATTCCCACGGGTGTGAAAATCTTTAATTGGATTTTTACGATGTACCGCGGAAGGGTCCGTTTCGAGCTACCCATGATGTGGGCGTTGCTGGCTCTGTCCCTCCTCATTGTGGGGGGCATGACCGGCATGATGAATGCCTTCGCGAGTAATGATTACATGTGGCACAACGGCATTTTTGTCGTGGCCCATTTCCACATGATGGTTCTGGTGATCGCATCCAGTATTTTTGGGGCGGTGGAGTATTGGTTCCCGAAGCTATTCGGGTTCAAGCTGGAGCAGAAGTGGGGGAAATGGTTCTTCTGGTTCATGGTTCTGGGGACGGGCTTCGTCTTTGTTCCGATGTTCATCCTGGGACTGGCCGGAATGACGAGGCGCTTGGATTATATTCCGTACACGGCGTGGGGGCCGTATCTGCACCTGGAAATGGTCGGTATCGGCCTCTACGGAGCCGCATTGCTGTTCTTTTTGGCGCACCTCTACGTCAGTTTGCGGGATCGCGAGTCGCGTCGGGTGGGGGCGGATGCCTGGGGTACCGGGCGTTCCGTGGAATGGATGACGCACAGCCCGGTTCCCAGCTACAACTTCGCGTTGATTCCCCACATCAATGCGCGCGATGAGTGGGCCTGGAGGAAGGACAACGGTCTGACGGAGTTGCATCCCGGGGACTACGAGCCGATCCACATGCCGAAGAATACCGGTGTGCCGCTGGTACTCGGGGCCTTCTTCTTTACCTTGGCATTTGGCCTCACCTGGCGTATCTGGTGGCTCACCGCCCTGTCTACCGCCGCGATCGTCATCATGATCATTGTTCGCTCCTTCGACACGGATACGGATATGACCATCCCTCCGAATGAGGTCGAGCGCACGGAGAAGCGCAGGAGCGACCGGGCATCGGATTTTATCGCGACAGGGGTGCCGCCTTACGCGGGCGGGCCTGTGGGTACGGCCACGGCCTACCAGCGGCTCCCCGAACCGGCCGGTGGAACGGGTGCCTCGTCCGGAGGGCGGTTGTAGATCCACCAGTGGACCGGTAACGGCGAGAGATTCAGAGAAACCATCGGGGCCCGGGTTTTTGGGGGGCCCTTGAAGAGGATAGAGAGTGATGAGCGCACATTCTACTGCAGTTGATCCGAAGTCCGCTTCCCTGTGGGCACGGCATTACCCGGGTCATGATGTCATCGGGACGCGAACCTTCGGGTTCTGGCTCTATATGCTCACGGACGCCATGGTCTATGCGGCCTTGTTCGCGTCCTTGGTGGTATTGAGTCATGCCAGCAACATGGTTGGGGGCCCCGCCCCCTCGGAGTTCATCAATCCCCGCGTCGCCTATGAAGAAACCATAGCGCTTTTCGCCAGCGTGCTGACGTATGGATTGGCCATGGTGAGCCTCAAGAAGGGAAGCCGGCGCGGGGTCACGGGATGGATTCTGCTATCCGCCCTCTTGGGATTGGTGTACCTGGGACTTTCCGTCGCGGATAACGTCAATCTGTTCCAGCATGGCATTACGCCGCAAACGAATGGGTTTCTGTCTGCGTTTTTTGCGATCATCATCTACCATGCCGTTCACATCGTGGTGGGCGTGGCTTGGATGCTGGTGATGCTGCTCCAGATTGCCAAAGAGGGATTTTCCCAAAACGTCGTTTACAGGCTCATCAACTTGCGCCTTTTCTGGCATTTTCAGGCGGTCATTTGGGTGTTTGTCTTTGTATTCGTTTATCTGCAGGGAGTGGTGTTATGAGCGGTCATGCGGCAAATCCATTGCATCACCCGGAGGTTTCCATCGCCAACGGCAAAACCTACCTGGCGAATTTCGTGATTTCCGTGGCCTTGATGACTGTCGCGTTGCTGGTCGTGTTGTCCGGGATGGCCCCCTTCGACGTCTTCCTGGTGACCACGGCCATTGGCGGACTGACGGTGATTATTCAGAGTTATCTGATCTTGCATACGGATACGTCCAGGGGGCAGTTTTGGCATACGTTTTCCCTGCTCCTATTCGTGCCCCTGTTCATCGTCACGATTGGGCTTACGGCCTGGATGTTCCATGGGCTGTACCAGCGGACGATGATCATGCCCGCCCGTTCTGGCGCGAGCCCAATGTCCCTGCATACGCGAGCGGGAACGCGATAAGGGGAGTGCGGCATACTGTTTCCGCAGGGGACGCCCCGTCCCTGCGCCGCCAAACGCGAGACGGCCGCTCTTGTGCGGGTTATCGGCGACTCCATTGCGGCGACCCGGCTGCTGGTAGCCGCGGGCGGTATGAGCGCAGGGGGTCACCGCGGCGGGGGCCTTATTGATGGCCGCACGCGCGCCCTTGCGATTGGCGAGGTGGGCTCGCCTCATTCTCGTCGTGCTCGGGCGTGGCCGAAGGGGTGGCTTACGGTTTATCCTGGGGAACGAAGCGGCCATTCATCTGTAGCAGTGCGGTGCTGTGGTTGCGGGGTGGTGCGGAGGCCGCGCATGGCCTCCGCACTGCCCGCCTCGGTGTGGCCTCTCAGGGGTAGGTGTCGCTCTGCGAAACACGGCACCCGTGCCCCGGTGCCACATTCCCGGATGCCCGCCAAGCGACCCTATTGGGGCGCGAGGCGCCCTACATCCGCGGTCCGCGGCCGGGGCGTGCGCACGCCAGACGGGGCCTTGCACACAGGGCCCGGCTCGTGTGAATGCCCCTGTGGTCAAGAGGGGTGCTAACCCCCTCCGCTTGCGGGTGGCACGGCAAAGCCGAGCATGCCCGATACGAGGCTGCTGTAGTGCGCGTATTCGAGCGGGCGCGGGGTTTTCCACCCGGAGATACCATCCGCCTGCTGGATAGTCTTTAGCGCGCCGGCGCGGGCCGCGCCCAGCAAGGCCTGCGCCAGGCGCTGTTGCAGGGCCGGAGATAGGGCACCGGAGATAGCGAAGCCCTGGTTAGGAAACACGCCTACCGACGCGACCGTGCGCACAAGGTGCTGGCGTGCCGCCGCATGCAACGGCACGACGGCCGCCCTGCACCGGCCATGAAGGACACCCGCTATCGCCGCCGCAGGCGACGGCACCGCCACAATGTGGGGCTGCCGGAGGGATTGTGAGGGGTAGAACCTCAGCAGCGCCGTTGTCGCCAGATTGGGTGCGGGCACACCGCACACAGGCATCTCGTAGCCAAGGCTCTTGAGCGTGACATGGGAATTCGGGCGCGCGACCACCACAAACGAGAGCCGTCCCGCCCCGGCTAATACCGGTTTGTAGTGATAATACTTTTGCGCCCACGACAAAATGTGCGGGGCGGCGAACATGATCGCGGCGCGATGGGTCTGAACCTCGACGCCAAACGTCACAAGATTGTTGTTGGTGCGAAAACGAACGGGTCGGCCCATGGCTTGGCTGAGATAGCGGACCAAGGGGGCAAACCGGGCCCTCATTTGAGGGGCGGAACCGTTGGGGGCGCCGATGACCACGAGCGGGGCCGGTGCCGCGTAGGCCGCGGCCGCCACAAAGAACAGAAAAACACCAAGAATTCGTTGTTCCATTATCGTTATACGGGAAACCCGTAGCCACCGAGGGGGTGGTGATTTTTCCCGCTCCTCCTTTTTGGAAGGTATCATAGCGTCATGAAGTGGCCTCCTCAAGGCGCGCGCCGACTCCCGGTATGCGCACTGGGACATCCGGGTGGCCGGTCTCGGCGCAATGGTATGATCCTACGCGGTGCGGGGGGATAGGGCGATGGGGAAGGGTGAGGGCGCGCGGGCGGTGGCGGTGGCGCCCCACGCCGCGGCCGCCCAGGCGGCGGCGCGGGTGCTCAAAGACGGCGGGGGCGCCATAGAGGCCATGGTGGCGGCCGCCGCGGTGATCGCGGTCGTCTACCCGCACATGGCGGGACTAGGCGGCGACGGGTTCTGGCTTGTCTACGAGCCGGGACATCCGCCCTTTGGGATCGATGCCGGCGGCACGGTCGGGTCGCTCGCGCACCCGGAGTTCTATCGGGCGCACGGTCACGAGGCCATGCCATCGCGCGGGCCACTGGCCGCCAATACCGTGGCCGGAACGGTTGCCGGCTGGGAGTGTGCGCTCGCTTGCCGGCAGGCACCCGTATTCTCGCTCGGGCGCCTTCTGGAAGATGCCATCGCGTACGCCGAGCACGGGTTTATCGTGACCGAAAGCCAGGCCGCGAGCACCCGGGGGCGCCTGGCGGAGCTGTGCGGACAGCCCGGCTTTCGGGAACACTTTCTCGCGGCCGATGGCACGGTGCCCGCGCCTGGGACGAGGCTTTGCCAGCCGGCCCTGGCCGCGACCCTGCGCGCGCTCGCACGCTCCGGGCTGTGGGATTTCTATGAGGGCGGGGTCGCAGAGCGCATCGCCGCGGATCTCGCAGCGGTGGCAAGCCCCGTGACCGCCGCCGATCTGGAGACATGTCGCGCGCGCACCGTAACGCCGTTGCGGATGGCGCATCGTCTCGGCACCCTTTATAACCTGCCGCCGCCTACGCAAGGGGTCTTGTCGCTCGCCATTGTCGGTATGCTCGATCGCCTGGGTCTCGACCGTCTCCCCCGTGAGGGCGCCGATATGATCCATCTTACGGTCGAGGCCACCAAGCGGGCCTTCCTGCTGCGCGATCGCCACAAGGAGCGGTTTCTGGACGCCGGGGCGGATGTCAGTGACTGGCTTAGGCCCTTACGGCTCGACGCCGAGTGCGCGGCGATCGATCCCGCGCGGGCCGCGCCGTGGCGCGCCGCCTGCGGTCCGGCCGATACCGTATGGCTTGGAATCATCGATCATCGGGGCTGCGCCGTGAGCTTCATGCAGAGCCTCTATCACGAGTTTGGCAGCGGCGTGGTCCTGCCGGGTACCGGGATCTGCTGGCAGAACCGCGGAACGGGCCTGTCCCTTGCGGGCGCAGTCGATCGCATAGCCCCCGGCCGCCGGCCGTTTCATACCCTCAATCCCGCGCTTGCCGTGCTTACAGACGGGCGCGTGCTGGCCTACGGGGCCATGGGGGGTGACGGCCAGCCGCAGACCCAGGCCGCAGTGTTCACGCGCGTGGCCGTCTATGGGGACGATCCGCAGCAGGCGGTCGCGGCCCCGCGCTGGCTTCTCGGACGCACCTGGGGGCAGGTCTCCGATGATGTCAAGATCGAGGCGCGCTTTCCGGATACGGTCTTTCGCGAGCTTCAACGCCGTGGCCATGTCGTGTCGAGGCTGGGCGCCTTCGACGAGGCGGTCGGCCACGCGGGCCTTGTCATGCGCCATGCCGGCGGCATGGTCTTGGGGGGCGCGGATCCGCGCAGCGACGGTGCCGCCATGTTCGTCGATTAGGGCCGTGCCTGCGCGCCACGGGGGACCTGTGCGCATCCCCGCATTGCCTATGGTGATGGCGCATGGTATGAGGGGTCCTGGCAGGGTCTTGACGGGGGGCGGCATGGCCGCGGTGATTCTCATCTCTATGGGGCTTGGGCTTGTCACGGGCCTGCTGGCCGGCATGCTCGGGATCGGCGGCGGCAGCGTGGTGGTGCCGGCGCTCGTGTATGTCTTTGCCAAGGAGCACCTGCCCGCGGGGCTGGCGATGAAGCTTGCCATAGGCACGTCGCTTGCGAATATCCTGTTTACCTCGCTTGCCGCCATCTCCGCCCAACAAAAGCGTCGCGCGATCGACTGGTCGGTGGCCGCACCCCTTGGGGCGGCGACCCTGGTCGGGAGTCTTGCGAGCGGCTATCTGGCGGGCCTCCTGCCGGGTCTTGTCCTAAAGGAGATATTCGGGGTATTCCTGACCGCAGTCGGCCTGCAGCTTTTCGCCGACTGGCATCCGGCGGCGCATTGGCGCCTGCCTTCGTATCCCGGGCTTGTGGGCGTGGGCATTGGCATAGGGGCTATGTCGGCCCTCCTCGGCATAGGCGGCGGCAGCCTGACGGTCCCGTTTCTCACCGCCTGTAACGTCGATATGCGCCGGGCGATTGCCATATCCGCGACCCTGGGATTCCCGATCGCGCTCTTTGGCGCCATGGGCCTTGCGCTCTCCGGGCAGCACCGGGCCGGTCTCCCGCCGGGGGCCTTGGGTTATATTTATCTGCCGGCGCTCGCGGGCCTGACCACGGTGGCCATGCTGGTCGTGCCGGTGGGTGTGTATCTCGCCCATAATCTGCCGGTCGCGCAATTAAAGCGCGTCTTTGGTGTCTTGCTGATCGCAGTCGGTGTGCAGATGGTGTTTGGGACATAATGGGGAGAGGACGGGCGGCGCTGGCCGCCCGGTGGCGAGATGGCGGGCGGCGCGCGCGGCCCGATCTCGACTTTTGCGATGCCGGAGGGGGACATGGCGGGATGCTGCGGCAGTACGAGCTGTGGAATC
This sequence comes from Pseudomonadota bacterium, assembly GCA_021819245.1. Taxonomy (GTDB): domain Bacteria; phylum Pseudomonadota; class Gammaproteobacteria; order Acidiferrobacterales; family Acidiferrobacteraceae; genus Acidiferrobacter. Next base: position 17,279 of record JAKARI010000005.1, on the reverse strand, counting down.
GGGCGGTGTTTCGGACACTTCTCGCACCGCTATACCCGGCGTTATGAACGGCGGGGTCTCGAGGACACTCAGAGGCATCTCATAGCGGGCCTCAGCGCGGTCGGGTTTGCCGGGCGATCGCTGCTCGAGATCGGGTGCGGGGTCGGTTATCTCCATCAGTACCTCGTGTTGCATGGGGCGGCGACCGCGGTGGGCGTCGATCTCGCCTGGCCGATGCTGATCGAGGCGCGGGCCTTGGCGGCGCGCCAGGGGCTCGCGCAGCGGGTGCGCTATGTGTCAGGGGATTTTCAGGACTTGGCGCCGGCACTCGATACCGCTGATATCACGCTGCTCGACAAGGTGGTGTGCTGTTATCCGGACGCCGCCGGACTGATCGCCGCGACGCTTGCGCGCACCCGGGAGGCCTGCGCCCTGACGCTGCCGCGCCGGCACGCATTCAATCGGGTCGCGGCGCATCTCGGAGCGGGCCTGTTTTGCGCCGTAGGCAGCCGCTATCGGCCGTTTGTGCACGATCCTGCGATGATCGACCGGCAGATGCGCGCTGCGGGCCTTGCACCGGTCTTCGAGGCCCGTACCCGGATCTGGCTGACGCGCATCTATCGTCGCGCGCTGGCGCCCGCCGGGGGGTAATAGTCGGTAGCCGGTCCGGCGCCTGCGAGGGTGCGCGCGGAGTTGACGAGGGCGACGTGGGTGAAGGCCTGCGGGAAGTTGCCGCAAAGCCGCCGGGCCGCAGGATCGTATTCCTCCGACAACAGGCCCACATCGTTGCATAGGCCCGCAAGACGCGCAAAGAGCGCATGCGCCTCATCATGCCGTCCCTGCAAGACGAGATTGTCGACCAGCCAAAACGAGCAGGGCAGAAACACGCCCTCGCGGCCCGGCAGGCCATCACCCGATTCCTGCGGGCGATAGCGCAGGACGAGGCCGCCGTCTATGAGATCGGACTCGATGGCGCGCACGGTCCCGATGACGCGCGGGTCGGTCGCCGGCAGAAACCCGACCAGGGCCATCATGAGCAGGCTCGCATCCAGGGCCTCGCTGCCGTAATACTGCGTGAAGCTGTTCCGGGCGGCGCTAAAGCCCTGCGCGCAGACGTCGGCATGAATGGTATCGCGGATCTTGGCCCAGCGCGCCACCGGCGCCGTAAGCCCATGGCGCGTGGCATCCTTGACCGCCCGGTCGAAGGCGACCCAGGCCATGACCTTGGAATGGGTGAAGTGCCGGCGCCCCCCGCGCATCTCCCAGATGCCGTCATCCGGGAGCTGCCAGGCCGACTCGAGAAACGTCATGATCGCGCACTGGATCTTCCAGGCATGGGGTTGCGGATGGAGGCCCGCGCTGCGCGCCAGATGCAGGGAGTCCATGAGCTCGCCATAGACGTCGATCTGAAACTGATCGGAGGCGGCATTGCCGACGCGCACGGGTTTGGCCCCCTCGTAGCCGCAAAGCCAGGGGATCTCCCGCTCCCCGATCCAGCGCTCGCCGTTGACGCCATAGACGATCTGAAGATCGGCGGGATCGCCGGCCACGGCGCGCATGAGCCATTCGCGCCAGGCGACGGCCTCTTCGGTGTAGCCTGTGGCGAGCATCGACCACAGGGTGAAGGTGGCGTCACGCAGCCAGCAGTAGCGGTAATCCCAGTTGCGCGTGCCGCCGAACGCCTCCGGCAGCGAGGTGGTCAGGGCCGCAGCGATCGCCCCGGTGGGGCGGCAGGTGAGGGCCTTCAAGGTGATGAGCGAACGCATGACGGCATCACGCCAGGGGCCCTGATAGCGGTTCTTCGCCGCCCACGCGCGCCACCACTGCTCGGTATGGGCGAGCGCCGCGAGTGGTTCCGGGGGTGTGTAGGCGGTATGATGCGCCGGTTGGTAGCTCATCTGGAATGTCTCGCGCGCGCCGGCTGTGAGCCGGAATCGGGCGCGGGTCGTCTGGTCCTTACCGTGAAGGGGGACGGTGGCCGTAAGATAGAGGGTGTCGGGGCCCGCGACCGCAAGCCGGGCCGTACCCACCCGCCGGACCCACGGGACCATGGACCCGTAGTAGAAGCGGATGGCGAGTGCCATCTCCATGTCGACCGTGCCGCGCAGCCCCTCGACGATGCGCACGAGGTGACAGTGTTCCTCGGAGTCATGGCCGTTTATGACCATGAAGTCGGTCAGGCGCGCCAAGCCCGTGGGCGTCTCGAACTCGGTCTCGAGGATCAGCGTATCGCCGCGATAGCGGCGGCGCACCGCCTGCGCGCCGCCGACAGGCGCGATCTGCCAGTGGCCGTTGTCGTGGCTGCCGAGCAGTGCCGCCAGGCACGCGGCGCTATCCAGGCGCGGGGCGCAAAACCAGTCGATCGAGCCGTTTTTGCCGACCAGGGCCCCGGTGATGGTGTTGCCGATGAGCGCGTAGTCTTCGATGGGCAGGCTGTCGTATTGCGGGGCGGGCATGGCACCTCCTTGCAGGGCGGGTGTGCGGCGCAAGGCCTGCGCCTTACAGCACGTTTGCGGAAACAGGTCGCCCGCCGCCTGGCAGGCGCCTGTCCGGTATAGCCTTTTTGCCGTGTCCGGGGCAAGCCTTCTGGGCGTGATCGCCGCACGCGCCAGGCGATGCCGGCCTTGACACCGTACTTAGGTACGTGGTCTAGGCTCATATCATGATCGGTCGCAGGGTATAGCTATGAGGGTGGACAAGGACACAAGAGGCGGGCCCGTGGCCGCCGGGCGGCGCGGGCTGTGGGCGGCGGTGGTCACCGGCTTTTTGGCCTCGGTGTGCTGCGTCGGGCCGCTTGTCCTGGTGGTCGCCGGTATCGGTGGGGCATGGGTCGCCGATCTCACGGTGCTTGACCCGCTGCGCCCGTGGCTCATCGCCATGACCATAGTCTTGCTCGCATTCGCGCATTGGCGCTACTGGCGGGGGCGGCGCGCCGAGGCCGCCTGTGCCTGTCCGCCGCGAGGCGGGCATTCCGCGTTGTGGCTGTGGTTGGGCACGGTGCTGGTGGCCGTCGCCCTGGCCGCGCCCTATGTGCTCCCCGCGCTTATCGCCCCGTCGATTCCCACGACACCTTAGGAGATCATCATGAAAAATATCACACGCTCTGTCGTTTTGGCCGCGACCCTCGTCTCGGCAGCCGTCCTGGGTCCGGCCATGGCCGCGGTCACGACCCAGGGCTCTGTGCAGACCGTCGCCATGCGGTTTGCGCAGGCCGTCATTCATATCCCGGGCATGACCTGCAGCAATCATTCGTGCGCGACCACGGTCTATATGTCGCTCATCCGGCTCAAGGGCGTGATGGGCGTGGGGGTCGACGAGTCGACACAAAATGTCACCGTGAAATACATCATCGGCCGCACCAACCCGGCGGTGTTTTTGAAGGCCGTCAAGGACGCGGGCTTCCCCGGGACCCTGGTGCGGGGCAAGCGCGCCTAAAAGGGGGTTTGCGCCATGCCCGTACCGGGCCTCGATTACCGCCGCGGTACGGGGCGGTTGGCCTGCCACAAGACGTAGCTCGAGTGCTCATCGCGCAAAAGCGCCTGGCGGATGGTGTGGCGCTCGGCCGCGGTGAGCCGGTAGCGCACGAGGTAGGCGCGAAAGAAGCGCACATAGGCCGCGTCCGGGTAGACCGTGATGCGCGCCGCGAGCCCCGTGGCCTTGGGCGCGCGTGCGACGTCGTAGGATAGGGTGCGCGATTGGCCCGCCTTGATGCGGGTGTCGAAGTATTGGTGCTTGAGGTTAAGACTGATGCGCCGGCCGATCACGAGGCGCCGGAGGGTGCCGCGGCATATGTGGGTGGCGCATCGTTGCCATAGGGCGGCGACCACCTCGGGGGTCGTATAGGTCGGGAAATCGTGGCCGACCCCGGAATTCGTGATGACGAGACGGGCGGTGATGGCGCGGCCCGAGGGCGCGGGGCCGGCCCGGAAACGGATGGTGAGCGCACGGCGCACGAAGCGTGGGTTGTGGATCCCATAGAAGTCATGACGCCCATCCGGCATGTGGCAGCTCTGGCAGGTCACGCCCGCGCGCGCGTAGCGGCTCTTGCGCCATTCCCCGTAGACGTTTTCCAGAAGCGAGCCGTCGAGGCGCGCGCCATTGCGATGGAATTGATGGCAGCTTATGCAAAACCGGCTGCGCGTAAAGTCGCGGCTTGGGGTAAAGCCGCCGTGTATGACGCGCCCGTCGGCCAGATACGGCGCAAGCGGCGGCCCGAAGCGCCGGTAGTGGCGCACATGGCAGTCGGCGCAGGTGACCCCTTGCCGGGCCAGGGCGGCGAGCGGGCGGCCCGCAAGCGCGGCGCGCACCTGATGCCATTGGGCCCGCGCCGGGGCATGACAGGACAGGCAGCCGCGCACGAACGCCCAGTGGCCGAGCCCGGCCTGTGCGAGCTGTCCCATGACCCCAGGCCCCATCGCCAGGGCGTGGCGGCTTGTGCGCCATTGACGGTACTGTTCAATATGGCACTGCCCGCAGGCGCGCGCCGAGAGCGCGGTCTCGAAGGCCGGCCAGTGCGGCGGGCTCGCGCCCCCGATCGGAACGGGTCTGCGCCAGTAGTGGCTGAGAAAGGCCGTGGTCGGCCAGGCCTGGGCCGGGGTGAGCGGGTTGAGGAGGAGGAGCACGAAAAGCCACAGGGCCGCTTTTGCCCTGCGGTGCGTGGCCCCAAAAACACCCGCCCGGCCGAAGGGGCGCAGGCGGGGTATCATGCGATGACGCGTGCCCGTGAGGGTCTTTAAGACCCGCAGGCGTTCTTCATTTTGTCTTTCTTCGCGTCGTAGGAGCTCTTCATGGTGCTGCCCTTGGAGCCGCAGCCGGATTTCTTCATCGTGCTCCCCTGGGAACCGCAGGCATTCTTCATGCCGGCGTAAGCCGTGGTTGTCAGGACCATGGTGGCCGCGAGCGCCATGACGGTGTGAAGGGCGTAGGTCGATATCTTCATCTAGAGACTCCTTAGGTGTTCTGCGTTAGTCGGTGGTGATGATGCCATCGTGGGATGACATGATACGCGCGTCCTTGCGCCCTGGGCCGATTGAAGCGGCTCTTGTGATCACGGTGGCCATACACGGTCCCTCCCCCGGCCCCACGGGTCCCTGCCTGTGGGCAGATCCCGTCGCGCTTGGTCGCGCGCCGCGGCCCTTATCTTACACGGCCTGCGGATCGCTGTCTTAAGGTGTTCACGGACCCCATCTGTGAGGCCGTCACGAAAGCCGACTGGGCCTGGCGTGCGGTCCCGCGGCCGAACGGACGATGGCCGCGAAGATCGGGTCGAGCGTGTCGGCCAGATGGTTTAAGGCGCGGTTATGGTAGGGGGCAAACACCGCACTGGGCGTGCGGTAGGTGATGTCGGCCGTGCCGTTGCGATTGGCCGTGACATAGATGCGAATGGGCGCCTCGATGCCGGCGGCCACGCTGTCTTTGAGCATGGTCACCGCGAAATCGTTGCGAAACACCATGATGACGGCGTTCCCCGGGATCTTCACGCCGCGGGCCGCCGCCCCGCGGCTCGCGCTCGCCTTGGCGACGACCACCATGTGATGGGCCTTGACCGAGGCGAACAATCGCTTCAGAAGGATCGGATAACTATAGGGGGTGGCCTCGGTATGGGTGCCCGAGGGGCCGGTGGCGGCCTGGGCGCTGAGCGTGGTGGCGGCCAGCACGACGCCTGTGAGGGCCGGCAGCGCTCGGCGCGACATCAGGCGCAGGCCACGGGGGGTGATACGTTTCGGCATGTCAGGTTCTCCCATGTTGTGGTCGCCTAGGCGCAGGCGGCGCAGCGGGCCCGGGCGCGCTTGGCCGTGATGGCCGGACGGCCCCGCGACCGTGGGGACCGTCCCTGGCCCCCTTAGGATCGCCAAGGGCTTGCGACGTTTGTCGTTGGAGATGCGGCGCATCTTACGAAGGCGCCGCGGGCGAAGGCGCCGCGGG
>JAKARI010000005.1:0-11275 GCA_021819245.1 Pseudomonadota bacterium | reverse complement strand
CGAAGGCGCCGCGGGCGAAGGCGCCGCGGGGCGCGTACGGACATCCATCCGGACCCTTACGATCCCTTGGGCGCGCGGGCCGTGGCGGGTGCGCCACGGCGCATGGTCAGGCCCACCCCCGAGAGGATCAGGCCGCCGGCGATGGCAAGCCTCGCGGTGATCGGTTCCCCGAGGAGCGCCCAGCCGCCGAGGGCGACGATCACCGGGACCGCGAGTTGCACGGTGGCCGCAAACACGGTGCGCAGTCTAGGCAGCAGCGCATACCAGAGCAGGTACACGAGCGCCGAGGTCACGGCCCCCGAGAGGAGCGCCTCGAGCACCCCGGCGACATGCGGTGCGGGCGAGGGCGTGGCCCGCGTCCCCAGGCGCACGAGCGTAAGGCCCGCGGCCGCGAGCGCGGCGTAGACGAAATTGACCGTGGTATGCGCAAGCGGCTCGCGCACCCCCCGCCCGCCCATGGAGTACAGACCCCAGGCAAGCCCCGCGGCCAGCATGCCGGCCACCGCCCACGGCGCCGGGCGGTGGAGCTGCAAGGCCACCAGGACATAGAGCCCGCCGAGCGCCAGCAGGCCGCCGGCGATGTGGCCTAGGGTCGGACGGTCGCCGGCACGCGCGGCGGCCACGAACATCGTCAGCTGCACCGCAAAAAAGAGCAGCAGGGCGCCCATGGCGGCCCCCAGCACGACATAGCTATAGGAAAACGCCGCGGCATAGAGAAAGAGCCAGAAGGCGTTGGCCTGTGGAGATTTAAGCGGCACGTGGCGCCATGCCGACAGCATCGCAAGCACGGCCGCGCCGCTTGTCAGTCGTATGAGGGTAAAAAGTGTGGCGCCGATCGCGTGATCGCTCAAGGCCGCGCGCGCAAGCAGGCTGTTTCCGGCCATGCCGATGAGCACGAGGAGTGTGGCGCCCGCCACGGAAAGGGTCTTTTTGTCGTCCATGCCGATGTCTGCAAAACCGCGATCATAGCGACACGCGCGCCGATTCGATAGCCGATCGCGCCGCATCCTTAAAAGAGGGTCTGCCGCGCGCTGCCCGAAGGCCTCATGGCGATCGGCCGCGAGGGCGCCTCGATCCGCACGTCGCGGCCGGCCGCCGGCACGGCCCTGGACCCTTCCACCGTAGTCACCAAATTGGTGACTACGGTCACCAGCGTGGTGATGCGACTCGTCGAAACCCCTGCAAAAACCGGTGTCAATTCAAGGACATTCTCGCATGGTCCATCTCTTGCTATCCGCGGGCCACGACAATCACGTCCGGAACCACCCTGGGGGATGAAGGCTATGGCGATAAAAATATCCAAGCTACACCGTAAAGTGTGGGCGGCGCTGTGCGCGAGCGCGGTCTCGGGGGTCGCGATGGCGGCCCTGCCGGGCGCCATGGTCAGCCCCCATTGGCTCAAGACCCACGAGCATGCGAGACATCTCGTCATTCTGGACCTGCGCTCGCCCAAGGCCTATGCCGCGGGCCATATCCCCGGGGCCATATCCGCGCCTTATGTCCATTGGCGCATGATGATTCGCGGCGTCAATCGCATGCTCCCGCCCATTCCGGTCATACAGGCCTATCTGCGTTCGGTCGGCGTCAACAACAATTCCGAGGTCGTTGTTTATAATGACATCGCCACCCCCCTGGGGCTGGGTTTAGGCGGCGAGACCCGCGCGTTCTGGACCCTCAAGGTCCTGGGCCACAACAGCGAGGCGATTCTCAACGGGGGCTTTGAGGGTTGGCAGAAGGCCCATGGCGCCCTGACGCGCACCGCGCGCCACGCGCGCGGCGACTTCGTCGCCCACTACCAGCCGCAGATCTATGCCACCTTGCAGCAGGTTCGCGCCGATCTTCATAGCCGTGTCGTACTGGTCGACAATCGCCCGATGCATCAGATCGTGGGGCTCACCAAGGCCCCCTTCGTGGCGCGCTATGGGCACATACCGGGCGCGATCCCCTATCCTGTGACATGGATGGTCGGGCATAACGGCAACCTTCTGCCCAAGGCCCGGCTCGAGGCCTTGGCGCGCGTCGCGGGCTTCCCCGAAAACCACCACGCCCCCATGGTGACCTACTGCAACACCGGGCATTGGGCCAGCATCGGCTGGTTCGTGGCGACTCAGGAACTCGGCTACAAGAACGTGCGCCTCTACGACGGTTCCATGACGCAGTGGGCCTATCATCACCGTGATCCGGTCTCTGTGGGGTTTGTGAACTAGGCGGCCTATGCGCGCGCGGGGTCTTCTGGGTTTCGTAAAAATGTCCACGCCCCGCGCGCGTCAGGCGCTGGTGTGCGCCGGTCGTATCCCCATTCACTGGTCCGGCCCGTTTTGACAAATAGGGTTGCACCGCCAGAGGACTTGTTGTACAACCTAAACGGTCCTCAGGGGGGCAGTAAGGCATTCCGGTGAAGTGGAATGGTTCTTACGAGAGGACCACGGGAATAGAGAATAACTACAAGATACGATTAATAGTAATATTATAATAGCCTTATAGGCAAGGAGGATGTCATGAACGTGGGCGCTTGGCGTCTGCTCCGATCCATGGCAATTATTGCAACCCTGCTTACGCTGACCGCGTGTCATCACAAGGCCGCGACATCGAGTGCCGCCCCAAGCGCCCCCAGTGCGGCCGCCGCATCGAGTGCGGCGCCTGCGACCGGAACGGCCTCGGGGTCTACGAGCACGAGCGGGGGGCACACGAAGAGCGGGTCGATGGCCAATGCCTGCGGGGCATCGAAGGGGTCGTGAAGGGAGGTGGGCGGCGACACAGAAATGGCTTGAAGTGGTGATCGGGAAAAAAACCATATAAGGAACCGGAGGAGATGGAATGAAAAAGCCGAATAAGAAGCGGACCTGGTTGGCGCGGGCCCTGGGGGCGGGGGCGATGTTGACGACCTCGGCGGTCGCATTCGCAGGGTTTCTGCCCTCGATGAATGAAAAGCCGATGCCGGCATGGACCATGGTCTATGGCACGGAAAAGCCGCAGCAGAGCCCGACGGCGCTGCTCTTTGGTGTCGTGCAGCCCGGGTATTCGTATGTCCAGGCCAGTCCGCCTGGCGCCACGAATGTTACGGGTAACGGGCAGTTCAAGTTCTATCGCCTGCGCCCGGGCATCCGCGGCTCGATCGGGCCGAATATCGATTACTACTTCCTGGCGGAGTTCGGCAACAACCCGGCGAATCCCAATAGTGGCCTGGTCGGGTCCGCCCATGTCCTGGACGGCAACGTGACCTTGAATTACATCCCGGGCGTGCACCTTCAGGTCGGCCAGATGCTGGTGCCGTTTGCCGACGAGGGGCTCACGGCGGCTGGCATCTTGCCCTGGATCAATTATTCGCCGGCGACCTACAACATCGATTATCAGGAGTTTGCCTCCACCCCCGCGCCCAATGCCATTGCGGGGCCAAGTGGCAGTATCTTCAATGCCGGTCGCGAAATGGGGGTAATGGCCTTCAATCAGTTCTACCATGGGCCCCTGGCCGTCAACTATGCTGTGGGCTATTTCAACGGCACGGGTATCTCCCAGACTGAGAGCAGCATGGCTCATCCCGATCAGGGCTTCGTGCATGGCGGCGTGGACTACGGCCCGTTTGCCTTGTCCGGCAGCTATGAACAGGGACGGGCGACCTTTAGCGGGGTAAGCTACCATCAGGACAAGTACGCGGTCGATGTCCGCTACGGGAACTTCATCAAGGACCCCGTCTGGCTGTGGTATGAGTATCAGCACGCCAATGATGGCCAGCCGGCGGCGCAGGGTAATGGCGCGGCGCGCGGCTGGTTTGCGGCCGCAGGCTTCCATCCGGTGAAGAAATTCATGGGGGTGTTCCGTTATAGCGCCTACAATAGCGAGAACCTCGATAGTGTAACGGTTGCGGTGCCTCCTGCCGGTCCCACGGCCGGTAGAGCGGAGCCCTCTTTTGGTGCCCCCGGGTCGGTCAGTCTTGATCAGGAGAGCTTGGTGGGGATCTATCTGGCGCGCAAGGGGGTGCGTTATTACGTGGAGTTCGACCACACGACCTATAACAACAGCTCGGCGCCCGCCGACAACGCCGTAAGCGTCATGTTGAGCGTGCCGTTTGGCGTGCGCCTGCTCCACTAAGGGGCGTTGCACGAGTCCTCCTGGAGTTGTTGGACGGGGGAGGAGCGATCCTCCCCCCTTTTTTTTGTCAGGGATCCGCGGGTGGTGAGGGGCAGGCAGGGGGGCATATCACGCGCCGCCAGGGGGCCCCTGGTGACCGGCCGCGGGTGTACGATAGCCACCATGGGTCGTAGGCTCCTTGCGGCGGGTTGCGTGGCGCTTGGTCTTCTGTGGGGGCCTGTCGGGGCGTGCGCGGCGACCCAGCCGTTGCGTTTCGGGGTATTGCCCCTGCAGAGCCCGGTGGCGCTCGCGCGGCTTTTCATCCCCTTGTGTGCCCGTCTGGCCCAGGCCCTGCATCGCCCGATCGTGTTTGCCACCGCCCCCGATTTCCGGAGATTTATGGCGCGCGCCAAGAGGGGCCGCTATGACATCGTGTTTCTCAACCCCTATCTCTATCGCCAGCTGCACGGCTATCGCGCCGTGGCGCGCATCAAGGGCGTGCCCTTCATAGGCCTTCTGATCGCCCGCAAGGGGGTCCACATCGGGCCCTTGACCCCCCGAAACCTCGCCGGGCGCTCGATTGCCTTTCCGGACCCTGAGGCCTTCGCCGCCACCCTGATGGTCAAGGAATTGCTGCATGCGCACGGGCTCATCGTCGATACCGAGATGCGCCCGGTCTATCTGCGCAGCCAGGACTCGGTGATCCTCGCGGTATCGCGCGGTTTCGTCGACCTGGGCGGGACCTGGCCCTGGTCGCTTGATCAGGAGCCCGCGGCGATCCGCGCGCGCATTCGGATCCTCGCGCGCACGCCCCCGGGCCCGGAGATGCCGATCGCGGTGCGCGATACCATGGCGCCTGCGACCGTCCGGGCCCTGCAAAAGGCGCTCATAGGGCTTACGGGCAGCCCCGCGGGGCGCGCGATCCTGCGCCGCATGCACATTCCGGACGGGTTTGCCATCGCCAGCCCCCGTGACTACGCCCATATCCCGCGCCTCTTGAACCCCTGCGCCGCGCCGTCTGTGCCATGAAGCCCTTGCGCTACTATCAGACCTTTCGTTTTAAGGTCGTCGCCTCCATCACGCTTGTGCATCTCATCTTGATGCTGACGCTCGTGATCATCGTCGTTCAAGGGCAGGAACGGACCATGGACCGGGTCCTGCACAGAAACGCCGAGAGCATTGCCCGCATGGTGGCGATCGCCTCGCGCAACGCGGTGCTGACCGAAAATCTCGGGACGTTGCAGGAGATCGTGCGCTATGCGCTTCATAAGTCCGGCGTGCGTCGCGTGCGCATCACCAATGCCCAGAGGGTGGTCCTGGAGCGGCGCGGGCCGGCGCGGGCGCGGCCCCGGTGGCTCACCGTACACCATACGATCCGCGTGGGCCGCTATACCGTGGGCCTGGTGAGTTTGAGCCTGTCGCGATCGGGCGTGCTGCGGCAGATGGCGGCGGCGCGCGATACGGGGCTATTGCTGACCCTGGCGGCGCTCATCCTAGGCGGCGGGGCGGGCTGGCTTTTGTCGCGCCACCTGACATCCGATCTCGAGGGGCTCATGCGCGACGTCCAGGGCCTGGGCGGCCATGACGACGAGGGGCGTCAAGTGCAGGTGCGGCGCCATAACGAGGTCGGGGTCTTGAGCGAGGCCTTCAACGCCATGCTCGCGCGGCTCGCCCGCGCCCGCCGCCAGGCCGAGATCGAGCGGCGCAAGCAGGCGGAATCCGAGCGGCTCGCGTGCCTGACCGAGACCGCGGCGGCCATCGTCCATGAGATCAGAAACCCCCTGGCGAGTATCGTCAGTGGTGTCGAGCTTTTGGTCGATGACGCCGGGGCCTCCGAGGACGACCGCCACGAGTTCGCGGCCCTCGTGCGCGATGAGTCGCGCAGGCTCAATGCGGTGCTTCAGAATTTCCTGAAATGGACGCGCCCCGCGGAGACCCTGCGGGAGGAGGGCGACTTGAACGCGGTCGTGACCCAGGTCGTGGAGATGTACGATCTCACCTTGAATCGGGAGCACCGTCACGTGTTTCGTATGGAGCTCGCCCAGTCCCTCGGGCCTGTGTCGTTCGATGCCGACCAGATCCGGCAGGTGGTGTGGAATCTGCTCTTAAATGGCGCGGAGGCCATGAAGGGGCCTGGTACCATCACCATAACGACCGCGGCGGAAGAGGACTGGGTCTATATCCGGGTGGCGGATACGGGGTCCGGTGTGCAGGGCAGCGCCGAGCGCCTGTTCGCGCCCTTTTATACGACCAAGGCCGAGGGCACGGGGCTTGGTCTTGCGCTCGTGCGCCGCATCGCCAATGCCCATGGCGGCTGGGTCACCATCACCAATCTCTCCCCGGGGGCCCTGGTGGTGTTCGCGATCATGCGCGGGCTTGACGCCAAGAGTGCCTAATATGCCTGTGTCCGGCACGGCCGCGGTCCATGCGACAGCCGGGAACACGGGCTAGAATATCCCTATCTCAGTGTGTTCCATGACGCAGGACGACCGTGACCGACATACTCTTGGTGGATGATGAGCAGGCGCTCCTTAAGATCCTCGCGCGCACCCTCGAGCGCGCGGGCTACGCGGTGGCGTGCGCCAGTTCTGTGGACTCTGCCTTGGCGCAGGCCGCGGCCCAGGGTTTCGACATGGTGATCACCGATCTGAAACTCGCGCACGATGATGACGGCCTCAAGGTGGCGCAGGGGGTGCGCGCGCTGCAGAGCAATATCGGGGTCTTGATCGTCACCGCCTATGCAAGCGTGCCGTCGGCGGTGGAGGCGATGCGCGTGGGGGTCGACGATTATCTGATGAAGCCGGTCGAGACCCAGGAGCTGTTGCTCAGAATCAGCTCGATCCTCGAGCGGCGGCAGTTAAAGCGCGAGGTCCAGACCCTGCGTTCCCGGCTGCGCGCCGACAAGAAGGCTGCGGTGATCGGCGAGGAGACCGGCCTTTCCGAGATCTTCAGGTCGCTCGACCGCGTTGCCCTGTCGGACCTCCCGGTCCTCGTTCAGGGCGAGAGCGGGACCGGCAAGGAGCTCGTGGCGCGCGCCATTCATGACCGCAGCAACCGCCAGGGCCGCTCGTTCATCGCCGTCAATTGCGCGGCCATGTCCGAGCAACTCCTGGAGAGCGAGCTCTTTGGGCATGTGCAGGGGGCCTTTACCGGCGCCGACCGCTCGCGTCGCGGGTTGTTCGAGGAGGCGCATAAGGGGACCTTGTTTCTCGATGAGATCGGCGACATCTCGCCGGGTCTGCAGGTCCGACTGTTGCGCGTCTTGCAGGAGCAGGAGATTCGGCCGGTGGGGGCCAACGTCGGGCGCAAGGTGGATGTACGTATCATAGCCGCCACGCACCGCGATCTTGCCACGCTCGTGCGCGATGGTACATTTCGCGATGACCTCTTCTTTCGCTTGAATGTCCTGCCGCTTACGGTCCCGCCGTTACGCAACCGCCGCGATGACATCCCGGAACTGACGGCGTATTTCGTGGAGCGCTATTGCGTCAAGGCCGCCCGCCCCGTGCCCCATATCACATCCGAGGCCTTGCGCAAGCTTGGCCAGGGTCAATGGCCGGGCAACGTGCGCGAGTTGCGCAATGTGATCGAGCGCAGCCTGACGCTCGCGGGCGATACCGAGGTGTTGAACGCCGAGGATATCCGCCTGGATCAGGGCGCCGTAGACGCCGGCCCCCCGCTCTTTTCGCAGATGAAGGACCTCGTCAGCCTCGAGGAGCTCGAGCGCCAGTATCTCGCCTATGTCCTGGAGCGCACCCAGGGCAATCAGGCCAAGGCCGCCGAGATCCTGCAGGTCGGGAAAAATACGGTCTGGCGGCGGGTGCGCGACAGCAAGACCCCTTAGGCGGGCCCCTTGCGCGGGTCTACGCGAGGGTCTACGCGAGGGTCTACGCGAGGGTCTACGCGAGGGTCTACGCGAGGGTCTACGCGAGGGTCTACGCGAGGGTCGGCCGCCCGAAGTAGAACCCCTGGCCCCAATCGACGCCCAGGCCAAGCAACGCCTCGGCGGTCTGGGCCTCCTCGATGCCCTCGGCTATGGTCGTGATGCCCAGGTCATGACCGAGGCGGGCGATGTCGCGAACGATGCTTGCCATGCGCTGTTCGGACGTGACGCGCGCAATCAGCTCCTTTTCGATCTTAAGGAACGCCACCGGAAAGTCGGCGAGGTATAAAAACGACGAGTAGCCGCTGCCGAAGTCATCGAGCGCAATGCGAAAGCCGTATTCGAGCAGGGGGGCCAAGTGGCGCTTGACCGCTTTGCGGTCGCGCAGCATGGCCCGCTCCGTGATCTCGATGACAAAGGGTGTCCCGCAGTCCCGGTCGGCCCCCGCGTCACGGCATTGTTGGCGGGCGTTTTGCAGAAGCTCGGCGAGGGTCTGGGCCTGCGCGAGCAGCCCCGCGGAGGCGTTGACGAAATGCAGTATCGGGGCGTTATGGGCCTTGACGCGGTCCACGCAGCGGCGCATGACCTGGCCTATGACGGCCTGATCGATGCGGTGCAGCTGGCCCAGGTGGGCCGCTGCGTCGACGAACTGTTCGGCCATGAGGACGGCCCCATCCGGCAGAACGAGGCGCGCCAGAGACTCGTCTGCCACCACCGCCCCCTCCTTCAGGGAGACGATGGGTTGCGCCGCCGCCACGATCCGGTCGTGGCCCAAGGCCTCCTCGATCTGTCCCCCGATAAGAAAGATACTGGGGTTTGAATCGGCCAAGTGAACCCGGTCCCCGCCGGCCTGCTTGGCCTGATAGAGGGCGGCATCCGCCATGGTCATGAGCTCCGCTGTCGTCTTGCCGTCATGGGGGAAGGACGCGACGCCTATGCTCGCGGTCACGTGCAGCTCATGGCCGCCGACGCAGATCGTGGCCCGGGCGAGCCGCTCGCGGATCCGCTCCATGCTGTAGAGCGCACGCTCAGGGCCGGTATCGGCGAGCAGGCAGAGGAATTCCTCGCCCCCCCATCGCCCGACGACGTCGCCCAGGCGCATGGCCTCGCGCAGAATCTTGGCGACCTGGACCAAGACCGCGTCACCCGCGGCATGGCCGTAGCTATCGTTGATGACCTTGAAGTGATCGAGATCGATCAGGCCAAGGCTATAAGCCGTGGGCGCCTTAAGACCCGGCTCGTGCTGGCGCGCCAGCGCCTCTTCGAGCACGTTGCGCCGGTAGAGGCCGGTCAGGATGTCATGCTGCGCGAGGTAATTGGCGTGGGATTCGGCCGCCTGGCGCCGGGTCTCATGGTCCAGGCTGTCGAGCGCAAACGAGATATCCTCGGCGATGCGCCGCAGGAGATGCAGCAGATCCTGGTCGAAGAACGAGGCCTCGTCGGAAAAGACGCAGAGCGCGCCATACACCCGGTCCCCGCGGTTGAAGGGGAATGCGCTCGCCGATAAGGCCGGCGCCGCGCCGGGTCGCCGGGTGTAGGGGTGCGCGATGCCGTGCCGGTCTTGCCGTACCGCGATTTCGCCGGTGGTGATAGCGTCTTTCGAGAGCGCGAGGACGGTGTCGTCGGATGGCAAAGCCGCACCGTCTGCGGTTGCGGAGAATGCCGCAACGATGCGCGGGGTGCTGGCAGGGGACTCGGCCGTGGCGATGGCGGCGTACTGCAGGTGCCCGTATTCGACGGTGGTCCGGCAGATCCCCTGGTAAAGCGCCTGCGGGCTGGTGCGGTCGGCGACCAGATGATCGACATGGCACAGCGCCGAATAGAAGTCCGTCACATGACGCAGGCGCTCTTCCGACTCCTTGCGCTCCGTGATGTCGTGGCATATCGCGACATAGTGCGTTATGGCCTGGGAATCGTCGCGCACGACGCTTATCGTGAGCCATTCCGGGAAGATCTCGCCGTTTTTGCGGCGGTCCCAGATCTCGCCCTCCCAGTGGCCCGTGCTCAGCACCGTGCGCCAGAGGGCTGCGTAAAAGGCCCGATCGTGGCGCCCTGACTGCAGGATATTCGGGGACTGGTTGATGACCTCCGGCGCCGTGTAGCCAGTCAGGCGTTCAAAGGCGCCATTGACCGCCACGATGCGATTGACGGCATTGGTGACCATGATGGCCTGCATGCTGTTATCGAAGACCGCGGCGGCGAGATTTTGTTTGTTGGTGACCTCGGCAAGCCAGCTCATGTCGCGCATGATCGCGACATAGTTGAGTGTGCCGCCATCGGTCACGCTCGCGATGCTGACATCCGCCAGAAAGATCTCGCCGTTATGGCGCTTGAAGTAGGCGCTGTAGCATAGGCTGTCTGGCCGCATGCTGTCGGGGTGCGGGCGGATGGGGGCATCGGTACGCCAGGCGCGCAGGCTGCCCCCGGCCAGGGCCGATGCATCGCAGGCGAGGATCCGGCAGGCCTCGCCATTGGTGCTCCGAATGATGCCCCGGTCGTCCAACACAAATACCGCATCGGTACTAAAGGCCAGCAAGAATCCCAGTTTGCCATGCAGGCCGGCGTTATGCTCTGGCATAAGCCAATTCCCCCCCCCTGCTCTCTTGCTTTTATGTATGGGCGCCGTCCGAGGCTGGCTGCGGCCCTTGGCGGTCTTGTCCGTTTCGGGCAAAGAACTGCGCAGGCCTCGTGTCAAGTATAGACACGCCGACACGCGATGCCGGGGCCGACCTCGGCTGGCCATCACCATGCGTATGGCCCAGGATATGGTGGCCGAAGGGGGTGCGGGCCTTCGGCATGATGGGCATCCAGCCTTGCCCGTGTCCCGCGGATAGGGGCTCATGGTTCACGGTGAGCGACGCACAGGGTGGGGATTCATGACACCAAACTTCCCTCTTGTCCCGGAGTCCTTTACAATGCGCGCCAATGGGGCGGTAGCTCAGCTGGGAGAGCGTCGCGTTCGCAATGCGAAGGTCGGGAGTTCGATCCTCCTCCGCTCCACCATTAAATCAAGCACTTACGTTATACCGTAGTATGAATACCCATTAAGTTTGGTAACCTGATGGTAACTTTGGGAACGAACTAAATGGAGGCGGTATGGCGTGTTTTCGGAAGCGGCCAGATAGCTGGGGAGCCATCGTCAAGCGCAAAGGGTACGAAATCCAAACCAAAACCTTTGGCCCTAGAAACGGCAGTTGACCGCTCCCATTCCTCCCTCTCCAGCGACCAATAAGGCGACCGGATAGGTTCGTCCTCGAAGGAATTTGGCAAACGCGCGTCGCACGATGTGCGTAAGCCGTTCGGTATCGGTCAACTGCTCCGCAG
>JAKARI010000004.1:91771-101398 GCA_021819245.1 Pseudomonadota bacterium | reverse complement strand
GCCTCGACCTTCTGTTGCGGCTGGAGGTTCTCGGTGGTATAGCCCAGGAGCTTGAACATCCGCCCCATGGGGGTCAACTGCGGGTAGGAGGTGTGGCAGGTGGCGCACGACCAGCCGGTCTGCCGGGTAAAGCTCGGGACCGCCCAGGCATTGGCCGACATCGCCAGTCCCCCTATGACCGATGTCAATGCGAGAAGCCTGCGCGGCTCCAATCGTGATATTTTGCGTGCCATAATCGTCTTCTCCCCTTTGCAACGATAACGCGGGCCTCGAGCATAAGCCCCGCCGGTAGGACAGGCCGCCTGCTCATGGCGGCCTTGCCGATGCCTGTGCCTTTGCCAGAACCCGTGCGCATACCGCCCCGGATCCTTAAGGAGACGCAGACGCCGGATGGATTCGGTTGTCCGTGGAGTAGACGGTAGGGAAAACGATGCGCGTTTGTCATGATCAATATCAAACTACTAATATAACGATATACAGATATATACAGCATCACGCCGGCCCACCGATCCGCGTGGGGATATCTCTCAGCGTAACTTCCTGGGGTCACAAGGAAAATGGCCGACGTGCGCCTTCCTTTAGTTAAGGCCCCCGCCCGCCTGCGGATCTCCGCGCCGCGGCCACCCGTGACGCAAGGGCGGTAGGAACACAGGTCAGTGGGCGCGAATGGGCACGTGGCGGGCCGCCTCTTGGAACCACGCGGCGGGCTAGGCGAAAATACGGGTTCGCGCGTATCGTCGGAGTATGATTACGGCGGATCGGAGGGACTGGGGATGGCCGCGTGAAGGGCGGGGGGGTGGGGCAACGGTCGGCGCCAAAGCGGCCAAAGGGGTCGCAAGGCCCGGAGGGGGGCACCCCGGCTGAGGCCCTGCGCCTCGCGCCCTGGGCACGGTGGCGCCAAGGCTGGGAACAGGGCCGCCAGCGCTTTCGGGGTTGGTTCCCACACGTCCCCGTGGCCTTGGCGGTGGTCATTCTCGGCCTCATCAACCTTGCCCCGGTCTGGCATGTGATAAAGACCGAGATCTCGGCGACCCCGTTTACGATCCACGCGCTGACCACCGAGGCGTGGCGCATTGCCCCGCGCGTGGTCGCCGGATTCCTGCTCTTTGGGGCCGCGGGCGGGTTGCTTTGGCGCTCGCGGCTTTCCTGGACGGTGGCCTTGCTGCTGGCGGCGGCGACACTGATGCTCGCATGGCGATCCGGCGCCGCGACCCCCGAGGCCTTGATGATCTTCAATGGCCTGATACTGCTGGTGCTCCTGGTTTTTCAGCGGGACTTCGATCGCTCGAGCCTGGCCGCGGGGACGCTGTTTGCGATCGTGAGCATCCTTTTGCTGCTGGGGTATGCCGTGTTCGGCACCTTTGTCCTGGGTCGCGGGTTTGCGCCGCCCGTGACGACGCTCACGAGCGCGCTCTATTTTGCGGTGGTCACCATGGCCACGGTGGGGTACGGCGACATCGTGCCCAAGAGCGCCGACGCGCGTTTCTTCGTGATGTCTGTCATCATTCTCGGCATCACGGTATTCGCGACGTCGATATCGGCGGTCGTCGTGCCCGCCATGACCGCGCGCATGCAGAATCTCATGAAGGGAGGCGGCAGGCGGATGATACGCAAGAATCACTATGTGATCGTGGGCGCCACGTCGCTCGCCCGCAATACGTGTCGCGAGCTTCTGGCGCGCCACCTCCCCGTCACCGTGATCGTGAGTAGTGCGGCGGATACGGAGGCCTTCGGGGAGGCCGATGTGCTGGTGGGCGATGCCAGCGATGCCGATGTCTTGCGCAAGGCGGGTGTTCCGGATGCCACTGCGGTGCTGGCGCTGCGTGACGACGATTCAGAGAACGCCTTTACGGTGCTGGCGGTCAAGGAACTCAACCCCGCGACCCGCACCGTAGCCGCCGTAAACCATGGCAAGAATATGGCGCGCGTACACCATGTCCGGCCGGATCTCGTCATAGCCCCCCAGGTCATGGGCGGCGAGCTCCTGGCCATGGCCCTCAATAATGAAGAACTCGACAGCGAAACCTTGATGCGCCGCCTGTTTCAGGCCGGCAAGACCGACCAATGAGAGGCGCGTGCCTTATGGGCAGGCCGATGCGAGGTCCGGCCATGGCAAGCCGCCCCCCCAACGCGACTTAAGGTTTCGTGCGGCGCGAGCGGATGCGCGGAGCGCGGCCGTCCGATTCGGCTTTTTCCATGCGCGCTATAAGATCGCGATCGTGCTCATCACGGTATGGTTTTAAGTCGAGGTCTTCCGGGACGTGCGTCAGCCGTTCATCGCCGACGCTTTTTACATACTTCTGCATAAAGGCGTCGTAGGCCCGCCAGGAAATACGGTCGGCGCGCACCGCTGCCTCCTCGGCGCGCGTGGCGATCTGATGGGCGTGGAGGTAGTGGAGATCAAGCTCATCGATCAAGGCCTTTTCGACCGATTCGTGGAGTATGAGATAGCGATCCACTTCCACGGTCCGTTTTTTGTCGGTAAACGTCAATGGCAGATGGCGGTCGATATAGATCGTGCGCCCGTCCTGGCTGTAACCTGCAAGATAGGGAATGTCCCAGTCCCGGCGCAGTGTGACGCGCCGCAGTATGGCATCAAGAGTGCGTTCGAGCATCAGCGTCGAAACATACCAATCGGGGATATGGAGCTTGCGATGGGGTGCGAGCGGATGACAGCTGCCGGTCGGCATAAAGCCTCCTTGGAAAAACGGTTTTGTTGGCATTATAGTCTCGGCGGATTGCCGCGATACCAAAAAATGCTCCGTCGCCCCATATTGAAAAATGCCGGGTGACCGTGCAGGAGCCTGCGGGCCCGGCATCGGCCACCCCGCCCGCGGCCAGGGCGCACGGGTTCAACACTTGCGGATAATCTCTACCGCGTTGCCGCGGGCTCCATAGTCTATAGCCCAGTTGATCAGCGTAAGCAGGCGATTGCGCGTGCCTATGATGTTGTAGAGATGAACGCCGACCCATAAAAGCCAGGCGCCATGACCATGGGTGCGCAGGCGCCAGCGGTCGATCTGGCAGACGGCATCCAGGCGGCCGAGCACCACCATGCTGCCGGGGTCACGGTAGGTAAACGGGCCTGGCAGGGCTTGTCCCAGGAGGGCGGCCCGAACGGCCGCGCCGGCGTATCGCCCGCTTTGAATCGCAAACGGCGCGACCTGCGGCCATAAGGCATGATCGCGCCCGGCCAGGCCGTCGCCCACCACGAATATCTCGGGGTGGGCGGTGATCCGCAATAGGGGGTCTGTCGCCACGCGGCCGCTGTGAGGGTCCGCCCCCGGGAGCGCGGCGGTGAGCGGGTGGGCGCGTATGCCCGCGGTCCAGATCAGGGTGCGGGCTTGCAAGGGGTCGGCCGAGGTGCTGTGCACAATCAGTCCGTCATAGGCGGTCACATGCGTGCCAAACAGGATGTCGCCATGCAGCGCGCGGATCTTGCCGGCGGCGGCCTCCTGGAGCGCGGGCGCGAAGCCGGGCAACAGGGCCTGACCCCCCTGAATCAACAGGACTCGCGGCGGGGTCTGTCGGAGCAGCGGATAGCGGTCGCGCATCAGGGTCGCGATGAGTTCCAGAAGGGCGGTGGTAAATTCCACTCCGGTCGCGCCCCCGCCTGCGACCACGAATGTCAACCATGCCGCTCGCTCGCTGGCATCTGTGCATGAGGTGGCCCGCTCGAACGCGTAGAGGATTCGCGAGCGGGTCCGTTCGGCGAGATCCACCCCCTTGAGATCGAAGGCGTGCCGCGCGAGCTCCGTCTGCCCGAAGAAATTCGTGACGCTGCCCAAGGCGATGATCAGGTAGTCATAGCTCAGGGCGGCGCCTTCGGCCAGATGCACGCGCCGCGCATCGGGATCGATGGCCAGAACGCGGCCTAAGCGAAAGCCGATGCCAGATGGGTCAAGCAGCCCGCGCAGAGGCGTGGCGATCGCCTCCGCCTGTAGTTCACCCGTGGCGACCTGATAGAGCAGGGGCTGAAACAAGTGATAATTATTATGGTCGACGAGGGTCACCGTGCATGGCGCGCCTTGGAGAGCGCGCGCCGCGGCGAGTCCCGCAAATCCCCCGCCGAGGATCAAGGCCTGTTTAGGCATGGCCGCCCCGCGGCGCTGTCGCGCGGCTATTGCGCCAGGCAAGCGCTACCAGCGGGAGCGCCCACAGGGCCGACAGCCGATAGATCACCGCAAGCGACAGCCAGTGCTGGAGCGGGCCCAGGCCAAACGAGCCGATGCCCTCGCCGACCATCAGGCCACCAACCAGGAGACCGGCCATCTGTGTGCCTTCCTGCGGGTGGGAGGCAATCCCATAGCTCATGGTGTAGGGGTAATAGACGCCGCAGGCCGCTCCGGCCAGCCCAAACGCCCAGAAGAAATCGCCAGCCGATTGCAGCGCGGGGATCACAAGAAAGCAGGCGGCCATGCCAAGCGGGGCGGCAAGGTAGAGGTGGCGGCGATGAATGAAATGATCAATGGCCCCGAAGGCGAAACGCGCCACGGTCATGCCGCCCCAGAAAAGCGAAAGCGCAAGCGCGCCGGCGGTCGCTGCGAGATGATGATCGACGCTTACCAGGACATTGGCCCAGCTGCCGAAACTGCCCTCGCAGATCGCGTAGATAAGGACGGCTGCGGCAAACGGCAGCATCGAACGGCGCCATGCGCTCAGCCCGCCCTGTTCGGGCACGCCGCCTGGGGGTTCGGGCAAGAATGGCAGCATGAGCCAGGCAAGGCCCAGGAGCGCCGGCCACACGACCCACGCGAGGGCGTGATAAAAAGCCGCCAGGACAAGGGGGGAAAGGGCCGTGGCGGCACCGATGACGGCGTTGAGGATCGTGACCGCTCCGGTGGCCGAGCCGCCAAAGAGTTCGGTGGCGGCGCGATTGATCGTGGCATTGGTGAGTCCAAAGCCTGCCCCCAGCATCAAGGTTTCGCCAAGCAGCAAGGCGATCATGAGGGCCCCGTGCGCAAAGAAGGCGCCCACGAGCAGCGCCATGGCTGCGGCATTGGCCGCCGCGCCCAGGCGAAAGAGCCCGTTCGCCCCGAAACGCATAAGCAGCGCGCCGGCCGCCAGGGCGGCTACGATCGCACCTGCGATCTCCGGAAAGTACAACAGACCGTAGGTGCCGTTACCAAGATCGTAGGGCGCGCGACGCAAAATGCCGCCGAGCGCGGGAATCAGCACGAACGCCGATCCCTGCAGGAGGCCCGCACCGTAGATAGTGACCACGCCGCGTCTCACGGCGTGCCCTCATGCCTTGCGGCACGCCCAGACCGGGTCGCGTGCGCGGTCCCGCGGACGGCGCCGCAGCCGGCATCTCGTGCGGTGATTGGGGTGCGCGCGTCTATGGTTTAGCCGCCGTGGCGAAATTCCGGGTAGATCAGCATGCCGCCGTCGACCGCAATGGTCGTACCCGTGATGTAACTGGCCAGATCGCTTGCGAGGAAGGCCACCACCGAGGCGATCTCGGCGGGTGTGCCCAGGCGCCCCATCGAGATCTTTTCGTCGAGATCCTTGAGTGAATTTGGATTATCCCAGACCGTCTCGTTGATCGGGGTCTGAATGGCGCCGGGCGCAACGGCCACTACCCGGATCCCCTTGTCGGCGGTCTCCTGGGCCAGGGTCTTGGTAAACATCGATAGGCCGGCCTTGGCGCTGGCATAAGCGCTATAGCCTTCCCAGGGGATGAATTCATGGACCGAGGTGATATTGATGATGACCCCACGCCCACTTTTGACCATATGCGGCAAGATGGCGCGCGCGCAATAGTAGGGCCCCATCAGATCGACGGCCAGAACCTGTTGCCAGTGCTTGGGGTCGTCCTCGCCGACCGGGGCCCGTTGGCCGTCGAGTCCTGCATTATTGACCAGGATGTCGAGCCCGCCGAGCGCTGCGCTCGCATCCTTCATCATGGTCTCTACTGCGGCCGGGTCTGCGAGGTCTGCCGCAAAGGACTGGGCCTTGCCGCCGCGGCCGGTTATGGTCTGTACCACGGCCTCTGCCGCGGGTCGCCCCGTACGATAATGAACCGCCACCTGGGCGCCTGCCTGGGCGAGCATTTCCGCCATGGCCTGTCCCAGGCCGCCACTTCCCCCCGTTACCAGCGCCCGTCGACCCGAAAGATCCAATGCTATCATGCTCGACCTCCTATGATATCGATGTGCATATCCTCACCAAGCCAAGTCTCGTCGGCCCAGCGGATGGTGAAGTCGACGACAGTGCCGCTCGGCATGGTTCGCGTCGGCAGGATGGCCAGATGCGCCAGCCCGAAATCCTCAGACGGGATATCGCTGACCGATTGCCACCCGTTATGGCCACAGTGCACGATAAAGGCATTTGGCAAGACGATGCGCAATTCCTCACCCGCCTTGATGGTGCGCGGTCTTTGTTTCAGGGTCCAGAGGTGGAAATCAAGTCGGGGGCGCAGCCCCTGATAGCGGGCCCAGGTCCGTATCGGGCGATCGATCGGATAACCGAGCAGTGAGCTGTGACAGAGCTTGAGAAATTCACCATGCGCCCAGACCAAAGGCATCGCCGATCCACTCGGCTGGCCGGGGAATAGCCCGCGTTCGGGGATCGGGGGGCCATCCCAGACCTGTTCGGGCAAAAGGCCGCCCCGTCCTGTCATGCGGCTCATTGTCTCCAGGTACGGCAAAGGGTCTTCGCCGGCGCAGAGGGCGTAGTGGCCGCGTTCGCCCACGAGAAGAGGCCACCCGCGGCCAATACCGCAGCCATCGAAAGGGCGGCCGTCGACGTGTTCGCCATAGCCGTCATGGTTGTAGCGATGCCAGACCGGGCCGTTGGGCGTGTCGGTCTTCAACAGCCCATCCATGACCACAACCGACGCCGCTATGCGCGGGTCATCGGCGCGGCGCAGGCCGTAGCGGACAAGCTGCAGGAAGTCATTGGATACCTGATTGAGGGCGGCCACATGTGGGTGGTCCGCGCGGTTTTTTATGGGCACCATCTCCTGGTCGGCATGGCAGTCGCACAGCGCTTCGGGGGGCGCGATGCGAATGTAGTGACCCGCGACACCGAAACGCTGCGCAAAATCACTGCCTTTGGCATACGTCCAGGCCTCGATGCGCGCATTCCAGTAATCAGCAACCATCAGCGCGAGCGTGCGTGCCTTGTCGTCTAGGTAAGGCGCGCCTTCAACGAGCGCCGATATCACCACCGCCAGCGTGAATGTGTTGACCCCGCCGTCTTCCTCCCATCGATCCTGATGGGTCGCCGGCCCCTCGCGCACGATAAAGCGCAACGCCCGTAAGACCATGTCCCCGATGGAGATATTGTTGAGCGCATGCTGGGCGTCCAGCGCCGCCGCGAGCAGTATCGGGAAGCCGGTCTCGTCCAACTGAACCCCTTTCCAGAACGGCTTGCCGCCCAGCCACTGGTTCTGAAGCCAGTGCCCGTCGGACCGCTGTGTGCCCATCAGATAGGTGAGGACTTGGCGCGCCTCTTTTTGCGCGCCGATGGCAAGCAAGGCGCCGGCGCTTTCCACGAGATCGCGCGCCCATACCAAGTGATAGCCGCCGCGGCTGTCACTCGCCTCTCCCCAGGGTATCGATAGGCTGGCGACCAAGGCCCCCGGAAACGTGTGGTCTTCATGGACCTTGAGGGTGTTGGCCGAGCGGGTGTAGAGGGCCTTGACGGCGGCCGGCAGCTTGCGGGCAAGCTCTGAAGGCAGCGGGTGAGCCGCGTGCCAGGCCTGCCAGCGCGCCGCATGGAGAATGACGCTCGGGCTAAACCCCTCGGCAAGGGATGACCAGGCGTTGGTGGCAGCCGCCTCCTTGCTGCTGCCGAAGCTCACTGCCAGTGTCCCGGTCCTGGGCAGTTCTGCGCCGAGGGCCACTTCGCCGGGTCCCGCCTCGTCATACTCCCAGGTCATGCGCCCATGCCGGTGGAAATCCTGCCAGAGATCGCTCATCCCGACCTCGCCTACCGAGGTGCGGGCCATGGCCGAATGGCCATCCGCCGTGCGGCAGACGATCGCCAGGGCGAAAGGGCCTTGGTCAGCCCACATGACGGTATGCCCGGCTATGATCCCGGTCCAGGCCTGATTGTGTTGGGCATCCTCGCCGAGGCGCGCCGCGCACAAGACATACGGGCGCATGTTTTCATCGCTTTGAAGCGCAAAATCAATGAGCAGCACATCGCGTTCGGGATCGGGGCAGATATGGAACGTCATCGTAAAGCGGGGGTGATGGTGTACGATCGTCGGCATCGGCACATGCTGGTCGTGGAACTCGATTTGCGAATCCGGCAAGGCCTTGAGCTCCGCCCAGAATCCCTGATCATCGGCGATGATAAAGCCGAGGTCACGGATCTGCGGGATATCGATGCGGGGATAAAACACCTCGGTCACGATGCCCTGCGCCACCGTAAACCAGACCCTGGAGGTCCCGAGCGCCGTGCCCACGCAGTCCTTGCGGGCGGTCGACCAGACGGGATTCTGCGAGGTGGCGGGTGGCGCCTTACGTACTGACATGATTGTTCTCCCTGTCGCGCATGGTGGGGCTCACTCTTTAAAGGTAGACCGTGGGACCCGAAAAAAGTGCGGGCCTTCAGGATGCCTGGCCTCATGGTCCTGGGCCCGTCGGCGGCCCGGCCCCGCAGTGAGGCCGGCTCATGGTCATACCGCAATGGCGTATGACGAAATCGCAAACCGGCCAGTACCTGCAGGGACACGGTAAAGATAGGCCAGTGCGGCCGAGGGCGCCTTCAGGTCCCGGGGCAGGGGGTCACCGCAGCCGGCCTCAAGGCGTTCGTTCGGCCGGATACTCGGCCGCCTCGCGCGCTTCCGTGGCCCAAGGCAAGGGGGCCCCGCCGGGCCGCCATCGCGGGCGCGACTCAGGGACCCCGATCATTGCCACGGGGGGCAAAGTCCGACAATCGGCGTTGTTAGGATCAATACGACAAAGTTCGCGGTCCTTAAGTGCCAAAAATAGCGGCGGATCGATCCGGGGCTGTGCCGTGCGCGGCCCGGTGGCATAAGCCGACAGGGGGAGGCTTTGCGCCCCTTTTGCGAACGGCGTAGAGTGACCGCGCTTTGGGTGTGCTCTATCCATAAAACATTATCGGTAGTGTCGGGAGGATGGGTATGAGGCGTTGGGCAGGGGTCTCGGTCATGATGGGTGTAGCCCTTCTGGCCCTCAGCGGGTGCGTCGTCCCCGGTGGCGGGTATGGATATGGTGGGGCGACCCTTGCCATCGGCGGCCCGCAGGTGGCGTTCACGTTGAGCGACGGCATCAACGCCTATTACGATTCCGCAGTCGGCGCGTATATCTACGGCAGCAACGGCTACTATTACCGCTGGGTCAATAATGGGTGGGAGTACACCACGTATTTCAACGGGCCGTGGCTCGCGGTAGGCGGATCCGTCTATCTTCCTCCGCTGCTGGCCTATGGGCCTCCGCCCCCGGTCGTTCGCAACCGCGGTTATTTCAGCTGGTGGCGGGCGCACGCGGGGCCCTGGTACGCCGCCCATCATCCGAATTGGTGGGGTCGGCATCAGGCCTACATCCATCACTATGCGATGTGGCGCGCCCATGTCGGGCAATACTACGGGAATCATCCGGGCCGGCGTCCGATGATGCGCAGGGTGTTTCATGGCGGCCCGCAGAGGTTCGG
>JAKARI010000004.1:73694-91671 GCA_021819245.1 Pseudomonadota bacterium | reverse complement strand
GGCGGCCCGCAGAGGTTCGGTGGCCCGCAGAGGTTCGGTGGCCCGCAGAGGTTCGGTGGCCCGCAGAGGTTCGGTGGCCCGCAGGGGGGGCAGCCGTTCATGCGCGGCCCGCAGGCTCAATTCGGTAACCGCTATTCCATGGGACAAGGGCCCGCGTCCCCCCGTAACAGGGGCCCGTTTATGCGCCGTTCCTACCCTGGTCAGTACCAGCGGCCGATGCAACAGGGCGGCCCCATTGGGGGATACCGCCAGCCCATGCGGCAGGGTGGACCCGGGGGAGGATACCGTCGGCCCATGGGACCTCGCGGCCCGATGGGAGGGGGATACCGCCAGCCCATGCGGCAGGGTGGACCCGGGGGGCGTCGTGGACCCATGGGACCTCGTGGGCCCGCCAGACATCGCCACCGGCACTCACGGTTCAATGGGAACCGGCCCTAAGTGACTCGAGGATGCCCGTGATGTGACCTGGGGACCGGATTGGGGCCGTGCGCCGATGTCCCAAGGGGGCGCAGGCCCTGGCGGTGATCCCATCGGTCCCGTCCCAAGCAGGTCCGGGATTGTCCCGTGCGGGATAGGGCGAGAGGAGAGGGGCCGGAGGGCTTGCGCCCCCACCGCATGGGCGCGGTGTCGCCGGGGACGCCGGCCCGTGGTATGATGGGGCCGTTTCCGGGGCTTGAAATCCCCGGAACGCGTATCCACATCGATCTGGTCATGGGGATGAATCCTGTTGCACGCATGGTGTACCCTTGGGCGGTGGCCTGGGCCCTGGCCAGTCTGGTCGTGGCCCCGGCGAGTGGCGCCCGGGAACCCCCTCTGGCCCGCGCGCCCCAGGCCGCGGTAGCACCGATCCTCCCGCCCGGGCGCCAGTCGCTAAGCGACCTTTTGAACGCGCCGTCACCCCAACGCAAGGCCTTTGCGAACCCCACAGGCGGTGCCCTGGCCCGGTTCGGACAGGCGCTCGTCTTGAAACCCGACCTGGGCGCCTGTCAGTCGTTCATTGATGGGTGCCACGAGGGTGCGATCGTGACCATGCCGCACGACCACATCATACGCACCATGGGCGCAGGACTGGGTGTGCGTCTTGGCGGCGTGCGCGTCGAGTACGCCTACGGCCCCTACATCGGGGCAAACTTCCTGGGGATCCGAACCCGGATCCCGTGATGCCTGGCCCCATGGCGGTCCTCCCTTATATCGTCGACGGCACGGCCGAGAATTTTTCACGGCTCGTGCTCGAGAATTCCCGCCGCGGGCCGGTCGCGGTGAATTTCTGGTCGCCGCGCGCCGGCCCATGCCTTGTGCTCATGCCGCGTCTCGTGCGCATCGCTCAGGAGTTCGGTGGCCGTATCCTGATGGTGATGATCAATACCGACGATTACGGCGAGCTCGCCGCGCGCCTTGGGATCCGGGCCTTGCCGATTTTGAAGATCTTTCGTGGGGGTGATGTGGCCGATAGCCTGCAGGGGGTGTCATCGGAGGCGGATCTGCGGGCATTGTTTGGCACGTATGCCCCGGTGTCGGATGCCGTCATGCAGGCCTATGGGCGCGGTGACACGGCCCAGGCGGCGCGTCTGGCCGCGCAGACGGCCCTTTCGCACCCGGATGATGCGTATGCGGCCTTGCGGGTCGCGCGGCTGCTCGTCCTCGACAAGCGGCCCCGCGAGGCCTTCGCCCTGCTCGATGCGCTGCCGCCGCCGTTGCGCAGCACAGGCGAGGTCGCGGCCCTTCATGCCCATCTCGCGCTCATTGCGGCCATGGCCGGGGGGCATGATGGGCCCGTGGAGTCGGCTGCCGACGGCCTCTTTCGCGAGGCGGCCGCGGCCGTGGTGCGCGATGACTATGAGACCGCTTGCGCGCGGCTCATGGCGTGCGCGGCATGCGACCCGGGCTACCGTGATGGCCTTGCCTTGCGGGCCGCGCAGGCCCTGGCGGCCCTGCCGATGCCTCGGGAGATACAACGGCGGATCGCAGCGCTGCTCGCGTCCGTGTCTTAGCCGGTGTGCCCCGAGCCTGCCGGGCCGTGGTCGCCCTCGGGCGTCGTGATCTCTTGGTCGTCGCGCGAGGCCGCGTGCCCAATGCTGGCATCGATCTGCCCCCCGATAAAGAGCACGAGTCCGCCGAGATACATCCATGTCAGGAGGACAATCACCGCTCCTATCGAGCCGTAGGTCTTGTTGTAGGAGCCGAAGTGTTTGACGTAGACGCCAAACACAAGCGAGGCCGCCATCCATCCAAAGGCCACAAACATCGATCCCGGGCTTATCCAGCGCCATTGGTGGCGGACGTCCGGCGCAAAACGATAGAGGAGCCCGGTGACGAGGATCGCGGCCAAAAGCAGGATGGGCCAGCGGATGATGGTGAGCGTGACCGGGAGCAATCGCATTCCCAGGTGTACGGCGATGGCGTGCGCGGCGATCGGTCCGCAGAAGAATATCGTGAGCGCCGCCAGGAACACGAGCGCGAGCGCCGGGACCAGCAAAAGTGCCGTCAAGAGCACCCGCCAATAGGGCCGGCCTTCGTGTATACCGTAGGTCTGATTGAGGCCGGCACCGACCGCGATGACGGCATTGCCCGCCGAGTACAGCGCAAACGCCACGCCAAACGACAAAAGCCCCCCTCGATGCTGACGCAATAAACCCTCGAGGTCGCCCTTGACGAGCGCGAGCGCCTGGGCCGGCAACACCTTGGCAAACAGCGCGAGCACTGTGTGAGTCAGGTGGTGTATAGGCAGGTAGGCGAGCAGGGTCACAAGAAACAAAAGCAGCGGAAAGAGCGACAGGAAAAAATAAAAGGCGAATTGCGCGCTATATCCGGTGAGATTGTTGGCGCTGATGCCGGCTGCCACGCGCCGCACGACGCGCCCTGCGCCGCGCCGGGACCAGGGCCGGATCCGGCCACTGGCCTTCACGGCCACGACCGCGGGACGCGCGGACCGCTTGTGCGTCCGAAGGCGCGCAGCGGTGCGGATCTCTCTAGGCGTTCCCGAATCCGAGCACCCCCGCCTTCTGGGAGGCCGCGAACTCGAGCATGCGCATGACCGGCTTCAAGGCCCGTTGCCGCAC
The DNA here is from genome assembly GCA_021819245.1 of Pseudomonadota bacterium. GTDB lineage: Bacteria > Pseudomonadota > Gammaproteobacteria > Acidiferrobacterales > Acidiferrobacteraceae > Acidiferrobacter. The sequence continues at coordinate 88,612 of JAKARI010000004.1, read as the reverse complement.
GGACTCCTCGATGCGAATCTCGGGTCCGCCGGTGGTAAGCGCTGTTTCGACGCTTGCCAATGAGTTCATGGCCATCCATGGACAATGCGCGCAGGACTTGCAGGTTGCTCCGCGTCCCCCGGTCGGGGCCTCCAGGAACTCCTTGCCAGGGGCCGCCTGGCGCATCTTGTGGAGAATGCCGTTGTCGGTGGCGACGATGAAGCGCCGTGCGGATCTGGTCTGAGCGGCCTTAATCATGGCGGTCGTGGAGCCGATCATATCGGCGAGGGCCAGGACCTCGGCCGACGATTCCGGATGCGCGAGCACATCGGCATCCGGATAACGTTCCTTCAAGTCGAGCAGGGCCTCGGCGCGGAATTCATCATGGACTATGCAAGATCCCCGCCAGAGCAGCATGTCCGCGCCGCTTTCCTGTCTGACATAGGCGCCCAGGTGGCGGTCCGGGGCCCATAAGATCTTTTCGCCGCGCGAGGCCAGATGGCGGGCCAGTCGCAAGGCGATGCTCGACGTCACCACCCAGTCGGCGCGCGCCTTCACGGCCGCGCTGGTGTTGGCGTAGACCACCACGGTGCGATCCGGGTGGGCATCGCAGAATGCCTGGAAGGCGTCCGCCGGGCAGCTTTCGTCGAGCGAGCAGGTCGCCTCGAGGGTTGGCATGAGTACGCGTTTTTCCGGGTTCAGGATCTTGGCGGTCTCGCCCATGAAGCGCACGCCGGCCACTACCAGGGTCGTGGCCTTATGTTCGTGGCCGTAGCGTGCCATGTCCAGGGAGTCGGAGACATAGCCGCCGGTCTCCTCGGCCAGCGCCTGAAGATCGGCATCCGTATAGTAATGCGCAACGAGCACCGCATTGTGCTCGGCGAGGAGTTTCTTGATGCGCTGTATGCGGCGCGCCTGGTCGAGTGCGGTCACGGACTGCGTGCGCATCAGACCTGGCATGGGGTGGGTTGTGTTCATGGGGGCCTCACAGTGCGCCCGCAATCGCGGGCTGCGTGTCGCGCAGGCGGTAGAGCCGGGCCGGGCGGTGACATCCCTTGCGACGGACATCGCGGGTCTCGACCAAGCGCGCGGAGGCGCGCATGCGCCGGCGGAAGTTGCGTTTGTCCAGGGTCTGGCATCCGATGATTTCGTAGACCGCCTGCAGCTCGCCTAGCGTGAACCGCTCCGCCAGGAACTGATAGGCGATGGGGGCGTATTCGAGCTTGCCGGCAAGGCGTTCGCATGCCCGCTGCACGATGATCCGGTGGTCATCGGCAAGCGACGTTGCCGAGTCCGTGGGATCTGCCCAGCTGACGCCGGGGCGGCGGATCGGCAATCGCTCGCGAGGCGCGAGCGCATAGTAGGCGACGATGGCCCGTGGCCCGTCTTGTCGCCCATCGAAGGTGTAGAGCTGCTCGAGAAACACATCCTCGATTCCGGTCGTCGCCCACAGGGCGCGGCGCGCACACGCCTCCAGCGCCTCTTGCGGCGCGAGCGCGGCCGTGGGCAACCGCCCCTCATCGAGCCGCAGGAACTCGAGCCGCTCGCGTATGGTAAAGAGCGCCACGGCCGTGTGGACCGGCCCTATCGTGTTGGTGTCATTCATACACCAACGCTACCCCCGGGGTCCGGTCCCGTCAAGGGCCGTGCCGCTTCCCTATCGGCGCTACACGCATGAGCCCCGGGGGCGCTACAATCACGCCATGCATTTTTGTCGCCACTGCGGTAGCGGGTTGACCCGCCGGGTCCCGGAGGGTGATACGCGCCTGCGCGATGTGTGCGATCACTGCTCGGCCATTCATTACGAAAACCCCAAGGTGGTGGCCGGTTGTCTGGTGTCGTGGCAGGGACAGGTTCTGCTGTGCCGGCGCGCCATCGAGCCACGGCGGGGGTTTTGGACCCTGCCGGCCGGCTTCATGGAAAATGAAGAGACGACCAGCGAGGCCGCGGTGCGCGAGACCTGGGAGGAGGCGCGCGCGCGGGTCGACGTCGATGGGCTCTACACCCTGTTCAATCTCCCCCAGATCAGTCAGGTCTACCTTTTGTTTCGCGCGCGCCTGCGCCACGCCGAGTTCGGCCCGGGCCCCGAGAGTCTCGAGGTCGCGTTGTTCGATGAGGCCGATATCCCATGGGACGAGCTCGCCTTTCCGGTGGTGCACGAGACCCTGAGGCTCTATTTCGGGGACCGCCGCAAGGGCTGCTACCCGTTTCGCTTCGGCGACCTCCTGCGAACGGTCGATGGTACTGACTACCGCGTCCAATATCAGGGCACCCCTTGAAAGTCATGCCGCATGCCCTCACGATAGGGAACGTGAATGTACAGGCTGGGGCGGTCCGAACAGGAAGGGGCAGCCACCGGCCGTGCGTGTCACGGCCCTGGCCGATCGGGGATTGTGCGGGCGCTGGAGGCCCGGACCGGCCGCATCAGGATTCGGGCACACATCTCGCATCGGTCGGGTTCATTCGTCTACCGTCGACATCTTAGGAGAAAGACCTTGGAAAAATACGTGTTGCCCGACCTGGATTATGATTATGGTGCACTCGAGCCGCATATCTCCGCCAAAATCATGGAGTTGCACCATAGCAAGCACCACCTTGCCTATGTCAATGGTGCCAATCAGGCGCTCGAGGGCCTCAAGGAGGCCCAGGAGACCAAGAATTTCGCGCGCGTCGCCGCCCTGGAGCATGCGCTGGCCTTCAACCTCTCCGGCCATATCCTGCACTCGCTGTTCTGGAAGAACCTCTCGCCCAATGGCGGCGGCAGGCCCGAGGGTGAGCTGGCCCGCGCCATCGATCACGATTTCGGGTCTTTCGAGGGATTGAAGGGCCAGTTCGTGAATGCCGCCATGACGACCATGGGGTCGGGTTGGGCGGCCCTGGCGTGGGACCCGGCGGGGCAGCGCCTCGTCACCATCGAGATTCATGACCATCAGTCTGAGATGGCGCCGGGCGCGGTACCGATCATGGTCCTGGATGCCTGGGAGCATGCCTATTATTTGCAATATCAGAATGATAAGGCCAAGTTCTTCGAGGCGGTCTGGAATCTCTGGAACTGGAAGGATATCGGCGCACGCTACCAGAAGGCCAAGGCGGCAGAGGTGGGGATCGCGTCCGCCACGACCTCCAAGAAGGGCGCTGCCCGCTGATCAGACCTTGTTTCCAGGGGCTGTAGCGGCCGGCCCTACCGTTTTATTGCGGGCCCCGGTAGACTGATGGCCGCAATCGGGGCCCGCGTTCTTTAAACCTGCATCCCGGGGTCGGGCGCCCTACCGCTTCTCATCTACGACCTAGGAGATTACATGCATAAGAGGTACGCCGCGTTGGCGGCTATAGGCTGCCTGTTGGCGGCCCCCGTCATGGCCAAAGGGCTCTCGCCCAAGGCGCAGCTGAGTTACAGTCTCGGTTATCAGTTCGGCGAGAATCTGCGCAATAATGGCATTCCCGTTGAGCCCGATGTCTTCACCCGCGCGATCAGCGATGCCCTGAAGGGCGCGAAGCCCCTCTTGCCGCCGGCGCAGATGGCGGCGGTCGTGGCGAACTTTCAAAAGGAGATGCAGGCGCACAATCTCGCCATGCTCAAGCAGTTGGGCGAGCGCGAGCAGGCCGCCGGCCGGGCATTTCGTGCCCAGTACGCGAAAAAGCCCGGCGTGAGGACGCTGCCGGGCGGTGTCGAGTACAAGATCGTGACCGAGGGCCACGGGCCGCGGCCCACCTTGCAGGATACGATAAAGGCCGATTATCAGGGCCGCTTCATAAATGGCCGGTTGTTCGCGTCGAACCAGAAGAGCGGCAGGCCCGCGACCTTGCCGCTCAACGGGCTTATCCCCGGCCTGAAGGAGGCGCTGGTCTTGATGCCCACAGGGTCCACTTGGCAGATTGTGGTCCCGGGCCATCTGGCCTATGGGCCGCAAGGACGCCCAGCCATCCCCCCCAATACCACACTGGTCTTTACCATGCACCTCGTGGGGATTGCGAAGTAGCCGGGGCGAGCGTCCTGGGCCGTGTGAGACGGGGGCCTTCGGGCCCCTGTTTTTTTATGGGCCAAAGCGCCTGCGATTCGCCAAGACATCCGGCGCCTGAAACGCCCTGGCCGCATGCCCCGGCGGGATCGGGCATGCGTACCTGCGGGGGATATGGTGACGTCGGCGATGACGGACACGCATCGCCGTGATGGTGGGTCCCGGGTCCGTTCAGCGCCGCCGTGAGGCGGCCTGCGGGGCGGCCCCTCTTTCAGGGAGATCCCGGTGGCGGACTCTCGTGCAGGACCTGGCCGTGCTCGTCTGTGACCGCGAGATGGACCGGGATACCCGCCCGTACGCTTTCCGTAACCACGCAGTAGTTTTCGAAGAGGCGCAGGCATCGCGCGGTTGCGCCCGGGGCGATCAGCGTCACATCAATACGGGTCACCCGCAGCCGGCCGGCGGCATCGCGCCCCAGGTGTCCCTGCGCGCGGGCCTTAAGCATGCCGAATGGGGCATGGGATTTGTTCTGGCAAAAGAGCAGGCTCGCCATCAGGCAGTTGCCTACCGCCGCGGCGAGAAGCTCGGCCGGCTGGGGGCCGCTGCCTGTGCCCGTCGGTGGCGGCTCGTCTGCGATCAGGGCGCCTTGCGTAAAGTGCACGCCAAACTGGTAATCCTTGATCTGTTCGATCTCCACGATGAATCCATCCTGCGCCATGACCTGTCTCCTGGGTTTGCCCGTCCCGGCTGTGCCCGGCAGTATAGCCGCCGTCGTGGCTAAGACGGCCTGCCCGTGGCGATTTCCGGTGCGGGCCCGCTCAGGTCGTGCCGGCGTCGGCCCCCTGACCGCCGGGACCCGGAAGGCGTATACTGAGGGCTCATGGCGCCGTGCCGCGTGGTTTCGGCCGCGACGGCCCTGGGAAAACGGCGCATCCCCCGCGCGGCCCCGCGCAGAGGTTTTCGCCAAGCGCCTTGCGCGCATGGGCAGGGGGCCAGGATCCGAGGGCCGACGGTGCGTTGCGCGGGGGGAGAGGGTTCTTGCAAAGAGAGGGTCTTGCAGAAAGGAGGAGCGGGAACAGGGGCGTCTTGCGCCGCCGTATTACCCCTCCCTGGCCTTAAGGCCAGAGTGTCCCGCGCACTGGCATGAACGAAATCTCTGGGCAGGGCCGGCATCCTGGGCCCGCGGCCTTTATGCGGCGCCTCAAGCGCATTCTGCCGGCCGACGGCCTGCTTCAGAAATCCGCGGATGTGGCGGTGTATGAGTGCGACGGCCTGCCGGTCTATCGGGCCCGGCCGCTTGCGGTGGCGCTGCCGCGGACCGTAGCCGAGGTGGGGCGGGTGCTGGCCTTATGCACCGAATATGATATCCCCGTGGTATCGCGCGGGGCCGGCACTGGCCTATCCGGTGGCGCCCTTCCGCATCCGCGGGGCATCGTTCTTGCGCTCTCGCGCCTCGATCGCATCGTGTCCATAGACCCGGACAACCAGGTGGCGCGTGTGGAGCCTGGGGTGCGCAATCTGGCGATCTCGGAGGCCGCGCGGCCCTTTGGCCTTTTTTATGCCCCGGACCCCTCTTCGCAGATCGCCTGCACGATCGGTGGCAATGTGGCGGAGAATGCCGGCGGCGTGCACTGCCTCAAGTATGGTCTGACTACGCACAATGTCCTGGCGCTTAAGTTTTTCGACAGTGGCGGCACCCTGCATGAGGCGGGTGGCCCGACCGGCGAGGCCCCCCTCGATCTGTGCGCCCTGTTGACCGGGTCCGAGGGCCTGCTCGGGGTCGTCGTCGAGATCACGGTGCGGCTACGGCCTCGGCCGCCTGCGACTGTGGCGTGGCTTGCCGCCTTCCGGTCGCTTCAGGAGGCCGCCGCGAGCGTACGCGAGGTGATCTCGCAGGGGGTCATTCCGGCCGGCCTCGAGCTCATGGATGGCCTGGCGTTGTCCGCGGCCCAGGATTATACCGGTATCCCCTACCCCGAGGGGGCGGCGGCGGTCGTTCTGGCCGAGGTCGACGGGGATGATCTGGCGGTGGCCCTTGATAGCGAGCGCCTGCGCGCGGTCTTTACCGCCCAGGGCGCGTTTGCCATAGAGCGGGCGGCGCGCGACGAGGACCGGCGCCGGTTGTGGCTGGGGCGCAAGTCGGCATTCCCCGCAGTCGGGCGCCTGGCCCCGGATTACTACTGCATGGACGGCACGATCCCGCGGCGGTCCCTGGTCCCGGTATTGACCGAGATCGGCGCGCTGTCGCGCCGCTATGATCTGCCGGTCGCAAACGTCTTTCATGCCGGCGACGGGAATCTCCATCCGCTGATCCTGTACGATGCCGCAGTCCCCGGTCAACTCGAGCGCGTCGAGGCCCTGGGGGCTGACATCCTGCGGTTGTGCCTCGACTGCGGGGGCACGATCAGCGGTGAGCATGGGGTCGGCGTGGAAAAGCTCGATGGCATGTGCGCGCAGTTTACGGCCGCCGAGCTCGCGATCTTTCATGCCCTGAAATCGGCCTTCGATCCGTATCATGTGTTAAACCCGGGCAAGGCGGTGCCGACCCCGGCGCGATGCGTGGAGCCGGGGGGCATGCATGTCCATGGCGGGCGCCTGCCGTTTGCGCGCCTCGAGCGCTTCTAGGTGGGCACGCCGGTGCGCCGGGTGCGGGCGGGGTCCTTATGACAGACCATGACGCCACCGAGACGCTCGCCGAGGCGGTGCGCGCGGCCTATGGCGCTGCGGCCCCGATCGAGATCGTGGGCGGCGGCACGCGCCGGGCCTTCGGGCGTGCGCCGATCGGCACCCCGCTTTCCGTGGCCGCACACACCGGCATCGTGGAGTACGACCCCAACGAGTTCGTTGTGACGGTGCGCGCCGGCACGCCGATTGGGCGGCTCGAGGAGATCCTCGCGCGCGAGCGCCAGGCCCTGGCGGCCGACGTCCCGCGCGCCGGTGCCGCCTCGACCATCGGCGGGGCCCTGGCGATCGGGCTCACCGGCCCGTCGCGCCCTTTTAGCGGGGCCTTGCGCGATGCCGTGCTGGGCGTGCGCCTCATTTCCGGGACCGGAGAGGTCCTGAGGTTCGGCGGGCGGGTCCTGAAGAATGTCGCCGGCTACGACGTGTCGCGGCTCATGGTCGGGGCCTATGGGACCCTGGGCCTCATACTGGATGTCAGCCTGCGCACCGCACCGCGCGCGGAGGTCACGGAGGTGCGGGATGTCGCCCTCAACTGGCCGTCGGCGCGTGCCGCCTTGCGGCGCTGGGAGGGGGGGCTGCCGATGACGGGCGCGTGCTATACCGAGGGGGTGTTGTCGGTGCGATTTGCGGGGCGCACGGAGCGGGTTGCGGCGGCGTGCCGGATCATGGGCGGCGAGAGCGGGGACCCTGCGCTCTTTACCGGTCTGCGGGACCTGCAGGGGGCGTTTTTCGCGCGCCCTGGTGATCTGTGGCGCCTGCTGGTGCCGCCGGATACGCCCTGGGATCCGCCCGAGACCCTCATCGACTGGGCCGGCGCCCAGCGCTTCTGGCGGGTTGCGGGCGATCCTGCGGCCGTGCTCGCGTGCGCCGCACGCTCTCGTGGACAGGCGATGCGCCTGCTCGGGACCGACCGCAGCCGGGGTCCCTGGGGCGCGGGCGTGCCTGCGACCATGGCGCTCATGGGGCGCATCAAGGCGGCCATGGATCCGCGCGCCATCCTCAACCGGGGTCGGTTGTATCCCGATTGGTGAGCGCGTCGTAGACGAGGTCGAGCCAGTGGTGGACAGGGCGATCCCCGTGGCGTGCCAGGTGTTGCTGGCAACCAATGTTGGCGGTCACGACCATGTCCGGATGGGCGCCGGTCAACGCCCGCCATTTGCGCCGGCCGAGGGCCGCGGCCAGGCGCGGGTGACGCAGGGAATAGGGCCCTGCCGAGCCGCAGCAGAGCGCGTCATCGGTGATCGTCACCAGCGTATGGCCCAGCGCCAGCAGGATCTGTTCTACGCGCCCGGCCCCCTTCAGGGCATGCTGCAGACTGCAGGGCGCATGCCAGGCGATGAGGCGGCGCTGCGATCGTGGCAGCTTGGCAAGGTGCGAGACATCGATCCATGCCGCGATGTCGCTCACGGTGGCGGCCAGGGCCCGCGCGCCTGCGGCGACCTCCGTATCCTGAAAAAGCCGCTCATAGTCTTTCAAAAAGGCCGTGCATCCACTGGCGGTACTGGTGAGGCCCTCCCAATCGCCGGCCGCGGCGAGCGCAAGGGTCGCGCGCGCCGCCGACCGGCCCTCGTCATGGGCATGGAGGTGATAGGGGAGCGCGCCGCAGCAGCTCGGCCCGACCGCCAGCGCACTGACGCCGAGGTGATCGAGGACGATCGCCGCCTTGACATCGAGATCCGGGCGCAGCGCCGGCTGAACGCAACCGATGAGTAGCCCGATCCGGCGGCCATGGCGCGCCGCAGGCCACGCGAGCCCTTCGGTGCAGGGCAGCACGCGCTGCTTGAAGGTCTTGGGGGCGAAGCGCCGCAGGGATCGCGCACCCCGTGCGATCACGACCAGCAGTCCTCGCGCGCGCAGCGCGATCGCCACCATGCGGTCGAGGGCGCGCTGCGCGCGCGAGCGGGCGCTTTGCGTGCGCTCGCGCACCACGTCGAGGATCTCGCTATAGCGGACCCCTGCCGGACAGGTGGTCTCGCACGACCGGCAGCTGAGGCAATGACTGAGCGGTTCGAGAGGGGCGTCATCGGCGGTGCCCGCGAGCAGGTCTTTCATGAGGTAGAGGCGGCCGCGCGGACCCTCGCGCTCATCGCCGGTGAGGATGTAGGTCGGGCACGTGGCATTGCAAAAACCGCAATGCACACAGGCGCGCAGCAGCCGCTGGGCACGGTCGGCGGGGTCCTCGGATGGCAAGACGATGGCGGGGTCCGGTCGATTGCTCATGGGCTGGCGGCGATCGTATACTGCGCCCATGGTAAGGGGCGGACGGCCCCGGGGTCAAAAGTGGTGTGCGACGCGTGACGGCGCGAACGGGTGTGCAGGGCAGGCCATGACGACGATAGTGGTGGTGCGCAAGGGCGATGCAGCGGTGATCGGCGCCGATACCCTCGGGACCTATGGCGATCAGCGTGAATCGGCGGAGTTCGTCAGGAATGCGAGCAAGCTCATCCTGGTCGACCAGACCTGGCTTGCCGTGACCGGGCACGCCGCCATGGATATGGCGTTGCGGAATATCTTTCAGGAGACCTCCTGCCGGCGATCGTTCAAGGGCGTCAACGACATCTATAAGACGAGCCTGCAGCTCCACAGCATCCTGAAGGACCATTATTTTCTGAGACTGGACGGGGACGATAGCGAGGAGGCCTTCGAGTCCATGCAGGTGAGCCTGCTGATCGCCAACGCGCATGGGATCTTCGGGGTCTGTTCCAAGCGCACGGTACTCGAATACACCAAGTTCTACGCCTTCGGTTCCGGAGAACAGTATGCCCTCGGGGCCATGCAAGCGGTCTACGACCGCGAGACGGACCCGGAACGCATCGCGCGCGCGGGACTCGAGGCAGCCGCCACCTTCGATGTCGGCAGCGGCGCGCCGTTTGAGCTGCGCCGCATCGCGTTAAAGGACGCCTCCGCTGCCTAGTGCGGGCCTTGCGCGTGGAGTACCGGGGGCCCGTGACGCGCCTGCCGCACCGGAGGCGCCTCTGAAGGCCTTGTCATGACCCGGTAAAGCCGCTGGTGGAAATTCTCCTGCAAGGCCGGTATTGTAAATCCCATAGCAAGGAGCGGCCATGGCGGGCACTGTCTATATCAAGACCTACGGTTGCCAGATGAACGAGTATGACTCGGCCCGGCTCGCGGACCTGTTGCACGAGACCCACGGGCTCGTGCGCGTAGACGACCCGGCGCGCGCCGATGTGCTGCTCGTAAACAGCTGCTCGGTGCGCGAGAAGGCGGAGGAGAAGTTGTTTTCGGACCTTGGCCGGCTGCACGAATGGAAGGCCGCGCGTCCGGGCGCCGTGATCGGCGTGGGAGGGTGCGTGGCAAGCCAAGAGGGCGAGGATATCCGCCGGCGCGCGCCTTACGTCGATTTCGTGTTCGGTCCCCAGACCGTGCATCGGGTGCCGGCGCTTCTCGCGGATGCGCGCGCCAAGAATCCGCGCGTCGATATCGCCTTCGTGGAGATGGAGAAGTTCGACAATCTCCCGGAGCCGCGCGCCGACGGGCCGCGGGCCTTCGTCTCGATCATGGAGGGCTGCAGCAAGTATTGCAGCTTTTGCGTGGTGCCCTACACCCGCGGCCAGGAGTTCAGCCGGCCGTTCGACGACGTCCTGGCCGAGGTCGCGATGCTTGCCGAACAAGGTGTGCGGGAGGTGACGCTGCTTGGCCAGAATGTGAACGCCTACCGGGGCCGCCGCTCCGATGGGGGGAGTGCCGATCTTGCCACCCTGATAGGCTATGTCGCGCACATCGAGGGGATCGGGCGCATCCGTTTCACGACCTCCCACCCCCTGGACTTTACAGATAGCCTGCTCGATGCCTTTGCCGCCGAAGACAGGCTCGTGGCCCACCTCCATCTGCCGGTGCAAAGCGGCTCCGACAGGATCCTTGCGCGCATGAAGCGCGGCTATACGGTTGCCGAATATCGCGACAAGGTCGAAAGATTGAGATATGTGCGTCCCGGCATCAGCCTTTCAACCGATATTATCGTGGGTTTTCCCGGAGAGACCGACGAGGATTTCGCGGCGACCATGGCGCTGATCGAGGAGATGAGGTTCGATTTGTCCTACAGTTTTGCCTATAGTCCGCGGCCCGGCACGCCGGCTGCGATGCTTGTCGACGACGTGCCGGCGGCTGTGAAGGCCGAGCGCCTGGCGCGCGTCTTGTCGCGCAATCTCGAGCATGCCGCGGATATCAGCCGGGGGATGATCGGGGGCGTCGAGCGGATTTTGATCGACCGGCGCGCCCCGCGCGGGCGCGGCGATCTTTCGGGGCGCACCGAGAATAATCGCGTCGTGAATTTCCCGGGCGGCGAGGAGGACCTCGTCGGCCGTTTCGCCACTGTTGAAATCCTCGAGGTGCGCCCCAATTCCTTGCGTGGCCGCCTCGTGGGGGTCGAAACTCGCATTCCATCGGCTATAGTGAAGCAAAGGGAGGCCGCTATTCCTTGAGCACAAAGCCCCAGGCGATACAGTTTTCCGTCCAACCCCCCGACAGCGAACGGCTGTCGCGTCTTTGCGGTCAATTAGATGAGCATCTGCGCCAGATCGAGGGCAGCCTCGGTGTGGAGATTGCCAATCGCGGCAACCAGTTCCGCATAACCGGCCACCATGATCAGGCCTGCCACGCCCAACGCCTGATTACCGCTCTGTACGCAGTCACAGGGCAATCCCAGGCCATCACACCTTCGGGGGTCAATATGGCGCTCAAAGAGGTATCGAGAATCCGCGATGACCGTGATCCGCCCGCCGAGCTGCGCATGCCCAAGCAGCGCGTCTATGGGCGCACCGACGCGCAGCGCGACTACATCCGCAAGATCCTGACACACGATGTGACCTTCGGCGTGGGGCCCGCCGGCACCGGCAAGACCTTCCTCGCGGTCGCCTGTGCGGTGGACGCCCTGGAGACCGGGCGCGCGCAGCGCGTCGTGTTGGTGCGTCCGGCGGTGGAGGCCGGCGAACGCCTGGGATTCCTGCCGGGCGATCTCGAACAGAAGGTCGATCCGTATTTGCGGCCGCTGCATGATGCCCTGCATGACATGCTCGGCCCCGAACGGGTCGCCAAGCTCGTCGAGCGGGGCGTGATCGAGATCGCGCCGCTTGCATTCATGCGCGGGCGCACCTTGAACGAGTCCTTTATCATCCTAGACGAGGCGCAAAACACCACTGCCGAGCAGATGAAGATGTTTCTCACGCGTCTGGGCTTCGGATCAAGCGCAGTGGTCACGGGCGACGTCACGCAGGTCGACTTGCCGCGTCCGGAATTGTCGGGTCTGCGCCAGGCCCTACACATTCTCGGGGATGTCGAAGGGATAGCGGTTACCCATTTCGCCAGTGCCGATGTGGTGCGCCACCCGTTGGTGCAGCGCATCGTCGAGGCCTATGAGATGCGCGAGGGGAACGCGCAGGGCGCGCCTTAGGCGTGCGGCGCCTGTATGTGGATTTCGCGCTGGCCTGCGATGGCTATGCGGTTCCCGCGCGCGCGGCGCTGATCCGCTGGTGCAAGGCGGCGCTCATAGACATCGGGGGCAGCGTGCGTCTCGGCCTGCGCGTGGTGGCAGAGGCCGAGGCGGCGGCCCTGAATGAGCGGTTTCGGGGGCGGACCGGGCCCACCAATGTGCTGTCCTTCCCCTACGGTGACGAGCCTTTGGGCAAGACGCGTTTTCTGGGCGACGTCGTCTTGTGTGCCCCGCTCGTGCCGGCCGAGGCCGCGCGCGAGGGCCGCCCGGAAAACGCCCATTGGGCTCACCTCGTCATTCACGGTATACTGCACCTTCAGGGTTTCGACCACGAGACAGATCAGGACGCACAGGCAATGGAAGCGCAGGAGACACGCATACTGACGGGTTTGGGGTTTACGGACCCTCATCGTTGAGCCATGGGTCAGGACGATAATGGCCACGGGCCCGGGCGGTCGTTTCTCGACCGGCTGGGGTATGTCCTGTGGGGGGCCCCGGAGGATCGCGACGCGCTGCGTGAGACGTTGCGCGATGCGCAGGAGCGCGGCCTTATAGGCAGTGACGCCCTCGACATGATCGAGGGGGTTTTCCAGGTCGCCGAGATGCGCGTGCGCGACATCATGGTCCCGCGCGCGCAAATGGACGTAATCGATCGCGAGGAGTCCCCTGAAGGCTATTTGCCGCGGGTGATCGAGACCGGCCATTCCCGCTTCCCGGTCATCGACGGGGACAAGGACAAGGTGGTCGGCATCCTTTTGGCAAAGGATTTGCTGCGGTATTTTCATAACGAGCAGCGCGCGTCATTTAACGTCTATGATCTCTTGCGGCCGGCGGTATTCGTGCCGGAGAGCAAGCGCCTCGACGTCTTGCTGCGTGATTTCCGCTCCAGCCGCAACCATATGGCGATCGTGGTCGATGAGTACGGCGGCGTGGCGGGTCTTGTCACGATCGAGGATGTCCTCGAGCAGATCGTAGGTGACATCGAAGATGAGCACGATCTCGATGCCGATGATGTCATGATCACGCAGCGCTCCGAGCGTGAGTTCGTGGCCAAGGCCCTTACGCCGATCAAGGAGTTCAACGAATATTTCGGCACCCATTACGATGACGAGGAGGTCGATACCATCGGCGGCCTTGTCATGACCACATTGGGCCGCGTGCCCAAGCGCGGCGAGCGCCTCGAGATCGGCGGACTCAGGCTCGAGGTGATGCGCGCCGATTCGCGCCGGATCCATCTCTTGAAAGTCATTCCCATTGCTGAAGAAAGCCAAGTGGCCGGTTAGCGGATTTCCGCGATGGCTGGCTGCGTTCCTGGTGGGCGCGGCGCTCAATCTCGCCTTTGCCCCCTACCGCCAGATCTGGGTCGCGCCGCTTGCCCTGGCGATCCTTTATGGGCTCTTAAAGGGTGTCCGGGCGCGCGCGGCCTTCGGCCGGGGCTGTGCGTTCGGGGCCGGGTTGTTTGCCTTCGGCGTGCCCTGGATCTACCTCACGCTCTCGCGCTTTGGCGGCATGCCCGCGGCGGCTGCAGCGCTCGCCTGTGGTCTTTTTATCGCCATCCTTGCCTTCTATGCGGGCCTTGCGTGCGCCGCCTTTGCGCGCCTGCAGAGCGGCGACGGCCTTGATCCATGGCTCTTTGCCGCGATCTGGGTGCTGGGTGAGTGGGTGCGCGGGGTGTTTCTGACCGGGTTCCCGTGGCTCGACGTAGGTTATGCCGCAAGTGCCCCGCCCCTCATGGCCTGGGCGCCGCTCGTGGGGGTGCTGGGCCTGTCTTTTATCCTGACCGTATCAGGCGCGCTTGTCGCCGAGGCCCTGCGCGGGCGGTGGCGCGGGCTGCTGCCGGTATTCCTCATGGCGGGCGTGACCCCGGCGCTGGCAGGGTTATCCTTTGTGCATCGCGTCGGTGCGCCGATTACGGCCTCGCTGATTCAGGGCGATGTCTTGCCCACCGCCAAATGGCACCCCGGGACCCTGCGGATCATCGCCCGGCGCTATCTGCGCCTGACCGGCGAGAGTGACGGGCGGCTCGTGATCTGGCCTGAGACTGCGATCCCCGCCTATTCGCACCAGCTGCGCCGCGGGTTCATACCCACTATGCAGCGCCTCGCGCGCATCGGCGGCCGCCACTTCCTGTTCGGGCTCGTGGAGGGCAACGCTCACGATCCCCGGGGGCCTGTCTATAACGCGGTCATGAGCATTGGGCGCCATGATGGCTTCTACCGCAAGCGCCACTTGGTACCGTTCGGGGAGTATCTGCCATGGCCTTCGGTCTTGGGCCCGGTGCTCGATATCCTCCATATCCCCATGGCAAGTTTTACCCCCTGGCATGGCGCCGAGCCCCCACTGCCGGCGGCGCACGCGCGGATCGGTCTTACCATCTGTTATGAGATCGCCTACGGCTCCTTGGTCACTCAGGGGCTGCCCGGCGCCACCTTGCTTGCCAACGTGAGCGATGACTCGTGGTATGGGCATTCGAACGAGGCCGCCCAGCAGCTTGAGATCGCGCAATTGCGCGCCGCCGAGGCCGGCCGCGACATGCTGATCGCGACCAACGACGGCATGACCGCAATGATCGGCCATACCGGCCGGATTCGCGCCCGGCTCGCCCCCTTCCGCGAGGGTGTGCTGACCGTGGTCGCAGAGCCTTACGCCGGGCTTACGCCCTATGATCGTTTCGGCCACACAGGCGTCCTCGCAGCGCTCATGCTCGTCGTCGCCGCGGCTGGGTGGCGGCGCAGGCGAGGCCGGCGGCTCCCCGCCTAGGGCCGGTTGCCTCTTCGCAGGCCCTGCCCCCTTCCGAACCGAGGCGATCCCCGGAATGATGCGATCTTGACTTCGCCTGCCCGGCCATT
>JAKARI010000004.1:0-73594 GCA_021819245.1 Pseudomonadota bacterium | reverse complement strand
TCCGCCAACGGGCTACTCGACGGTCTCGGGCTGCTCCTCAAAAACAACGGCGTGGAGGGGTATTGGCTGGGCAGCGCCGAGCCTGACGGGCGCATCGTGTGCGAATACGCGTCCAGTGACGAGATGGCGGCCTACTTCGCCTCCCTGCATCTGCGTTGGGACGAAGGGCCATGGGCGCAAGGCCCTGCCGGCCAGGCGGTGCGCACGGGCTATCCCTGCTTCATGCTGGATTGGCAGCGGATCAGTGGTACTGAGCCGTGGCAGGCGTCCCTGGCGCGATTCGGTTGGCAGTCCAGCGCCGCGCTGCCCTTGTGCGTGGGCAAACACACAAAAATCCTCGCCCTCTACAGCCGCCGCCCGGACACCTTCGGCGGTCCCGACCATAGGGTACGGATCGAAGCGCTGACCGGCCTTATTGGCGCCGCCTTGGGACGCGAGGCGGTCCTGGTAGCCGAGCACCGCAGGCTGGAGCGGCTTGCTTTGCATGATCCGCTCACGGATCTGCCCAACCGCGCGGCCCTCGATCAGCGTCTCGAGGGGGCGCCGGCGCGCGCCGTGGGCGGGGAGCGGCTCCTGGTCGTGAGCATGCTCGACTTGGACGATTTCAAGTCGATCAACGACACCCATGGGCACACGGCGGGCGACGTCCTCCTGTGCGAGATCGCGCGGCGCATCAAGGCCGGATTGCGTCAGAATGACTTTGTGGCCCGGCTGGGCGGCGACGAGTTCGTCATTGTATTCGAGGATATCGAGGACCTCGATGACCTCGAGGCGCTGCTTGCGCGCCTTCACGAAGCCATTATCCAGCCGATCGCCCTGGAAAAAGACATTCAGGCGCGCATTGATGCGAGCCTTGGCGTTATCGTCTACCCCTTGTGTGGAGACTACGGCAATGACGCCAATGCGTTGTTGCGCGCAGCGGACCAGGCCATGTACGTCGCCAAGGCGCAGAAAGCCACGCGCCTGCGCTGGTGGTCATTGTTCGATGGGAGCCAGCCGTTAGCGACGGCGTCTGCGTCGCAGGGGGAGGAATTTCCATCGTTTCGAGTCCCTGCTCCCTACAGTCCGGCAGCGCAAGCCATCCTGGCCCGGCAGCACGCGGATATGCTTGCCTGGGTTGCGGTGTTTGGCGCGGCCTTTTACGCGCATTTCGCCACCTCGCCCGAAGGCCGACCGATACAGGAATTGTCGCAGGCCGAGCAGCATCGTCAGCGCGAGGCCCTGATGGCCCACTTGCGTTGGCTACTCGATCCCGGCCTGCAGGAGACGACGCATCGCCAGGCGGCCCTTCGACTCGGCCGAGCACACGCCATGATGGGCATCGAACCCTCGTGGCTGGTTGAGGCATACGGCCTGCTCACCGCAGAGCTGCATTCGGCCTTGCCCCATACCCGCCCCGGTCACGCCATCCTAAGCCTGCGCATCAGCGTGGATCTGCAGGCGCAACTCGAGGGTTATGCCGCAATTCATGCCGCCCGCGGCGAGGCCATGCGCCGCATGGATGCCCTCATCATGCGCGCGACGCACTTTGCCGAGCTGGCCCAAGGTACGGTCGACGTACTTGCCGCGCTCGATGAAGTCGCGGCGGTCACGATAGGCCGCCCGGATATGCATGGCCGTTACACCTTCGAATTCGCCGCCGGCGAGGTCTTCAAGACCTATCTCCAAGCCCTGGCCGAAGGCCGCGCGCGACCGATCGAGACCGGCCCGTCGGCCGAGGGCCAGGGGCCTACCGGACGGGCCTGGCACAGCGGCGAGATCGAGCATTGCCTGAATTATGCCACAGACCCGCGCATGGAACCGTGGCGCGATTTTGCGCTGGCGTCGGGTATACGGTCCTTGGCCGCTATCCCGATCGCGCCACCTGATGGCCCTGTGCGGGCTGTCCTGACCCTGTACTGTCCGTATCCGGGCGGATTCTCCGGAGATGAGCAACGCCGCATGCTGGATCACCTGCGCCAGCTCCTGGGGTTCACGCTGCCCCGGCTTGGAATGGCCGCCCCGGCTCCGCTCGGCTTCGAGGCCCGGCTGCGCTGCCGCGAACTTTTGGAGCGGGGCGCGCTCATCATGCATTATCAACCCATCATCGAACTGCGCAGCGGCCGGACGATAGGCGTCGAGGCCCTGGCGCGATTGCGCGAGGATTCCGGGGCGCTTGTTTCGCCAGGGCAATTCCTGCCAACACTCACCGACGACGATTTGTGTCTACTCTTCGAAATGGGGCTCTTTCAGGCGCTCGACGCCCTGACGAGCTGGAAGGCCGCGGGACATGATCTGATGGTGTCCGTGAATCTACCCGCGCAAGGTCTGTCCGACAGCCGCTATTTCCGCCTCGTGAAAGGCATGCTTACAGACAGAGATCTCGGTCCGGACCGGTTGAGGCTGGAGTTATTGGAGTCAGAGGAGGCCGCCGACTTCGCGGTCCGCGACCGGGCGATCGCCGACTTCAAGGCCCTGGGTGTGCAGCTGGCCGAAGACGACCTGGGCTCCGGCTACAGCAGCCTGCTGCGCCTGGATAGGCTGCCTTTCGATGCCGTCAAGATCGATCAAGGCTTGGTGTGCAGCCATACAGGCGACCCGATGCGGACGCTCGCGTTCATGCGTCACCTGACACGCTTGGCCCAAGATATGGGCAAGCAGGTGGTAGTCGAGGGACTGGAGACCCCCGCGCTGCTTGAGGCAGCCGCTCTCTTCGGCGCAGACCACGGCCAGGGTTATGCCATTGCCCGCCCCATGCCGGCCCAGGACGTCCCGGCATGGATCGATAACCATCATACGCGCATGGTGTTAGATCGGCCCGCCACCGCCCTGGGTGCCCTGGCCGTGTTCATGGATAACGCGGGTTGTGCGGCGCGCCTCGCGGATGCGGCACGCGGCGCGGACGACTCGGAAACGCTCACCCGGTTTTGCCAAGCCAACAACCCCGTTCATCGCTACATCGTGGGTCTCGGCGCTCGCGGTGCGCCGCTGGCTCAGGCCTGTGATCGGCTGATGGCGTTGTCGGCGCGTGGCTATATCGACGAGGCGTTCGAGCAGGCGCGTTTCGAAATGAAGCGGCTGCTGATCGAGCGCATTCAGCAGGAAAGCTGAGTCTGCGATACCGTTGGCAGGGTTGCGGCGGGAATGCCAAACGCTCGGCGCCCGCGCACGGACCGCGCAAAAGACGCGTGCCCGCCCTTGCCGTAAGGACCGGGAGAAGCTGGGGCGTGCCGCTGGTGCGCGAGCGCAGACCCAATCGCCGGGCGGATCGCGCATCGCCACGATCGGCCGGGGGGATCCCCGGCAGGGCGATGTGACTGCCCCTTTGTCTTTGCCGACGTGTCCGGGCGTGCGCGCGGGTCCTCGATAAGGGCAGGTGACGAGGCCTTGGGGTCGGGCCCCGGAAGGGGCCGCGGGCGGCGCGGGATGCGGCCCGGGCGTGGCCCGCCCGCGACGATCGTCGTGGGCCTTCACGGGTGCCGGGGCCCTCTTTAGGCCATCCCCAGGGCGCATGGTCGCGCGGGCGGCCCTTGAACGGCTTGCGGTATCGGTGCCCGTTATGGCCGGGATGTCGCCGGTCCCGGCGGCCAATCCGGGGTGGCCGGGGCGTGGGCCAGGCCGGGCCACCCCAAGACGTGCCGGGCCAATCCATGGATAATAGGGCCCTGCCAAAGCGAAGTGAGCCATAGGTTCGATGGATGACCGTTATTCCCCGATCGATGTAGAGCGCGAGGCCCAGGACTTCTGGGCGCGCACGCACAGTTTCGAGGTCACCGAGGACGCAGCGCGTCCCAAGTTCTATTGTCTGTCCATGTTCCCTTACCCATCCGGGCGCCTGCACATGGGGCATGTGCGCAACTACACGCTCGGGGATGTGATCAGCCGCTTTCGGCGCATGCAGGGCATGAACGTCCTGCAGCCGATGGGTTGGGATGCCTTCGGGCTGCCCGCCGAGGGCGCCGCGGAGCGCAATGGGGTGCCGCCTGCGCAATGGACCTACGACAATATCGCCGCCATGCGCGACCAGTTAAAGCGCCTGGGCCTTGCCTATGATTGGCGGCGCGAGATCACCACCTGCCGCCCTGAGTATTACCGCTGGGAGCAGTGGCTGTTTACCCGTCTGTACCGCAAGGGGCTCGCCTATCGCGCCACCGCACCGGTCAATTGGTGCCCCAAGGATCAGACCGTACTGGCCAATGAGCAGGTCATAGAGGGGCGCTGCTGGCGCTGCGATACGCCGGTTGAGCGCCGCGAGATCCGCCAATGGTTTCTGCGCATCACCGCCTACGCCGATGAACTCCTGGCCGGTCTCGATACCCTGCCCGGCTGGCCGGAGCGGGTGGCGGCCATGCAGCGCAACTGGATCGGGCGCTCCGAGGGGGCCGAGATTCGGTTTGCGGTGGAGGACTTCGGGCCGCTCACGGTTTTTACGACCCGGCCCGACACGCTCATGGGCGCGACCTATCTGGCGGTGGCCGCCGAGCACCCGCTGGCGGTCGCGGCCAGCGCCGAGCGCGCAGAGGTCGCGCGGTTTCGTGAGGAGTGCCGTGTGGCGCAGACCGCCGAGGCGGCCCTGGAGACCATGGAAAAGCGCGGTGTCGACACCGGCCGGCGCGCCATCCACCCGTTGACCGGCCGGACCCTGCCGGTGTATGCCGCCAATTTCGTGCTCATGGGCTATGGCGAGGGGGCGGTGATGGCGGTCCCCGCGCATGATGAGCGGGACTTCGCGTTCGCGCAACGCTACCACCTGCCGGTGGTGCCGGTGGTGGTCCCGGAGGACTACCAGGGCGATGCCCGGGACCTGGTGCGTGAGGCCGCTTACACCGGCCCCGGGCGCTTGATCGACTCCGGCCCGTTTACCGGACTCGATGCGCGCGAGGCGCGCACGCGTATCGTCGAGGCCCTTGCCCGCAGTGGCGCCGGCGCCCCGCGCGTGCAGCTCAGACTGCGCGATTGGGGGGTGTCGCGCCAGCGGTATTGGGGCGCGCCCATCCCCATGATCTATTGCGACTCTTGCGGCGTGGTGCCGGTCCCCGACCGGGATCTGCCGGTACGCCTGCCGGAGGATGTGGTCATCACGCAAGGCGGCTCGGCGCTTGCCCTGCGTGAGGATTTCGTGAATGTCCCGTGTCCGCAATGCGGTCGCCCCGCGCGCCGCGAGACCGACACCTTCGACACCTTCATGGAGTCGTCTTGGTATTACGCCCGTTACTGTTGCCACGACAACGATCAGGAGATGCTCGATGCGCGCGCACGCCATTGGCTGCCGGTCGACCAGTACATCGGCGGGATCGAGCACGCGATCTTGCACCTACTCTATGCCAGGTTTTTCAATAAGCTTTTGCGCGACGAAGGGCTCATCGGAAACGACGAGCCCTTCACTCGCCTGCTGACCCAGGGCATGGTCCTAAAAGACGGGACCAAGATGTCCAAGTCCAAGGGCAACACGGTCGATCCGCAGGCCCTGATCGAGACATACGGCGCCGACACCGCACGGCTTTTCATCATGTTCGCGGCGCCTCCGGAGCAGTCTTTGGAGTGGAGCGACGAGGCGGTGGCCGGGGCCCATCGGTTCCTGCGGCGGCTGTGGGGCCTTGCGCGCAGCGTTGCGCAGCGCCCGCGCCCCGCAGACGGGGAATGTGACGAGGCCCACAGGCCGTTGCGGGCCGATATGCAGGCCCTGCTCGATCAGGCCCTGCGCGACTATGGGCGGTATCACTTCAATACCGTGGTGGCGGCCTGCATGGGCCTTGCCAATATCCTGCAGCGGCTTTTGGACGAGCGCGAGTCGGAATCCGGCGCGCGGCTCTTGTATGAGGGGGTAAGCCTCCTTTTGCGCCTGCTTGCGCCTATCGTGCCGCATATCACCCATCGCCTCTGGCAAGACCTCGGATTTGCGCCCGAGGCGATCATTGATGCCCCCTGGCCCGCGGTCGATGCCGGCGCCTTGCGGCGCGCGCGCGTGCGCCTGGTGGTGCAGGTCAACGGCAAGCGCCGCGCCGAGATCACCGTCGATACCGATTGCGAGCGCGCGCAGATCGAGGCGCGCGCGCTTGCCGACGAGACGGTCATGCGCCATCTCGAGGGCAAGTCGGTGGCCAAGGTGGTCGTGGTCCCGGGGCGCCTCATCAACATCGTCACCGCATGAGGCGCCTGCTGGCCGCAGGGCTTGGTGTGCTGCTCCTTGCGGGCTGCGGCTTTCATCTGCGTACGGCGCGGGAATTCGCCCTGCCGCAGTCGCTCTCGGTCCTGCGCGTGCGCATGATATCGAGCGGCCTGAAATATCCGGGGGTCGTGCTCGCCGTGCGCCATGCCCTGGAGGACCGCGGGGTGGAGATCGTAGAGCGCCGCCCGGCGCCGACCGTGGTCCTGCAAGGCGAGGTCATGACCCCGGTGATCGTGACCTTAAATAGCAACGGCGGGGCCAGCGCCTATCTCCTCGATTATGCGGTGACCTTTAGTCTCGTGGGGCCCAAAGGGCGCGTACTCATGGCGCCGCGCACGGTGCGCGCGCAGCGCGAGTATAGCTTCGACCCCGAGAATGTGCTGGCCATGGCCCGCGAGCAGAGTTATCTCGAGGGGCGCATGCGGGCGTCAGCCGCCCGCCAGATCGTCTGGGCGCTGGCCGCCTACAAGGGGCCGCCGGCCGCCCCGGTGGCGGCGACCGCGCCCCAAAAGCCCCATGCGCCTTAAGGCCGAGGACCTGCCGGCGCGGCTGCGCGATCTGCGCCGCGTGTACCTCGTGTGCGGGGACGAACCGTTTTTGATCGAGGAGGCGGTGACGCGTATCGTGGAGGCGGCCACGGCCGCGGGCATCGGCGAGCGCCAGCGCTTTTTTCTCGAGAGCGGGTTCTCCTGGGGGCAGTTTCGCGAGGCGCTGGCCTCGCCCTCGCTGTTTGCCGCGCGCAGCCTCCATGAGCTGCGGGTGCGCGAGGCCCGCGAGGGCCTGGGCCGCGAGCTGCCCTCCTGCCTGCCGCTGGTGGCGCCGGATGCCGTGCTGCTCGTGGTGACCGGGGCGCTCGATCGCGCCGCTCAGAAGGCCGCATGGGTCGAGGCGGTGGCAGAGGCGGGGGATGTCGTGACCGCGACACCCCTTACGGGCGATGCGCTGCTGGCCTGGGTGCGCGCGCGATTGCGCCAGGCGGGGATGAGCGACGAGGAGCTCGCGCGGCGCCTGACCTACCTCACGGAAGGCAACATGGGGGCCGCGGCCGATGCCATCGCGCGCCTCGCATGCGAGCCCCGCGCGGATGCCGAGGCACTCGCCATGATCATCGGCGACGAGGCGCGCTTTGATGTGTTTGCGGTCACGGATGCCGCCCTCAAGGGTGATCTGGCCGCCACCCACCGGTATACGAACCGCTTGCGCATGGAGGCCCGGGACCCGATACTGGTATCATGGGCGTTGGCGCGCGAGGTGCGACTGCTTGGCCGCATGGCGTGGCATCAGGCGCACAAGGCCTCTATGGCCGAGCTCTTTCGGGGTGAGCGGGTGTGGCCGGCGCGGCAGGCCTTGCTGCAGGCCGCCTTGCGAAGGCTTTCGGGGCCGCGGCTGCGCGCCCTATTGCGGGTCTGCACGGAGCTCGATCGGGTCAATAAGGGCCGGGCGGAGGGTGATGTGTGGGTCATGATCGAACGTGTGGCCCTGGGGCTTGCGGGCATGCCGTGCGGGGACGGGCGGGAGTGATGGCGGATATCGCGACTTACATGCGGGCCCTCGGGCAGGCGGCGCGCGAGGCGGCCCCGGGCATGGCGCGGGCAACCACGGGCGACAAGAACCGGGCCTTGGACGCGGCCGCCTTGCGCCTGCGGGCGCAGGCCGGAGAGATCCGCGCGGCAAACGACCGCGATGTGGCATCGGCGCGGGATGCCGGCCTCGATGATGCGCTCATCGATCGCCTGACCTTGACGCCGGAGCGCATCGAACAGATGGCGCGGGGGCTCAACGAGATCGCAGCCCTTCCGGACCCGGTCGGCGAGATCACCGGGCTTGCCATGCGCCCCTCGGGTATTCAGGTCGGACGCATGCGCGTGCCGCTCGGCGTGATCGGCATCATCTACGAATCGCGGCCCAACGTGACCGCCGATGCCGCGGGGCTGTGTCTTAAGTCCGGCAATGCGGTCATTTTGCGCGGCGGTTCCGAGGCGCTGCATTCCAACGCCATCATCGGCCGCTGCCTGCGCGAGGGCCTGGCGGCAGCCGGCCTGCCGCCGGGGGCCCTGGGGCTGGTCGAGACCACCGACCGGGCGGCCGTCCTGGAGCTTTTGCATATGGGCGGCGTGCTCGACCTCGTCATTCCGCGGGGCGGCAAGGGCTTGGTCGAGCTCGTGGCGGCCGAGGCGCGCATGCCGGTTCTCAAGCACCTGCATGGCGTCTGCCACGTCTACATCGATGAGTCTGCGGATCCGGCCAAGGCGCTGGCGGTGGCGGTGAACGCCAAGACCCAGCGCTACGGGACCTGCAATACCATGGAGACCCTGCTCGTCGCCGAACGCTGCGCGAAGGCGCTTCTTGGGCCGCTTGCGCGCGCCTATCGTGAGCACGGAGTCGAGCTGCGCGGCTGTCCCAAGGCCCGCGATCTGGTGCCGGACATGGTGCCGGCCACCGAGCAGGATTGGGAGACCGAGTATCTGGCGCCGATCCTGGCGATACGGGTGGTGGCCGGCGTGGACGAGGCCATCGCCCATATCGGCCGCTATGGCTCGCGGCATACCGACGCGATCGTGACCGAGAACTGGACGCATGCGCAGCGTTTTATGCGCGAGGTGGATTCGAGTTCCGTGATGGTCAATGCCTCGACGCGTTTTGCCGACGGATTCGAGTACGGCCTGGGGGCCGAGATCGGTATCAGCACCGACAAGCTCCATGCGCGCGGTCCGGTCGGACTCGAGGGCCTGACCTCTCAGAAGTTCGTGGTGTGGGGTGACGGGCATATCCGCCGGTAAGCGCTCTCTCCTGGGGGTTTTCGGCGGGACCTTCGACCCGGTGCACCGCGGCCATGTCGCGGTCGCCGATGCCCTGATGGGCGCATTACCGCTGTCTGGCATCGTATTCGTGCCCGCGGCCCGTCCGCCGCATCGGCCAGCGCCGTGCGCGGATGCCGGTCACAGGCTGGCGATGCTGCGGCTTGCGCTCTCGAATGATCCGCGCTTTGCCATTGATGAGACCGAGTATCAGCGCGAAGGCCCATCCTACATGGCCGATACGCTTGCCATCCTGCGCTCGCGCCGCGCACAGCCGCTTGCCCTGATTCTCGGGGCGGATGCCGTCGTGGGCCTGCCGACCTGGCATCGCTGGCGGCGTATCCTGGGATTGGCGCATATCATCATCGTCAGTCGCCCGGGGTGTGGGGACAGGCCTCCGGAGTGGGTCCGGCCGCATCTCGTAGACTCCGGCGGGGAGTTGCTCGGGGCGGACTGCGGTCGCGCCTTGCTGTTTACGGCAAGCACCCGCCCGGAGTCCGCCACCGCGTTGCGTCAGGCGCTCGCCACCGGCGCGGCCCCGGAGGCGTGGTTGCCGCCCGAGGTATCGGCTTATATTGAGACCCATGGACTGTATCGGAGATCATCGTGTCATGACCAAGGTTGAACGGGTACGAGAGGCGCTCGAACAGGCCAAGGCCGAGGACATCGCGGTCCTTGACGTACGGTCCTTGACCGACGTGACCGACACCATGATCATCGCCAGCGGGACGTCCACGCGCCATGTGACATCGATCGGCCGCAAGGTCGATGACTCCTTGCGCGAGGCCGGCTATAAGCCCCAGGGTGTCGAGGGGCTTGGCGACGGCGAGTGGGTGCTGATCGATGGCGGGGATGTCCTGGTCCATGTCATGCACCCCAAGACCCGCGCGTTCTACGCCCTGGAGAAGCTCTGGTCCGAGGGGTTCGGGGCGCATGAGGACGCCGTGCGCGAGCGCCGCCCCAGGCGCTGATCCGTGGCGATGCGCCTTCTGGCAATCGGCACACGGGTCCCGGGGTGGGTGCAGGCCGGGTTCGCCGACTATGCCCGCCGCCTGCCCGGGCCCTATCGTCTGGAGCTGTCCGAGATCGCGCCGGCGCGCTGGACGCGTGGCGGTGACCGGGATAAGGGGAGGCGCGAGGAGGGGGAGCGGCTGCTTGGCGCGGCACCCCGGCACGCCCTCATCGTGGCGCTCGATGTCGCCGGGCGCATGCGCACCAGCGAGGCGCTTGCGTGCGATCTCGAGGCGTGGCTTGCCACGGGCCGGCCGCTCGTCTTTCTGATCGGGGGGGCGGAAGGGCTTGCCGACGCCTGCCTGAACGCGGCCTCGGACCGCTGGTCCTTGTCGCCGCTCGTGTTTCCGCATGCGCTGGTGCGGGTCATGCTCGCCGAGCAGATCTATCGCGCCTACAGCGCCTTGAGCGGGCAGCCTTATCATAGGGGATCATCGTGATCTATCTCGCCTCGGCCTCGCCGCGCCGGCAGGAGCTCTTACACCAGATCGCCGTGGCGTTCATGACGCTTGCGCCGGATATCGACGAGACGCCGCGACCAGGCGAGAGGCCCTGGAGGTATGTGCGGCGCATGGCCCACGAAAAGGCCTGCGCGGGGCAACGCGAACGCGACCGCCGGGGGCTTGTCGCGGCACCGGTCCTGGGTGCCGATACCATCGTCGTGCATGAGGGCGTGATCGTGCATAAGCCGGCCGATATCCCCGCGGCGCGCGCGGCCCTGAGCCGCCTGTCGGGGGCCCGGCACACCGTCTATACCGCGCTGTGCCTCATAGGCCGCGGGCACAATGAGACGCACTCGCGCAGCGACGTGACCTTCAAGGCCCTGAGCGCATCGGAGATCGACGCCTATTGCGCGACCGGCGAGCCGATCGGCAAGGCCGGGGGCTACGCCATTCAGGGCCGCGCGGCGTTGTTCGTCGCACGCCTTGTGGGGAGCTATTCCGGTGTCGTCGGCCTGCCATTATATGAATGCGGCCAGCTGCTGGCGGCCGAGGGTCTTTTATGAGCGAGGAGATTCTGATCAATGTGACGCCCCAGGAGACCCGTGTCGCGGTGGTCGAAAACGGGGTGCTGCAGGAGGTCCATATCGAGCGCGCGAGCCACCGGGGCCTGGTCGGGAATATCTACAAGGGCCGGGTATCGCGCTTCCTTCCGGGCATGCAGGCGGCCTTCATCGATATCGGGCTTGAACGCACCGCGTTTCTGCAGACCGCGGAGATGAAGTCCGGCGACGGCGGGGTGGCGCTCGTCGAGGGCCAGGATGTGACCGTGCAGGTCGTCAAGGACCCGATTGGTACCAAGGGCGCGCGGCTCACGACGCAGGTGAGCCTCCCGGCCCGCTATGTCGTCTACATGCCGACGAGCGACCATATCGGCATCTCGCAAAAGATCGACGACGAGGAAGAGCGCGAGCGGCTGCGCGCCGCCGTGCGTTCGGCCATGGGTGATGAGCCCGGGGGCTTCATCCTGCGCACCATGGCCGAGCAGGCAAGCGAGGAGGAGCTCAAGCGCGACATCCGCTATCTGCGCAAGCTCTGGGCGCGCGTGGGCGAGCGCATGAGCGAGCCAGGACAGCGCGGGCTGGTTCACGAAGACCTGTCGCTCGTGCTGCGCGCCATGCGTGATCTGGTGCGCGACAATGTCGAGAAGGTGCGCATCGATTCGCGCGAGATGTATGCCAAGGCCCAGGAGTTTGCCCTGGAATTCGTCCCCGATGTGGCCCCGCGCATCGAATATTACCCGGGGGAGCGGCCGATATTTGACCTCTATTCCGTGGAAGACGAGATCAAGCGGGCCCTGGACCGCCGGGTGGCGCTCAAGTCCGGCGGCTATCTCGTCATTGACCAGACCGAGGCCATGACCACGGTCGACGTGAATACCGGCACATATGTCGGACACCGCAACCTCGCCGAGACCATTTTTAAGACCAACCTCGAGGCCGCGCATGCCATCGCCCGCCAGCTGCGCCTGCGCAATCTCGGTGGCATGATCATCGTGGATTTCATCGACATGGGCGATCCCGAACACAAGCGCCAGGTCCTGCGGGCGCTCGAGCGGGCGCTCGCCCGTGATCGCGTCAAGGCCTCGATCGCCGATATGTCGGTCCTGGGTCTCGTGGAGATCACGCGCAAGCGCACGCGCGAGAGCCTGGAGCACCTGCTGTGCGAGACCTGTCCGGCATGCAAGGGCCGCGGGGTATTGAAGACCCCCGAGACCGTAACCTACGAGATCTTCCGCGAGATCCTGCGGGAGGCCCGGCAGTTCGACACGGACCAATACCTGGTGGTTGCCTCCCAGGTCGTGGTCGATAGGCTTAACGATGATCAGGCGCAGGGCCTGGCGCGCCTGCAGGAGTTTATCGGAAAGCCCATTCTCCTTCAGGTCGAGCCGCTCTACAATCAGGAAGAATACGAGGTGGTCCTCACGTGAAGCGCCTAGGGCGATGCGTGACCGGATCCCTCGGGGGAATCTGAGTCGATGATTCGATGGTAGGGCTCAGGGCGCGTGTACAAGGCTTCTGGCGCCGCCGAAGCCGCGGTGTGCGGTATCTGGTCGCCGCAATGGGTGCGTGCGCGGCGCTCGTGGCCGCAGCGCTTGCGACGAGCCCTGTGTGGCTTACGCCGCTTCTGCAGGCCGACCGGCCGGCGCTCGAGGCGGCCCTGACGCGCGCAGCCGGGGCTCAGGTGCGTGTCGGGGCGCTTGCGGCGCGGGCCGGCTGGCGTCCCGGGATCGTGCTTCGGGATGTTGTGGTCATGGGCCGCGCGGGCCCGGCGGTGGCGGCAGGCGCGGTGCGCGTCGATCTGTCATGGCTTGCCTTGGCGCGCGGCCGCCTGTGGCCGGCGTTTATCGGCATCAATGGCATGCATCTGAGTCTGCGCGAGACCGCGCACGGCGTCCATATCGTGGGGCTAGCGCGCCATGCGGGACCCGTTTTCGATTGGCGGCGGTTTCTGGGAATGATATCCGCCCTGCGGCTTGAGGCCGGACAGATCACGGTCGCGCTGCCGGGACCGCATACCGTCTCGCTTGAGGCGCTCGATGCCAGCTGGGCGACCGGCATCAAGGATCATACCCTGACCGCCTCGGCCTCGATACCGGGGGTGTGCGGGCGCTGCCAGGTGACCGTCGAGTTCGCCGGCCGCAGGATCTCGCGCGCGCATTTTGACGGCGCGGTGGGCATCCATGCCGCCGCCCTCGACCTTCAGGCCGCGGCGGCACTGACAGGCCGTCGCGGCCTCCGGCCGCTTGCCGGCACGGTCAATGGACGGCTCTGGAGCGATTGGGACCAGGGTCGGCTCGGGTTTGTCGGCGGCAAGGTGGCGTTGGCGCGGGTCTTCGTCCCCGCCAATAGCGTGAGCCGGGCGATGGCCATTGGCGGCCTCGCCGGGCGCTTTAGCTTAAAGATGACCCCCCAGGGCTTCCGCCTGTATGCGGCGGACGTGGTCTCCTCTCTGGCCGGCGTCGATTCGCGCACGAAAAGCCTTTATGTCGCGCGCCGGGGGCGGCAGTGGTCCGTGGACGCAACCCGCCTGCACCTCACTCAGGTCGTCTATTTGGCCTCCCACCTGCACCTGCACCCGCGCAACAGACCCATCGCCGCCTGGCTGGGGCTCGGCCCCCGGGGTACGCTCACGCGCCTCGATCTGCGCGCCGGCCGGCGGCACTATGAAGTGCGCGCCCACTTTACGGGTCTGGGCCTTGGGCACCCGGGTTCCGGGCCGTTTTTTGCCCATGCCTCGGGTACGGTGGTGGCAAGCACCCATTCCGGAGCGCTTACCCTAAGCGGCATCCATGGGCTCGTGCGCGGACCGGCGGCGTTGCCAGGCCCGCTGCATGTTCAGGCCCTGGCCGCGCACGTGTCGTGGCACACGGATGCCCAAGGCCTGTCGTGGAGGCTTTCGGCCCTGCATCTCCTATCGAGCGCCGGGACCATCGATGCCGTGGCCAGCGGGTCACGCACGATAAGACAGGGTCCGGTCCTGTTTCTCAAGGCCGTCTTGCATGATGTGCATCTGTCTGCGCTCAAGAATCTGTATCCGCGCACCCTGCATCGCCCTCTGCGGCAGTGGCTGACGCGCACCATACGCGCAGGACTCGTGACCCGCGGCCACGTCACTTTGGAGGGGCCGCTCGCCGATTTCCCGTTTCGTGATGGGAACGGCGTATTCCATGTCAGGCTGCACATAAGGCGCGGCCGCTATCGGTTTCTGCCCGACTGGCCGAGCGCGCGTCACCTGATGGTGACGGCAAGCGAAACCGGCGCCGCGCTGTCCGTGCGCGGCTCAGGGGTGTTGGGGGGCCTGCCGGTCCCGAAGGTATCGGTGCATGCGGGCCCGCTGGGGACGCCCTCGGGCACGGTGACCGTGCGCGTGCATGCGCAAGGCGGCCTGGGGAAGGTCCTCACGGTGGTCTTGCCCCATGTCCGGCGCCCGCTGCAGGCGGTGTTGCCGACGACGATCTCCGGGGCCGGGGCGGCGCAGCTTTCACTGGTGCTCGACATCCCGTTCTCGCGCCGCCAGGGGCCCCTGGCGCTGCATGGACAGGTGAGCCTTGCCCATGCCACCCTGCGCTATCCCTTGGGGCCGAGGGCCCTACGCTGGCGGGCCCTGACCGGTACGGTGGCATTCAACGGCGCCGGCCCCGAGCGCGCCCGGCTGTCGGGGCGCCTGCTCGGCGGGCCGTTTGCGCTGACGCTTGCGCCTTTGCCTCACGGCGGCGTGGGCGGGGGCGCTACGGGTATGATCGACGCCGCGCACCTTGCGGCCCTGGCGGGTCCTGCCCGGCGCTATGTGCACGGCCCCGTGAACTGGCGCCTGCATGTGATCAGGCGGCGGCGCCTGGTCGCCCGGGTGCGGGCCGATCTGCGCGCCCTGGCGCTCGACCTCCCCTATCCGGCGGGCAAGGCCGCAGGGGTCCCGGCGACCTTGCGGCTTACGATGGTGAGCGACGCCCGGGGGGTATTCGCGCACGGCGTCGTGGCCCGCCATCTGGGGCTTGCCTATGCGCGCGCGCGTGGTGGCCGCCAGGGGCTATGGGTCGGCGTAGGATCGGCGCTGCCCCCCAAGGTCGTGTCCCCTGGCCTTGCGGTCGGCGTACGCAGCGGCTATCTCGCAATCGCACCCTGGATCACCTTCGTTCAGGGTCTCTCGCGCACCTATCCCGCGGCGCAGGTGCCCTCGCTCGCCACGCCCCGGGCGTTGGCCGGCTATGTCGGATCCCTGGTGTGGGCGGGCCGCTCGTTTGGCGTTGTGCACGCGCGATTTGAGCGTCAGGCGGCCACATGGGCCGGGGTGCTCGAGGGGCCGGATGTGGCCGGGAGCGTGACCTGGCGCGAAAGACCGCACCCGGCGCTCGCCTTGCACTTGACCCGCCTCGTGATACCGGCGTCATCCCGCGCACCGCATGCGCCCAAGTCCACGCCATCGGTGCGTGATCCGCGCCGCTTGCCGGCGGTCCGGTTTACCGCCAATAGCCTGACCGTCGATGGCGACGCCCTTGGTCATGTCGTGATCGATGGCGCCCCGAATGCCGACGGGTTTCGTTTTCGGCGGATCACCGTCGTCCAGCCGCCGGCGCGCCTGAGCGGGTCCGGGCAATGGACGAGGCGGGGTGGCCAATCCGAGTCGCAGTTTACGCTCGCCTTCGCCAGTACGGACCTGGGGCGTAGCCTGTCGGCCTGGGGTCTGCCCCATCAGGTCGCGGGCGGACGCACGACGGCGAGCGGGACCATAAGCTGGCCCGGAGGCCCCGAGGCCTTCGCCTTGCGCCACCTCACGGGCCACATGCGGTTCGCATCGCATGATGGCCGATTCATCAGGGTCAAGGAGGGGGCAGGCAAACTGCTCGGGATCTTCAATGTGGACTCTCTGACCCGCTATCTGACCCTGGATTTTGACGGCATCTTCGGGCGGGGATTTGCCTTTAATAGCATCGATGGCACGCTGACGGCCTTCAATGGCCATGCCAAGACCCCGGGCATTCATATTGCCGGGCCGTCGGCCGATATGATCGTGGCCGGCGAGGCCGATCTGGCCGCCCGCACCTTCAATCTGCGGATTCGGGTACAGCCGCGCATACAGAACAACGTCACGCTCGCCACCGGCCTGCTCGGTGGTCCGATCGCGGGCGCGGCGGTCCTGCTCATGCAGAAGATATTCGCCCACGAGATCGATCAGGGCACACAAACAACCTATTACGTCGAGGGGCCATGGAGCAAACCCAGCATTCACAGGAAGCCCGACAAGGAGTGACGGCCATAGCGGCCGCGGTCCAGATGGGCTCGGGGCGCGATGTCGCAGCCAATCTGGCCCTCGCGCAGGCGGCCCTGCGCGAGGCCCATGGGCAAGGCGCCAAGCTTGCGGTGCTGCCGGAGAACTTCGCGCTCATGGCCGATTCGCAAGAGTTGCGCCTGCGCCACGCCGAGACCGATGAGGGCGGACCCATGCAAGAGGCCATCTCCGGTGCCTGCCGGACGCTTGGCATGTGGGTCGTGGCCGGCACCATCCCCATGCGCTCGCGCGATCCCGCGCGGCTGCGCGCCGCGTGTCTCGTGTTCAACGATCACGGGGAGCGGGTCGCGCGTTATGATAAGATCCATCTGTTCGACGTGGATCTCGGGCCCGGCGAGCGTTACGCCGAGTCCGATGGCTTCGAGGCAGGCCCGGCGGCGGTGACGGTGCCTACGCCTTGGGGCCGCCTGGGATTGGCCATCTGTTACGATCTGCGTTTTCCGGAGCTGTTTCGCGCGCTGCTCGACGGGGGTGCCGAGATGGTGGCCCTTCCCGCGGCGTTTACGGTCCCGACGGGTCAGGCGCATTGGGAGGTCCTGGTGCGCGCCAGGGCTATCGAAAACAGTTCCTATATCATCGCTGCGGCGCAAAGCGGGCGGCACGACAACGGCCGCACCACCTACGGCCATAGCCTGATCGTAGACCCCTGGGGCGCGATCCTGGCAGAGCGGCCCGAGGGGCCCGGGATCGCCATGGCGCGCATCGACCAGGCGACCCTGGCCGCGGTTCGCCGCCGCCTACCCAGTGTCATGCATCGGAGATTGTTATGACGACAGACAATTCCCATAGTCGCAATCTGGAGCGCGCCCGTGAATCGCTGCTCGTCCCCGCGGGGATAGGCGCAGGCGAGATCGATCAGGTGATGGGGCGTATGCTCGGGCACCACATCGACTACGCCGACCTGTATTTCCAGTATAGCCGTCAGGAGTCCTGGTCTCTGGAGGAGGGCCAGGTCAAGTCGGGGAATCGGCACATAGAGCAGGGCGTCGGGGTGCGCGCGATCGCCGGCGAGAAGACCGGATTTGCCTATTCCGACGAGATCATGTTGCCGGCGCTCATCGATGCCGCGACCGCGGCGCGCGCCATAGCCCGCGGGGGGCGGGAGCAGACCGTGGCGCTGGCGAAGCGCGATGGCGGGGCGCTCTCGTTGTATCAGCCCCTCGATCCCCTTCACAGCCTCGAGGACACCGCCAAGGTGGCGCTGCTCGAGCGCGTCGAGCAAGAGGCGCGCCGCATCGACCCGCGCGTAAAGCAGGTGATGGCGAGCCTGGGCGGATCTCAGGAGACCATACTGGTCGTGCGTAGCGACGGCGTCATGGCGGCCGATGTCAGGCCCCTTGTGCGCCTGAACGTGACGGTCATAGTGGAGCAGGACGGCCGCCGCGAACACGGCACCGCAGGGGGCGGCGGGCGCACCGATTACGGATACTTCCTCACCGAGGAGCGGGCGTTGTCCTACGCGCGCGAGGCCGTGCGCCAGGCGCTCGTAAACCTCGAGGCCGCGAGCGCCCCGGCCGGGACCATGCAGGTGGTGCTGGGTCCCGGGTGGCCGGGCATCCTGCTGCATGAGGCCATAGGCCATGGGCTCGAAGGCGACTTCAACCGCAAGGGCACATCGGCCTTTGCCGGCCGGCTGGGGGACAAGATCGCGGCCGATACCTGTACCGTGGTCGATGATGGCACCCTGCCGGGGCGCCGCGGCTCGCTCAACGTCGATGACGAGGGGACCCCGACTCAGAGCACCATTTTGATCGAGCGCGGCGTATTGCGCGGCTATATTCAGGATCGCATGAATGCGCGGCTCATGGGTATGAGCCCCACCGGCAATGGGCGTCGCGAGTCCTATGCGCATCTGCCGATGCCGCGCATGACCAATACCTATATGCTTGCCGGACAGACGCCGCCCGAGGAGATCATCGCGTCGGTCAAAAAGGGCCTGTACGCGGTCAATTTCGGCGGCGGCCAGGTGGACATCACCTCCGGCAAGTTCGTGTTCTCGGCCTCCGAGGCCTATCTCATAGAACAGGGTCGCATCGGTCGGCCGGTGCGTGGGGCGACGATCATCGGCAATGGCCCCGATGTCCTCACCCGGGTGGCCATGGTCGGCAACGATCTCGCCCTCGATACCGGCGTCGGGACCTGCGGCAAGGACGGTCAGAGCGTGCCGGTGGGCGTCGGCCAGCCGACCTTGCGTATAGACGGTTTGACAGTAGGCGGGACGGAGGAATGATGGACGCCACGATCACGACGCACAAGCGCGCGCCATCACTCGAGGATCTGGCGGCCCAGGCCCTGGATCTGGCCCGGCGCCAGGGGGCAAGCGCCGCGGAGGTGAATGCCGGGTTCGGCAATGGCCTGTCGGTCACGGTCCGCAAGGGCGATGTCGAGACCGTCGAGCATCATCGCGACAAGAGCCTGTCCATAACCGTCTTCTTCGGGGAGCGCAGCGGATCGGCCAGCACCGCGGATTTCCGGGGGCAGGCCCTGTCGGAGGCGGTCATGGCGGCGTGCGCCATCGCCCGCCATACCGCGGCCGATCCCTTTAACGGGCTTGCCGACCCCGCCCATCTGGCGCGCGACATCCCTGACCTCGACCTCCACCATCCCTGGCCGTTGTCGATGGAAGAGGCGATCGATCTCGCCACGCGCTGCGAGGCGGCGGCGTTTGCCGCTGACCCACGCATCCGCAATTCCGAGGGGGCGACCATCACCACCCACGACGGGACCGATGTCTATGCCACGAGCCATGGTTTCCTCGGGACCGTGCGCGCAAGCCGCCATGGGCTAAGCTGCGCGGTGCTGGGCGATGACGGCCATGGCGCGATGCAGCGCGATTACGAGTATGCCGCGGTGCGCGATCCGCGTGATCTGCCGGCGGCCGAGGAGATAGGACGCAGGGCCGCGCATCGCACCGTGCGCAGGCTCGGGGCCCGCCAGATCAAGACCTGCCAGGTCCCGGTCCTCTATGAGGCCCAGGTGGCGCGCAGCCTGGTATCGCACCTGGTCTCGGCCATCAGCGGGCCGAGCCTGTACCGGCGCTCATCGTTTCTCGTCGATAGCGTCGACACCGCCTTGTTCCCGGAGTGGGTGCATCTGTATGAAGAGCCGCACCGCAAGAAGGCCATGGGCAGCGCGCCCTTCGACGGCGAAGGGGTCGAGACCCGCTATCGCGACCTCGTCACCGACGGTATCCTGCGCCGCTATTGCCTCGACAGCTATGCGGCGCGCAAGTTGGGCCTTGTCACCACCGCCAATGCCGGCGGGGTGCATAATCTTACGGTGGCGCCCGGCGCGGAGGATCTGGCGGGCCTTTTGCGTACGATGGGGCGCGGCCTGTTTGTGACCGAGCTCATAGGCTTTGGCATCAATAACGTGACGGGCGATTATTCGCGGGGCGCGGCCGGCTTCTGGGTCGAGGGTGGCGAGATCGTCCATCCCGTGGAGGAGATCACGATCGCCTCCAATCTCCGGGACATGTACAAGGGCCTGGTCGCGGTGGGACGCGACGTCGACACCCGCCACAATGTCTGTACGGGCTCGTGGCTTCTGGAGCGCATGACGGTCGCCGGCGGCTGATCAGCCGCCGAGGTCCGTGTCGTAGGCGTTGTCGGAGAGGGCCAGGCCCATCTGCGCGCACAGTTCATGCGACCGGCGGGACAAGGTCGCGTGGACCCGGTCGCGCGTGCGCATATCGTTCAGGATCCACCCGATATCGGCGGGATGGCACAGCCGGCCGGCCGACTGCAGATGGCGGATCGTGATGATGGCCGGCCCGACGTCGCACAGGACGGGCAAGGGGAGAGGGAGCGGCAGGATGAAGCGGTGCGCAATCCACGACACGGGGCTGCGCCGATCAAGCCCCTGGCGCGCATCGATGCGAAAGTGCCCGCCGCCCCCGCCGAGTTTTAAGAGCTCCTCCAGCCAGTCGAGGGTCAGGCCCTGATGGACGATCAGGGTGCGACCCTGATAGCGGGTAAAGAAACGGTCGAGCAGGCGGCCATCACGGCGGCGGGCGTACATCCGCATCAAGGCCTTCATCGCGGCATCATGCCAAGGTCGCGGCGAGGGCACAAGCGCGGACACGAAAGGGGGTTGACGGACTCTGCCGCCCGCCTGCCGCGCGAATGCCCAGCAGGGACATCGGGTCCCGGCGGCTGTGTGTGAGGCCGGTTTCTTCGGCGCTTTCCTGCCATTTCGGCCCCCCAATGCCGTTTGTGGGGTAAGGCTTCGGGCATTACAATGTGGACCGATCCGCACGGGGCGCCCGCCGTGATGGCCGCGATCCCGTGTCTTTCGGGGGCATATTCCTTGTGGTGAGAGGCGCACGGTCCTCGCGGTTCGCGCGGCCCGAAATCTGCCCCGGCGCCCTGCCGCGGGCACGTCCGCCCGCTTTAACGGGGGCGACCGGCCGTCAGACCGAGGTTTGTTACGCCAAGGGGGGCTTTAAGGCCGGTGATCCATAGAGACGACGCGCCATCGCCCTCGCGCGCGGCAACGGCCCCTTCCGGGGGGAACCTTATTGAAACGTTCGCGCCACGCCTTACGCCTCGCGGCCGCCTTGTGATCGAGGCGCACGACGGGGCGCCCGCCCTGACCGCCGAGGTCGCATTACCGCTCATCGAGGCGTTAGCGGATTCGTCCGGCGCGGGCCTCCTGCATCTGGCGGCCTGTTTCATGGGCAAGGCCTTGCCGCCGACCTGGGCGTGGTGGCGGGATTTCGCGGGCCGCTATCTCGCGTCTGCGTGTACGGCCGGGGACGAGCTGCCGGCGTCCCTTGCCGCACCGGGCGCGCCTGAGCTCGCCGCTTGCATCACCGATGCGCCGCCCTTTGCGGGCGCGGAGAATCTGTCAGTTGAACGGCTCGAGGCGCTCTGGAACGAAATCCATGCCGCCTTGCGCGCCGCCCTGGCGAAGGGCGAGACGCTGGCGGGTTTTCTTGCCGCGCGCCACAGCGCCTGGCATGTGGTGGGGCGCGTCCATTTTAACCTCGCTGAAAACCGCAAGGACCCGGCCGCGCCGTTTGCCTTTCTCGCCACCTATGTCTCCGGGCTTTCCGCCTACGGCAGGCCTCAGCATCTGCCGCTCTCGCAGGCGCTGGCTGAGTTTGCCGGCGTGAGGAGGCGCGCGCAGCTATTGTCCCTGCTTGAGCCGGTGCAGCGGGCCGCCGAGGGCTGCCCATGGCTAGACGAGATGGTGCAATCGGGGGAAATGTACCATCCGCTGCGCTGGCAGCCGCAGGATGCCTGGCGCTTCTTGCAGGATGTGCCCCGGCTCGAGGCCGCCGGCATTGTGGTGCGCATGCCCCCTTCCTGGGCGGGTGGTCGCCCGGCGCGGCCGAAGGTGAGCGCGTCGGTCGGTTGCGAGCCGGCATCGCGCGTTGGGCTCGAGGCGCTGCTCGATTTCGAGGCGGCGATCACCCTCGATGGCGAAAAACTACACCGCGAGGAGATCGAGAGACTGCTGTCGCGCACCGACGGTCTGCAACTATTGCGTGGCCGTTGGGTGGAGGTGGATCGCAAGCGGCTCACCAAGATGCTCGACCGTTTCGCCGAGATCGAGCGGCGCGCCCGCGCCGGTGGCTTGAGCTTTGCCGAGGCGATGCGGCTGACGGCCGGCATGGAGGCGGGGGCCGAGGGGGGCATCCTGGAGCGCGACTGGGCCGACGTGGCCGCCGGGCCGTGGCTTGCGGAGACCTTGCGCCATTTGCGTTCGCCCGAGGGGCTCGCCCGGGTTGATCCCGGCCCGGCGCTTCACGCAACCTTGCGCCCCTATCAGCAGGCCGGGGTGCGCTGGCTGTATCTGCTCACCCGGCTCGGCCTGGGCGGCTGCCTGGCCGACGACATGGGGCTTGGCAAGACCATTCAGCTGCTTGCCCTGCTGCTGATCCTGCAACGCGAATCGCCCGGTCATCCGAGCCTGCTCGTAGCGCCGGCCTCGCTCCTTGCGAACTGGCAGGCGCAAGCCGAGCGGTTCGCACCGACGCTGCGCGTGTTGGTCGTCCACCCTTCTGCCATGCCCCCAGAGGAGGTGCGTTCAGTGGATGGGCGCGATCTCGCCGGCGCGGACCTCGTCGTGACGACCTACGGCATGCTGCTCAAGCAGCCGGTTCTGGCCGGGCAGGACTGGCGTATCCTCGCGATAGATGAGGCCCAGGCGATCAAAAACCCCGGCGCCAAGCAGACTCGAGCGGTAAAAGGCCTCACGGCGCAGGCGCGCATCGCGCTCACCGGGACGCCTGTGGAAAACCGCCTTTCCGACCTGTGGTCGATCTTCGACTTTACCCATCCGGGCCTTCTCGGCAGCGAAAAGGCCTTCGCCGCCTTGAGCAGGCGGCTTGGCGAAAGCGGTCATTTCGCACCCCTTAAGAAGCTTGTGCAGCCTTATATCCTGCGGCGGCTCAAGACCGACAAGGCGGTGATCGCGGACCTCCCGGACAAGACCGAAATGGCGGCTTGGTGCGCGCTGACGCCCGTTCAGGCGGTCCTGTACCAGCGCGCCGTCAAGGAACTCGCTCAACGTCTGGAACGGGCGGAAGGCATCGATCGGCGCGGCCTGGTGCTGGCCTTCTTGATGCGTTTTAAACAGATCTGCAACCACCCCTCGCAGTGGCTCGGTGACGGGCTCTGGAGGCCTGCGGACAGCGGCAAGTTCGCGCGGCTCAAGGAGCTCGCGGAGGTGATCGCCATCCGGCAGGAGAAGATGCTCCTGTTCACCCAGTTCCGCGAGACCGCTGAGCCGCTCCGCGCCTTTCTCGGCGGCATCTTCGGCCGGCAGGGGCTGGTGCTGCATGGCGGCACGCCGGTCAAGCAGCGCCGCGAGCTCGTCAGGCGTTTCCAGGAAGACGAGCAGACGCCCTTTTTTATCCTGTCGCTGAAGGCCGGGGGCGCCGGACTCAACCTCACCGCTGCCCGTCATGTGATCCACTTCGATCGCTGGTGGAATCCGGCGGTGGAAGATCAGGCCACGGACCGCGCCTTTCGTATCGGCCAGAAGTACAATGTGCTGGTGCACAAGTTCCTATGTCGTGGCACCATCGAGGAGCGCATCGACGCGCTGATCCGCGACAAACGGGAGCTGGTGCGCGGGGTGCTCGAGCCGGGACAGGAAATCAATCTCACAGAGCTTGATGATACCGCGCTGCTCGATCTGGTCCGGCTCGACATTCATGCTGCCGAGGAACACTGAAGTGGGCTATCACGAATGGAAACCCTATGTCCCTGTGGCCAAGCGGCGCGACCGGGCGAAAAAGAAAATCGCCAAGGCGATGACGACAGGCGAGGCCATCGCCCCGATCCCCCCCTTTCGGGGGGCCCTCGCAAAAAACTTCTGGGGTCAGGCCTGGTGCGAGAATCTGGAGCGTTACAGCGATTACGCCAACCGCCTGCCGCGCGGGCGCACCTACGTGCGCAATGGCTCGATCATCGACCTGCGGATCATGCCCGGCCGCGTGACGGCGCAGGTGATGGGCTCCAGGCTTTATCGCGTCGAGGTCGCCATAAAAACCTTGCCGCAGGCGACATGGAAGACGATCCTCGCCGATTGCGCGGGTTCCCTGGGTTCGCTCGTCGACCTGCTGCGCGGCAAGCTCTCGAAGGCCGTCATGGAGCGTGTCGCGCGGCCCAACGACGGTCTCTTCCCGTCGCCGCATGAAATCCGATTGGCGTGCAGTTGCCCGGACTGGGCCGGCATGTGCAAGCACGTCGCCGCTACGCTCTACGGTGTGGGTACGCGGCTGGATCTGCAACCGGAAATGCTCTTCATACTGCGCGACGTCGATGCGAGCGAGCTGATCGACGCGGCCGCGGCCGGGATGGAGGCCCCCGCGCCGACCATCGAGGCCGGCAAGCGGCTTTCCGGCGACAGGCTGGCGGATGTCTTCGGCATCGAGCTTGCGGCGCCTGCGCCAACGAAGAGGCCTGCGCACCGGAAAACCGCCGCCAGGCCATCCTCGCCCAAGACAAGGGTGGCCAAACCGGCGGCAAGAACCGGGCCCTATCGGGCGGCGAAACCCGCACGAAAATCCACTGTAAAGAAAGGCGCGAAGGAGGGGGCTGCCAGGCCCCGCGCGCCACGTAAGACGGCATCGGGGCGGCGATGAAGGGGCGCCATGACGCGGATGATTCTGCCAAAGAGCCAAGAAAAGGAAGGGGCTGATGAAGTGTGATCTCCTGGTGATAGGATCGGGGCCCGGGGGTTACCGGGCGGCGGTGTTGGCGGCCCTGCGCGGGCTGAGCGCGGTCATCGTGGAAAAGGCGACCTGGGGCGGGTGCTGCCTCAACCGCGGGTGTGTGCCCAAAAAGGACTGGTATCATAGCGCGCGCATTCTGAATGCGGCGCGCCGTTTTTCGAAACGCGGCATCGCAGGCGCCCTGCACGGCGACCTCGCGCAGGCGTGGCGCCATCAGCGGCAGGTGGTCGCGGCAGTCCGGGATAGCTATCAGTCGTACCTAAAGCGCCTGGGCGTGACCGCCCTGAGCGGGCAGGCGCGGTTCGAGGACCCACACACCGTGGTGGTGGAGCCCGACGGGACGCGCATCTCGCCACGCGCGGTGATCATCGCCACAGGCTCCACGCCCCATGTCCCGGACGGCTGCGCGGTGATCCCGGGGCGCATCCTGCATAGCGACCTCCTGTTCGACGAACCGGTCCCGGAAGGGGCGCGGGTCGTCATCGTCGGCGGCGGCGTGGTGGCGCTCGAGTTTGCCTATATCCTGCGGGCGTTCGGCCGTGAAGTGGTGTGGCTTGCGCGCCAGGACCCCTTTGCCCGCGCCGACTTCAGTGCGCCGGCCATGAAGCTTTTGCGATCGGCCATGAGCGATGCCGGGCTCGTACCCGTGCGCGCGGGAGTGCGGGCGGTGGCCGCGACCGCGGCCGGTGTGTCGGTGACCACGACCGGCAACGAGGTGATGGTGGCGGACTGGGTGTTGCTCGCCACCGGCCGGCGGCCGGTGACTGCGGGGCTCGATCCTGCGCGCGCGGGGCTTAACCTCGATGCCGGCGGCCACATCGCAGTCGACGATGAGATGCGCGCGGCCGCAGGGGTCTATGCCATCGGCGATTGTGTGGCGGGCCCCATGACCGCCAATCGCGCCCTCTACGAGGCCGGGGTGGCGGTCGACAATATCGTGGCGCCGGGCAGCCATAAGCGGGATCTGGCGCGCGTGCCCGAGGCCCTCTATAGCGCCATCGAGCTCGCGCGCGTTGGGCTTACCGAGGATCAGGCCGAGGACCAGGGGCACGAGCCGGGGGTTGGGTTCGCGGCCTTCGAAAGCTCGCCGCGGGCGCTTGGCCAGGACGCGCCCGAAGGCTATGTGCGGCTTATCGCCGATCAGGAGAGCGGCGCCCTCTTGGGGGGTGAGGTCCTGGGGGCCGAGGCCGGGGAATTGATTCACATGCTCACGGCAAGCCCCTCGGTAGGCGCGCTGCGGCGCATCGCCGGCGCGGCCTTCAATCACCCGTCGCGCTGCGAGGAGTTTCAGAATGCCGTGGAGACCCTGGCCGCCAAATGGAATCTCGGACAGTATGTCTTTGGCGGTGCCGGCGACGGGCCAAGGGGGGCATAAACCCGTAGGTCGTGGGGCCCTGCCGCGTGACGATGGCCGTCAATCTCAGGCCGTTGCACATTCCCCGGTTTTGGACCATAGTGGTATCAAAGGGGTCCGACGATAGCAAGAGCGGCCCTGGGAGACTGTGGGAGGCTGGTGTGGCGGACGATACATTGGGTATTTTCAAGGAGGCGGTGCGGTCCCGGCGCTGTTGCGCGATCCGCTATCGCGACCAGGTGCAGGTCCGGGTCGTCGAGCCGCACGCCGTGTATGAGGACGCAAGCGGCGAGGTCATCGTCGATTGCTATCAGGTCAGCGGCTACTCGGAGTCCGGTCGCGCCTTCCCGTTCTGGCGCCCGTTTCGCATGCGCAAGGTAAGCGCGGCGGTCTTGCTGAAGCAGACGTTTGTCCCGCGGCGCTCGGAGGGCTATAGCCCCACCCGGTCGCGCTACCGCAAGGGGCTGATCTGCGCCGTGGCAGACGGCGAGGGCCCGCCGGTGCAACCGGTCTTATCGTCGGCGCCGATGGGGCCGTCCCTGCCCGCGAAGACCTTGCGCCGCTGACGCCTCATGGTGAGGGGCGCGGGCATCGGTGACGCCGACTCGCGATGATCAGTGTGGCCTGCCGCTCGCCACACCTTAGGCGGGGCCCTGCCGCATACAGACCCCGCGCCGGCGTATCCCGAGGCCTCAAGGCGCGACATCCGGCTATTCCCCGGCCGCCTCCCCGTCGCCATTCATGCGCTCGACCTGAAGCTGGAGCGTGCGGGGGTCGCGCGCCGCCATGACCTGCGCGGATTGGCGCTTGAGGTCTGCAATCGAGCTCTCACGCACGATCTTCTTGATTTCGAGGAGCGCGGATGGATGCATGCTGAATTCGCGCAGGCCCAGACCCAGAAGCAGGCGCGTATAGCGCGTGTCGCCGGCCATCTCGCCGCACATGGCGACCGGGATACCCTGCTTATCGGCCGCATCTATGGTCATGGCGATAAGCCGCAGGACCGATGGATGGAGCGGGTCGTAGAGGTAGTTTACGGTGTCGTCGACGCGGTCTATGGCAAGCGTGTACTGAATGAGGTCATTGGTCCCGATCGATAGGAAGTCGAGATGGGCGGCGAACAGGTCCGCAGACACGGCCGCTGCCGGCACCTCGATCATTCCCCCTATGGGGATGTTGGTGTCGAAGTCGATGCCGGTGCGCAGCAGTTCTTCTTGAACCTCGCGCACGATCTCCACGACCCGTGCGATCTCGTCTATGTTGGAGAGCATGGGGATCATGAGGCGCACCATGCCGAAGGCCGACGCGCGCAGGATGGCGCGCAACTGGGTCTTGAAGAGCCCCACATCCTGCAGGCATAGACGCACCGCGCGCAGCCCGAGCGCCGGGTTGACCGATGTATTGGGCATGTCGATATCGGCCCGCTTGTCGGCCCCCAGGTCGAGCGTGCGAATGGTGACAGGCTGCCCCGGGAGTTCGCGTATGACCTTGACGTAGGCCGCGAACTGCTCCTCCTCGTCGGGCGGCGACGGGCGGTTCATGAACAGAAACTCGGTGCGGTAGAGCCCGATGCCGTTGGCCAGGGCCTGATGGACGCCGGCCATGTCCTCGGGAAGCTCGATGTTGGCGAGCAGCTGGACGCTCACCCCGTCGCGGCTTATCGCCTCGCTCGTGCGCAGCGCCTTGAGCTCGCGCTGCACGCGCTCAATCTTGCGCGCGCGTTTTTCATATTCGGCGATGACGATCGCATCCGGCCCTACGAACAGGATCCCGCGCTTGCCGTCGACTATGAGCGTTTCACCATCGTCGATATAGCGGGTCGCCCCGTGGACGGCGACGATGGCCGGTATCCCGAGGCTGCGCGACAGAATGGCGGTGTGCGATATCGGCCCGCCAAGATTGGTGACAAACGCCATGATGCCCTTGTTTTTCAGGGCCACGGCATCGGCCGGAGCGAGGTCATTGGCGACGACCACGCGCCCCGCCAGTTCGCCGGGTATCCGTTCGGTCTCGGGCGTATCCGGGTTCAGGAGGTTGCGCAGCACCCGCTCGACCACCTGCGCGACGTCGATCTTTTTGTTACGCAGGTACGGGTCCTCCATGCCCTCGAATACCGCAACCAGTCGGTCACTCTGAGTTTTCAGAGCAAACTCCGCGTTCCATTGGTGCTCCCGGATGTCTTTTATGGGGGCCTCGGAGACCATGGTGTCGTTTAAAATGAGCAGATGGGTATCGATGAAACTCGCCACCTCGACGGGCGCATCCGGCGGGATATGATCGCGAATGCCGCTCAGCTCCCGGCGGGTGGTCTCGACGGCCCTGAGGAAGCGCCGGACCTCGTCTTCTACGAGTGCCTCGGGAATGGCGTATTCCGGGATCTTCAGGCGCTCGTGCTTCAAGACATAGGCGCGCCCTATGGCGATACCGTTGCTTACACCCTTTCCGTGGAGCGCAAGCATCAGGCGTCTTCTCCGAATCTCTGCTCGATCAAGCGGCACAAGGCGCCGCTCGCCTCGGCCTCGTCGGCCCCATCAGCGCAGATCCTGAGGGTCGACCCGGGGCCCGCGGCCAGCATCATGATGCCCATGATGCTCTTGCCGTTGACGCTGCGTCCGTCACGAGTCACGGTGATGGTGGATGCAAACGACGAGGCAAGGCTTACGAGCTTCGCCGATGCCCGGGCATGCATGCCCAGTTTATTGATGACCACCACCTCAGTGCATTTCATGTTGGGCGTCGTCCAAAAGGCAAAATTCCGTGGCGCACACGATCCCTTCCATGCCACCGCTCAAGGCCTTGCCGATGAGATCGTCGAGCGGGGCGTCACGATAGTTCAGGACGCGAATGAGCATAGGCAGGTTAAGGCCGGTTACAAGCTCCACGCGATGGCGCGCCAGCAGGCGGCAGGCGACGTTGATATGAGTGGCCCCATAAATGTCGGCGAGGATCAAGACCCCGTCGCCCTGGTCGATGGCATGGATGGCCTTGGCAAGCGCCGTCGCAAGCTCATCCGGCGGGGTTTCATAGTGCACGGGAAACGCCATCAGCGCCGGTGGCCGCTGGCCGAGGACATGATCGACGGCCTCGAGCAGGCCGAAGGCGACATCTTTTTGCGCCAAAATCAGAAGCCCTATCATGGAACTGACTGTCCTCCGTTACCCCGTGGGCAACTCATGGCGCCGACGCACCCGGCGCTCCGTAGTCACATCCTTCCCGCCGCGTGCGATTCAGGGCCCCGTTGGGGCTATCCCCTCGGTGAGCTCCCGGTGGCGAATCTGGGTGTTGATGCCCTGTTTGCGAAAATGCGCCGCCAGTTTTTCGGCAAGATACACGGACCGGTGCTGCCCGCCGGTGCAGCCGACCGCCACCGTGAGGTAGCTGCGATTTTCCTGTTCGAAACCCGGTAGCCACCGTGCCAGAAAATCCGCGATATGCTCCTGCATGGCCGCCACCTCCGGATGGCGCTCGAGAAACGCCGCGACCGCCGGGTCCCGCCCGGTCAGCGCCCGCAGATTCTGCTCCCAGTAGGGGTTGGGCAGGCAGCGGACATCGAAGACATAGTCGGCATCGAGCGGCGTGCCGTGCTTGAACCCGAAGGATTCAAACAGCAGCGTTATGCCGCGCGTGCTTGCGCCGCGCGCGAATTCGTAGATGAGTTGCCTCAGTTGCTGGGCGGTGGTGTGGGTGGTATCGATGCGCCGCGTGGATGACAGAGACAGCGGCTCGAGTCGCGCCTTCTCGAGGCGTATGCTTTCGAGCAGCGGGGTCTTTTGGTCGGTCAAGGGATGCCTGCGGCGCGTCTCCTTGAACCGCTTCATGAGTACCGCCTCATCGGCCTCGAGGAAGATGATCCGGTAATCGACCCCGAGCGCGCGCAGCTTCTCGAGATTCATCGGCGCCGTGTCCAGAAACAGGCGGTTGCGGGCGTCGATGCCGACTGCGATATCGGAAAACTCCGAGCGCATGTCGTCTAGCTGATGGGCAAAATGCGGAAGCAGCGCCGCCGGGAGGTTGTCGATGCAGTAAAACCCGGCATCCTCGAGCGCCTGCAGGGCGATACTCTTTCCGGACCCCGACAGGCCGCTTACGATGATAAAGCTCATGGGACCTTCATGGCCAGCGTCTGCCGGCGCGCGAAATCCTCGAGGGCATTGATGCCTCGGCGCCTGAGGATATGGCCGCGGGTCGCGACCTCGACTAAAACCGCCAGGTTGCGGCCG
This sequence comes from Pseudomonadota bacterium, assembly GCA_021819245.1. GTDB lineage: Bacteria > Pseudomonadota > Gammaproteobacteria > Acidiferrobacterales > Acidiferrobacteraceae > Acidiferrobacter. The sequence goes on along the minus strand of JAKARI010000004.1, from coordinate 43,585 downwards.
GGGGCCACGAATAGCGCCACCTCGGCCACCTCGATGCCCAGGATGGATCGGGTCTTCTGTTCGGCCTGAAGCCGGTCTATCTCGCATTGCGGGTGGGAGGCATAATCCTTCAGGCGCACGATCAGATGCAGGGTCTTTTCATGGCGCACCGCAGTCTCGCCAAACATGGCGCGGATGTTCAGAATGCCAAGCCCGCGGACCTCCAGGAAATCGCACAGCATGTCGGGGCAGCGCCCCTGAAGGGCATCCGGTCCGACCCGGAAGAATTCGCAGGCATCATCGGCGATCAGGCGGTGGCCGCGGCTTAAGAGCTCGAGCGCGAGCTCGCTCTTGCCGATCCCGCTCTCGCCGGTCAAAAACACCCCAAGCCCCATGACCTCCATGAATACCCCGTGCAGGATCTCGCGCTCGGCCAGCGCGCGCGCCAGGTAGTACTGCAGGTCATGAATGACGCGCGGGCTCGGCAGCGACGACCCAAAAAGGGGCATGGATGCGGCGTCCGCCGCCTCGCGCATCTCATCCGGGATCTTCTGGTCGTTGGCTATGATCACGATCGCAGACGAGGGGGAACCAAAGAGTTCGCTCAGCGCAATCTTGCGCGCCTGCGGGGTAATGTGTTCATAAAGATAGGCGGTCTCGTTGGTGCCTATGACCTGCACGCGGTTGGGATGAACGAAATTCAGGTGGCCTACGAGCGCCATTCCGGGGAACCGCGCCGTGGCAAGTTCCAGCAGGCGGTTGGCCCCGGCCTTGCCGGCCTGCCAGGTGAGCTTCAAGGTCTCGCGCTGGGCCTCGTACACATTCTGCGCCGTCAATATGGTACTCATGGCCCCCGACCGTCCGTCCGCCGCGCCGCCGCCCGGGATTCATGCCGCCTGCGGCGCGCCTCGTTGCGTTGGTGTGCCAGTATATAACCCCGGGCGCCGGCGGGCGAGATCTTCATGACCGGTCCTAAAGACGGCGCGGTACGCGTACTCACCCCGACCGGTGCTGGTTCGTGACCTTCTCCTTGTGGCGGAGGATCTGGCGGTCCAGCTTGTCTGTGAGCAGGTCAATGGCGGCGTACATGTCTTCGGCCGCGGCATCGGCATGAACGACGGTGCCTTTGGCGCGTACATTGGCCTCAGCGGTATAGCGCTTCTTTTCGACGTGCAAGACGACATCTGCGGTAATCGCGTGATCGAAATGGCGCTGGATGCGCCCGACCTTCTCGACGGCATAGTCGCGTAACGGCGGGGTGATCTCTACTTGCTGCCCACTGACCGTGATATCCATGAATTCCCCTTATGTTGTATCAAACAAGAGACTTGCGTTGACTCGATGGCGGGATACTGAGTGACTCCCGGTATTTCGCGATGGTCCTTCTCGCAATATTGATACCCTGCTCCAGGAGCAGGTCGGCGATTTTGCTGTCGCTGATGGGCCTGTCGGGTGGTTCTGCCTCTATGATTTTGCGAATCAGGGAGCGGATCGCGGTGGCCGAGCAGGTGCCGCCGTCGGCCGTGCCGACATGGCTCGAAAAGAAGTACTTGAGCTCGAATATGCCGCGCGGTGTCATCATGTACTTATTTGTGGTGACGCGCGAGACCGTGGATTCATGCATGCCCACCTCGCCCGCGACGTCATGCAAGACCAGGGGGCGCATGGCCTCCGGCCCGTGATCGAAGAACCCGCGCTGGCGATCGACGATGACGCGCGCCACCTTGAGCAGGGTCTCGTTGCGGCTTTGCAGGCTTTTCAGGAACCAGCGTGCCTCCTGCAGGTGATCGTGCAGAAACCGGTCCTGCGCGGATCCCCGCCCGCGCTGTATCAGGCGTTCGTAGTGGCGGTTGATCCGCAGCTTGGGCATGGCCGCCACGTTCAAGTCGGCGCGCCAGCTCCCGCGCCGCTTCTTGACCAGGATCTCCGGCACGACATAGGCATCGGGCGCCGCCGAGACATGCGACCCCGGCCGGGGGTTGAGCCCCTTGAGCAAGGCCATGGCGGGCGCCAGGATGTCGGCGTCGAGGTGGGTCAGACGCTTGATCTCCTTGAAATCGCGCTGGCCCAGAAGCTTGAGGATCTCGGGTTGGGCCAATGTGCGCGCGGCGTCCCGGTAGGGGGTCGCGGGGTCCAGGCGGCGCAGCTGCAGATCGAGGCACTCCCCGAGGTTGCGCGCCGCGACCCCGACGGGATCGAAGTTCTGAATGTGATGCAAGACGGCGCAGACCTCGTCTACGGCAAGCTCCATGTCCGGGAGCGTGAGCAGGATATCGTCGACATCCCCCACGAAATACCCGTCTTCATCGATGGCATCGATGATCGCGATGGCAATGAGCCGGTCGCGGTCCGAGAACGCCGTCATCTGCAGCTGCCAGAGGAGGTGATCCTTGAGACTCGTCGGGCGGCTGTTGCGCGCCTCGAAATTGGTCTCGTCATCGTCGCTTACGGTACTCGATGGCGCTGCCTCGTAATCGCCCTCCCAGTCGAGCTCGGCCGGGTCCGCGTCGCCCTCGCCGTCGTCCCGGACCTCATCTGCGGTTACGGCCTCCGCGGGCTCTTCCTGGGCCCCCGGCTCCTCGCCTTCGGCATGATCGGACTCTTCGAGGAGCGGGTTTTTCTCCAGGACCTCGCGTATTTCCTGCTCGAGCTCGATCGACGACAGCTGCAGCAGGCGGATCGCCTGCTGCAGCTGGGGCGTGATCGTGAGGTGTTGCCCGATTCTGAGGTCGAGTGTTTGTTTCATAAGGTCCCTGGGACCTATTTTAGTCTATTCCCGCAATTTCCAGAAACCGTCGCTAGAGTACGAAATTCTCGCCCAGATAGACGCGCCGGACGTCGGCGTCGGCGAGGACCGACGCCGGGTCCCCCTGGGCCAGGACATGCCCGTCGTTGATGATATAGGCCCGGTCGCAGATCTTGAGGGTCTCGCGCACGTTGTGGTCGGTGATCAGGACGCCTATCCCCAGGCCGCGCAAATGGGAGATATGTTTCTGAATATCGATGACCGAGATCGGATCGACGCCGGCAAACGGCTCGTCTAGCAGCATGAAGCGGGGCTTGGTGGCGAGCGCGCGGGCGATCTCGACGCGGCGGCGCTCGCCGCCCGACAGGCTCATACCCAGGGTCTCGCGCCGGTCGGCGATATGCAGGTCCGTGAGCAGCTCCTCGAGCCGCGCCTTGCGGCCTGCGGCATCGAGCCCTTCGATGGTCTCCAGGATCGCGAGGATGTTGTCCTCGACGCTCAATTTCCTAAACACCGAGGCCTCCTGCGGGAGGTAGCCGACCCCAAGCCGCGCGCGCTTGTGCATGGGCGCATCCCCGATATCGGCATCATCGAGCAGGATCTGCCCCTGATCCTTGCGGATCAGCCCGATGATCATGTAAAAGCAGGTCGTTTTGCCCGCACCGTTGGGCCCGAGAAGGCCTACGACCTCGCCGGCCGTCACGGCGACGCTCACGTCCTTTACGACCCGACGCTTTTTGTAGGCCTTGGACAGGTGCATGGCGGAGAGCGTACTCAATGGCTGCCCTTTGCCCGTGGCGCGTGATGATCCGGCACGACCCGCGCCCGCACCCGCTTGTGCGGGCCGCGCAGCGCGGTTATGCGTTGTGATCGGACGTAGTAATGCACGATATGCCCATGCAGGACATTGCCGCCCTGCCGGAAGATGACATGCCCGGTGAGCGTCACTTCATCGGGCGCTGCCGCGAAGTCCAAAGAGCGGGCGGTCCCGAAGAGCGGCAACCCACGGGTTTTTTGGTCCTCCATGTGCAAGGGCGCGCCCTGCGCGTGAATCGAGAGCACATGCCCGTGCAGGGAATGCACGCGTACCCAATCGGCGCGCACCGTCAGCCCGTCTTGGACGATACGCACATGACCCTGATAAAGGCTCATGCCGGTCCGTTCGTCCACCTGAATGCTGTTGGCGCGCACGGAAAGCGGCTGCGCGAGCTCGTGGTTGCGCGCCCGGGCCCCGGTGCTTGCGAGACAGAGTGCGCACACTGCCACGAGCCATTTTTTTGTCATGACCGGGTGAGATGAACGGTCAGCGTGTGCGTGTGGACCTCGGTCGGGCCAAGTTGCGCCGTCTTTCCGCGAAACACCCGCACATGCCCGCGCATGGTGAGTACATGCCCATGCGGGGATACGTATCCCTTGCGCGCGATGGTGGTGGTGATCGCATGCCGCCCGAATTGGGTGAGCCGCGGCCGGATGAGCAGTGTGCGCCGACCGCGCGAGAAATGGACCAGCCGCTGTGCGGTCAGTATGAAGCGCGGCCGTCCCCGGCGGTCCATGGCAGTCAGTGTGGCCTGGTCGATGTAATAGTCAGGGCGTTTTGGGGCCGCCTGGGCGAGCGTCAGGGCGGGGCGCACGAGCGCCTCCGGGAGCCACCAGAAGAGCCCGGAAAACAGCAGAAAGCCCGTAAGCAACAGGAAGCGACTCAGCCACCGGCCCATGGGCACTCTCCGCGATAGGCGCACCCCAGTTGGTGTTCGAGCGTGCCCTGAGCGTGCATCACAAGTTCACAGAACGCGCGTACCGCCCCATGGCCCCCTTTCTGTTCCGTGACCCACTGGGCGCGGGCGCGCACGAGCGGGTGGGCGTCGGCCACCGCCACGGCGAGCCCCACGGACTCCATGGCCGGCAGGTCGATGACGTCGTCGCCCATGAACGCCACCTCATGCGCCATCACGTTATGTTCCTCGAGCAGGCGCTCGACGGCCGCGCGCTTGTCACGGCAGCCCTGGACGACGATGGTGATGCCCAGATCGCGCGCGCGGTGTTGCACCGCCTGCGAGTGGCGGCCGGTGACGAGCCCCACACCCACGCCGGTCGCGAGCAGCATCTTGATGCCGTGCCCGTCGCGGCTATGGAAGACCTTGAGCTCCTCGCCGGAGTCGCTCAGAAAGAGCCGTCCATCGGTCAGCACGCCGTCGACATCCAAAAGCACCAGCCGCACGCCCTTGGCCGCCGCCAAGGCCTCCGTGGCATCCAGTACGCGGGGTTCGGTCATACGACCCCCGCCCGCAGGAGATCGTGCATGTTGAGCGCCCCGACGATCCTGTGGTCGCGGTCGACGACGAACAGGCCGCTGATATTATGAGTGCGCAACAAGGGGACGAGTTCCGCGGCCAGGTGGTCGGCGGCGGCGGTCTTCGGGTTGCGGGTCATGACGTCCTCGATCCGCGCCGTGTAGACGTCGACACCGCGATTGAGCGCACGGCGCAGGTCGCCATCGGTGAAGATGCCGCAGAGCCGCTCGCCGGCATCGACCACGGCCGTCATACCGAGCCCCTTGCTGGTCATCTCGATCAAGGCATCGGGCAGGGAGGCATGCACCGGTACCTTCGGTATCCGTTCGCCGGTATGCATGATGTCGGCTATGTAGACCAGCAGGCGGCGCCCGAGACGTCCGCCGGGATGCGAGCGCGCAAAGTCCTCGGGGGTAAAGCCCCGGCTCTCGTAGAGGGCGATGGCGAGGGCATCGCCCATGGCGAGCGCCGCGGTGGTGCTGGCGGTGGGCGCAAGATCCAGCGGGCATGCCTCCTTGGTGACCCGCACCGGGAGGTGCACGTCGGCCTGATGGGCGAGGCTCGATCCCGGGGCCCCGGTCAGTGCCAGAAGCCGCACACCCATGCGCTTGATGATGGGCAGTATGGTGAGGATCTCGGCGGTCTCCCCGGAATGCGAGATGGCCAAAACCACATCCTCGGGGGTGATCATGCCCAGATCGCCGTGGCTCGCCTCTCCCGGGTGCACGAAGAACGCCGGCGTGCCGGTGCTGGCAAGCGTTGCGGCGATCTTGCTGCCGATATGCCCCGATTTGCCCATGCCGACGACTACGACCCGCCCGCGGCAGGCAAACAGCAACCGGCAGGCCTCGGCGAACGAGGCATCGAGGGTGCCGGCCAGGATCGACAGGGTCTCGGCCTCAAGCGCGAGTACCCGCCGGCCGAGGGCGATCAGGGAATCCTGGTCCGGATCGAGTCGTAAGGGGTTATGGCGTGCCATTGGGAGCAGTATAGCGAAAAACTGCACACCGATCCCCAATCCACCCCGAAAAGTCTCTATAATGCCCGCTGTATCCGGGGGAGGTATCGTGGAACCTTTTCTCATGGTGTTGAGCGACTGCGCCCGGGACCCCAAGCGGCGTCCCGACCGGGCCCTGGATGAGGCCTTGGCGCGCATGGGCCGTATCCTGTCGCAGATCGCAGCCGCCCTGCGGGTCGAGTATCGCGGGCCGTTTGTCGGGATCGGCGCGGGACGCGAGGCCTTCTGCCTGGCGGTCCGTGCCCACGAGGAGGGTCCGGACACGCAGGTGTGGGCGGCGCGCGTGTGCAGCGCGGCCCCGCACCGCCATCTCGCGGCCCATTGGGACCTGGCCGCGGTCTCGCGGCTGCGCCGGCCGCTCGTGGCGCGCGCCCTGCCGGAGTTTCTGGCGGGCTATTATGAGGCGGTGGCGGCCGCGGCCAAGGCCGATACCGCCGCCGGCCAGCGACTCCTGACCCTCGCCCAGGCCCTGGATTCCGGGAGGTGACCGAGCCTGCCGCCATTGCGGTGACGGATCTTGGCAAGCGCTACGGGACGGTCACCGCGGTCGCGTCTTTGAGTTTCGAGCTCGCAAGCGGCCGAGTGCTGGGCCTCTTGGGGGGCAACGGCGCCGGCAAGACCACCACATTGGCCATGCTCATGGGCCTGCTTTTGCCCACCACGGGATCGATCCGGGTGTTGGGCGAGGACCTGCTGCGCCATCGTTACCGGGTGCTGCCGCGCATCAATTTCTCGTCGCCGTATGTGGATCTCCCGCATCGCCTGACGGTCTATCAGAATCTGCGTGTCTATGCCGGGCTCTATGGGGTGCGCGACGCGCGCGCGCGGATCGCCGAGCTCGCCCATGACCTGGATCTTGCAGGGCTCCTCGATCGCCCCTATGGGCGGCTGTCGGCCGGCCAGAAGACCCGCGCCTCGCTTGCCAAGGCCCTCATCAATCGCCCCCAGCTCCTGCTGCTCGATGAGCCCACCGCATCCCTGGATCCGGATACCGCCGACCGCCTGCGCACCTATCTGCGCGACTATCAGAAGGCAAGCGGCGCCGGGGTGGTGCTGGCCTCGCACAACATGCTGGAGGTCGAGCGCCTGTGCCATGAGGTGATCATGCTGCGCCATGGACGGATATTCGACCGCGGGGCGCCGGCTGATCTGGTAGACAAGTATGGGCGCGAGACCCTCGAGGAGGTGTTTCTGGACATGGCTCGCGGGCGGTCGCAGTTATGAGCGCGGGGGCGGCGGCCAGCCTGCGGCGTATCGGCGCCATGATCGAGCGCTACTTCTATCTCCTGAAGGGCTCGTGGCCGCGCGTCATCGAGCTCGCCTACTGGCCGACCATGCAGATCGTGCTGTGGGGCTTTCTCAGTGAATACCTCGTCCACCACAGCAGCTATCTGGCGCAGGCCTCGGGCGTGCTTTTGGCCGCGGCCTTGCTGTGGGATGTCATGTTCCGCGGGCAGCTCGGGGTGTCGGTGGTGTTTTTCGAGGAGCTCTACTCGCGCAATCTGGGACATCTCTTCGCGAGCCCCTTGCGCGCCTATGAGCTTGCGGGCGCGCTCTTTACCATAAGCCTCTTGCGCACGCTTGTAGGGAGCGGCATGGCGGCGCTGTGCGCCTACTGGTTCTATCATTTCCCGATCTGGGAGATGGGCGTGATGCTGGCCGCGCTCTTCATGAATCTGATCGTCATGGGCTGGTCGATCGGGCTTGTGGTCGCGGGGCTCGTGCTGCGCTATGGACTGGGGGCGGAGAATCTGGCCTGGGCGGCGATCTTTGCGATTGCGCCCTTGAGCGGCATCTATTACCCGATCTCGATCCTGCCGCCGGCGCTGCAGGTCGTAGCCCACGCCCTGCCCGCGGCCTATGTGTTTACGGCCATGCGCGCGCTCATGTTTCACCATGTCATTTTATACCAGTCGCTGTGGAAGGCGGCCGCGATCAACCTTGCCTATCTGGGGCTTGGTCTTTTGGTCTTTCTGCGCACCTTCCGTGACGCCCGCGTGCATGGACGCCTCTTGAACCTTGGCGAATAGGTGAGGCCCTAGCGGAATCGCGTCGCGGCCCCGGACCTGCTCGAAACGGGCCGCCGGAAGGTATCGGCGAGCACATCGGCTGCGCGCGCAAAGCGCGGCTCCCAGCCAAGGACCTCGCGCGCGCGGGTGCTGTCTAAGACGAGTGGGCGGTTAAGGCCCGCGCTCCACGCCGGGTCGGGGCCGATGCCCAGGTAACGGAAGGCAAGGCGCGCCGCGCGCTGCGCCCATGTGGGATCTACGCCCAGCACGAAGCGATGCAGGGACCTTTGCATGGCCTCGAATGACAGTGTGTCCTTGCAGGCGAGATTGACCGCCCCGGTCGCCTGCGCAAAAAGTGCCGCCTGGATGGCCACCGCGACATCCCATTCGTGCACGACCTGCAGGGGCGGGGCCGGGGGCGGCAGGCGCGGATAGAAGGGCAGACGCAGTACCGCACGCAAAAACGGCTGGGCGTGGGGGCCCAGGATGATATGGGGGCGCAGCCGCAGGGCGCAGAGCCCGTCACGTTCGGCCGCGATCACGATCTCCTCGGCGCGTACTTTATCTTCGGCATAACGAAAACCTTCCAGGGGCCGCAGCGGGGCGGATTCGGTCACGGGCACGCCGCTTGTGCCATACACCGAGGCGCTCGAGAGCTGGACGAGGCGGGCCTCGGGCCTTAGGGCCTCGACCAGGGCCTGGGTCCCGTCGATATTGATGGCGCGCGCCAAGGCCCGGTTACCCCGCTCGCGGCCGAGGTCGCCTTCGATGACCACGAACGCCATGTGCACCACGGCATCGGCCTCTTGTGCCGCCCGGCCCAGGGCGGGATCGCGGATATCGCCGCATACCACCCGGATCTTTCCTTGGCGGGGCGCGATCGGCCGCCAGTCATGCACGATCAGCTCCGTGATGCGCGGGTCGTCTTGCAGCATCGGGACCAGGACCTGCCCCAGGCGGCCCGCGGCCCCCGTGATCAGGACGCGCACGGGGAAAACGCCGGCAGGACCTGCTTGCTCAGGAGCGTGAGGGCCTCACGGTTCTGGTCCGTGGGGCTTGCCCCGGCGCCGACGGCGCACAGCAGATGATCGACGCCCGCCTCGGCGTAGGCCTTAAGACGCGTGCGGCAGTGGTCCGGGTCGCCGGCCACCACCATGCCCAGGCGCTCGAGGAGGGGGAGGTTGACCCCCCCCTTCAAAAGCGGCGCCAGCGCCCCGAACCTACGGTAATACTCATAACCGTTTTGCAGGCGCGACAGGACCGGCGCGGTCAGGCGCAGCAGTTCCCGGTAAAACCACGTGATGTTGGTGCGTGCGATGGCGCGCGCCGCCTTCCCGTCGGCCAGGCAAAAGATTCCGAGCGTCATCCCCACGCGCGGCGCTCGCGCGGGGTGCGCGCCGTGGTGCCGGGCATAGGCCGCACGATACCGGCGGATGTCTTCCTTGATCATGAACCACGGCTTAAAGGGGCCGGCCAGCACCCCGAGCCCCAGGCGCGCGGCGAGTTCGAAGCTCTCGGGGCTTACCGCCGCCATCCACAAGGGCGGGTGGGGCTGCTGGAGCGGGCGCGGGCGCACCGCGACATCGGCGAACCGGAAGTGGCGGCCCTGGAAATGAATGGGCCCGGGTTCGGTGAAGGCCTTGAGCAGGATCTCGAGGCCCTCGTCGACGAGGGCTCGGCCGTCCTCGGTACGGACCCCGAAGGCCTCGTATTCCTGCGGGGAGAACCCCCGGCCGATGCCCAGCTCGAGCCGCCCCCCCGAGAGGATGTCCAGGGTCGCGGCGCGCTCGGCCACATGCAGCGGGTGATGATAGGGCAGGGGCACGATGCCCTGGCCCAGACGGATCCGCCGGGTCCGCTGGGCGGCCGCTGCGAGAAAGAGGTCGGGCGCCGAGCTGTGCCCATACTGCGGCATGAAGTGGTGCTCGGTAAGCCAAGCCGTGCCAAACCCAAGGGTATCGGCGAGCGCGATCTCTTCTAGGGTCTCCTCATACACCCGGTGCTCGCTGCGCCCCGCGAAATCCGGCACCGCCAGCTCATAGAAAAGATCGAACTTCATGATTGGCCCCGTCCCCCACGCACGGCCATTGTAGTGGTTGGCGCGGCAGGCCGTCGATGGCGCCGCGCCGGGACATTGAGCCGCCACGCCCGGGCGCGAGGCGAATGTTAGGCAGCGGCTAGGCGTATCCTGGCCCGCGCCCCCATTATTGGCCCCCTCAGGACGGATACGGCCTCGTCGTGCGCGGCGAATCTCTCGCGGGGCATGGGGAGGCCTGAGAATCATGATCCTCACGAGTTATGTGCGGGCAGCGAAGCCGGAAGGGTGACGGGTGGACAGCGGCCGGCCATTGGCCGCCGCGGTAGGGGCCATGAGCAGGGCCGCCGGGCGTACGCGACGGGATGGCCCGGCGGCCTTGGCGGCTGCGAACATCCGGCCGTACTGACGGGCGGCCTCGCCATCATAAAGGCGGCGCTTCCCCTGTCGCCGCGGTCCATTGCAGCCGGTCCTGGCGTCGGGCGCGCCCCTCCTCGTTGCGTGGGGCATGCGGCCCGGCGGCCCGTTCGGCAAGGGTCACAGCGGCGATGGCAGACTCGTCAGGACGCCGGATCGCATCCTTAAGGATGTCGTGGTCAATCACGACCGATGTGCCGAGCAGCCCCGGCTTTGCTCAGCCATCGACGGATTGGTCGATTGCGGCATCCATATCGGTATGGAAGCGGGCGCCGTCAATGCGGGGCGCGCGTGCGGCGGTCTCGGCGACGACGACCCGTGGCACGAACCGGCGCGGCTGAACCGGCCGGAGCCCGGCCACCGGCAGCCCGTTGCGGGTCACGATGAGGGTGTGCCCTGCCTGCGCTTCGCGCAGCACCGCAGCGGACTCATTGCGAACCCCCGTTGCGTCATGGTTCGGCCCATGAGTCGACTGGAGCGGATGCCCTTTACGGCGCGTCGTGAGCGGGGGTGGTCGCAGGGACGGGGAGGGGGCCCTTCAGGGCTCAACCACAGGGCAAGGCCTGCCGAATAGGGTGTGTCGCTCGAGGCATGTGCGGGGATGTGTGGCTTTGGGGTTGCCGCCCCCGGGGTCGTGGGGGCGCACAGGGGGTTTCCATTCGACGGGTGGGTTGATGGTGCGGTGAGGATGGGGCCGCTATCATGGGCGCCCATGACGAATGGCCTGACCCCCCTGCTCGTTGGCGCGCGCGGCTACACCCATGCCACCTGGCGAGGCGCTTTCTACCCCGAGGATCTGCCTTCCGAATGGCGCTTTCTTTTTTACAGTCACCGCTATCCGGCGCTGCTCATGCCGGCGCGGGCCTGGGGCCCGGATCCTGCGCGGCTTGCGGCCTTCAGTGAGGACGCGCCGGGGGATTTTCGTATGGTGCTGGAGGTCTCGGAGGCCCATCTGGCGCGCGTGGCGCAGGTCGCGGCCTGGCCCCATCCCGTGGTCGCCGGCTGCCTCGTGCGGCTGCGACGGCTGGAGGCGGTTCATAAAGGGCCGCTTGCCGCCTTGGCGCAGGTGCTGCCCGTGGCTGCCGATATCCGCACGTGTCCGGCCGGGTGCCGCGCCGCGCTTGCCGCCTTAGGAGTCGGGGTATGCGGCCGTCCGGGGCAGGGGCGCCCGCCCGCCGGGCCGTTTGCTGTGAGTCTTGTCGATCGCATCGACCGGCGCACGCTGGGCGCGGCCTTGCAGGGGCTTGCCGCCGTGGAGGCCAAGGCGGGATCGGCGCTCTTTTTCTGTGATCCTGCGACCGCCCTTTCCGGGGTCGAGGAGGCCCTGCTGCTGGCCGATCTGCTGGCCTAAAAGAGTAGGCTGATCCCCGCGTACAGGCCCACCCCGGACATATTGACGCGCGTCCCGTAGATGACGCCGCTTGGGGCATAGAGGCCGCGCAGTTCGGTGTAAAAGCCCAGGCTATGCGCCCATTCGAGCTCCACGCCGCCGTCGACCTCGACGGCCGGCCCCACGCCGGCCCCGCCGGCCACCCCGCTCACCTGGGTGTCCATGAGGCCCACCCCTGCGCCTATGTAGGGATACACGTGCGCCCAGGGGCGGTGGTATTTCTTGAGGGTCACGAGCAAGGCCCGTGAGGCGACCTGACCGTTGCCGCCTGCATTGGCGACGGTGTTGGTAGAAAGCAGCAGTTCGCCCCCGTAGGCGATGCCGTTATAGTGGCGTTTCTCCCAGGCGATGCCAAAGACGTTGCTGCCAAACGTGTTCAATCCGCTCTCATTGCCGGCCACGCTCTGGTGGGTGTGGGCCAGATGCATGGCGCCGACTGTGAGGATCAGGGCATCCTCGGCGAATGCCGCCGGGGCGGCCAGCGCAAGGACAGCAAGTAGCGCAAGACGACGATATAGGCGATTCACGACTCCCCCCGGGCCCGATGGGGCCGCCGGGATTATAGGCGAGGCGTGGGGTTTTGCCCATGCCCCTGCCGCCTGTCGCAGACGATTGACGGGGACCGCTTTCGTGTCGAGCGGCGGTTTTGTTGTCGGGGTCGTGATGTGGCATGCTTGTGGGACATGTCGCGCGCGCCCCGACAGGCACCAAGACCCGGGTGGGCATACGGCGAAGGCCCTTGCGGTAAGAGAAATGCCAGACCGCGCGCCTAAGCGGTCAGCGCCAGACATGACAACAACATTTTAAGGATGGGCCGTGGATCGACCGAAGAGTACCGAGCCCCTGGTGACGGTGCGCGACCTGGCGTTTTACCGTGATGAGCGCCCGATCTTTCAGGGCCTGAATCTGACGGTCGCCAAGGGCAGTGTGACGGCCATCATGGGCGGCAGCGGTACCGGCAAGACGACGCTTTTGAGCCTCATCGGCGGCCGGCTCGTGCCCGCGCGCGGGGCGGTGACGGTGGAAGGCGCGGTGGTCAGCTCCTTGCCGCGCAAGGCGCTGTTTGCCCTGCGCCGGCGCATGGGCATGCTGTTTCAGTCGAGCGCCCTGCTCACCGATCTCGATGTCTATGAGAATGTGGCCTTTCCGATACGCGAGCATACGCGCCTTCCGGAGGCCTTGATCCGTGATCTTGTGTTGATGAAGCTTGAGCTTGTCGGCCTGCGCGGCGCGCGCCGGCTGTTTCCATCCGAGCTTTCGGGCGGCATGTCGCGGCGCGTGGGGCTTGCACGGGCGATCGTGCTCGATCCGATGATGGTCATGTATGACGAGCCGTTTGCCGGGCTCGATCCGATCTCCATGGGGGTCATCGTCAAGTTGATACGCGAGCTCAACGACGCGCTCGGCATGACCTCGATCATCGTGACCCACGACGTGGCCGAGGCCAGCTCGATCGCCGACTACATCTATCTTCTGGGAGACGGACACGTGATCGCCGAGGGGACGCCCGCCGACATGCACAACACCGATGCCCCTGAGGTGCGCCAGTTCATAGGCGGCCTGCCGGATGGCCCGGTGGCCTTTCATTACCCGGCACCGCGATATCTCGACGACCTCCTGGCGAGGGAGCCGTCATGACCGCGGGCGCGGCGGACATGATCGGCGGGCTTGGGCGCCGCGTCATCGAGGGCGTACGCCGCCTGGGCCACGCCACGCTGTTTATGGCCCGGCTCATGCCGGCCCTGGGCGTGGCCTTGAGGCGCGGGCGGCTCATCGTTCAACAGCTCTACATGACCGGCGTGCTGACATTCGTCATCGTGGTGGTGTCGGGGGCCTTCGTCGGTATGATCCTCGCGCTTCAGGGCTACAATACCCTGGTGCGTTATGATGCCCAGTCATCGCTCGGACTGCTGGTCGCGTTGTCGCTTGTGCGCGAGCTTGGGCCGGTATTGACGGCACTGCTTTTTGCCGGCCGCGCGGGCTCGGCGCTGACCGCCGAGATCGGGCTCATGAAGGCGACCGAGCAGCTCGACGGCATGGAGATGATGGCGGTCGATCCGCTGCCGCGGGTCGTGGCGCCGCGGTTTTGGGCAGGATGGATCGCGGTGCCTCTGCTTGCGATGACCTTTAGCGCGATCGGGATCATCGCCGCCTATATCGTGGCGGTGAGCGACCTGGGGTTGGATGGGGGCGTGTTCTGGTCGCAGATGCAAAGCGGTGTGAGCGTGACAAACGACATCATGGGCGGCCTTGTCAAAAGCGTGGTGTTCGGTTTTGTCGTGAGCTGGATCGCGGTATTCGAGGGCTATGATGCCAAGCCCACCTCCGAAGGGGTGAGTCTCGCCACGACGCGCACGGTGGTGAGTTCATCGCTGGCGATCCTGGGCCTTGATTTCATCATGACGGCATTCATGTTGCGAGGGCTTTGACTATGCAGGCGAGAGGTGTGGAGTTTACGGTCGGCCTGTTCGTCATGGCGGGCGTTCTGGCCCTGGCCATGTTGGCGCTCAAGGTCGGCAATATCCACGCGCTGAATCTGGGGGGGACCTATGCGGTCACCGCCGATTTCAACGACATCGGCAGCTTAAAGCCCAAGGCCCCGGTGACGGTCGCGGGCGTGCGGGTCGGGCGCGTGGCGCACATTACGATCGATCCCGTCACCTATCAGGCCGTGGTGACCCTCGATCTCATGAAGAAATACCGCTTTCCGCGCGACTCGAGCGCATCCATAGAGACCGCCGGGCTGCTAGGCGAGCAGTATGTGAGCTTGAGTCCCGGCGGGAGTCGGCGCTATCTCAAGAACGGTGGTAAGATCCGCATAACGCAATCGGCGATTATCCTCGAAAAGATCATAAGCCAGCTGCTCTACAGCAAGGCCGGCCACTCTTCCGGCCACAGCTAAGGGATGCCGAATACGATGAGAATGGCAATGACGGTGACCAGACGTTACGCCTGTATGGGGGTTCTGCTTGCCTGCCTTGTGCCGGTATGGGCGCAGGCCGCGATTACCCCATCGACGCCGCCCGATGTGATCGTGCGCGACAAGACGACCCTGATACTGCACCTGATCGCCCATAAGCGCGCGATCTACGACCATGACAAGGCGGCGCTCTATGCCATGGTCGACAAAGAGGTGGTCCCCTATTTCGATTTCCGGCGCATGTCACGCTGGGTCCTGGCACGCTATTGGCGGACTGCGTCCCCGGCCCAACGCAGTGAGTTCGTGACCGAGTTTCGTGACCTTCTCGTGCGCACCTACGCGACGGCCCTGCTCAGCTACTCGGGGCAGCGTATCTCCTATTTGCCTTATCGGAGTCTCGAAAGCAGCCGGCACACGGTCGTAAAGACCCTGATCGTTCAGAACGACGGCAGCGCCAATATCCCGCTCGACTATATGTTCGTGCACAAGAAGACGGGATGGAAGGTCTATGACGTCACCATAGACGGGGTAAGTCTCGTGACGAACTATCGCTCGGTCTATGGCAGCAAGATCCGGCACCGCGGCCTCAACGCGCTCATCGCCAGTCTCAAGCGCGCCAACGGGACGCATTTTTGACGGCGCGCCTGGTGATGGGCGAGGCCGGCCACTACCGTCTGGAGGGCGCGGTCAACTTCGGGGCGCCGCCGACACGCGACCTCTTGTCGCCTGGCATCGTGCCGGTAGCCGGATCGGCCACGATTGACCTGGACGGGCTCGAGCAGGCGGATTCCGTGGCCCTGGCCCTGCTCCTGGATTGGCAGCGGCAGGCCCGCGCCCAAGGTTTCAGGCTTGTGCTCAACGGGGTCTCGGACCGTCTGGCGGCGCTCATTCGCGTCACCGGGCTGGGTTCCCTGTTTGCGCCCGGATCATGAGTGATCCCGACAAGGGGCCTGCTATCGAAGTGGCGGGCGTTCACAAGCACTTTGGCCGCGTCCACGCCGTGCGCGGGGTCGATCTTGCCGTGCGTCAGGGTGAGTTCTTTGGGCTTTTGGGGCCCAACGGCGCCGGAAAATCCACCCTCATCAATATCCTGGCGGGCCTGACGCATCCCGATCAGGGGCGGGCCGCGATCTGCGGGTACGATGTCATCGCGAATTACCGAAAGGCCCGCCGGGCGCTCGGTGTCGTGCCTCAGGAGGTCGTGTTCGACCCCTTCTTCACCGTGCGCGAGGTGCTGGCGATTCAGGCCGGTTATTTCGGGCTGAAGGGGCCCGACAACAAGGCCTGGCGCGAGGAGCTTTTGGCGGCGCTGATGCTCACCGACAAGGGGGACGCCAATATGCGCACCCTGTCCGGGGGCATGAAGCGCCGGGTGTTGATTGCCCAGGCCCTGGTCCATCGGCCGCGCGTGGTCATACTCGATGAGCCCACCGCCGGCGTGGACGTCGAGCTGCGGGCCTCCCTGTGGGTCTTTATACGGCGCCTCCATGCCGAGGGCCATACCATTGTGTTGACCACCCATTATCTGGAGGAGGCCGAGGCCCTGTGTGAACGGATCGCGATCATGCAGGGCGGCGGCATCGCCGCGCTCGACACGAAAGAGGCCATGCTGCGCCGGGCGCGCTCGAAGACCCTGCGGGTGACGATCGCGGGGCCCGCGGCTGTCATCCCGCCGCAGCTTGCGCTCAAGTTGCGCAAGCGCACCGACACCACCCTGGAGTTCGCCCTGCAGCAGGGGTCTGACTCCATCCCCGAGGTCCTCGACGCGCTGCGCGCCGCGGGCCATGTCGTGACCGACATCACGACCGAGCAGGCGAATCTCGAAGAGGTATTCCTGGAGCTGACGCACAGGCGCATCAGTCCCCCTGACGGGCTCAGCCCGGACCCGGCGCTCCCGGCGGCATAAGTCGCCACCCCTGCGCGGCGGTGCGCCCGGTTCGATCGTTTCTTTGAGGCGCCGGGGACGATCCCCGCGGCGGGGGTGTGGGTGGGGCCGTCGCGGGGATCGCGCCGAGATCGCCGCACGCGGGTACAATGGTCGATCGCCATCAGGGACAGACCGAGATGACAGGTTTTTTCACCTTGCTATACAAGGAGTTGCTGCGTTTTTCTAAAGTCTTTTTTCAGACGATATTCGCGCCGGTGGTGACGGCGCTCCTCTACCTCCTGGTGTTTGCGAGCGCCTTCAAGGCGCGCCCCGATATCCTACCGGGCGTGCCCTTCGTGGCGTTCCTGGTCCCCGGCCTCATGATGATGTCCATGATTCAGAACGCCTTTGCCAACAGCTCATCGAGCTTGATCCAGTCCAAGATCGCGGGCAACCTCATCTTTATCCTCTTGTCGCCCCTGTCTGCGGGCGAGTTCTTTCTGGCGTTCGTCGCGGCCTCGGTGGTGCGTGCCCTGTGTGTGGCCGTCGGCATCTATGTCGCGGCGGTGTTTTTTGTGGCGTTGCCGGTCCATCACCCCCTGTACCTCGCCCTGTTTGCTATCCTCGGGAGCGCGGCCTTAGGCGCGCTGGGGGTCATTGCCGGGGTGTGGGCGGAGCGCTTCGATCAGCTGGCGGGTTTTCAGAATTTCGTGGTGGTGCCGCTGTCGTTCCTCAGCGGCGTCTTTTACTCGCTGCGCGACCTGCCGCCTTTTTGGCGGATGATGTCGCGCTTTAACCCACTGCTGTATATGATCGACGGTTTCCGCTACGGCTTCTTCGGGCAATCGGACGTATCGCCTCCGCTGAGCCTTGCCATCGTGGCCGCCTTCTGCGCGCTCGTGTCGGGGCTGGCCATGGCGTTGGTCGGGCGAGGCTACCGCCTGCGGAATTAGCCCTTCCCCGCGATCCCCGAGACGGGTATGCTTAAAGGTTAGATAGGATCGGTATCCCGACATGATTACGCCGCAAGAGATCAAGGACCTCATAGAGGCCGGGCTGCCGGACGCGCGGGTGCGGGTGAGTGGCGATGGCCACCACTTCGAGGCCACCGTGGTCTCGCCGGCCTTTCAGGGCAAGACCAAGATTCAGCAGCACCAAATGGTGTACGCAACCTTGGGCGACCGGATGCGCGAGCAGATACATGCCTTGTCGCTCAAGACCGACCTGTCGTGAGGACGGGGGCGGGCACGTTTTATGGGAGAGGGATG
The DNA here is from genome assembly GCA_021819245.1 of Pseudomonadota bacterium. Classification (GTDB taxonomy): domain Bacteria; phylum Pseudomonadota; class Gammaproteobacteria; order Acidiferrobacterales; family Acidiferrobacteraceae; genus Acidiferrobacter. The sequence goes on along the minus strand of JAKARI010000004.1, from coordinate 25,645 downwards.
ATGAGTGTTGAAGACCGTATTCGTGAGCAGGTCACGGGGAACGCGATTGTGTTGTATATGAAGGGCACGCCGCAATTTCCGCAATGTGGCTTCTCCGGCAAGTCCGTACAGATCCTGAAGGCCTGCGGCGCGCCGTTCAAGGGAATAGATGTGCTCGCCGACCCTGAGATCCGCGATGGCATCAAGCGCTACTCCAACTGGCCGACCATCCCCCAGCTCTACATTCGCGGCGAGTTCATAGGCGGCTGCGACATCATGTCCGAGCTCTACGAGAAGGGCGAACTCCAGAAGCTCGTATCGGGCACCGGGAGTTGAGCGGTTCAGAATGGGGCGGGAATAAGGCCACCCGGCCGGCAACCCTGATAGGCTCCAAGATGGGGGGGACGGCGCGGCCGTGGATAAGCTGATCGTCAATGGCGGCGCGCCCTTGCGCGGCGAGATCCGGATCTCGGGCGCCAAGAATGCCGCCTTGCCCGTACTCGTGGCCTCGCTGCTTACCAAGGAGCCCCTGCGCATCGGCAATGTCCCGCACCTGCAGGACATAACGACCACCATGGAGCTCCTCGGCCGCATGGGGGTGCGGCTCGTGGTCGACGAACACATGACCATAGAGGCGGATGCCTCGGATATCCACACGCTGCGGGCCCCCTATGATCTGGTGCGCACGATGCGCGCCTCGATCCTGGTGTTGGGCCCCTTGCTCGCGCGCTTTGGAGAGGCCGAGGTATCGATGCCCGGTGGCTGCGCCATCGGCTCGCGTCCGGTCAATCTGCATATCAAGGGCCTGCAGGCGATGGGGGCCGAGATTGTCATCGAGGACGGGTATATCCGGGCGCGCACCAAGCGGCTCAAGGGCGCGCGCATCTTCATGGATGCCGTGTCGGTGACGGGTACCGAGAACCTGATGATGGCGGCGAGCCTGGCCGATGGCACGACCGTCATCGAGAACGCGGCGCGCGAGCCCGAGATCACGGATCTCGCCGATTGCCTGAACAGGATGGGCGCGCGCGTAAGCGGCGCGGGCAGCGCGGTGTTGACCATCGAGGGCGTAAGCGAGCTGCATGGCGCGCGCCACGACATCATCCCCGACCGCATAGAGACCGGGACCTACCTGGTGGCGGCCGCCATGACCGGCGGCACGGTCAAGCTGCGTTGCGTGCGTCCGGGGCTGCTCGCGGCGGTCTTGGACAAGCTGCGTGAGGCCGGGGCCGCCATAGAGACAGGACCGGATTTCGTGCGTCTGTCGATGGAGGGGCGCGAACTGCAGGCGGTAAACGTTCGGACTGCCCCCTATCCGGCGTTTCCGACCGACATGCAGGCCCAGTTCGTGGTCTTGAACGCCATTGCCTCGGGGACCGGCACGGTCGTGGAGACGGTGTTCGAGAACCGTTTTATGCACGTCCATGAGTTGCAGAGGATGGGCGCGGATATCGCCATGGACGGCAATATGGCCGTGGTGCGCGGGGTCAAGGCCCTGCACGGTGCGCCGGTCATGGCCACCGATCTGCGCGCCTCCGCAAGCCTCGTGCTGGCCGGGCTCGTGGCCCGGTCCGAGACGCTCATCGATCGGATCTATCACATTGACCGCGGCTATGAATGTATCGAGGAAAAGCTCGCGCAGCTCGGGGCGCACATCCGTCGCATCCCCGGTTCGCAGCTTGGCGACTGGACAAAACGGCAGACCGCCTGAAATGGTGACCCTGGCCTTATCGAAGGGGCGCATTCTGGAAGAAAGCGTCCCCTTGCTGGAACGTGCCGGCATCGTCCCCGAGGAGGACCTCGCCACGACCCGGCGCCTCATCATCGGCACCAATGTCCCGGATGTCCGTCTGGTCGTGATACGCGCCGCCGATGTCCCGACCTATGTGCGCTATGGGGCCGCCGATCTGGGCATTGCCGGCAAGGACGTGCTCCTGGAGGATGGTGGCGAAGGGCTTTATGAACTCGCCGACCTCGGCATCGCCACCTGCCGCCTCATGGTGGCCTCGCCCGTCGAGGACGCGGATCGCGCGCATGCGCGTCCCTGGACACGTCTGCGCGTGGCGACCAAATATGTCCGGATTACCGAGCGTCACCTGGCGGCCCAGGGCATTCAGGCCGATATCATCCACCTCTACGGATCCATGGAGCTCGCGCCGCTCGTGGGGCTTGCGGATCGAATCGTCGATCTGGTGAGCAGCGGGCGCACGCTGGCCGCCAATGGGCTAAAGCCCGTCGAACACGTCCTCGATGTCAGTGCCTGGCTTGTCGCCAATCGCGCGGCCATGAAGATGAAATATGAGGCCTTGAAACCGGTGATCGCCTGTTTGGCGGGGGAGCGGGAACCATGAGCGGCATAGCGCGATTGCGTACGCGAGACGGGACATTTGGCGCATCGTTCAGGGCGCTCCTTGTGCGCAGCGAGACCGATGCGCACAAGGCCGAGGTGGTCGCGCGCGAGATCATAGACGACGTCCGTGCCCGTGGCGACGCGGCGCTGCTTGCATGGACCGAGCGCCTCGATAAGCGTACGGCGCGCTCGGTTGCGGAGCTCGAGGTCCCGGCGACGACATTGCGCGCGGCCTTCGAGGGCCTTACGCGCCCCGAGCAGGATGCCTTGCATGACGCCGCGGGGCGTATCCAGGCGTTCCATGAGCATCAGGTCCTTGCGCCGCACATGCAGGAAGACGCCCTGGGTACGCGTCTGGGCCAGAAGGTGACGGCGCTCGATCGTGTCGGCCTTTATGTGCCGGGCGGCAAGGCCGCGTATCCGTCATCGGTGCTGATGAATGCGATTCCGGCCCGCATCGCCGGTGTCGGCGAGCTCGTCATGATGGTCCCGTCTCCGGGGACCGGCGCGCCGCCGCCGCTCGTGCTGGCCTCGGCCCACATCGCCCAGGTCGACCGGGTATTCCTGGCCGGCGGGGCGCAGGCGATCGCCGCACTGGCCTATGGCACGGCGACCGTGCCGCGGGTGGATAAGATCGTGGGCCCCGGGAACGCCTATGTGGCCGCCGCCAAGCGCCTGGTGTTTGGGCGCGTGGCCATCGACATGATCGCCGGACCCTCGGAGGTCGCCATCGTCTGCGATGGCCGTACCGACCCCTCGTGGATCGCCTACGATCTGTTCGCTCAGGCCGAGCATGATGAGGGCGCGCAGGCCCTGCTGTTCGCCCCGGACGAGGCCTTTCTGAATGCGGTGGCGCAGGCGATCGACCGGCTGCTGCCGGACATGGAGCGGCGCGCCATCATAGAAAAGGCGCTCGCCGGTCATGGCGCGCTGATCGCGGTGCAAGACCTCGGCGAGGCCCTGGATCTCGTAAACGAAGTGGCCCCCGAGCACCTCGAACTCTCCTTCGATGGGGCGGAGGCGATGCTCGATCGCGTGCGCCACGCCGGCGCGATCTTCGTGGGGCGCTATACCGCGGAGTCGCTCGGGGATTATTGCGCGGGCCCCAATCACGTCCTGCCGACATCGGGGACGGCGCGCTTTAGTTCGCCGCTCGGGGTCTATGATTTCCAGAAGCGGACGAGCATCGTGCAATGCACGTCTCGTGGCGCGGCGGTGCTTGGCAAGACCGCTTCCATTCTGGCCCGCGGCGAGGGTCTCACCGCGCACGCGCGTTCCGCCGAGTGCCGCATGCATGGCTGATATCCGGCGCTTCATCGCCCCGGGGGTGCAGGCACGCACGGTCTACCACGTGGCCGCCGGCGAGCCTGCCATCAAGCTCGATGCCATGGAGAACCCCTATCGCCTGCCCATGGAGCTGCGCGATCGCTGGCTTTATGCCTTGCGCGATCTCGCCTTGAACCGCTATCCGTCGCCCGAGCAGTACGAGCGCGTGAAGGCGCGGCTTGCGCGCGATGCCGGACTTGCGCCGCATACCGGGGTCATTCTCGGCAATGGCTCAGACGAGATCCTGCAAAACATCCTGCTTGCGCTCGATGCCCATGTCACGGTGGTGGCGCCGACCCCGACCTTCGTCATGTATGAGCAGATCGCGGCGATCCTCGGGCGGCGATTCGTGGGCGTGCCGCTTCTGGAGGATTTTGCGCTCGATGTCCCGGCGGTTGCCGATGCGCTGACCCGGCATGCCCCGGCGATCTTGTTTCTGGCCTATCCCAATAATCCGACCGGCACTTTGTATCCGGCCGAGGCCATGCGCGCGCTCCTGGATATCGACGGGGCCGCCATCGTGGTCGACGAGGCCTACTACCCCTTCGCGCAGGCGAGCCTCATCACGGCGGTGGAGGACAGGCCGCAGCTTTTGGTCGTGCGGACCTTGTCGAAGCAGGGGTTCGCGGGGCTGCGCTTCGGGTGGCTGGCGGCCGATCGCGCCTGGACCGACGAGCTGGATAAGGTGCGCCTGCCCTACAACGTCAGCGTCGTGACCGCCGCGAGCGTCGATTTCGCGCTCGATTACGCCGATGTGTTCGCCGATCAGGCATTGCGCATACGCGCCGAGCGCACCCGGCTGTACGAGGCGCTTTCCGCCCTCGTCACCGTGTGGCCGAGCGAGGCCAATTTTCTGCTTTTTCGGCCACCGGTCCCGGGCGACGCCGCGCGTATCCATGCGAGGCTTATGGAGGCCGGCATCCTGATCAAGAACCTGGCGGCAGCCGGCGGGGCGCTCACGGGCTGCCTGCGCGTGACGGTGGGCACACCCGCGGAAAACGACGCATTTCTTGCGGCCCTGGCTCAGGCCTTGTAGGCTGTTTCGGCAGCGGCCATTTGAGAGGAGCGGTTGTGCGAACGGCAAATGTCGTGAGAAAGACCCTGGAGACCGAGGTCGCGGTAACCTTGACGATCGATGGCGGCGGTGTATCGCGCCTCAAGACGGGCCTGCCGTTTTTCGAACACATGCTCGATCAGGTGGCGCGTCATGGGCTCATGGATTTGACCGTCGAGGCGGCAGGCGACCTTGCGATCGACGCCCATCATACGGTCGAGGACATCGGTATCACGCTCGGCCAGGCGCTGGCCCAGGCGATGGGTGACAAGGCCGGATTGACCCGCTATGGGCACGCCTATGTGCCGCTCGATGAGGCCCTGTCGCGCGTGGTTGTCGATTTGTCGGGGCGCCCCGGGCTCTTTTACCGGGCCACGTTCGCGCGCGCCCGCATTCACGACTTCGATGTCGACCTCATAGAGGAGTTCCTGCGCGGTTTCGTCAACCATGCGCGCATCACCGTGCATGTCGATGTGCTCGCCGGGCACAATGCGCATCACGTCGCCGAAACCTTGTTCAAGGCCTTGGGGCGCGCGTTGCGCATGGCGCTTACAAGCGATGCGCGCGCCACCCTGCAGGTCCCGTCCACCAAGGGTAGCCTTTAGTCGGCCATGTCGAAAGTCGCGGTGTTGGATTACGGCATGGGGAATCTGCGTTCAGTGGCCAAGGCCCTCGAGCATGTCGCCCCCGAGGCGCGCGTGACCCTCGCGGCGGACGCGCGCGCGGTGAGCGCGGCCGATCGCGTGGTGTTTCCGGGGCAGGGCGCCATCAAGGGGTGCATGCAGGCCTTGGTGCGCGACGACCTGCGTGATGCGGTCTTGCAGGCCGCGCGTACGCGCCCGTTTCTGGGGATCTGCCTGGGCCTGCAGGCCCTCTACGAGCGTAGCGAGGAAGGGGGCAGCACCCCAGGGCTCGCGCTCTTTCCGGGGGATGTGCGCCTGTTCCCAAGGACTGTCGATAGCGAGGGTGTGCCGCTCAAGGTGCCGCACATGGGCTGGAACCAGGTCTGGCAGCAGCGCGCGCACCCGCTGTGGGAGGGCATAGCCGATGGCGCGCGGTTTTACTTCGTGCATAGCTATTACGCCGATACCGCCACGGCACCGGAGACGGCCGGCGTCACCGACTATGGGGTGCGCTTTACATCGGCTGCGGCCTATGGAAACATCTTTGCGGTACAATTCCATCCAGAGAAGAGCCAGCGCACCGGCTTGCGCCTGCTTCAAAACTTCATGGCTTGGGACGGGCAGACCGAGAAATGCTAATCATTCCAGCGATTGACCTGAAGGACGGCCGCTGCGTGCGGCTGCGGCAGGGCCGGATGGATGACGAGACGGTGTTTTCGAGCGATCCGGTGGAGGTGGCCGGCCGCTGGGCCGAAGAGGGCGCCCGGCGTATCCATGTGGTTGACCTCAACGGGGCGTTCGCCGGCGAGCCGGTCAATGCCCGCGTCATTCACGAGATCGCCCGCAACTACCCCGATATCGTCATTCAGGTCGGCGGGGGCATTCGCACCGAGGAGACCATTCAGACTTACCTCGACGCCGGGGTCCGCTATGTCATTCTTGGCACCAAGGCGGTGAACATGCCCCATTTCGTGGGCGACATGTGCGCGGAGTTTCCGGGACACATCCTCGTCGGTCTCGATGCCAAGGAAGGCAAGGTCGCGACCGATGGCTGGTCGAAGCTGTCGGGGCATGATGTCGTGGACTTGGTGCATCGCTATCAGGACGACGGGGTCGAGGCGGTGATCTACACGGATATCGGCCGCGACGGCATGATGCATGGGGTCAATATCGAGGATACGCGCAGGCTTGCGGCGTCGATCTCGATCCCGGTCATCGCCTCGGGCGGGATTGCAAGCCTCGAGGACATCCGCAGGCTGTGTGCCATAGCCGACGCCGGGGTGCAGGGCGCCATTACCGGCCGCGCCCTTTATGAGGGCAAGCTCAATCTGCGCGAGGCGCAGCGCCTGGCCGACGATCTCGATCGGTCTGGCAGCAGTGCGACCGCCTGATGCTGGCCCGGCGCGTCATCCCCTGTCTCGACGTCGATTCCGGGCGGGTGGTCAAGGGCGTGCGGTTTCAGGAGATTCGGGATGCCGGCGATCCGGTCGCGGCCGCCCGCCATTATGATGAGCAGGGCGCCGACGAACTGACCTTTCTCGACATCAGCGCAAGCCATGAGGGGCGCGCAACCATGGTGTCCGTAGTCGAGGCGATCGCCGCGCAGGTCTTCATCCCGCTCACCGTGGGCGGCGGGGTGCGGTCGGTGGCCGATGTCCGCCGCATGCTCAATGCCGGCGCCGACAAGGTGAGCATCAACTCAGCGGCCGTCGAGCGCCCCGATTTCATCAAGGAGGCGGCCGATCATTTCGGGGCGCAATGCCTGGTGGTCGCGGTCGATGCCAAGGCGGTGGACGGCCACTGGCAGGTGTTCACGCATGGCGGCCGGCGCGCCACGGGCCTCGATGCGATCGAGTGGGCGGTGCGCATGGCCGATTTCGGTGCCGGCGAGATCCTGCTGACGAGCATGGATCGTGATGGCACGCGCGATGGATTCGACCTGTCCCTGACCCGCGCGGTGGCCGATGCGGTGTCGGTGCCGGTGATCGCCTCGGGTGGGGTGGGGACGCTCGCGCATTTGGCCGACGGGGTCCTTCAGGGGCATGCCGATGCCGTGCTGGCGGCGAGCATCTTTCATTTCGGAGAGTTTTCGGTAGGCGATGCCAAGCGCTACATGGCAAGCCGCGGCATCGAGGTGCGCCCGTGAACCCCCCGCCGTGGAGGGTCCAGGTCAAGTGGGGGGCTGATGGGCTGGTGCCGGCCATTGCTCAGGATGCAAAGAGCGGGCGGGTGTTGATGCTGGCGTGGATGAACGCCGAGGCCCTGGCCACGACGTTGGCGGAGGGCCGGGCGGTCTATTGGTCGCGGTCGCGCGGCCGCCTGTGGCGCAAAGGGGAAGAATCGGGCCACATTCAGCGTCTCCTCGAGGTACGGCTGGATTGTGACGGGGATGCGCTGCTGCTTATCGTAGAGCAGGTCGGGGGCATTGCCTGTCATACCGGGCGCGAGAGCTGTTTTTTCTCGCCGTTGCGCGGCGATGGCTTCGTGCCCGAGGATCCGGTCTTGAAGCCGGCGAGCGATATTTATGGGCGGGCAGCGCAAACCCCGGATCGGGAGTAGAATGGCAGACGAGGTGCTCTCCGAGCTCTATGCGATCCTGAAGGCCCGGGCGGGGGCCGACCCGAAGGCCTCTTATGTGGCCTCCCTCTACCGAAAGGGCCTGGACGGTATCTTAAAGAAGGTCGGCGAAGAGGCCATCGAGACCGTCATTGCGGCCAAGGGGGATGACCCCGCGGCCTTGGTTCATGAGACCGCCGATCTGTGGTTTCACTGCCTGGTGATGCTCGCCTATCGGGATATCGCGCCCGAGCAGATCCTGGCGGAACTCAAGGCCCGCATGGGGCGGTCGGGCATCGAGGAAAAGGCAAGCCGCCACGAGGGATAGCCATGGCGTCATGTATTTTCTGCCAGATCGTCGGAAACCAAATCCCGGTCCCGCGACTCTATGAGGATGAGCGGCTCATCGTGATTGCCGACAAGTATCCCAAGGCCCCGGTGCATATGCTTGTCATAACGCGTGAGCATATTCAGAGCTTGAATGAGGTGGGGCCGGAGCATGCGGAGATCATGGCGCATGCGCTTGCGGTTGTGCCGGAGGTGGCGCGCCGGGCCGGCCTCGACGACGGCTTTCGGACCATCATCAATACGGGGCCTGGCGGCGGCCAGGAGATCCCCCATTTGCATATTCATGTGCTGGGCGGTGGCCGGTTGCCCGGTTTTTAGGAGGCGGCTATGGATTTATTTAGTATCTGGCACCTTTTGGTCATACTGGCGGTCGTGATCTTGCTGTTTGGCACAAGCAAGGTACGCAATATCGGTAGCGACCTTGGCGGCGCCATCAAGAACTTTCGAAACGCCATGAAGGAAGAGTCCGCGAAAGGCGAGGAAGAGGACGCCGCTCAGCCTGCTGCCAATACGGGCCGTGTCATCGAAGGGCAGGCCCGCGCCGCCGATGGGCCCAAGGCCAAAAGCGCGGCGCATACACGCAAGGGCTAGGCCTGGGGGCGGATGTTTGATTTCAGCTTCGCGGAACTCCTGATCATAGGGGTCGTCGCGGTCATCGTTTTTGATCCCCGTCATCTGCCGGATGCCGCGCGCAGCGCGGGGCGGTGGGTGGCGCGCGCGCGGCGTTTCATGGCGAAGATGAAAGAGGATCTGGACGGTCAGGTCGGCACCGAGCATCTTGCGCCGTTGCGCGAGCTCAATCAGGAGTGGCAACGCACCAAGGCCCTGCTCGGGGATTCGTTGCCCAGCGAGTGGCAGGAGTCGCTGGGCGACGAATCCCCGGATCGCGTGCCGCCGGCGCTCGAGGACTCGGCCGACACCCCGCGCCGCCCGCGCCCGGCCCCATCCCGGCGGCGCCGTCGCCGGCCGCGGCGGCCGCCGGCACGCCACGCCTCTGCCGGAGGGGGCTCAAGCCCTAGGAAAGACTGATGGCAGCGAAGGCGTCCGAGGGCGCCGAGGCAAGCTTCATCGAACACCTCCTCGAACTGCGGGCCCGCATCATGCGCTCGGCGATCGCGGTGCTGGTGTTATTCGTCGGCTTGTTTCCATTCCGCAATATCCTCTACCGCTATCTGGCGCGCCCCTTGACCGCCGTGCTGCCGCGTAACGGGGCCCTGATCGCCACCAATCTCCCGTCGACCTTCGTTGCGCCGCTCAAGCTCGCGCTTGCGACTGCGGTGGCCATCGCCGTCCCCTATATCCTGTACCAGGTGTGGGCGTTCGTGGCCCCAGGGCTCTACCAGCGCGAGCGCCGCCTGGTCACGCCGCTCCTGGTGTCAAGCACATTGCTTTTTTACCTGGGGATGGCCTTCGCGTATTTTCTGATCTTTCCCCTGGCCTTCGGGTTCTTTGCCCATGCCGCGCCGGCGGGCGTGCGGGTGATGACCGATATCAATCACTACCTCAACTTCGTCCTGACGTTGTTTTTCGCATTCGGGCTCGCCTTCGAGGTGCCGGTCGCGATCGTGCTTCTGGTGCTCATGGGGGTCCTGCGCCCGGAGACCTTATCGGGCAAGCGCCGTTACGTCATTCTGGGGTCCTTTATTCTCGCGGCCATCATCACGCCACCCGACGCGTTTTCGCAGACCATGCTGGCGCTTGCCATGTGGGGGCTATTCGAGCTGGGCCTGCTGGTCGCCTATCGCGTTCGGCCACGGCCGACGCCAAACGAACCCGCCGAGCCAGACGAGCCGCCGCCTCCCGCCTCGCCGCCGAGGGTAGCGACGCCCCCATCGCCGCCACGGCGTCGTCCGCGGCGCCGGCGGCGCCCCCCGAGGCCGCCGTCGGGCGAATAAGGGCTCGCCCTGATCATGGGCGTGTGCCGGTTCTGGGGTGAGATCGGGGTTGGCCACAGGGCCCGCGGCTACGGATCGCATGGGGGTGGTCCAGGCGCGGGCGTGCGCACGATCCGGGGCACGAACCGCCTTCCATCATGGCCCCCCAGGGGGCTTTGGCGCCGGACCCGCTCGGGCGCGGGTGGGTCATCACGGGGGTTTGGTCCCCTGTCCCGCTTGCCCCGTGGCGCCCCGGGCGGGGCCCTGGCGGGCCCGCGGTGCGAGGGACCGGACGGCGTGGCCCCCGCCGCACGGGCGCCCAACCAGGCCATGCCCCCGTCTGGGGTGATCGTCGGCGCCCGCGCGAGCCCCTCCATCGCTCCGCATAGGCCCCCCGCGGGGTCAGCCATGACCCGGAGACCTGACAGGGGGTGCCCTGCGCCCGCCGGGTACAGATGCGGATGGATCGCGCAGCCGAAGGCCGACACGGCGCGCAGAAAGCGCATAACCGCCCTCAGCCTGCAAGCCCTGCCTTGGGCGCTCGTGCCCCGTATCGTGGGGTGTTATAACCCGAGCGGCGGCGCCAGCGCCCGCACGCGGCACGCACCGGCCCCCCTCGGCGATTCAGCCGATTCGCGCCGTGATGCCGCATGGCTTGGCCGAGGCCCTCGAGGGGAGGGCCGCCCAGGCGCCCCTTGACAGGCCGGCGCCTCAAGGAGGGCCGGCCCTTCAGGGCGCGGGGGGCGCTTGGGCCACCGATGCCATGTTCTTCAGGGGCGGCCGTGTCCCGACAATCAGGCGAATGGCGAGGCGCCGGCCGGTGCGCAAGATACCCAAGGTGACGGGCGTCCCCGGTTTTGTATCCGCAATCGTGAGCAGGGCGCGATTGGCCGAGCGCAGCGGCCGGCCGTTGATCGCATAGATGACGTCTCCCGGGCGTATCCCGGCCTGTGCCGCCGGGCCGTTATTGTAGACCGCCGCCACCACCACGCCCCGTGTGCCCGTGGGCAGTTTCAAGGCGCGGGCCAGCGCCGGCGTAAGCGTCTGACCGGCAACCCCCACCCAGCCTTCGATCACATGCCCATATTTGACGATTTGGCGAAAGACATGGCGCGCCAGATTGACGGGAATGGCAAAGCCGATCCCCTGAAACCCACCACTGTGCGTGTAGATCGCGCTGTCGATGCCGATCAGGTGGCCTTCGGTGTTGATGAGTGCCCCGCCCGAGTTTCCGGGATTGATGGCGGCATCTGTTTGAATGAAGTTTTCGATCGGGTTTAGGCCCAGCTCATCGCGGCCGGTTGCGCTCACGATGCCCATCGTGACCGTCTGACCGATACCAAAGGGGTCGCCGATGGCGAGCACCACCTCGCCTACGACCGTATCGGAGGTGTGCCCGAGGGTTATGGCCGTCAATCCGCGCAGATGGATCTTGAGGACCGCGAGGTCGGTGGCGGGGTCTACGCCTACGACGCGCGCCTTGGCGCTGCGCCCGTCTTTGAGAAAGACACGGATGGCATCGGCCCCACGAATGACGTGGTAGTTGGTCAGGATGTAGCCGCTTGTGCTGATGATCACCCCGGACCCCAGGCTCGTCTCCACGCGTTTTTGGCCCTGCGGCGGCTGTTGCCGGGGAAATGGCGCAAAGAATGGAAATCCCGGACCCTGGCTCGGGTGCATCACCACGACCTTGGCCGTGTTAATATTCACGACAGCGTTGGCGGCCTTCTTGACGGCATAGGCGTAAGAGACCGGCCCCTGCGTCTGCGCCTTGCTGGGCGCCGACTCGCGTATGACGACCGTGGGGCCATGGGCGATGAGCTGCGGCCGCACGAGCAGGATGACAAAGGCGAGCGCCAGGCCGCCAATCAGGACGCGCGCAAGGAAGACAAGGCGGTGGGAAAGGGACATGGGGCCTCCAGGCCGGTTGTGCCCTAGGCGGGCTTGTCGTAATAGAGTAAAATTACGCGATTTGCGGCCCAGAAGCTAAGCCCGTCTTCGGTATAAGGACGCAAACATCGCCTTTCCAGGCACCCGGAGGCTTGTCGCAATGGTTGTGGCCGTAGATCCGACGCATGTTGGGGCATGGAGATAAGCATGGCTATTCCCGCCGTCCGCAAACCCATCATGACACTGTATTCTGGAGTCACTTGCCCGTTCAGCCATAAGGCGCGCATTGTCCTTCTGGAAAAGGACGTAGAGTGCCAGATCATTCACGTTGACCTCAAGAAAAAGCCCCGCGAACTCGCCGAGCTCAATCCGTACAACCAGGTGCCGACGATGGTGGATCGCGATCTCGTGCTCTACGAGTCGCATATCATCATAGAGTACCTGGATGAGCGTCTGCCACACCCCCCGCTCATGCCCGTGGACCCGGTCACCCGCGGCCGGGCGCGTCTCATGCTGTGGCGGTTCAATCGCGATTGGTACGACCTGTTTCCGGATCTTGAGGGGGATGACAAGCGGCTCGCGCAGCGCGCGCGCACCATCATCCGCGACGGCCTTACGGTGATCTCGCCGATCTTCAAGGAACAGGCCCATCTCCTGGGCGACGAGTTCACGCTCGCGGATTGTGCGCTGGCCCCGCTCCTGTGGCGGCTGCCCCATTACGACATCGAATTGCCGCGCCAGGCCAAACCGATTCTCGATTACGCCGAGCGCCTGTTCGCGCGCAAGCCGTTTCGCGCGAGCCTGACCGATGCCGAACAGGACATGCGGCGCTGATGGCGGGATTGCGGACGCACCTCGTGGGCGCCGTCTACCAGTGGGCCGTCGAATCCGGTTTCAGCCCGTTCATTCTGATCGATGTCGCGCGTCCCGGCGTACAGGTCCCGCCGGGACGTGCCGAGGACGGGCGTATCACGCTCAACGTCGATCCGCGCGCGGTGCGCAACTTCATGATTCACGATGAGACATTGAGTTTCCAGGCGCGTTTCGGCGGCCAGCCGTTTCTTGTGACGCTGCCTATCCTGGCGGTACTGGCCATCTACGCGCGCGAGAATGGTCGCGGTCTGTCGTTCGAGGGTGAGGATGAGGAGCCGCCGCCGGCGCCGGCCGCACCTTCCGCGGAGGGCCCGGCAGGCCGCAAGACGCCGGCGCTGCGGCGCGTCAAATAGTCTCCAAGCCCTGTCAGCGGGGATGCGCGCGCCCTGGGGCCGGCAGTGCCCGGTCCGGGCTTTGCCGGGCCGCCCCGCTTGACCCTATACTGGGACCTACGAGGTGCCCGTGACATGAGGTCTTCCCGAGGTCGATTATGCATAGGTCGTACCGGAGAGTTGTGGCGGCGGTCATGATGGCGGCCGCGCTTGATGGGTGTACCCGCACGCCACCTCCCGGTGTGCTTTCGGTCGGCAAGACCTATACGGCGGCGGTGTCTATGGCGATGCTGCATTTCCGGGTCGTGGCGCGCAAGGGTCACGGCTGGTATGCGGTCGATCTCCTGGGCCACAACCTCGAGCCCTTCACGGGGACAAAGCCCGCGCTCATCAATGCCCGCCAGATGTCGGTGTTGCAGTCCGACAGCCAGTGACCCGGCCTGCGCCCTTCGGCCGGCCCGTCAGGCGCGCGTCTTCAAGCCGCTTTAGAGGCGCCAGCCGATGTTCGCCCCGTACGACGTGGAGCCCGCCATGCGGTCGACCTCGAGGTCGAGATTGAGGAGCCCCAGATTGAAGTCGGCGCCGACATATTCCTTGGTGTCGTCGACGGTCACGTCAGACAGGGTGCCGACGCGCGGGATGCCGGCGGTGCGAACTCGCCCGACCCCGATGTAGGGGGTGATGAATACGAAACCCTTGGACAGACAGAGCTCGACCGAGCGGGTATTGAGCCCCATCTGGCTCACCCCCAGCATCCTCGTATAGGTCCCGCGCACGGTGAGCGCCGGCGCAAGCAGCCCCCCGCCGATCACGGCATAGCTGATATCTCCCCCGACGACACGGACATTGCTGCCGGGGATGCCGCCATAGGTGAGTCCGACATCGAAACCAAGCGGCAGTCCCTTTTGCGCCTGCAGGCTTGGCACGAAGAGATTGCTGGCGCTCGAGCCGGTCGCCCCCTGCAGGGCACCGGCATAATCGACATGGGTATCCATGGCGGTCACCCCGACGTCAAAGCCGGTGAGGCCAAGGGGCGCGGCGGGCATCATGTCTTTGTAACTGAGCGCCGCGCCGAGGTCGCTGGTCAAATTCTGGAACTGCGCCTGGCTTATGGCGCTCAGACTATCGATGGGGCTCGCGTACGCGGTGGTGCCGGCAAGCGAGGCCGTCAGGAGCAAGACTAGGAAACGGCGACTGTGCATGGGGCCTCCATAGGTGCGATGGTGATCAGGGGTTCTGCGGAAAAAGCTTGTCCGGATTGAGAATGCCGTCCGGGTCGAACTGCGCCTTGATGGCGCGCATGAGCGCCAGTGTCGGCGGGTCTATCGCGCGCGCGACATAGTCGCGTTTCTCCATGCCCACGCCGTGCTCCCCGGACAGGGTGCCATCGAGCCGCAGCACGAGGTCGAAGATCTCGCTCAGGCAGGGGCGAGCGCGCTGTTCCTGTTCGGGATTCCGGGAATCATAGAGCATGTTGACGTGAATGTTGCCGTTACCCGCATGGCCGAAGTTCACGATGGGGATGTCGAAGCGGCGGCTTAAGGCCTCGAGTCCCGCAATCAACTCCGGTATCCGTGATACCGGCACCACGACATCCTCGTTGAGCTTGTTCGGCGCCAGGGTGCGCAGCGCTGGCGACAGGGCCTTGCGTACCGCCCAGAGCGCTCGTGCCTCGCCTTCGCTGCCGGCTGCGACGCACTCCACGAGCCCCGGGCCGCGCGCGGCCGCGGCAATCGCCGCCACGGCGTCATTCATCGCCGCCTCCGGCCCGTCGACCTCGATCAAAAGCAGGCCGCCGGCCTGTGCCGGCAGGGATTTATGGAAGTCGGGCACCATCGCGATGGCGGCCCCGTCTAGAAACTCCAGGGCGCAGGGTGTCTGCGGCTGCGCCATGATGCGCGAGACCGCCGCGGCGGCGCCGTGCATGTCACGGTAGATGGCGCGCAGCGTCCGGCGCGCCGTGCCTTGCGGGGTAAGCTTCAGGGTCGCCTGGGTGATGATGGCAAGCGTCCCTTCGGAACCGATCAGGAGGCGCGTCAGGTCATACCCCACCGCGCCCTTGGTGGTGTCGGTCCCGGTGCGTATCGCGTCTCCCCGGCCGGTGACGGCGCGCAGGCCCAGGGTGTTTTCGCGCACCGTCCCGTATTTGACCGCGCGCGGCCCCGCCGCGTTGACGGCGATGTTGCCGCCTATGCTGCAGTAGCTCGCGCTGGTGGGGTCGGGGGCCCAAAAAAACCCATGCGCCGCCGCCGCCTGCTGCACGTCCTGATTGGTGGCCCCGGGTTCCGCGCGCAGGAGGCGATTGTCGGGGTCGACGGCAAGGATGCGGCGCATGCGCTCAAGTGACAGCACGACGCCCCCACGCACGGGCACGGCGGCGCCCGTGGTGCCGGTCCCACGGCCGCGCGCGATGAGCGGCACTCGGTGGGCGCGGCATGTGTCTACGATGCCGCGCACCTCCTCTTCGGCAAGCGCAAACACGACGGCGTCCGGCAGGTGGTGTTTGCGAGAGTTGTCATAGCCGTAGACATGGCGTTCGGTGGGGTCAGTGAGCACGCGGTCGGCCCCCACCACATCGGCCAGGGCCCGGTGCAAGGGGGCTAGGGGGTTATTCATGGCGAATTGCGCGAATGAGCGCGGTTGTGGAGCGGTCAAACCGGAACGGGATGGACAGCACCCGACCGCCGCCTGCGGCCACGATATCGGCGCCGACGATCGCCTCCACCGGCCAGTCGCCGCCCTTGACCAGGACATCGGGGCGAATCGCCTGGATCAGCTCGCGCGGGGTGTCCTCCTCGAAGGCGAGCACCAGCGAGACGCTCTCCAGGGCCGCCAGAACCGCCATGCGGTCTTCCAGGCCGTTGATCGGGCGTTGTGGCCCCTTGTTGAGCCGGCGCACCGACGCATCGGTGTTCACGCCCACCACGAGCGCGGCCCCCAGCGCGCGCGCCTCTTCGAGATAGGTGGTGTGCCCGCGATGCAGGATATCGAAGCAGCCGTTGGTAAATACCAGAGGCCGCGGGAGGGTCCGTACCCGTTCAAGACCCTGTCGCCGGGAGATCATCATTTTATCTGCGATCATGGGCATGGACCGGGTACTGGAACAGTTCGATGATACTGCGCACATGAGGAATGACGCTTGCCGCGAGTGCCGCCCGGTTGCCCACCGAGCGGGGCACGATTCCGAGAAGGTAGACGACACGATGCGCGGTGACGACCGTTATGCGCCCGACATCCAGACCTTTGGCAGCAAGCGCCGATTTGACGCGCAGGGTGATCCACGAGTTGGCCAGCCGTGAGGCAAAGGAACTCGGCGGCGCAAGCCGCAACTGATCGATGATCTGGCGGATGCCGCGTATACCTCGCACCAGGTCCAGGATGCGCGCGCGGTCCTGAACATTGTTCGCCTCGCCCGTGAGCAGAAGGCGGCCGTTCACGCAGGTGACGTCGACATGGGTCGCGCGATGCAGGTTCTTGTGCGCGGCAATGATGGCCTCGGCACGAAACTTTATGAACGTGTCGTCGACCATCGTGCCCGCCCCGGGTCCGCCGCTTGCGACACTGGCCCCGGTCGCCGCTCCTCCCACCAAAAGCGGGGTGCACCCGGTAAGGGCGGACGCGAGCGCGGCTGCGAGGACCATGGCCGCTACGCTGCGAGCCGCCCGCGATCGCATCTCAATCCTGCCCGAGGAGCTGGTAATCGATGAGATCGCATAGGCAATGGATAGCCATGAGGTGGATCTCTTGAATGCGCGCGGTCGACGGCCCCGCGACGCAGATATTGATATCCTCTTCGGCCAGAATCGCCGCGAGATCGCCGCCATCGCGCCCATTTAAGGCCACGCAGATCATGCCGCGCTCATGCGCGGCCTGCACGGCCCTTATGACGTTTGGCGAATTGCCGGATGTCGAGATGGCGAGCAGCACGTCGCCGGCGTGACCCAGGGCCCGCACCTGCCGCGCGAAGACCTCCTCGAAGTGGTAGTCATTGGCGATGGATGTCACAGTCGAGGCGTCGGTGGTCAGGGCGATGGCCGGCAGGCCGGGCCGCTCGGCCTCGAAGCGGTTGAGGAGTTCCGAGGAGAAGTGCTGGGCATCGGCCGCCGACCCGCCATTTCCGCAGGACAGAATCTTGCGGTCATTGAGGAGCGCATGGATCATGGCCCGTGCCCCGCGGGCGATATGGGGGGCGAGCTCGGCCTGGCAACTCTGCTTCGTGCGAATCCCTTCGTCGAAGTGGTGGAGGACCCGCGAGACCAGCGCGTCCTCGTGCTCTCGTTCGGACATGGCAATGCTCTCCTAAAAACCAAATATAGTCCGCTTTCGCGGCGTGGTCATGACCGGCCGGGCAGGCCTTCAGCGTGCGGGCGTGGGGAAAAAAGCCCGCGGTCATGCTGGAAGTGGTCCAGGAGTCGCGGAATGCCCTTTCGGAACTCAGCCCACACGAGGGTGCGCCTGATGACGTCGTTGCGGCGCACGCTCAGTGCCCCCGTCAGTCCATTGTAGCGCTCGCCACCGCCCAGACTCAGGCGGTCGAGCCGCGCAACGAGACCCTCGGCGTCGGCGCCGTAGGCGAACAGGCGGGCAAACGGCGTAAAGTCATAGCGGCCGGCATCGGGCAGCGTGCGGCGTAAACGCCCCATGCGGCCGTTGCCTACGAGCATCCACGGCATGTCGCCAAATGTGATGCCGTCGAGGTCGCGGTCATAGACCGGGTCCCGCCGTCCGGTGAACACGGTCGAGGTGGAATAGACCGGCAGGGTGTCGGCGTGGTCGTAGTCGAGCAGTGGCTTTATGAGGCGCGCGTCCGGGGCGTCGGCCACGAGAAATATGAAGCCGACGTCTTGCCGCCTACGGGCAGTAAAGGCGATCGGCATGCCGAGGATCCGTCGCAGGCGGTCATAGCGCGCGCGGCTTTGGGCGATGTCGAGCAGGTCTTCCACCGGCCGCACATACCCTGTAGAGCCCGGGACATAGGAGGTCTGTGCTACCACCAGTCCGCCCAGGTGGCGCCAGCGCCGGGCGAATGCGCGGCGCATGCGGTGCCCGAAGGGCGAATCCGGATACAGGATGGCCGCGCGAGTATGGCCATCGAGGGAGGCGCGATCGGCGGCTTGGCGGGCCTCGAGGGTGCGCGCCAGGCTGAACTGGTAGACAGGGGTGCGCCCCGGGTCGTGGCGGGGACCACCCTTGGCCAGGCCAAGCAGCAGGGTCGGGACCGTGAAGTGCGCATGATCGGCGATGTTGGCCACCGCCTCGGCGCCCAGGGGGCCCACGATGAACTGCGCGCCATGCCGGACGGCCCGCCGATAATAGTGCGTGGCGGCCGCGGGATTGCTGCCGATGTCATAGATATCGATGGCCGGGTTTCCGGGAAGCGGATGGACCTTGGCCATGGCCACGAAGCCGCGCTCGACGGCCTTTGCGGCCTTGGCGAATGGCGACGACAGCGGTAACAGCAGGGCAACGGTCCGCGGTGCGGGGCGCGGGTGCCCTTTCGCCCCCAGGATCATCCTCAAGAATGCCGCCGTCGGGACGAATTTCCGATAGCGATGCCGCCATTGCGCGACGGCCGCGCGCAGGCGCTGCGACTGTGGCGGATAACGGCGCGCGATGATCTGCAGCCGGGCCCAGGCGCGCACCGCCCTGCTGGGCGCTTGCGCGTAGAGGCGCCGGAGCCGCATGCGCGGCACGGCCGCCAGATCGTGCCAGAGCGCGGTCTCATTGTTGGTGAGCCTTCGACGCGAGACCAGCAGGCGCTCGCGCGCGATCATGTCACGCGCGGCCCGTACGGGGTGTCCCAAGCTCAGGGAGACCTGGGCCTCGATGCGGCGGATCTCGGCCTGCAATCGCGGGCGCAGATTCGGATGGCGCAGGGCCTTGCGGGCCTCGCCATAGGCCCTTGCCGGATGGCTGCGCGCGGCGTCGATTTCGGCCAGCAGCGCCTCTTTGCGGGCCGCGAGGCGCGCCGAGAGCGGCGGCTTGACCCGGCGCAATTCCTGATCGGCGGCCTGCAGCGCGCCGGCCCGCACCAGGGCCTCGGCGGCCTTTAGGGTATAGCGGGCCCGCGCCCCGCCCGTGGAGTGGCGCGCCAGATGCTGATAGGCTTGAGAGCCCTCTATGTAATGGTGATGCCGGACCGCGCGCGCGGCGGTCGTTGCGGTCATGGCCCGAGTGCTTGGGCGCAGCGTCGGCACGCAGCCTGCGAGACCGAGACTGATGAGAATGGTGGCGACAAGGGTACTAACGGGGCGCGGAGCGCGCGGCGGCGAGAAACGATTCATGGGTCAAGTATCCAAAACGGCGCGCAAAATGTCTATCTCCGGGGGTCGGTGCGCATGACGCCGGGCCTCTACGTCGTTGCCACCCCGCTTGGCAATCTTCAGGATCTGTCGCCGCGCGCGCGCGAGGTACTGCAATCGGTGGCCGTGATCGCCGCCGAAGACACCCGCCACTCGCAGATCCTGTGCCGGCAGTGGGATATCCGGACCCCTCTCGTCTCCGTCCATGACCACAACGAACAAGACCGCGTAGACGGCCTCCTAGCGCGGTTGCGCGCCGGTGAGGCCGTCGCCCTCATAAGCGACGCCGGCACGCCCTTGATCAGCGATCCCGGTTATCGGCTGGTGCGTGCCACGCGTCTGGCGGGCCTGCCGGTGTACGCCGTGGCCGGGCCGAGTGCCGCCCTGGCGGCCCTTTCGGTGGCCGGCATCCCGTGTGACCGTTTCGCCTTCGAGGGGTTCCCGCCGGCTCAGGCGGCGGCGCGCCGGGCCTACTTCAACAGCCTCGCGTCGGAGTCGCGGACGCTCGTGTTTTACGAGTCGCCCCACCGCCTGGCGGCAAGCCTTGCGGACCTCAGTGTGGCCTTCGGGGGGCAGCGCGAGGCAACCCTCGTACGCGAACTGACCAAGCGCTTTGAGGAGGGGGTTTTCAGCACGCTGGCCGAGCTGGCCGCGCGCGCCAACGCGCAGGCCCCGCGCGGGGAATATGTCCTTGTCGTGCGGGGTGCACCCCCTCCGGCCGAGACCGACGAGGGCGAGCGGGTACTTGCCCTTCTGATCGACACATTGCCGCTGCGCCAGGCCGTGGATCTGGCGGTATCGATCACGGGCGTCCCGAAAAAGGCCTTGTATGCGCGCGCCCTGGCCATGAGACGCCCATAACATTATTCGTGATTTTGCGAGGCCTGCAGGCGGCGCGCGATCGGGCCGTGCCGGCTCGCGGCCCACGGCGCCTGGGCCATGGCACAGAGGAGGCCGCGGAGGATGTCTCCTGGCCATCATCATGTCCGTGTACCGTCTGTGTCGTGCGCCCTGGTGAGCGCGCGCACCCTGTCGGGAGGTCGCGCATTAGTATTTAATTGATAAATGTCACGCCTTGTCTTGAGCCACGATGGGGGCATGTGTCAGGATTCGGGGTGTTTGACTCAACGAGCCGCGGGAAGGGATGGGTCGCCGCAAGGGGCCGCACGCTTTCGGGCGCAGAAGGGGGTTTCCGAAACATGAAAGTCATATACAGGGGCTTCGCATTGGGACTGGGACTGGCGGTCATGGCCGCTGCCTATGCCGCAAACCCATCCTCGGCGCCAGCGGCGAAGGCCGTAGCCCATAAGCCCAAGGCCGCTCCGGTCAAGGCGCGGCTTTTGACCGGGCGCACACCGCCGCTCGTAGCCACCAATCCCAAGGCCCCTGCGCTGGTCACCAGCACCTGCTCGGCCTGCCATGGGCTGACCGGCGTCTCGCCCCTGGGCGAGTTTCCGAACCTCGCCGGCCAGGGCGAGCCCTACCTCGTCAAGCAGATCGAGGACTTCCGCAATCATACCCGCGCCGATCCCCTGGCGCAGTCCATCATGTGGGGCATGGCGGCTATGATTCCACGGAACAAGATCCGTGAGATTGCGCTGTATTTCGCGAGCCAGAAGGGCGCCCCGGGCCAACCCGGCAGCCCGAAGCTCGTGGCCGCCGGCAAGAAGCTTTACATGGGCGGGGTGATCGCGAGCCACCTGCCGGCCTGCATGGCCTGTCATGGGGCCACCGGCCTCGGCCTCGAGCCGTGGTTCCCGCGCCTGGCCGGCCAGCATCAGGCCTATGTGATCGCCCAGTTGCAGGCCTTCAAGAACCATACCCGGGCCAATGACCCGCACGCCATCATGCGCACCATAGCCGGCAAGCTGTCGACTGCGCAGATGACCGCGCTGGCCGCCTACGTCCACAGCCTGTAGTAAGGAGTCCACTCATGGCTTACCCCCTGCCGCCGGCCGACTGCCTGAAGGGTCGCGCCGTGCTCGTGACGGGCGCGGGCCAAGGGCTTGGCCGGGCGGCGGCGCAGGCCTACGCCCGTCATGGCGCCGAGGTCATTCTGCTCGACTGCCAGGTCAAGGCGATCGAGGCGACCTATGACGCCATCGTGGCGGAGGGCGGCCCGACACCTATCGCGCATCCGCTCGACCTCGCCTTGGCCACGCCTGCGGATTATGCGACGCTCGCGGCGGCAGTGCGCGCCGAGATCGGCCACCTCGACGGGATTTTGCACAATGCCGCCGTTCTCGATCTCCTGACGCCGCTTGCGTTTCATCCCTACGACGTCTGGACGCAGACCCTGCAGGTCAATCTGACCGCCCCCTTTCTGCTGACGCAGGCCTGCCTGCCGCTTTTGACCGAGGCGGGGGACGCCGCGGTGATCTTTACGAGCGACGCCTGCGCGGTACAGGCCAAGGGCTATTGGGGGGCCTATGGCGCCGCCAAGGCCGGGGCGGACAATCTCGCACTCATGTGGGCGGCGGAGTTGAGCAATACCGACGTGCGCGTGCATGTCCTCGATCCGGGCCCGGCACGCACCGAGATGCGGCTGCGCACCCATCCGGGGGCGCCGACGGGCTCGTGGCCGACCCCCGAGGACCTGATGCCCGCCTATGTCGGCCTCATGGCCGCCACCGGGCGTCCCTACCGCGGCCAGCGCGTGCATGCCGGGGAGTGGATGGCGCAGCAGGGGGCAGGCATGCCGGGAGTGGCCACCGGATAGACCAGGACGGCGCAAGGCACGCGCTGACGAGCCGACCTTAAAGACCGCTGGGGTCAGGCAAACCGATGATAGTGAAAGTTGAGGTGATGGCATGGCGAAGACACATGGGGATCCGCAGGATCAACAGAAGAGTCCCAACCCGGGAAGGCGCCGCTTTCTGATCGCGGCCACTTCTGTGGCCGGCGTGGGGGTGGTGGTACCGGTGGCGGTGGCCTTGGTGGAAAGCCTCGAGCCGACCGCGGCGGCGGCCGCCGCCGCCTCGACGACCGTCAATCTGGCGCCGATCGAGCCGGGCATGCAGCTGACGGTCCCGTGGCAGAAAAAGCCCGTGATCATCGTAAACCGCACGCCTGAGATGCTCGCGACCCTCATCGAGGCCCAGAAGAAGGGGATTCTGAAGGATCCGGACTGCAAGGTCCCGCAACAGCCCCCGTACTGCCAGAACATGTACCGCGCGCGCAAGCCCGAGTGGCTGGTGATGATCCGCATCTGCAATCACCTGTGCTGTATTCCGCATTACCGCCCGAAGAAGGCCTCGGTGTCGCCGTCATGGCTCGGGGGCTTCCACTGCCCCTGCCACGGGTCGATGTATGACCTCTCCGGCCGGGTCATCAAGGGCTCGCCGGCCCCGCACAACATGGCGGTCCCCGAGTACCACTACGCGCCGGATGGCAAGTCCGTGACCATCACCAAGATGTATCCGAAGGCGCACCTATGCTAGGGGCGTGCCGACTGGGATTTTTCGCAAGGAGAGGGTTATGAGCAAATTGGGCGATTGGTTCAACGCGCGCTTCCCGGCGCGCGAGATGATGCGCGAACACATGACGGAGTATTACGCCCCGAAGAATTTCAATATTCTGTATTACACGGGCTCATTATTGCTCCTCATGATCGCCCTGCAGCTGGTGTCGGGCTTCTTCCTCATGGCCCACTATGTGCCTACCAGCCAGGATGCCTTCAACTCTGTACAGGGCATCATGTATGACACGAAGTGGGGCTGGCTCGTTCGTTACATGCACGTCGACGGGGTGTCCCTGATTTTCATCCTGCTCTACCTGCACATGGGCCGCGGCCTCCTCTACGGTTCCTATCGCAAGCCCCGCGAGCTTCTGTGGATCCTGGGCTACATCATCTACATCCTCATGATGGGTGAGGCGTTCTTTGGCTACATCCTGCCGTTTGGCAACCTCTCGTACTGGGCGGGCGAGGTCATTACCTCGATCATCCATGCGGTGCCGATCATAGGGCCGGGGCTTACCACGCTTGCGCGCGGCGGCCCGGGGGTGGGGACGGCGACGCTCGAGCGATTCCTCGCACTGCATGCCGTGCTGTGGTTTCTCATCATCGCGGCGTTCATCGTGCTGCATATCCTGGCACTCCATCAGGTGGGCTCGAACAATCCCGATGGTATCGAGATCAAGGATCATAAGGGACCCGACGGCATACCGCTCGATGGGATTCCCTTCCATCCGTACTATACGGTGAAGGATATCTTCGGGGTCGGGGTGTTCCTCACGATCTTCGCGGCCATCATCTTCTACGCGCCGACCATGCATGGCGTATTCCTGGAGCGCACCACGTTCTTCCGCGCAAGCCCCATGGTGAGCCTGCCGGATGTGACCCCGCCTTGGTATCTCGCGCCCTATTACGCCATGCTGCGGGCGGTGCCGAATAAGTACGAGGGTATCGGGCTCATGGTGGCGGCCATTGTCCTGCCGTTTTTCTTGCCGTGGCTCGATCGTTCGCCCGTGCGTTCGAGCCGCTATCGGCCGGTCTACCGGATCATGATCATCGTCATGGCCGTGACCTTCTTCACGCTCGCCTGGGTGGGCGAACAGCCGCCGCTGCCCAAGTACTTCTTGATCGAGCGCCTGGGCGCGATCATCTACATCGGATTTTATGTCCTGCTGCCTATAATCAGCCGTTTTGAACCGACCCGGCCGGTGCCGGAAAGGGTGCGCTCATGAGAAAGACCCTGCCGATGGCCCTCCTTGGCCCCCTGTTCGCCCTGTCGGCGACCGCTCAGGCGGCATGGACCCCGGCCCCGCCACCGAACCTGCCGTTTACGAAGGCGAACGTGATCGCCGGCGCGCGGTTCTTCGCCGACCATTGCAGCGCGTGCCATGCGGTGCGCAACCTGCGCTATAACCGCCTGACGAGCGACCTTGGTATCCCGAAGGCCGTGGTCGAGAAGGACTTCATGCTCCCAGGGGGGGCGGCCTACCTAAAGGGCATGAAGCCGGCGATGACGCAGGCCCAGGCCAAGAAGTGGCTGGGACTGCCGCCGCCCAACTTGAGTCACATGGGCCGCGCCCTGGGGTCGCGCTTTCTGTATACGTACCTCACGTCCTTCTACTGGGATCCGAAGCGCCCCTCGGGCTGGAACAATCATGTGTTCCCGAACGTCGCGATGCCCAATATCCTCGCCCCCTGGGGCGGGATCGTCACCAAGAGCGGCAAGGTCCTGGTGCCGGGACGTGAGTCGCCGAAGGCCTATGACCATCAGGTGGCCGAGGTGGTGGCATTCCTGCGCTACGCCTCCGACCCGTCGGTCTTCGAGCGCCGCGAGCTGGGCCGCTATGTGATTGGCGCGTTCATCGTCCTGTCGATCCTCGCGTACGCCCTGAAGAAGGACTACTGGCGCGATATCCATAGCAAGCACAGCGACGACGCCGCCGGCGACAAGGCGGCCCAAGGAAAATCCGCGAAGGCGGTCACGAAGACCTAGAGGCAGGCTCGGCGTGGCGGCTTGGATCCGCCGCCACGTCCGAGTCATTGGCGGGGTTGCAAGGTCCGGCTCGAGACCCGCAACCCGGTCATTACCCTCTGATTCCCCCTGTCCGTCGGCACTCCCCGGACCCGAAGGCCAAAGACCGCGCGGTGCGTACGGCCTCGAGCGCTTAAGTCGCTTGCCGGGCCTATGTCGGGCCGGTGGGCAGAGGACCGCGTTTCCCGCCCCCGGGCGGCCGATCCCGGGTAGGCGCTCTAATCCGCACGAGCGAAGCCCGCGTCCCGCGGTCGGAGTCCCCAGGCCTCGGTATCCCGCACGCTGAACGCCTGCCCCAGGTTGCGGGATCAAGGCGCGCGTACGCAACGCCCCAGCGATTCATCCTCCGATAGAGGGCCGTCTGGCCTCGCGCGGGGGTGACGGGATCTTCCCGGCCCTGATCGGGGCAAGGAGGGCCGCCCGCCTTCTTTGGTGCCTCCTGATGGCGAGCCCCCGGGGCCCCGGGGGTTGTCGGGGGCTTGGGGGGGGCTTACATCACGGGATCAGGGGAGAGCCCGTTTCCCGGGGCCCCCTCAAAGATCGGGGCATCGTGGCCGCCGCGTCCATCGCATCGGTCCGCCCACCCGCTGGTGCGCCCCGACCAGGCCGATCGACGACCCGGTCGTCCCTATCCCTCGCTTTTGCGCCCGGG
>JAKARI010000050.1 GCA_021819245.1 Pseudomonadota bacterium | reverse complement strand
TTTCCGGTCGGCTGACTCCCGGCACTCATGGCCTTCCAGCCCGCCGGCGCCAGGTGATTGAACAAGGCCTCCGCCAGAATCGAGCGACAAGAGTTACCGGTGCACAAAAAAAGCACGTTCATGGTGGGCGTACCGCTCTCCAAAGGTTGGGAAAAGGCTAAGGCGCCGGTGGTCGCAGGCAGAAGGTCCACACAGCATTCAGGGTGGCCGCCACAACATTCCGCGGTCAGATAGGCGACCAGGTCGCGCATGAGCGAGAGATTCGGCCGGTAACGCTGGAAACGCCCCTCCTGCTTGACCGTGAGCAGGCCCGCCTGCACGAGCGCCTTGAAGTGGAACGAAAGGTTCGTCGGCGGCAGATCGAGGGCCGCCGCAATCTCGCTCGCCACCAACCCTTCCGGGCCCTTACGTACGAGCAGGCGATACACATCCAGGCGCACGCCGGAGGCAAGCGATTCGAGCAGGGCGACGGCCGCATCTTTATGCATATTCGTACTATAGATCGATTATTGAAACGTAGCAAGGCCCCCTTCGCCCCGCGCACGGCTACGAGAGCGTCGCTCGGCCTTGTGAGGAGGCGTTTCCGGCCCGCAAGGCGCGAAGCACGATCGACGCAAAGCCCATCTCAGCCAGCGGACGGCTGCAGAGACATTGCGCAATTGTCCCCGCCCCCCTTCGCGGGGCACCCCCCTTTAGATCTCGATCTCGCCTGTCAGGAACGTCACCGCCTGACCGGACAGTACGACCCGGTCGCCCCGCCACTCGCATTGGATGTCTCCGCCTCGCGCCGATACTTGGCGGCTCGATAGCACGGACTTACCGAGCCGCTCGGCCCAATATGGGGCGAGGGCACAATGCGCCGATCCGGTGACCGGGTCTTCCGGCACTCCGAGCCTCGGTGCAAAGAAACGGCTGATGAAATCGATCCCCCCTGGACCGGCAGGTGCCGGTGCGCTCACGATAATCCCCACACGGTCGAGCCTGGCCAAGGCTACGTAGTCGGGCCGCATCGCGAGCACGCTCCGCGCGTCATCATAAATGGCCAGATAGTCACGCGCGGTCGCCCAGACCTCGGCAGGCTGCGCCCCGAGACCCACCATGAGCCCCGGGGGCGGCACGCAGGGCGTCGCGCGCTTTACCGGGAAGTCCATCACGATGCGCTCATCGTGTTGCATGACTGCGAGGTCACCGCTACGAGTGTGGAACACCACCTGGGTATCAGGCCATCCGAGGTGCTGAAAAAGCACGTGCGCGCAGGCCAGCGTCGCGTGCCCACAGAGATCGACCTCGCAGGATGGCGTAAACCAGCGCAGCGCGAAGCCTGGCGGGGTGGGCACGAAAAATGCTGTCTCGGACAGGTTGTTTTCCGTGGCAATCGCCTGTAAGAGCGCGTCCGGAGGCCAGCCAGACAGTGCCACCACCGCTGCCGGATTGCCGGCAAAGCGCTGCCTGGTGAAGGCATCGACCTGAAACAACGCGGCCTTCACGATCCACGCGCCATCGGGCGGCCTTGCGCATCATCTCGCAGCCGGTCAGGCACCGCGCGGCTGGGCCTCGAGCGTGCCATCCTGTCCGGCGCCGATATGCAAGACATTGAAGACCCAGGTGGCAACCATCACGACCGCAAGATTGACGACCAGGGCATAGAGCGCCGCGTAGGCCGGGAAGGTGTGCCCGGCGATGACCAGCGGATAGATCACGCCCTTGAACGACAGGCTCGCCGCCATACCGGTGCCGGCCGCCATGCCGGCAAGCCAGCCCAGCACTAGCGCATAACGATGCGGCCAGCGCGTATAGAGCCCGATCACGATCGCCGGAAAGGTCTGGATGATCCAGATTCCGCCGAGGAGCTGGAGCATGATCGCGTACTTTTCCGGAACCCCCAATACGAACGCGAGCGCCCCGACCTTCACGAACAACGAGGCGATCTTCGCCGTCCTCGCCTCCCCCCTCTCACTCACGCCGGGGTTCAGAAAGGCCTTGTAGATGTTGCGCGTGAACAGGTTCGCGGCCGCCACCGACATGATGGCGGCGGGAACCAGCGCGCCTATGGCGATGGCGGCGAACGCGAACCCCACGAACCACGGGGGCAGGAAGCGCATCAGGAGCGCGGGTACGGCATAGCTCGGTCCGTAGGCCTTGAAGCCCGCCTGGAACTGCGGCAGCGTGTTCACGTGCGCGACGTAGGCCATGTAGCCAAACAGGGCGAGCAGCCCCAGGATGAATGAGTAGGCGGGTAGGAACACGGCGTTTCTTTGCACCACGCCAGCACTCTTCGCGCCCAGCACCCCGGTGATGGTGTGCGGATACATCATGAGCGCGAGCGCCGAACCGAGCGCGAGTGTCGCATAACCGGAATAGATCCCCGTGCTATGCGGCGGGGGCGCCGGGAAGGTCAGCTTGGCGGCCGGGATACGCCCAAAAATGCCCGCCCACCCGCCGAGGTGGGCCGGAATCACGATGATCGCGGTCAGCACGGTCGTGTAGATCAAGAGGTCCTTTACGATGGCGATAAGCGCCGGGGCGCGCAGGCCCCCTGTATAGGTATAGGCCGCCAGGATGACAAAGGCGATCACAAGCGGGGCATCCGCCCATGTCCCGCTGCCACCGATATGGAGGGCCGCCAGCACCACCTGCAGACCCACGAGCTGAAGAGCAATGTATGGCATCGTGGCGAGGATCCCGGTTATGGCCACCAATAACCCGAGCATCCGGCAATCAAACTTGTGCTCGACGAAATCGGCGGCCGTGACATAACCCCGATCGCGCGCGATCGTCCAAAGCCTGGGCATGATCATGAACATCACGGGATACATGAC
This sequence comes from Pseudomonadota bacterium, assembly GCA_021819245.1. Classification (GTDB taxonomy): domain Bacteria; phylum Pseudomonadota; class Gammaproteobacteria; order Acidiferrobacterales; family Acidiferrobacteraceae; genus Acidiferrobacter. The sequence continues at coordinate 2,123 of JAKARI010000050.1, read as the reverse complement.
GATCGTGTACGGGAGCGCAAAGAACCCCAGAGCCCCCTGGCCGAACACGAGCGCCGGGACCGCGATGAAGGTATAGGCAGTATAGAGATCCCCGCCCAGCAGAAACCATGTCACGAAGCTCCCGAACCGCCGCCCGCCGAGACCCCATTCGCTCAGAAGGTTGAGGTCGCCCGGCCGCCAGCGACTCGCCCAAAAGCCGAGCCCTGTGACCAAAACAAAGAGCGCCAGGAAAACCCCCAGGGCGGCGCTCATGAGCCGGCCTCATCGGCGCTATCCGCGCCCCGGCCCAGGCGGTAGACGATCCCCGTCAGAAGCACGCTCACCGGGACCCAGGCGAGCTGATACCAGTAAAAAAACGGGAAGCCGAGGATAGTCGGCTGAACGTGGTCATATAAAGGGACATATAAAGTCCCCAAAAACGGAATGACCAGCAACAGGTAGGGCCATCGTGACGCGCTGGCGCTCATACGCTCCTCCCCCGCTTACGTTTTATAGTGTACTGTTTAGTCCGATTAAGCGTACTAAACAGTCGACCCCTGGTCAAATTCGCGACGCCCGGTCCGCCTTGGCCAGCCGTTCATCCAGAGGGACACCGCCTTTTGTTGTATAATGATGGCAAGAGGCCTTAAATGGCGTCCGTGCCCACCCTCTCCGATCCTTTTGTGACCAACGAAACCCATCCGTCATCGCTTTCCGGTGTGACCGCGGAAGGCGTCCTGTCCTCGACCATGCGGGGCGCGGGGGAAGCGTATTTATCGGCCTACGCACTCTATCTGAATGCCACGGCCGCCCAGGTGGGGCTGATCGCCACCCTGCCCGCCCTGATGGGGTCGTTTGCGCAACTGCTTGCCGCCTGGTGGGCTGAACGTCGTGGCGAGCGCCTGGGCCTTACCATCATGGGACTCGCGGCCCAGGGGTTTCTGTGGCTTCCGGTCATTGTCCTGCCGCTCCTGTGGCCTGACCATGCCGTAGCCCTCCTTCTGGTCACGCTCACCCTCTATTACGGCGCCAATCACTTCGCCAATCCGCTCTGGCACAGCCTCATGGGCGATCTCGTTCCCGAAGACATGCGTGGACGCTACTTCGGCGAACGCTCACGCCTCATGAATCTCGCCAATTTCGTGGCGCTCGTGAGTGCCGCCCTGGTGTTGCGACTCGCCAAAAACCACGGACACACCGAGATCGGTTTTGTCGCCATCTTCACGCTTGCCATGCTCGCGCGCATGCTCTCGATTCCCAGGCTCCGCACGGTGCGCGAGCACGCCTTGCCGAAAGGTCGCCTGAGTCTGCACCCGACGATCCTCTGGCGAGAGATGCGCGGGACACAGTTTTCGCGATTCGCGATCTTTACGGCGGTCATGAGTTTTTCCGCGGGGATCGCCGGACCGTTCTACGCGGTGTACATGCTGCGCGACCTGCATTTCTCCTATATACAGTTCATGGCCACCCAGGCGGTCGTAGTCCTATCGCAGGTGGGGACCCTTACCCTGTGGGGGCGCCTGGGTGACCGGTTCGGTAACCGCTTCGTGCTCGCCGTCACAGGCTCCCTGATCCCCGTGGCCCCCATGCTGTGGCTTACGACCACCCATTTCGGGGCCATCCTCCTGATCCAGCTTCTAAACGGCCTGGCATGGGCGGGCTTTAATCTGAGCGCCGGCAACTTCGTCTACGACAGCGTACCGCGCGAGAAACGCTCCCTCTACAACGCCGTTCATAATATCCTGACGGCGTTTGCCCTGGCCGCCGGGGCGGGCCTTGGAGGCTTCTTCGCAGTCCACGTCCCGGCCACCACCCAGGTGTTCGGGCTTGCGTTTGGCCATAGTCTCCTGTGGGTGTTTTTGATCTCGGGATTGGCGCGCCTCAATACAGCTCTGGCCTTCATTCCCCTGCTGCGCGAGATGCGCGCCGGCACGGCCACGCCGCCGCGACGTCTTGCCACGCTATTCATGAGGCGCACCGGCCCGGCGTAAGTCGCCCCTCTTACCCCTTCAACCAGTTTGCGCGGGAATCCCCGCCATTCAAGGCGGGGAGGGATCCCACAGGGACTTCCTTCGGTCGTAGCACCGCCGCGTAGCGGCGATGCTTCACAACTGAATAACCACCATGTATCGTTGTGAACATGG
>JAKARI010000027.1 GCA_021819245.1 Pseudomonadota bacterium | reverse complement strand
GGTCAGGCGTGGCGGCAGGTGGCTGCGCGCAAAAAACCAAGACAAGGCCATGGGCACGAAAAGCTTCATGAACTCCGATGGCTGAATCGACAATGGCCCCAGGGCAATCCAGCGGCGTGCGCCGAACCGCACGACACCGATCGCCAATACCGCGGCCAGTCCCAGTACGCCTAGGGTGAAGGCCGGGATCGACCAGCGCCGATAGGTGTCCGGGGGGATCTGGGCGGCCCCTATCATGACCACAAACCCGATGGTCAGGCGCACGGCATCATCGAGTGCAAAGCCGATGCTATCCCCGCTCGCGCTATAGAGGACGACGAGGCTGACCGCTGCGAGAATGGAGAGCGCGGTAAAAAGCGGTTTGTCTATGTGCCAGCGTTCGAAAATCGTCATGGGGTGGTTCGCGCCTGCGCGATCTGCGGCCGCGATTGATTTTGCGGCCGCGCGTGGACATGGCCGAGGAGATAGAAGTTCATGAGGGCGCGCGCGATGGGCGCCGCGGCCAGGGCCCCGAAGCCTGCATGTTCGACGACCACTGCGATCGCGATGCGCGGACGATTCGCCGGCGCGAAGGCTATGAACAGGGCATCCGAGCGGATATGTCTCCCGCTGTAACCCGGCACCATGCTCCAAAGCTGGGCGGTTCCGGTCTTGCCGGCGACCTTGTAGGGAAGCCCGTAGGCGATACCTCGCGCGGTCCCATGCGGCCCTTCCACGACCTGCGTCATATCCCGAATCAGCCGCTTCAGGCTATTTTTGCGCCGCCGCGGCACCGGCGGATAGGCATGCGGTTTTATGAAGCGGGCGCGGTGCGTGACGGGGTTTACGATCCCGCGCACGATCTCCGGGCGCATGCGGATGCCATGATTGGCGATCGCGGCCACCGCGTCTGCGAGCTGCAGCGGTGTGACCAGCAGCGGGCCCTGGCCGATACCGGTAATGATCGTCTGTCCCGGATACCAGGGCCTGCCGCTTGCCTTGATCCACGCCCTGGTGGGCACGAGCCCGCGATATTCGCCCGGAAGATCGATGCCGGTCCGGTGGCCAAAACCAAAATAGCCGAGGTAGCGGGTCATGCGGTTTATGCCCTGCTCATGGGCCAGGTGGTAAAAGTATACGTCGCAAGACTGCTCTATGGCGTCTTTTAAGTCCACGCGTCCCATGCCAAGCGGCTTCCAGCAATGGAACAGGTGCGTACTGTGCGGGAGGTGATAGTAGCCGGGGCACATGACGCGCTTGTGCGGGTGGAACCACCGTGTCTGCAGGGCGGCGTAGGCGTAGAACGGCTTTATCGTGGAGCCGGGCGGGTACAGACCGTTGAGCGCGCGGTTGTCCAGGGGGCCGTTCGGATCGTCGGCGAGCGCCCGATAGGCCTTTTCCCCTATGCCCTCGACGAACGGGTTGGGGTCATAGATGGGGCTGCTGATAAACGTGAGGACCGCCCCGGTCCTGGGGTTCAAGGCGACTACCGTGCCCGGTCGGTTGTTGAGCATCTGCTCGCCGATTGCCTGCATCTGGGCGTCTATGTTGAGGTAGAGATTGTGGCCCGCGCGCGGCAGAATGCGCCTGAGAACCTTGACGGCCCGTCCGCGGGCATCCATCTCGACGTCCTTGTATCCGATGCGCCCCATCAATTCGCTCTGATAGCTCTTCTCGATGCCCATTTGGCCGATTTCGCGGTAACCGAAGTAGCGGTTTGCATTGTCCCCGCGTAATTCCCCCTGGGTGATACGGCTCACATAGCCGATGGCAGCGGTCGCGAGCCCCCCGAGTGGATAATAGCGGCGCAGTTGCGCATGCAGGGTCGCACCCGCAAGGCGCGTGAGATTGACCGCCACGCGCGCGGCCTCGGCCTCGCTCAGATGCGCACGCAGCGTCACGCTCTGAAAGGGCTTGTGTTGTGCAAGACGCCTGCGGAAATCGCGAATATCCTCGGCGTTGAGCGCCACGAGCGGCTTCAGTTTGGCCAAAAGCCGCTTCATGTTCGGGACGCGGTCGGGCGTGACCTGCAGGGTATAGACCGGAAAGTCATCGGCGAGGACTACGCCGTTGCGATCGAGGATCAGGCCGCGGGCCGGGGTAATCGGTACCGGGCTTACGCGGTTGTTCTGCGCAAGCGTGGCGTAGTAGCTGCGCTTTATGATCTGCAGGTAGCCAAGGCGCGTGAGCAGGCCAAGGATCAGCAACACCCCGAGGATCACGGCCACAAATAAGCGCGATTCGAAAAGCCGCAGTTCCTGGGAGTCGTTTTTAAGGGGAATGATGCGCATGACTTAGCTGATCTTGGCGCGCCGGCGCACCTCCCGGAGTATGGTGAACACGGCGGGCCACACGATGATGTTGGCGATCATGGGGGCTGTATCGCTCCACAAAAACCGGGTGCCGTGCGCGAAGGAATTGATCACGATCACCGTAAGGTCGCTGATCGCGATCAAGGCCCCGACGGCGATTGCCTGTTGGGAGCGGGGAAACATCCTTAAGCGCAGCGTAAAGCGCAGCACAAGAAAGGCGAGCAGCGCTTTGGCGAGGGCCTGTTCGCCGAGCAGGGAACCGTAGAGGGCGTCGAGAAAGAGCCCCAGGACCCAGCCGCTCGCGATTCCTATGCGCTCAGGGATCGCCATGCACCAGTACACCAGCACCAGGGCGACCCAGTCAGGCCGCAACAACTCCACGGACGCGGGCAGCGGGATCACCGCCAGCACCATCGCCGCGACGAAGGTGGCGACTATGAGCAGGCGTTGGCTTGGGGTCAGCGGGTTATCCATGATGCGTGACCTGCGTCCGTGCCTGTGCGCGCGGCCACAGCAGCAGGACATGCGTATGGTAGGTAAGATGCGCAAGCGGGATGGCGCGGATCTTCAGGAACGCGACATTCGGATTGCTCGTGACCTTGATGACGCGTGCCACCGGGTAGCCTCGCGGATAGACCCCCCCAAGGCCTGAGCTCACAAAGACGTCGCCCGGGCGGATATCGGCGGTCACGGTCAGGTAGGGGATCTTCACGCGGTCGAGCGATCCCGTGCCGAAGACGATGGCGCGCAGGCCGTTGCGTTCGGAGATGACCGGCACCCCGCTGTCGGGGTCGGTTACGAGCATGACCTCGCTCGTATCCCGATTGACCGATACCACCTGGCCTACGATGCCGTGGGTGTCAATGACGGCCTGGCCCACGAATACATGGTCCGCCCTGCCCTCGTTGAGGATCAGGCGGTGCGTAAAGGGCCCGGAACCCACATCCAGGATGCGCGCCAGGCCCACGCGGGTGCCTGGGGTCCGGGGTTTGCCGTGGAGCAGGGCGGAAAGATGCGCGACCTCAAGCCGCAGGGCCGCGAGTTGCTCCGCCTTGACCTCCAGGCCGCGCTCGCGCTCTTTAAGGCGCGCGTTTTCCCGTCTTAGGCGGCCATTGAGGCGCAGATCCCGGCCTGCATCGTGCCATAGCCCAAGCGGCAGCGCCGCAACCTCTTGCAGGGGGTGATCGACGTCAAGGATCGTCTCGCGCGCCGCGCGTACGGTTCCGCTATGGTGCGCGTCCGCAACCATCAGGGCCACGGATAGGCAGGCGAGCAGGATCAGCTTGGCGAGGTTGGACGGTCGCCTGATGGACCAGCCTAGAAATGTGCCCATGCGTCTACCACACGTGTTGCAACAAGGCGGCGACCGCACACCGGTGCCGGTGCCGCCAGGGCAGGATTACTCGTAAGCGAATACGTCTCCTAGAACATCCATTTCCTGCAGCGCGCGGCCGCAGCCGCGGGCAACGCACGTCAAGGGGTCATCGGTAATCACGATGGGTAGCCCCGTCTCCTCCATCAGCATGCGGTCGATGTCGCGCAAAAGCGCGCCCCCGCCCGTGATCACGAGGCCCTTTTCGGCAATGTCCGCGCCCAGTTCCGGCGGGGTCTGCTCCAGCGCCAGCCGGATCGCGGTGACGATGCCGGCGAGCCCTTCGCTCAACGCCAGGTGGACCTCCTTGCTGTTGAGCACGAGGCTGCGGGGTACGCCGTCGGCAATGTGGCGTCCCTTGACCTCCATCTGCCGGACTTCGCTGTTCTGCCAGGCGGTCCCGATGTCCTTCTTGATCTTCTCGGCGGTCGCCTCACCGATCAGCAGGCCATACTTGCGGCGCACGTAGCTTATGATCGCCTCATCCATCTTGTCGCCGGCGATGCGCAGCGATGTCGAATAGACCAGGCCGCCGAGCGATATGACGCCGACCTCACTCGTCCCTCCGCCGATATCGAGCACCATGGAGCCGGTCGGCTCGGCGATCGGCAGGTCCGCCCCTATGGCCGCCGCCATCGGCTCTTCGATCAGATAGACCTCGCTCGCCCCGGCCTTTTGCGCCGATTCGCGGATCGCCCGCCGCTCGACCTGCGTGGATCCGCACGGGACGCAGATCACGATACGCGGGCTCGGCTGGAAGATGCGCCGCTCGTGGACCTTGCGTATGAAGTACTTGAGCATCTCGCCGGTCACGGTAAAATCGGCGATGACGCCGTCTTTCATCGGGCGGATGGCCTGAATGCTGCCCGGTGTGCGGCCCAGCATGCGCTTGGCCTCCATGCCGACCGCGAGGATATTCCGCCCGCCCCGGGTCCCAAACTCCTGCCGGATGGCGACCACCGACGGCTCGTTTAGGACGATGCCCTTGTCGCGGACATAGATAAGGGTGTTGGCGGTGCCGAGGTCTATGGCAAGGTCATTGGAGAAGTAGGATCGGAGCCGTCCAAACATAGGGTGTCTTGTCCCTTAAGCTTTAGGGTGGGGGAATGAAAATCGCGTTACTCTATCAATCGGCCCTCGCGGGTTCAACCGCAGCCCGAAATGTGGTAGCGTGAAACGGATCAACGTGACCATTTCCGGATAGTCGGCCTTGAATGCGGAAGAAATAGAAAAGGTGGCGCACCTGGCCCGTTTGGGCCTTGGGGCAGCAGAGCGGGAGGGGTATGCGCGGGAGTTGTCGCGGATCCTCGACCTGGTCTCGCAGATGAATGCCGCCGCCACCGAGGGGGTGGAGCCCATGACCCATCCGGATGCCGCCGGGCTGCGGCTGCGCGACGATGTGGTTGGCCCGGAGATCGATCGCGACCGGCTCCTGGCCGGGGCCCCCCTGACCCGCGACGGGCTCTATCTCGTGCCCCGGGTCATCGAGTGACGAGGGGGCGCGGTCTGGGCCGCCCTTGTCCACAGCCCCCGAGGCGTGCAATCCCTCAGGGCCACCCTTCTTTAAGGATCCCCCGTTGACGCTTACGATCACGAAGATTGCCGAGGATCTCGCCGCGGGCCGGTGTTCCAGCCGCGAGCTCGTCGATGATGCCTTGGCGCGCATCAGGGCCCACGCCTCGCTCAATGCCTTTATCACGGTCGATGAAGACGCCGCGCGCCGGGATGCCGAGGCGGCCGACCGCGCGCGGCACGCCGGGGGTGCGGGGGCGCTTACCGGGGTGCCGATCGCGCATAAGGACATTTTCTGCACGATGGGCGTCAAGACCACCTGCGGCTCGCGCATGCTCGCCGATTTCGTGCCCCCGTACGATGCCACCGTGGTGCGCAAGATGAAGGCCGCAGGCTGCGTCATGGTCGGCAAGACGAACATGGACGAGTTCGCCATGGGTTCGTCCAACGAGACCTCCTATTTCGGTCCGGTCCGCAATCCCTGGGACCGTGACCGCGTGCCCGGCGGGAGCTCGGGGGGGTCGGCGGCGGCCGTCGCCGCGCGGCTCGTGCCGGCCGCCACCGGGACCGATACCGGCGGGTCCATCCGCCAGCCCGCTGCCCTGTGCGGCATCACGGGCCTAAAGCCAAGCTACGGCCGGGTGTCGCGCTATGGGCTCATCGCCTTCGCGTCCTCGCTTGACCAGGCCGGGCCCATGGCCCAGACCGCCGAGGATTGCGCCCATCTGCTGGCGGCGATGGCCGGCTTCGATGAGCACGACGCCACCGCGCTCGATGTCCCGGTCCCGGACTATGTCGCGGGATTGGGCCGTGACTTGAAGGGCCTGCGCATAGGGGTGGTTGCCGGGCACTTCGCCCAGGGCGTCGAGCCTTTGGTGGCCGAGGCCGTGCGCGAGGCCCTGCGCGAGTATGAGCGAGCGGGCGCGGTGCTGGTTGACGTGACGCTTCCCAATAGCGCCCATGCCGTGCCCTGTTATTACGTGCTGGCGCCGGCCGAGGCCTCCTCGAATCTCGCGCGCTATGACGGCGTGCGTTACGGGTTCCGGGCCCCCGAATACCAGGACCTCGAGGATATGTATAAGAAGACCCGCAGCCAGGGGTTCGGGCCGGAGGTCAAGCGGCGCATCATGATGGGGACTTATGCGCTGTCGGCCGGCTACTATGACGCGTATTATGTGAAGGCCCTGAGGTTGCGGCGCCTCATAGCCGACGACTTCGCCCGCGCCTTCGAGCACTGCGATGTCATCGCGGGCCCCGTGTCGCCGTCCACGGCGTTTGCGCTGGGGGCCAAGAACACAGACCCGGTATCGATGTACTTAAACGATATCTTTACCATCCCGGTCAATCTCGCGGGGCTGCCGGCGATCTCCTTGCCCGCGGGGTTTGCGGGCGGGCTGCCGGTCGGCCTGCAGCTCATAGGCCGCTATCTGGATGAGGCGCGGCTTTTGAACGTCGCGCACCGGTTTCAGCAGGTCACCGATTGGCACACCCGCGTGCCCGCGGGATTTTAGGAGACGGCCATGGAGTGGGAGACGGTCATCGGTCTCGAGGTGCATGCCCAGCTCAACACGCGCAGCAAGATCTTTTCGACATCAAAGACGGCCTACGGCGCGCCGCCGAATACCCAGGCCAATGTCGTGGATGCCGCGTTCCCCGGGGTCCTGCCGGTCTTGAATCGCGAGGCGGTGCGCATGGCCGCGCAGTTCGGGCTCGCCATAGGGGCGACCGTGCACCGGCGCTCGGTATTCGCGCGCAAGAACTACTTCTATCCGGATCTGCCGAAAGGCTACCAGATCAGCCAGTATGAGCACCCGATCGTGGAGCATGGCCATCTGGCGATCACGACCCCGGCCGGCGAGAAGGTTGTCGGTATTACTCGCGCCCACCTCGAGGAGGATGCCGGCAAGTCCCTGCATGAGGACATGAACGGCTTTACCGGCATCGACCTCAATCGTGCCGGTACCCCGCTCCTTGAGATCGTCTCCGAGCCGGACATGCGTTCGGCGGCCGAGGCGGTGGCCTATCTCAAGACCCTCCATACCCTGGTCCGTTATCTCGACATCTGCGACGGCAATATGCAGGAGGGATCGTTCCGCTGCGACGCCAATGTGTCGGTGCGTCCTATGGGCCAGGCCCGGCTTGGCACCCGCGCCGAATTGAAGAACATCAACTCATTTCGTTTTGTGGAGCGCGCCATCGATTACGAGGTGCGCCGCCAGATCGCCGTGCTGTCCTCGGGTGGCCAGGTGCGTCAGGAGACCCGCCTGTATGACTCGGCGCGTGACGAGACGCGCTCGATGCGCAGCAAGGAAGAGGCCCATGATTACCGGTACTTTCCGGACCCGGATCTCCCGGCCCTGATCGTAAGCGAGGCCCTGATGGCCGAGGCCACCTTGGCCATGCCGGAATTGCCGGACGCCAAGCGGCGGCGCTTTAGCGCACAATATGGCCTATCCGCCTATGATGCCGGGGTGCTCGCATCGAGCCGGGAGCTCGCCCAGTTTTACGAGGATGTCGTCGCAGCCGGGGCCGAGCCCAAGCTCGCGGCCAACTGGGTCACGGGCGAGCTCGCGGCACGCCTCAATGCCGACGGGCTGGATATTGCGGATACGCGGGTCGCGGCGCCGGCGCTCGCGGGTCTCTTGCGCCGCATCGCCGATGGCACGGTGTCAGGAAAGGCTGCGAAGGATGTCTTCGAGGCCATGTGGACAGGCGCAGGCGACGCCGATGCCGTCATCGATGCGCGCGGCCTGCGTCAGGTCTCGGACGATGCCGCGATCGAAGAGGTTGTGCGGCAGGTGATCGCGGCCAATCCGAAACAGCTGGCCCAGTATCGCGCGGGCGAAGAGAAGGTGTTCACCTTTTTTGTCGGCCAGACCATGAAGGCGAGCCGCGGCAAGGCCAATCCCGCCAAGGTCAATGAGATCCTAAAGCGGCTCCTGGCCCCCTAGGGCCCCCTGGCCGGCTTGCGCGCCGGCAGCGGCTACACTGTCTTCGTGGACAGTGAATCGAGACTGGCGCTCGTCATGTCGGGGGGCGGCGCCCATGCCGCCTATCAGGTCGGGGCCGTGCGCGCCATGGCGCGGCTTGTGCCGCGCCATGTGCAAAACCCCTTCTCGATCTATTGCGGGACCTCGGCGGGGGCCATCAACGGGGCGGTTTTGGCCGCGCACGCCGATAGCCTGCGCGAGGGCGTGGGGCGCCTGACGCACATATGGGGCCGCTTCTCCGTCGATCAGGTGTTCGTGGCCGATTGGGGCGCGCTCGCCGCTACCGCCTCCCGGTGGCTCATGGGGCTTACGCTCGGGCGCCTGGGCCGCATGCCGCCGCTTGCGCTTCTCGATCGCGGCCCTCTCGAAGAGCTGCTCGCGACCGAACTGCCGTTTGCCCGGATCGGGGCCCACATCGCTGCGCGCCACATGCATGCCGTATGCGTGACGGCGTCTTCCTATACCACGGGCCGGTCGGTGACCTTTTTTGAAGGGCCGTCCGGACAGGCGCCATGGGAGCGCGCCGACCGGCTTGGTGTGGCCGCGCGCCTTTCCGCGACCCACCTGCTCGCCTCATCGGCGATTCCCTTTGTGTTCGAGCCGGTCGCGGTCGACGGCGATTATTATGGGGATGGGTCCATGCGCCAGACGGCGCCCTTGAGCGCCGCCTTGCACCTGGGGGCCCGGCGGCTTTTCGTGATCGCAGCCCAAGGCCCCGTGTCGCAGAATACCGACTCCTTCGGGGCACCGTCTCTCGCACGCGTCGCCGCTCATGTGCTCAACAGCATTTTTCTCGAGGGCCTCGATGCCGATCTCGAGCGACTCGAGCGCGTCAACCAGACGGTGCGGATGCTAAGCCGGCACGGCACGGCCACCGCCGGTTTGACCGAGGTGGCGTGCTTTACGCTGCGTCCGAGCCAGGACCTGGCGACCATCGCCGCCCGCTATTACGATACCTTGCCTCGCGCATTGCGATTCTTTCTGGGCGCGCTCGCACGGCATGGCCGCACCGATACCGACGCGGGGTTTGCAAGCTACCTGTTGTTCGAGCGCGGCTATTGTCGCCACCTCATGGCCTTGGGTTACGCCGATGTCGTGCGTCAGGCCGGGTCGATTCAAAGATTCCTTAAGGCCCCCGCAGCGTGATGACGGGTCATTGGCCCAAGGCCTCGCCGCGCGGCCGCGCCTTGCGGCCTCTCACTCCGCCGGCTGGGCCGGGTCCGGGCTGCAAGGCACGGCCCTCACTCACATTTCTCGCCGGTCGCAACGATCAGGGCGCCCCGCGGAAGGACTGCGGGCAGCAGCCGCTCGACGCACCGTGCCATGCGGCCCCCGGATGGCAGAAACACGGCAGAGCGTATGCGAAGGTCCCGCACCGGGGCGCCGGCAAAGAGCGCCCTGATCTCCTGGGCATCGTGCCAGCGGGCGCCGTGATAGGCCCCGTGCCCCCCGTCGCGCCCCTTTTGCCGATAAAGCCGGCTTGCGCGGTTCAGCCAGCCGATGGCAAAGCGCCCGCGCGTCACGCGCACGATCTCATGGACCGCCTTACCCTCATCGGGCACGAAGCACAAGGCCGCCACCGACACCACGGCATCGAAGCTTTCATCCGCAAACGGCAGCGCCTGCGCGTCGCCCGCCACCCAGCGCGCGCTCAGACCGCCCCGGGCGCGGGCGAATGCGAGCCAATCCGCGCGCACATCGAGCCCCAGGGTGACGGCGCCCTGCCCTGCAAAGCGCCGCGTAAACCACCCCGTGCCGCACCCGACATCGAGCAGGATCGCCCCCGGGCGCAGCCGCAGGCCCTTGGCCAGCAGCTGAAACTCCGTGTTGCCGATCCAGCGCCCGCGCTCGGTCGTATACCAGGCGTCGTATGCGTCTGCGTCCATCAAGGTTGCCTTATAGACCGCTTTGGGCCCGGCCGCTCTGATGACGGCGCCCTCACGGCCCGCCAGAGGGCCTCGCGTGTCGCGCCGTGTAGGAATGTGGTGCCATGATGCGCTGACTCCGGTCAGGCCGTCCATCCGGCACGGGGCGCGTGCGTTCACGACCGCCCGGCGGCTTGAATAATGGCGCGAAGCGACCTATAAATTCCCCAAAAGGACGCGCGCAGTGTGCGCGAGGGGGGTCATGCTCGGGAAACGGATGGCCGACGACCAGCCGCACGGCTCGGGCGCGCATCTTTCCTTGGCCTTCCTTCAGGCCACATGGGCGCAGGGGCGCGTTCAGGCGGCGTATCAGCCCATCGTCGCCTTGGATACCGGCATGATCGTAGCCGAGGAGGCCCTGGCCCGCTGGATCGCGCCCGACGGGACGGCGTGGCCGGCGGGCGCCTTTATCGAGGCGGCGGCGGCCTCGGGCCGGCTCGCGGGCATCGATGAGGCGGTGCTCGCTCAGACCTTGAAGCGCTGTCACGGCCGCCAGACGGAACACCTGCCCCCGCGCCTGCACTTCGTGAATGTCTCAACCGCCCTATTGAGTTCGCCTGTGCGCCTGGGGCGGCTCGCCGGCGTGGTGGCGGATTGCGGAACGCCACGGCCCACGGACGACCCGCGGCTGCGCTCGCTTGTCATCGAGGTCACCGAGCGTGATCTTATCCCGCATCTGCCGACGCTCACGCGGGCGCTCGATCCGTTGCTTGCCTCCGGGGTGCGGCTCGCGCTCGACGATTTCGGAAGCGGCTATTCCTCGTTCCTGTATCTTGCCGATCTCCCGATCGCTTTTCTCAAGGTCGAGCGGGCGCTTATCGCGCGCGCTGGACGCGATAAGCGCATCGACGCCATGATCCGCAGCATCGCCCAACTGGCTCAAGACCTCGATATCGTCACGATCGCCGAAGGCATCGAGTCTTCGGATACCGCCGCCGCCGTGGCCGCCCTCGGCGTGTCCTGGGGCCAGGGCTACCACTTCGGGCGCCCCGGGTGGGAGTGACCCGCGGCCAGCCGACACCGGCGCCCTGATTTCTGGCGGGCATGGCCGCGCCTGGCGCCCTTAGCTCGTGAGCCGGCGGTAGATGTCCGATATCTTCAAGGGCAGCTTGCGCACGTCGTCTATGAGCGCGTAGTTGGCGGGGCCGTACATATGCGGCAGATAATCGCGGGCGTCGGTGTCGATCGTGATGCAAAAGGCGTGGATGCCATCGCGCCGGGCCTCGAGCAGCGCCTGGCGTGTGTCCTCTATCCCATATTCCCCGCGGTAGCCGTCATAGTCATCGGGTTTGCCGTCGGACAAGGTGAGCAGGATCTTGGTGCGTGCCTCCACGCCGCTTAAGAGGCCGCAGAGGTGGCGTATCGCCACCCCCATGCGCGTGTAGTCCTGAGGCTTGATGCCGGTGATGCGCGAGCGGACGCTGTCGTCGTAGGGGTCTTCGAAGCGCTTGACCCGATAGATCTCGCAGCGCTTGCGGGTGATGCCGGAAAAACCATAGATGGCATAACGATCGCCGAGGATCTCGAGGGCCTCGCACAAAAGGACCAGGGACTCGCGCTCGGCGTCGTTGATCCAGCCCTTCGTCGATCCGCTCATGTCGACCATGAACATGACTGCGATGTTGCGCGCCACGCGCCGGTTGTGCAGAAAGAGTCCGTCCGGAAGTTCCCGGCCCGTGCGCAGGTCGGCGAAGCCCTGCACCAGGGCGTCGAAATCGATGTCATCGCCCTGTTTCTGGCGCCTCAAGATGGCGTTTTCGCCGCGCAGGGCCTCGAATGTCTTGCGCAGCCGCGCGGCGAGCCCGGCATATTTCCGCAAGGTATCGGCGACAAAGGGCTCATGCACGGGGTGGACGTCGAGTTCGCGCAATACGCACCATTCCTTGCGGTAATGCTGGCGCTTGAAGTCCCACTCGTTGTAATGGAATGCGCCTTCCTCGTGGTAGGTCCCCTTCCAGACATCCTCGGGCTTTTTGGCGTTGTCCGCGGCGTAGGCGCCATCGCCGGCCGCCACCAGATACTCCTCCGGGATATCACCGAGATCCTGAGCGATCGATTGCATGAGCGCGCGCACATCCGGCGGCACCATCAGGGGTTGGCCGTCGGGGGCGAACGCGAGGTCAGGGCGTCCGGTCTCGTCTTTGCGCACGACCACACGCTGCCGCTCATCCGGCGCGCTCGCCTGGCCTTCGAGAATCGTCTTGAGGGCGTTTTGCAGCGCCACGCGCTCTTGCTCCATGCGCTCCTTGAGCGCGGCCGCCACGGCCTGCGCATCGATCATCCCCTGATAGGGGTGGGGCGCGGGCAGGGGTTCACCGTACAGCGCATCGAGCGCCTGATAGGTATCGTCGACCGTGGCATGCAAGGCCTCGAGCCGGGTGATCCATGGCCCCCAGGACGTCGGCAGAGGCGGGCGATTCTGAAGGGCGCGAAGCTCCCGATAGAGCCCCGGAAGCTCACGCGCAAGGCAGGCGTCCAGGCGTATGGTCTCCAGGGCATGGAACAGGTCGCGCGCATAGGCGGCATCGGGCAGCGATTGGCAGTGCGTGAGAAGGCGGGCCGGCTGGTCGCCGGGAAAGGTGCCAAACCAGGTCTGCGCCCAGAGGTGGGCGGCCAGGGCCTTGTAGAGACGCAGGTTCTCGCGGCGCGTGGGCAAAAGCGCGATGGCCGCGGGGAGGGTGATGTGCGTGGTGTCGGTAAACGCGGATTCACCGGCCTCGAGTTTGAGCCGTCGCCCCGAAAGCCCCTGAAGGAAGAGCTCGAGCACCGGCCCGATCTCCTCGAGGGTCACCGTGCGCGATCGCTGCGCGCGCAATGCGGCAAACGCCTCGATCTCGCTCAAGGCGGCAATGGCGGGATAAAGCCCCATTTTGTCATAGACATCCATGGCCTGGATGATCCAGGCCAAGGCGTCGTCTTCGGCCATGCGCCGCAGGCCTTCGGCGGCTCGATTGGCAAAATGATAGGCGAGTTCAGGGTTGGTCTTGGCGATGATGCCGACCCAGTGACGGGCGAAATCCTGCTGGTCGCGGTCGAGCGATGCGAGCGAGGTGGCGGCCGTGTGGCTCGTGCGGCGCAATGACAGCGCGGCGTCGAGCTCCTCATCGAGCCAGTCCTCGAGTTCTGCCGCGGTCAGGGGCTTAAGATCGGCCATGGCAGCCGCCCCCCGGGCCGCCGGGGCCACCCGGCGCCCCGCGTCCTTTTCTGCTACCCTTCGCGGCATGGACATCATGCTCTATCACCGCCCCGACTGCCACCTCTGCGAGGATATGGCGCGCGCCTTGCAACCGCTCGCCGCCCGGCTTGGCGTGACCGTGTGCCCGGTCGACATTGAAAGCGATCCCGACCTCGAGACGCGTTACGGCCTCAAGGTCCCCGTGTTGGTCTGCGAGGGCACCGAGATCTGCTGCTATCGCCTCGATGAAGGCGCCGTGCGCCGGATCGTGGCGGCTAAAAGAGCGAGGCACTGAGCTCATGAATGGCGGCGAGCATCTCCGGGTCGTCGGTCAAGGTCTGGGCGATGGCGCCGCGGCACGCGGCGACCGCGCCGACCCCTGACACCATGAGCTTGGCGGCATGCACGAGCAGGCGCGTGCTGGCGCCCTCCTCGAGGCCGCTGCCCTTGAGGTTGCGGGTCATCGCGGCGAACCGGACGAGCTTGCCGGCGGCCTCGTCGCCGACCCCGCTCTCATGATCGACTATGCGTTTTTCGAGATCGGCGGGCGGATAATCGAATTCGAGCGCGACGAACCGCTGGCGCGTGCTCTGCTTTAAGTCCTTCAGCACGCTCTGATAGCCGGGATTGTAGGAGATTGCGAGACCGAAGTCGGGTGGCGCGCACAAGACCTCGCCGGTCTTCTCGATGGGCAGCACCCGCCGGTCGTCGGCCAGGGGGTGAATGACGACGGTCGTGTCCTTGCGGGCCTCGACGATTTCATCAAGATAGCAAAGGCCCCCTATGCGCACCGCGCGCGCAAGCGGCCCATCGACCCATACGGTGTCCCCGGCGGTGATCAGGTAGCGCCCCACGAGGTCGGAGGCGGTGAGGTCGTCATGGCATGAGACGGTCACGAGCGGACGCTTCAAGCGCCACGCCATATGCTCCATGAAGCGTGTCTTCCCGGAGCCCGTAGGGCCTTTGAGGAGAACGGGGATCTGGTTACGGTAGGCGCTTTCGAACAGGAGGATCTCATCGCCCTGGGGTTCGTAATAGGGCTCCTTCGTGACGAGAAGCGCCTCGGTCTTCACAACGCCTGGTTCCACGTGCGCCTCGCTCCTTTTTATGCCTTTCGGTGTCGCGCCCGCCTACAGTATGCCAAAAGGACCCGCGAACCAAAAAGCGATTGACGCCTAGGCCATCTCTCTCCACAATGCCCGGGGTGTGATCGTACACAAACCGGAGCGCGGGGATGCGGAAAATCGCGCAGCCGGCGCGGCTGACCGGACCGGCCCTCGTCTCCACGATATCTTATGGCGCCATAGAAAGTTTCTAACTACGGCCCTGGCCCTAGCGGGCCTCTTGAGCGTATAAAGTGGACGGCCCCTCCCGGCGCGAGCCGCGGCTGGCTTTGGCGAACGCCACCCCTGAGGAGATCGCTTAATGGCGGACGTAGTCGCAACACAGGAAACCATCGTGGTGGTTGGCGGCGGCATCAGCGGCATGACCGCAGCCGTCGAGGCCGCCGAAACCGGCAAGAACGTCATCCTGCTCGAACGCACACCCTCATTGGGGGGTCGCGTCAATCAGCTCTACAAGTACTTTCCCAAATTATGTCATCCGACGTGCGGCATGGAGATCAATCTCCGCCGCCTGCGCGCCAACAAGCGCATCAAGGTTTTGACCCTGGCCGAGGTCTCCAAGGTGGAGGGGCGGGCCGGCGACTACAAGCTGTCGGTCACCCTTCATCCGCGCTACGTGAATGACAACTGCACCGCCTGCGGCGCCTGCGGCGAGGCGGTGAGCGCCGAGATTCCGAACCCCTTCAATTACGGCATGAGCCGCATGAAGGCCGCCTATCTGCCCTCGCTCATGGCCTATCCCCAGCGCTACGTCATCGACCCGTCGCTGCTCGGCACCCCGGATGCCACCAAGGCCCGCGAGGCCTGCAAGTATGGTGCTGTCGATCTCGACATGAAGGCCGAGACGATCACCTTGAGCGCCGGTGCGGTGATATGGGCAACCGGCTGGCGCCCGTATGATGCCGCCAAGATCCAGCCTTATGGCTATGACCGCTTCGATAACGTCATCACGAGCGTCGAGTTCGAGCGCTTGTCGGATCCGCGCGGCCCCACGGGCGGGCGCATCGTGCGTCCGTCGGATGGTAAGGAGGCCAAGAACGTTGCATTCATTCAGTGCGCCGGGTCCCGTGATCGCAACCACTTAAAGCATTGCTCGCGCATCTGCTGCATGGCATCCCTGAAACAGACGACCTATGTGCGGGAGCGCTTTGGCGATGAAGGGCAATCGACCGTCTATTACATCGATATCCGCGCCATCGACCGGTTTGAGGACTTCTATCAGAAGGTGCAGGCCGACTCCACGGTGCGCTTCGTAAAATCGAAGGTTGCGAACATCACGGAAGATGAGTCGACCGGTGATGTGATATTGCACGGGGTCGATACCGAGGGCTATCACCGCTACGATAATCGCCACGATCTGTGTGTGCTGGCGGTAGGCATGGAGCCGAATGTCGACATCAAGTCGATCGCAGGCGACGTTGCCGTCGATGCCAGCGGCTTTATCCAGATGGGCGCGACCGATGGCGGCCTGTTTGGCGCCGGATGTGCCGCCAATGCGCTGGACGTGAACCGGTCGGTGCAAAGCGCCACGGCAAGTGTCCTGCGTGCGGTGCAGGTGGTAAACCGCGTGGCGAAGGCGGAGGGCTAGGACATGGCGGATATGAAGATTGGCGCTTATGTGTGTCAGGGCTGCGGCCTGGGCGAGCGTCTGGATACCAAGGCCCTGGCCTTGGTGGCGCAAAAAGACGGCAAGGCGCACATCGTGCGCGAACACGAATTCCTCTGTAACGGCCAGGGCCTGGAGATGATCCAAAAGGACATCGCCGAGGGTGTAAACCGGGTTGTGATCGGCGCCTGTTCCCGCCGGGCCAAGGCCGAGGCCTTCAGCTTCGAGAATGTGGCGGTATCGCGTGTGAACCTGCGCGAGCAGGTCATATGGTCGCAGCCGGCCACCGAGGAGGCGCGCGAGCTCACCCAGGAGATGGCCGCCGACTACATGCGCATGGGATGCGCCGAGGCGAAAAAGGTTTCGGCCCCGATCCCGAATCCCGAGCACGGTACGGACCGGCGGATCCTGGTGGTCGGGGGCGGTGTCACCGGAATGACCGCGGCCCTCGAGGCTGCGCGCGCGGGCTACGACGTCCTGCTCGTGGAAAAGACCGGCGCCCTCGGCGGTTTCATGGCGAGGCTCCACAAGCGCGTCCCCTATCGCGAGCCCTTTGCCGATCCGCAGGCGACCGGCGTGGAGGGCCTGGCGGCGGCGGTCATGAAAGACCCCCATATCACGGTGTTCTTAAGTTCCACAACCACCCGCACGAGCGGCGCCCCGGGGCGCTTTAGCGTGGACATCACGACCGAGAGCGGCCAGACCCGGACCGAGAATGTCGGCGCCATCGTCATGGCAAGCGGCTTTACCCCGTATGATGCGGGCAAGTTGCCGGAGTTCGGCTACGGCAAGAGCCCGAATGTCGTCGACCAGGCCGGCCTCGAGGCCCTGGCGCGCGACGCCGCCGTCAAGGGCGAGCCTATGCGCCGGCCGTCCGACGGACAAGAGATCAAGAGCGTGGTGTTCGTCCAGTGCGCCGGCCAGCGCGACGCGACCGGCACGCACCTCAAGTACTGCTCCGGCCATTGCTGCAATACCAGCATCAAGCAGGCCATGTATTTCAAGGAGCAGAACCCGGATATCGATACGGCCATCATCTATACCGACCTGCGCACGCCGGGCAACGGCGAGGATTTCTACCGCAGCGCGCAGAGAAAGGGCGTGATCTTCACCAAGGGCAAGGTGGCATCGGTGGAGGCCGGCGGGAGCGGTCCGCTGTCCGTCCATTTCCACGACCTGATTCTCGACGACAAGGCGGCGACCATGAAGGATGTCGATCTGGTCGTGCTGGCCACGGGCCAGGTGCCCAATTCCGGGGTCAATATCGACGTCCCGGTCGGCGCCGAGGACATCGATGCGGGCAAGCCCGCCGAACAGGCCGTGTCGGTCCTGAACCTCACCTACCGTCAGGGACCGGATGTCCCGCAGCTGCGCTACGGCTTTACCGACTCGCACTTCATCTGCTTTCCCTACGAGACGCGCCGCACCGGTATCTATACTGCCGGGCCCGTGCGCCGGCCGATGGATATCGCCCAGGCGGTCGAGGACGCCACCGGCGCCGCGCTCAAGGCCATTCAGTCCGCGGAGAACGCGAGTCTCGGGCGCGCCGCGCACCCCCGTTCGGGCGATCTGAGCTATCCGAGCTTCCGCCGCGAGGGCTGCACGCAGTGCAAGCGCTGCACGGTCGAGTGTCCCTTTGGAGCGATCGACGAAGACGAGCAGCGCTATCCGCAGTTCAACGAGGGGCGCTGCCGGCGGTGCGGCACATGCATGGGCGCATGTCCGGTGCGGGTGATCTCGTTCGAGAACTACTCGGTCGACAGCGTAGGCTCCCAGATCAAGGCCGTGGATGTCCCGGACGAGTTTTCGGAAAAGCCGCGCATCCTGCTGCTCGCCTGCGAAAACGACGCCTATCCCGCGCTCGACATGGCGGGGGTATCCGGGCATACCTCGAGCGCGTTCATCCGCACCATACCGGTCCGGTGTCTCGGTTCGGTCAACATGATCTGGATCACGGATGCCCTAAACAGCGGCTATGACGGGGTGATGCTGATGGGGTGCCGGCATGGCGATGAATATCAGTGCCACTTCGTGAAGGGATCGGAGCTTGCGAACTACCGCATGAGCAAGATCGACGATACCCTGAAGAACCTGAACCTGGAGAAGGATCGCGTCCGGGTACTCGAGGTCGCCATCGCCGATATCGGGAGGGTCCCGGAATTGATCAATGATTACGCCGCCAAGATCAAGGAAATCGGCATGAGCCCGTTCAAGGGTTTCTAGGAGACACAATGGGCGATATCAACACGGCAATGACGGAGCAGTATCGCAACAACTTCCTGAAGGAAGTCGAGGCGAACGTCGAGGAAGGCCAGTGGGTCAAGATGTGCATGCAGTGCGGGGTGTGCTCCGGCTCATGCCCGCTGGGCCCCGCCTGGGAACACCCGCCGCAGGAGATCTTCATGATGATCCGCGCCGGGCGCCGGGATGAGGTGTTAAAGAGCGAGTCGATGTGGATGTGCACGTCCTGCTACAACTGCATCGTTCGCTGCCCGCGTGAGCTGCCGATTACGCACATCATGCATGGGCTTGCCAATTACGCCCATAGGCTTGGGCTCGCCCCGAAGATGAACCCGACCCGCCGGTTTGCGAAGATGTTCTGGAACAACCTCACCAAGTCGGGACGCGTAAACGAGATCGAGTTGTCCGTGGGGCTGTATTTCATGGACGGGTTCAAGACCGGCATTGCGCGTGCGTGGGCGATGAAGGACATCGGTATCGGCATGCTCAAGACCGGCCGCCTGAACCCCTTTGGATTCGTGACTCACAAGGGCTGCAAGGACAAGAAGGGCATCCACAAGATGCTGAAGAAGGCGCGGGAGATCGAGGATCGGCGTAAGGGCTTTGCTGCCTGAGGGGATTCGTATGGCCAGAAAAGAGTATTCATTCTATCCGGGCTGCTCGTCGGAGCGGCTCACGTCCGCCTCCAACTACATGGTATCGGTTGAGGCGATGTGCAAGAAGCTCGACGTCCAGTTAAACGAGATCCCCGACTGGAACTGCTGCGGCGCGTCCATTGGCTATGCCGAAGGCGGTGAGTTGCCGCGCCACGTCATGAACGCGCGCAATCTGGCCATCTCCGAGCAGGTCAACAAGGGCCAGGATGTCGTCGCCACCTGCGCGGCCTGTTGGCTTGGGGCGAAGGAGACCAAGGACCGGCTGGCCGAGGACAAGGGGCTGCTGGCCGAGACCAATGAGGCGCTGCGCGAGGCTGGGATGAACCTTCAGTACAAGGGCGAGCAGGAGGTCCGTCACATGGTCGAGGTCCTGATCGAAGACCTGGGCTACGATGAGCTGAAAAAGCCGGTGGTGAAGTCGCTGGAGGGTATCAAGTTCGCGGGCTACGTCGGCTGCCAGACGAATCGCCCGTTCGGAATCGCCGGCGAGTCGTTCGAGAACCCGAAGTATCTCGACAAGCTGGTCGAGATGGTCGGCGGGGAGCCGGTCGAGAAGTACGACCAGAAGGTCACCTGCTGCGGCGGGGCGCTGGCGTTTTCGGAGCCCGAGAAGAGCCAGGCGCAGATCAAGAAGATCATCGAGTCGGCCTACGATCATGGCGCCGATATGATCGTGACGCCCTGCCCGGTATGCCAGATGAACGTCGAGGTCTACCAGGGCCAGATCAACAAGCGCTATGGGACCAAGTTCAACATCCCCGTAGCCTACTATAGCCAGCTCATGGCCGTGGCCTATGGCGCAAGCGCCAAGGAGGCCGGTCTCAACGGCCAGATCATTCGCGCCCCCAGGCTCGAGGAGATTGCCGCCAAGGCGGCGCGCTAAACCACCCCCCTCTTGTGCTTCCCGGGTCTGCGCCCGGGAGGCTTTTCCCGCGATGCGGCGGCCGCGGCCGGCCTAGATCAGGCGGCCGCGTGGCCTGCGCACTGTTTCCGTCGGTAGCAGCAAGGACGCGGCCGGCACGTCCAGGGCGGCTGCAATCCGTCCTATGCAGTCGATTCCAATGTTGCGCCGGGCACGCTCCAATTCACTCACATACGCGCGGTTGACGCCGCTCATGGCCGCGATGTCGTCTTGCGTAAGGCCCCGGGCATGCCGGGCCCTTTTGAGATTTGCGGCGAGATACTCCCGCTCGGGCGTAGGGATCATCATGCAAAGTCTATTGTAGATACAATCGTATTGGCAAGGCCGGCCAGGGCGCCTTTTTGTAGACTGCCGTCATGGAGACACTGGCCAAGCGCCTGCGCTACGCTCGGGAGCGGATGGGCCTGACGCAATCCGAGCTCGCAAGGCGCGTGAAGCTTCGGCCGCAGGCGATTCAGTTCATCGAGTCCGGCCATGTGCGCCGGCCGCGCAGCATAGTCGAGATTGCCCGTGTCCTCGGGGTCAATGCCGAATGGTTGTTGCTGGGAGAGGGCGCGGTCGACATTGCCATTCGCGAGACGCGCGCCAGGTATGAGGGCGATGTCGCCTTAAGCGACGAGGCGGTGGCGGTGGCGCGCCTGTGGATGGAGCTTCCTGTGGCCCAACAGATCGCAGTCAAGGAAACCCTGGTCGCCCTGCTCAAGGCCCGATCCTAAAGCCCAGCCCAGTCCCACCCCCGCTCGCGGGGCGCGTGGTCCGGGCCCAGGCGGCGGGCCCCCAGACCTGGGTTCTGGCGCGCGACGCGGATCCCGGGCACAATGCCTCATGCCCGAGGGTCTTCCCCCACGCCTAGTCGCGGACCGGGTCTCCTTCATCGAGACCCTGGGCCACGCCCTTGCCAATATCACGCCATCCGCCATGGCCACTGTCACGATCTCTTTTGTCGTTGCGCAAAGCGGCCTCATGACCTGGGAGGTGTATCTTGCGGTGGGCCTTATCATGCTGCTTGTCGCGGCCCAAGTGGCAACACTCGCCCACGAGGTGCCGGCCGCCGGCTCACTCTTTGTGTCGGTCAGTCGCAGCCTCCATCCCGCGGCCGGCGTCCTGAGCGGCTGGGCCATGACCGGGGGTTATCTCGGGGCCCTGCTTGCGGCCCCCTTGGTCGGCGGGCTGTTCGCCGGCAAGGCCTTGCGCATCATCGGCCTAGACCTCCCCTGGCCTTGGGTGGCCCTGGCGTTCGCGGGGATCTCGTGGGCGCTCACGGTCCATGATGTCGAGGAGGCCACGCGCTATAGCCTCTATGTCGAGGCCGTGTCGCTGCTCATTATCCTCGCCATCGGCGTGTGGACGCTTATGCACAGCCCCGGGACGATGCCGATCCTGCCGCCGGCCCGGTTTCGGGCCGCGCCATTTTTTCAGGGGATGACCCTGAGCATCCTGGCCTATGGCGGATTCGAGACGGCGGCCAATTTCGGGCGCGAGGCCCATGCCCCGGGCCGTGACATCCCCCGGGCGATCTTTGCCGCGGTGCTGGTCAGTCTCGGATTCTATGTCTTCATGGCCATCGCCGAGGTGGCCGGTTTCGGGGGCCGGGTCCACGAGCTTGCCAGCACGCCGGCGCCCCTGAGCGTGCTCGCGCTGCGTCAGGGCCTGCCGCTCCTGGCCTTTGCCTCGGATATCGCCATGGCCATTGCCGCCTTCAGCGCCACGATCGCCACCCAAAATAGCCTCGGGCGCGTGCTGTATTCCATGGGCCGCCACAAGGTCTTGCCGGCGGCCTTAGGCGAGATCGGGCCCCACGGCACGCCAGCCGTGGCCCTGCATGGACTCGGGGCCATGGCGTGCGGCTTTGCGATCTGGGCCGGATGGGCCAAGTGGCCGCCGCTTGTCATCATCAATCTGTTTGGGGTCTTTACCGCGCTTGGGTTTATCCTCATCTACCTTTTGGCGCTCCTTGCGGTCCCGGTCTTGTATCGGCGCCGAGGCCAGCGGCCACCGTGGCCTTCGTGGGCCGCGCCCGTGCTCGCCGGCCCGATTCTCGTCTATGTGTTCGGCGAGGACTATTGGGGGGCAAAGGGTGTGGCCCTGATTGCAGCGTACGGTTTCCTCGTGTACCTCGCGCTCGGCGCGGGACTCTATGGGCTCTGGCGGCATCGCGCGGGCACGCAGGCCGGTGTCCTTGTGTTTGGGGGCGATGATGATTGACGATTCCCGCCTAGCGGTGCCCTATAGAGAGGACCGGCCGATGCGCTGGTCGCGGGTAGCCACACGCGCCCTCGGCCCCCTGTTTATCGCCTACTGTGACCAGCGTCCGTTTTTTTGTCACCATTGGCGCCCCGGACGGGATGCATGCCTGGGCGCAGGACTTAGGCCTTATGCTTTCCTGGCAGGCCCGCGCGCCAGGCGCCGTGCGTGCCGCCCTCACGGGGGCGGCCGATGATGGCAAGGCCTACCGGGGGCCAGTCGGACTTGTGCGCGCCACCGCCTTTCAGCGGGCGGTGTGGGCCGCGACCCGCACCATCCCCCGTGGCGAGACCCGCACTTATGGCGAGGTGGCCCAGGCCATCGGCAGTCCGCGTGCGGCGCGTGCCGCAGGCAGTGCGCTTGCCGCCAACCCCTTACCGCTCTTGATCCCCTGTCACCGGGTCATAGGCGCCTGCCGCAGGCTCGGGTCGTACTCGGACGGCGGCCCCGAGATGAAGCGTAGGCTGCTCGCCCGCGAGGGCGCCGATGTCGCCTCCTTGCGATGACGGTTACCGCCCACCGCCCGCGCGCATCCGTCATCGGCTGACAGACGGCGTGCGCAAGGATCCGTCCTTGATCCGCCTGCCCCGCCAAATGTATGCACCTCGCGTTTCTTGCGCCTAGCGCCCTACAGGGCCCTTCTGTTTGCCAGGCCCCTACGCTCTGGCAACGCGCTACTCTCCGTGCCCCCTCAACCCTCTTTGTCCAAAATGAAGGCCCTCTGCGCTTCTGTTTGGTCCCATCGACCTGCCTATACTAACCAGGCCATAGAAGCAAATATTTAAGGTCATATGCGCAATTGGGTTGGAATTCCGCAAAGATTCGGCTAGGGTGAGCATGCCCGACGTGTGCAAAAGCCGGTTGACCGATGGTCCTCTCCGGTAGGGAAATGTTCACGCAAATTGCAGCCCGTTTAATGAGTCCAGCGAACGACAGCTGTGCAGCGAAAGCGGACGTTCCCATCTACACCCGAAGGGAGTATTGTTAGGCACTTACGCTACTTACAAGTGAGGAGGACGCAGGATGTTATGCTGCATTTCGGAGTGTTACGCTGCAGCGGCAGTGCTGCCGAATACACGTTATGCCGTAATGTCCACTGCCCATATCCCCACGCCCATTACATCCTTACTACAAGGTCTACAAGATGATTAGCACACTCGATCGGTTTCAAATTCTTGGCCTTCATGGGCGCAAGAATGTAGATGTTGTCATACGAGAAAATACACTTGTGCTAGTTGGTGAAAACGGCTCTGGCAAGACAACATTTCTACGTATTCTGTTTCATTTCTTGTCAGGCCGATGGCTATCTTTAGTTCAATTCCGGTTTGACTCAATTGTGGCGACATGTGGCGGCAACAAGTACACAGTTACTCATGACGAGTTGGCCAAAGCCTTCAAAGTTGTCGACCGACGCTTCCTTGCAGAAGTGCCGTCTCCAATTAGGCGGAAAGTCATGGAATTACTGGAGAAGGGAGATTTAGAGCGAGTGAGCATCGAGCTTGAACGTTTCGGCGGCCGCTATTCAATCCCCCCTGAAATACTCCTCAGACAACTTGAAACATTTGAAGAACCACCGCGAGGCGCCAAGAAAGAAATACAAGAAGCCATTGCCCGAATTCAGGAGGCTATTCGAGCACAAATTCTTTATCTTCCAACCTATCGACGTATTGAACGCGAGCTAAGTAGCATTTTTGAGGGAATTGATCTTGATGATTTGCGTCGCCATCGCCACCGACTCCGTCAGAATGAGTCTGGTGAGGCATACATTGAGCTCGTCGAATTCGGAATGAAGGACGTTCAGCAGGCAGTTGATCGCACCTTAGAGCGACTAAAAGAGTTTGCGCGCGAAAGCTTGAACAATTTGACACTCAGGTATCTTGGTGACGTTGTCAATCGGGAGTATCAGAATGTTGGAATGAAGGAGATCCCATACGTCTCCGAAGACACAGTTAGATCCGTGCTCGACAGAATCCACGAAAGCATCCTTACGAGGGAGCACAAAGAGCACCTGTTTGGCGTGATCAATTCAGCACGTTCGGCTGATGCTCCAACCGAGCATGAAAAGATCATATATCACTACTTCCTGAAACTGCTCGAATTTCAACAATCACTTCAAGAAAACGAGCGCCAAATTTCCGAATTTTGCGACCTCTGTTCTGAATACATAGTCGACAAGCGTTTCGTCTATGACAGTCAAACATTTAGCTTCTCAATTGTGCCAACAGGCGATTTGGAGGCAGACCGGTCAGTCACACTGAGCGATCTCTCTTCTGGAGAAAAACAGATTGTTTCTTTGTTCAGTCACCTCTACCTGTCAGGGCAGCAGAACTTCTTCGTTCTAATAGACGAACCAGAGTTGTCTTTGTCGGTTCCTTGGCAGCGGCGTTTCCTTAAGGACATTCGTGCTGGCCAGTTTTGCAAGGGGCTCGTCGCAGTTACCCATTCACCGTTTATTTACGATAATGACCTGCGAGCCTACACACACTCCCTTGGTGAATTTGTGAGCTTCTAAGGGACGCACTATGACAATGCTCCAAATCCACAGAGATGCTCTGATTAGCGTAAGTGCTGCCTATCACGAGTTTCTTCTCCGTTACAAAGCCAGTGCCAATATCGTCTACGGGATCGTAGAAGGGAAAGAAGACCCGATGTTCTACAGAGGGTTAATAGAGCGACAGCTACCCGAAGGCTGGGAGGTGGAGTTAGTACCTGCGGGGTGCAAGGACAACGTACTCCGCGCTAAGGATGCTTTTGACTGGACGCGATTCTCGCCAAGGAGAATTTGTTTCTTTGTTGACAAAGACCTGTCAGATTTCATTTCCGAGGAAGCGGCATCCGGAGAGAACGTCTATATCACCGATAATTATTCGATCGAAAACGATGCCGTCAATCTAGGAGTTCTGAAACGCTTATTGACAGAAGTGCTCAGCATTTCTGATCTAAAGCCCGCAGAATGGGAGGTTATTGAGCAACTGTTTTCGACCTCACTGGCTACTTTCCAAGATTTCATGGCTCCGATCATGGCCCAAATTATCTTGTGGCGACGTGATGGAAAGCGGCCTTGCTTGAACGACATACGGCCAAAAGATTTCTTTGTCTTTGTGGGCGGGAGCGTAAGGCTTAGAGCTGAATTCGAGTCTGCACTCTCCAGATTGCAGCACGCTGCCACCTGCGTAAACCTGCAACCATCGCAGGACGCGGAGGTATCCAGCGCCGAAGCCGAATTTCGCCAACAACAAGGGGCTGAAAGGTTCGTTCGAGGGAAGTACTTGCTGTGGTTCTTGGTCGAGTTTGCGTTAGAAATTCACCGTTCCATTTCGGTGCTTGTCAGGCGATTCAAGGACTCGCCAAAGATGCGAATTAGTATTGGCCCTGCGAATGCTATGGTTGTGCTCGCTCCCCGAGTAAGGTGTCCTGGATCGCTTCAGGCGTTCTTAGAGCGCACATATGGACAGTACATTCGCGACAAGAACCATCCCCTAACTCCAGAAAGCAGCTCGTCGCTCGGAGCTACGGCATAACATGGCGCTCAACCGGACCACCTGCAAGCTGCGCTTGCAGGTTCCCTCCGCGCTACGCGCTCCGGCGGCCGGTTAGCTAAACATTATGCCTCACACCTTAACAAGGCGTTATGCCTCACTAATAGATAAGTAATTTAAATGGAATGTTTTGGATCAAAGACTTGGAAAAACAGACGAAGATGAATACTTTGCCCAAGGTGGGAATAGATTCGTATATAAAGTTAAAGGGGAAGATGAAGAGGAGGACTTTGCTCTCAAATTATACAAGCTTGATCATATTTGAGGAGAACGCTATAACAGATTTCTAGCTCAAATTTCTGTCGTTAAAGATCTGGCTGGTGTTGAAGGGTGTGTTTCGTGTATTGATCATGGTTTTCATGAGGAAAAACCATTTTACGTAATGCCGTATTGTCCTAATGGAACATTCAGAGATAAATACTTTGACGGAAATTCATGCTCTGAAAAAAAGAAAATAGAGGATTGTTTAAAGCTGCTTCAAGCGGTTAACCGCTCCCATTCCTCCCTCTCCAGCGACCAATAAGGCGACCGGATAGGTTCGTCCTCGAAGGAATTTGGCAAACGCGCGTCGCACGATGTGCGTAAGCCGTTCGGTATCGGTCAACTGCTCCGCAG
>JAKARI010000003.1 GCA_021819245.1 Pseudomonadota bacterium | reverse complement strand
GGCCTCCCGGCTCTCGCGCACCATCTGGACGAACTGAGGATAGGGATCGGGCGCTGCGGGCAATGCCCCCGCCTGCCTCTCACTGAAGTTGAGCGTCGATTCCAAGGTGTAGGCGATGACGGTCTTGAAGGCCGCGATCAGGGCATCGATATCCCCTGCCCCATAGCCCGGCATGCGGCTCAAGAGCTTGGCCATCTCGAAAGCCGCAAACACGCTCTCGACATTGGTGATATCGAGGTCCTGGGCCTTCGAGTGCACGGCCTGAAGCTTGCCGATCGCCTCGAAGACCCGCGCGAAATCCTGAGCACGGCCCTGCACCGCACCCGTAAACAGCAGGCGGCGCGCCTTGTCCAAAAAACTGCTCATGACCGGCGCCCCGCCCTGCTGCGATGCCCCAGCCCCGAGAATGAACACCACGTCAGCCATCCCCACCCTCCACGCCTGCGACACCGCAGGCGCCCTGTCCAACATGCGGTACGCTACACCGGAATCATGGCCGGGTTCCAGCCGATCGCGCATCCGATGCGCCCTGCCATCCAAAGTTCTGGGGCGCGGCGCGTATTTCTGTAATTGACTTTGGTAAATGGTCATCATTGCCAATATTAAGTGTTCTTAATAACTTCGTATCCGGTACATTCCCCCCGCATAGAGAGCGGCCGCCGAAGATGGCGGCGCAACCAGCGGGCCTTCCGGCAACCGAGGGCCGCCTATAACGAGACGGGGTGGTTATGGACATCACGGGAGACACCGTGACCTACGGTTTTCATGGGGTCGCGGAAACGGAAGCGGCCCTTCTTGGATCCATGATCGCGCGG
This sequence comes from Pseudomonadota bacterium, assembly GCA_021819245.1. Taxonomy (GTDB): domain Bacteria; phylum Pseudomonadota; class Gammaproteobacteria; order Acidiferrobacterales; family Acidiferrobacteraceae; genus Acidiferrobacter. Next base: position 107,989 of record JAKARI010000003.1, on the reverse strand, counting down.
CTCGCGCGCCGCCTGCCGGGACCTGTGACACAGGCGCCGGCGCACGAGGCGCAGATCGTGTTTTTCGAAGGAAGCGCCCCGCCGCTCGAGGGCCCTTGCGTGCGATCCGTGCGGCTTGTGAGAAATCCCGGCACGCAGCAATTACCCGATAGTCTGCCCATGCCGCCCCATATTACAAATGTGCTGGCGATTTTCACGGATGTCCTGAGGTCCGAGGTCCATGCTAAAGGCCAGTGCCAGGTCATGAAATCCCTGGTGCGCGCGCTCCATGATCTAGTCCAGGCCCGCGGCGCGCCGCACGCGCTTGTCGGCAAGGATGGCGCGAACCTGATCCTCTATCCGGCGGACCGGCAGTTCTCCTGGTCCGGATCTCCGGGCGGACAGCCCCTGTCGGAGGTCTTCCAATCGCATCGGATCACGGGCCTGGGCCTTCATCCCTTGGGCGCAGAAGGGCCACAGGAAGACCGGGAGCGGCGCGGCATCGAGCCCCTCCTCTGGCACGCGGGCCTTGCCCATGCCCGCTGCGGCCTCGTGCCGTGGGTTGGGCACGACCCGCTTCTCAAGATGCGTGTGTGGCCCTATCTCACAGGCCAAGGGCCGGCTACGGCTACGCGCCTGGCAACCCTCCTGCGGGCGCGGCCGCACACCGTATCGGCACTAGCCGATGCCGCAGGCGTGGGCGAGGTCGAGGCCGTGGCCTTTGCCAATGCCGCGCTCCTTTGCGGGTTTGTGACCAGCGCGCCGCCGGCTGCGGGCGAGGCCGGTTCGGATCGGCCGATGCCCATTATGGACGCCGCCGCTTCGCGCGCGGGGCGTCTGCCCGGGATTTTCGGCGCCATTCGCCATGCCTTGGGGATGCGGGCGTGAACGACGACCTAAAGCTCGTGTTTGCCGGGTCGATGGGTGCCGGCAAGACCACAGCGATCGGCGCGATCAGCGAGATCGCGCCGATCACGACCGAGGCCGCCAACACCGACCGCACCGAATTCGACAAGGAGCAGACCACTGTCGCCATGGATTATGGCGAGATCACCCTGGCCACGGGCGAGAAGCTGCGGCTCTATGGAACCCCGGGGCAGGTGCGGTTTCGATTCATGTGGCCGATCCTGGCCGCCGGGGCGCTGGGCGCTGTGATCCTTATCGACAACTCGCGGCCGGACCCACTGGCCGATCTCGCCTTGTATGTCGAGGCCTTCCGTCCGCTGGCCCGCGCCGGCGCAATCATTGTCGGCGTGGGGCGCATGGACCGCTGTCCGCGGCCTTCTCTTGAGGACTATGCAGACCGGTTGGCCGACCTCGATATCGTGGTGCCGGTCATGCCCGCCGACGTGCGCAGGCGGGACGACGTCTTGAACCTGCTCGAGGTACTGCTGCAGCACATCGAGGCGACATGGGCCTTTGGCGACGACGGCGGGGACGGGGGCTTGTCTTTTTCCGCGGCGCTGGGGGCGGGGTCATGAACGCGCGCACCATGCCTTTGGAACTGGTCACGGCTTTCGACTACGAGATCCGGCAGCTGCATGCGCGCCTGTCCGGGGCCATAGGCTGCATGCTCGCGACCACAGACGGCCGGCGTGTGGCGGCAGTGGTCGACAACGAGGCCGATCCGCAGCGCGTATCAGCCATGGTGGGATCGATCGTGGCGCTCGGCGAGACCATAGGGCGCGAGGTCATGATCGGACGCACGCAATTTGTCGCGGTGAGCGCGGAAGGCGGAATGATCCTGCTGCAAAGGGTCCCGGCGCGGCGCGACCTGCTGGTTGTCGGCACGCTTGCGCGCCACAACACGAATCTCGGCATCCTCTTGCACGAGACCGGCATCACCGCCACGGCCGCGGCCGCCCTGCTCGATGGTTGGCTCGACGCTAGCGAAACGCCCTCGTGAGGGTGCGCGCGCGAGACCTCGGATCACTATGACTTTGAAAACGACAGACAGAGACGGAGGTTGGAAGTAGCTTATGGCAAAGGTGGATCTGAGCAGCATTCAAGGCATCGATGGTTTTATCGCAGCGGCCCTTGGTGATTCGAGCAGCGGGATGCTTCTGGCGAGGACCGGGAGCCCGTCGGTCGATCTGGATTTGGCGATTGCCGGGAATTCTGAGGTGGTGAATACGAAACGCGCGCTCGTTGCGCGTCTCAACCTCGATGACAAGATCGAGGACATTCTGATTACGCTTGGCAAGCAATACCACCTGATCCGGCCCCTGGAGCGCAATGACAAGCTTTTCCTCTACCTGATGCTGGATCGGACCAAGGCCAATCTGGCCATGGCGCGCCATGAATTGAAGGCCTACGAAAAGGGCCTGGATTTTTCCTAAATCGGCGACGACCTGACAGGGGCGGACGGTGCGGTCAAGCCCGGGTCCCTGCCCTGGACGATCTAAACGAGGCTACCATGGCGGGCGAACACATGACCTCTGTGAGGGGCACCAGGGAGGCCCTTGCGCCGCTGCCACCCTATTGGCGGGCCGGGCCCGCAAGGCGCAAGGAGACCTGCGCACCGCACGGGCATTGCGCAGACGGCCGACGCCGATGGCAGGCGTCAAGCGCGGGGGGTACGGTGCGCACTGTGTCGCCTCGGGGTCGCGGGCGGCAAGACGGACGGGGGTGCCCGCCCGGACGCATCCGGGTCATTCCGGCAGTCTACCGGAGGGCGCGGCGGCGTAACGGCCCGCCGTGCTCTTGGCCCACCCTTATGATGGAAGACCATCACAATGGGCCTGCCTGGGATGTCGAGGCCGAGCGCCAGATGATTCTGCGCATCCTCTCCCAGGCGCTCGCGGACCCCAATGTGGCGCGCAATCCAGGCAGCGCCCATCTCTTGGCCGGCGTATGCTACGGGCTCGTGCAAGACAGCGTGTTCGTCGCCTGGTGCGGCTATTGCGTGCGCACGCGCGATGAGCGCTTCGACTCGCGATGCCTGGCAGGCGCAACGCGCAGACGCGTGCGCATCCCCAAGGATGCAAATGATCCCGTGTGGCAGGCGGCGCAAGCCAAGGCGGTCGTTGTTTTAAGTCTCGCCCATGGCGAGCGACCGGCTTGGGTCGACCGGCTTGGGCCCGACGTGCGCGAGATCGCCTGCTTTCCGTTTGGCGGCCCGAATACCGAGGTCGTGGGGATCATCGCTGTGCGGCGGACCGGTTACTTCGAGCATATCGGCCTTGCGTATTTCCTCACCTTCAGTCATGTCGGAAGGCTCGCCCTGCGGCTGCGCGACCAGGCCCTGCGTGACCCCTTGACCGGGCTACCCAACCGGAGGCTTTTCCTGGAACGGCTGGTCTTGGAGCGCAATAGGAGCCGCCGCCAGAGACATTCGCTCGCCATCGCCATTCTCGACCTCGATGGGTTCAAGGAGGCCAATGACCGCTTCGGACACATGGCGGGCGATGACCTTTTGTGCCAGACCGCGCGGCGCATCGCGCGGGCGCTGCGCGCAGGGGACACCCTGGCCCGGCTCGGCGGCGACGAATTCGGCCTGTTGCTCATCGACATCCCCATGCGCGACGTAGGCGGCATCTGCGAACGGATCCTCACGGAGCTGCGCCGCCCCTTCCGTCTGGCCAATGGCCAGAACGCGGTCATTTCCGCAAGCATAGGCCTCACATCCTATCCGATCGACGCCAGTACTCCGAACGCGCTTTTGCGGCATGCCGATGCCGCGCTTTATGAGGCCAAGAAAGAGGGGCGCGACCAATATCAGATGCACAGCATCGCGCTCGGCGCGCGCACGGAATACCGGGCGGTCGTGCATGGCCTCATGGCGCAGGCCCTGCGCGATCATCGCCTGGTATTTTACTACCAACCGATTGCCGGCCTCACTCAACCCGAGCACCCGATATTCGGAGTCGAGGCCCTGTTGCGGCTGCGCGACGAACGCGGCCGCATTCATACCGCAGGAGAGCTCGCGGACACCCTGGATCACCCGCGATTTGCGCGCGACATCGGCCGCCTTGCGCTCGATCGGGCGCTCGCGCAGGCCGCAGCCTGGCAGGCCCAAGGGCTTACGCTGCGCATCGCGATCAACATAAGCGCCCGCCACCTCCTGGACCGGCGGTTTTCTGCGGACCTCGAGGGGGCGCTTGCGCGCTACCCCGGCGTTTTGCCGCGGCACGTGGAGATCGAGATAACGGAGAGCGCGCCGCTTCAGAACTTCGATGGCATCCGCGCGGTACTCGAACAGTGCGGCAGCCTCGGGATACGCATAGGCCTCGACGATTTCGGGGCCGGCCACGCCTCCTTGAGTTACCTGCAGAGATTCCCGGCGCAGACCATCAAGATCGACAGGAGCTTCCTGCGGGATATCGCCGCCAGCCCGCGTGATTTGGCCATCATAGCCGGCATCACCGCCACCGCGCGCATGTTGAATCTCGAGGTCGTGGCCGAGGGTATCGAAACGCTTAAGCAGGCGCAATTGATGAAAAGGGTCGGGTGCGAACGGCTGCAAGGGTACTTTGTGGCGGCACCCATGCCGCCTGAGGATATCCCCGGGTGGGTCACGCGCTACCGGCTGCCCGCGCCTTTATTGTCGGACCACCCACATGACAATACAGAGCCCGCATTGCGCGCACAGACAACGAGCAACGGCGCGGATGTGCACGATCGGGCGGCAGGGACAAACTGCGCGCCTCGGATGGGGGGCGCAATGGATCAGGAAACCGGCGAACAATGACGACAAAAGACCAGGTCTCGGGGCGTACCCCATCGGATCAGGCGCGGACGGACGGCCCTGGCACTGACGCCGGGCGCGTGCCCTCTCGCATCAAGGCGTGCGGCAAGCCCGCCGGTCACGGCCGGGGGGCGGACACCCGGCGGCACGGGGGGACAGGCCCATGATTCTGCGCTGGCATGAACCCGTATCCCTCGCGCCTGAGGCCCTTGCCGATTATGAGCGGGCCCTGCTTACCGCGCACGCGGCGGACGAGGCCCATCTCGGCTTTGTGCGCTTAGCGCCCTGCGCGCTCATCGGCGCCTTTGATGATCCGGAGCGCTCGCTTAGACGCTCGTTCGTAGACGGCCACCTGCCGGTCGTACGCCGGCAGACCGGGGGCGGGAGCCTCTCTGTCGATGCCGGCACGACCTTGATGGTCGCGGCCGTCCCGCGCGCCTTGATGCCGCAGCAGACGCTGACGGCCGTCATCGCAGCCATGGGCGAGGCGATCGCCGCGGCGCTACGCGGCCTGGATATCCCGGTGGCATTCGCGGCCCCCAATGACATTACCCATGACGGCCGCAAGACAGGCAGCGTCTTTGCCCTGTTTATCGAGGACACCATCCTTATCGAGGCCGCGCTCTTGTTTGCGGTCGATACCGAGACCTTGCTAAAGACCCTGAAGCTGCCGCTCGAAAAACTGTCGGCCGAGGGGCTGCTCGCGGCCGGCCGGCGGTTTGCGCCCATCGGCGACGCAAACCCCCATGCCACAGAGGCGGGCGTCTGTCGCGCCATCGCCGAGAGGCTGGCCGTGCAGCTCAACCTGGACGCCGCCACACAAAGGGCGCCGGCCGTCCAAAACGCGCCGCTGCCGCCCTGGGCCAGCGCCCCGCCGCCGGATCTTGGCGCCTTCCTGAAGACACCCGGGGGCGTCATATATCTCGACCTCATGGTCACTTCCGGCATCGTGCGCGCGGCGCGCTTAAGCGGCGGGGTGCAATGCGCGCGCGCCGCAGACTTTAGTAAGCTCACGGATCAGATGACCGGGGTACGCCTCACAGACCTCGAGGCTACGGTTGCGGCCGCCGCCCCGCGCGATACCTTGGGCTTTGATCCGGCGGATCTTGGATACCTCGCGCGCCTGTGCGTGGAACGGCACACATTGGGCGCCCGGCTCGGCATCCCCGGCGATGCCGCCCGAGTGACGCTCTACAGTCCCCGCCGCGATCAGGGGTTCGCCGCATTGCTCGCCGACATCGGGGCCCTGCTGTTGCCCTACTGCGCGAAGCCCGCATGGTGCAAATGGCGCCATCGCGATGGCTGTCCGGAATGCGGGCAGTGCGCGGTGGGCGAGGCCTATCGCCTGGGCCGGGAACGGGGACTGCCGGTGACGACCATCACCCGCTATGAGCACCTCCAGATGGTGCTGGCGCAACTGAGGGAAGCGGGGGTGCGCGCGTTTCTCGGCGTCTGCTGCACCGAGTTCTTCCTCAAACGCGATTATGCGTTCGTGGAGGGCGGCCTTGGCGCCGTCTTCATCGACATCAGCGGCGACACCTGCTATACGCTGCATGCCGAGGAATCGGCGTACCGCGGCCAGTTCACCGCCGAGGCGGCACTCGACCCGGACCTTTTGAGCCGGGTCCTCGACCTATCCGGCGCGCGTGCGCGCTAGGCGCACGCCGCCTGATACAACGCTATCCCTCCATCCAGAAGGAATAGTCCATCTTGAGGAACTCTTCATAAGGGAGGTAATGCGAGGAGTCGGATGAGAAGCTCAAGCTCACCATGCCGTTGAAGATGTTGACGGTGCCGGTGCGCAGATAAAAGCGCCCCTCCGTGGACCGCAAGGTGCGCATGTCGTCGAGGATCTCGCGGATACGCTCGGCCGGGACCAGGGCCGCCTGCGGATAGGGGGTCTTCGGGTAGGCCAGGCAGATCCCGGGGTTGGTGAGCTCGTTCATGGCCAGCAGCCGGTAGCGAAGGGGGTCGTTCGCAACCCAGACCACCGCCTGGCTGCTGGAGAAGTGCAGCATGACGTGATAGACGCCATGGACCAGGATCAACTCCTCCATCACCCGGATCACGGTATCAAGATGGGCGTCCATCTTGCTTGCAAACCGCGGGGCCCCGGGTGCCGGCTCGACCCTCGGGTAGTCCGCATCGAGGCGCCGCGGTAACCGCGGATCCTCATATAAGGCATGCGCCTGGGGCAGATCGCGCAGCGCAAAATCGGCGCCCACGAAACCGAGCACCGCGCCATCGGCGCCGCGCACGAACTGCATGGCGGTCAGCGACGGGCGCAAGGCCCGCTGACTGATGTAGGCCGCACACAGCACGAAATCCGTCGCCTGCCCCCCGTCCCCGGCATCCCCCCACTGCTGGTAATGCTGTACGCGGCTGTTGGCGAGCGCATCGCGCTCGAACATGGCCTCCTGCGTGTACGGCCGATCGGACCGGTCACGCCCATAATGCTCATCCTGCAGGCCGTCGCGGCTCATGTTGGAGGTGATCTGCCGGCCGTTTGCATCCAAGACATACAGAAACTTGCAGTAGGGGACCGAGGCGAAGGCCTCCTGCAAGGCGGCCTCCATGGCCGCGCGATCCCCCCAGACCTTCACGCACCGCTCGCTCAAGGCGCGCAGGGGCTTATAGAGGGCCTTCGTCAACATGTCCCGCTGGTGTGCGACCGTCCCGTGCAGGGACTCCTTCTGTGATGCCATGATGTCGTTTCCTCTGTGTGCCACAGGCCGCGCATCGATGCCGCGTCCCGGTACGGATCCAGTCTATCCAAAAAAATGGGGGCGCGGGAACTCCCGCACCCCTTACATGCCACAGCGCGCCGCTTAAATCCCTTATGCCAGACCCTGGCGGCACGGCGCGGTGTGTCGGGGCCGTCCGGGGGTACGTGAGGAGTATCCGCCCCCGGGGGTGCGCGCTAGATCTGCTGTGCGCCCACGCCCCTACCGGCGCCCAGCCTCGCGTCGCATCATACGGCCCGCGACCCTGCCCTGCGCGCTAGAAGCTCGCGGTCACGGAGGTATAGAGCCCATTGGAGTTGGGAATGCCGGCGACATGCCCCAGCATGGCGTAGGCCAATGTCAGCGAGACACTCTTGTTGGGGATGTAGGCCATAAACACGTCCTTCCAGGCACTGCTCTGGCTCACGACCGGCCCCACCGCGAGCTCGTTTTGCGGCATGGCGCGGTACTCGCCGCCGACCACCACGTGCGGATCGAGGAATACGCCCGCCGAGACCTCGGGCTCATAGTGGTAGCTGCTTGCGTCTGTCGGGCCCTCGAACCCAAACAGGCCGTTGTCATTGGCGCGCGTGGCATCAAGCGTGAAATCCAAAAGCGTCACATGCCCAAGCAGGCCCTTGAGCCACACCTTGGTCAACGCGAGATAAAAGCTTGCGCCACTGGCCTTGGCCCCCAGGGCGTTCATGAGGGCGCCGTCTTCGTTGTGATGGTATTGAGCACCGACCGCCACCTGCGGCATCCAGGTCCCCTGGGAAAGGGCGTTGCCGAACACCCGCACCTTCACGCCGATGATATCCTGATTGATCGCGGCATTGTTCTGCAGCGGCTGGCCCACACCCCCATCGGCGGGGGCATTGAGCAGCGTCGTGGCGATGTACGGCCCGGTATTGCCGAGATCGAAGTTCTGCTGGGTGAGCGAGATCTCGACGCGGTTGTCGATGCCGGCCGCCACGCCATAGCCATTGGCATTGAAATCGGCGGTGCTGGCATGGGTATAGGAGGCGGTAAAGCCGACCTGGCCCGGGCCGCCATAGCCTGCGATCAGCGCCCACGGCACGATCCCGCCGCCGGCGGCGCCATCGATCGCCGTGACCCCGCCCGTACCCGCCGGCCGGCTCTGCCCAAAGAGGCCCCCGCCCGGGGCCGTCCCCGCGGCGGCGTGCGCCGCCACCGGCGCCCAGAGCATGGGGGCGGCGCAGGTCGCCACGGCCCCCCATCGCAACAGGACCTTATGAATCGCGCGCAACAGTGTCCCTAACCCGGTATTTTTCATGGTTATCCTCATACGTTCTCGTCGGTTATCGTCGGTGACCGTCCCGCAAAGGTCTGCATACCCGCCCCTTGCGGCCCCTCCCGCCCCGTCGCCGATGGGGGCAGAGGGCTTTATGCCCTCTGCCTTATTGTGTTGACAGTCGGTCCTGACTTTTATGAAGACTGAGGCATACCCTCGGCCTGCGACACCGCGCGCCATTGCCGATCCAGTCCGCGCCGATAGATGTGGCCCTGATCGTCGATGCGAAAGAGGTGCAACCAGGCGTTTTCCACGAGACTGCGGACCAGGGCATTGCCGGCGATGACATCGTCCATGGCCGCCTGCGGGGCCTCGATGAAGACATTGAGGCGCATCGGCTCATGCATCCACCGGTGGCCGTCATGCAAAGACTGCATGGCAAGCCCCACGCGCACGTCCCCGCCATTGCCCTCGAGTACGCCTATGGATCCGCCCACGACGTTGTGCAGGACCTTGTTGCCGCTGCCAAACCGGGCGTTGTCGACGACCGACCCGTAGTACTGCATATTGATCCAGTTGCCGACCACCATGGGCGCGCTCATGATGAGAGTGAGGGTCTTGAACTCCGTGTCGTTGCGCCATGTGTAGTCGTGCAGAAAGGCGCGGCCGCCGAGATCGCAGCGCGCGGTCCGGGCCCGTGGCGCCGCGATGAAGGCGGCGTTGTTGGCAAGCGCCCATTCCGGGCGCACCTCCGCCCAATCGCGCGTGCGCCGCTTGATGTCGGCGCGCACCCGGTCCTCGGGCAGGCCGCCTATGCCAAGAAACGCGGAGCGCTCCATGCGCGTGACCTGCCCCGCAGCCTTGAACCACTCGCGCAATTGGCGCAGGTCGCCGGCGTGCGAGGCGGGTATGGCGGCGACATCGAACAGCGCCACCTCATCGGTGGTCGTGTCGTGCATGCCGGCCACGAACACCGTGTCGGCCGGGATATGAATGCCCTTTTCGGCAAGGCCCTGGCGCGTCACGGGGTCGTTTAGCAAGGCCACCGCGATGCGCGCGCTGGCCTCGCCGGTCTGGCCGGCGCAGGCCCCGCAGTCGAGCGCGGTGGCCTGCGGATTGTTGACCGTCGTGCTGCCATGGCCCACCAGCACCACGAGCCGCGCAAAATCGCTGATCATGCCCATGTTGCGCAGCGCAAACTCGGCCGCGCCCGGCCTGTCAGCGGCGGGAATCCCGCCGGCGGCGCAGCCCCCCTGGCCATGATCGCTCACAAGCCTCGGCCCCAGGCGGTCACGCGCGGCGGCGTCCAGGCCCTTGGCGTCGGGGTGGGCGACCGTGCGGCTCCAGCCCATGCTGTCGCCGAAGATCTTGGGGGCATACAGCAGGCCCGCGGCCTCGACGAAGGTAAAGCACGAGGACGCCGAGGTCTTAAAGACCTTCCAGGCATCGGCGGCATGCAGGCGCGTACGGCGCTTGGCCGCAAGATGCTGCGTCTCCTTGGGATCGGCGCCCGCGACATGCTCGCAGATGCGGTAGGCCGGATTAAAGAGGATCGGCAGGTGCCCCTTGGCGGTCGACGCCCCCAAGGGCTGATACTCCATCAGGACCCCGAAGAAGCCCGCGAATCCGCCGGTGCGCGCCATAGGGGCGACGGTCTCGAAGGCGCGCCGGAAGATCTCGGAGCGGACATCGATACAAAAAACCGCCTGCACGGGAGGCCGATCCTTGCGCGGCGCCGGCACGGGGGCCGTCGTAAGAGAGGCAACGAGCTCGCGCTGGTAGCCGATCTCAAAGGCCGTCTGCAACAGCGCATCGACCTCCTTGGCATTGACCTGCGGATGCGTCTGGGCCTTGGCGGCCACACTGGCATCCGTGACCATGGCCTGATACCAGCGGGCCTTCAGGCGCTCACTGAATCTGAGCTTATAGAGGAGCGCGTCCCAGCAGACACGGATGGCGAGAAGATCGCGAATGGTATCGTCCTGGCCGCCCGCAAGCTCGGCCTGCCAGCGCTTGTAGCGCGCCCATCCCGCCCAGCCGCCGACTGCGAGCAGTGCGGCGTGCAGGTAATCGTCGATCGCAGCCGGCGGCACGGCAAGCTGCCGCAGGGCCCAGCCGATGGCCGCCTGCGGCGACGAGGGCAGTTCGTCTACGGCCTCATGCATCCCGCGCAGGCCCACGGTCCGCGGATTCTTGTCGAGGCGCGCAAACTCGCGCCAGCCCTCGTAGAGCCCCTTATCCTGCCAGGGCATGGCCCATAAGGCCTGGCCCTCGTCGAAATAGGCGGCGCAGTACTGGCTGATCCGCTCGAGCACGAAACCGGGCCACTCCTGGCGGTCGAGCTCCGTGAGGATGTCGGTGACCAGGGCCAGCGATTCCGGCCGCGCCGATGGAGTCCGGGCCACCGCCTCCTCGAGGGTCGCGAGATCCCACGAGCTGCCGGACTCGCGCAGGGCGGAGGCGAGATCCGCCCGCGTGATACGCCCGCTCTCGAGGCGCTTACGGTAAAACGCCCGCGGCATGGTAAGCCCCTGACCCGCCACCCGCTTCAAGGTCGCATCGGCCTGCCAGAAGGGCTGGTCGGCAAGCCCGAAGTAGGGATTGACCGCCACGAAGCTTTTGAGTGGCCACAAGGGCGCGACCCGCCCGCAGGCCGTGTCTATCTTGGCCTTCAACTCCGTATCGATACCGGTGATTGCACTCATGATTGCACCTCGTGTGAAGGATCTGCGCTCAGAACCCGGCGCCGCCCGGCGACACCGGCCGGCGTGGGCCCAAACCCGCGAACGAACTCGGTCAACATGCTGTCGGCATAGAGGCCGCCGTAGAAGTGGACATAAGCCGCGCGCCAGAAGGCCGTGCGCGACAGACGTGGCAGGAGCTGCTGAATGAGAAGCAGCGCGAGGAATGCCAGGGCGATCACGCCAAGCAGGACCTTCTGGGCGGTATCCACATGCACAGGATCAGCCGGCACGCTTGTCCCAAGAAGCGCGACAAAGCCCATGTGGAGCGCGAAATACGCCGAGCAGACCAGGGCGCTTAGGCCCGCCATGCGCACGAGCAGACCGCCTGCACCCGTCGTGCGCGCATTCAGGGCCTGGAGCAAAAGCTGGGTCATGCCGACCGCCAGAATCACCGCCATGACAATAAGCGCAGGCTCGCGCGGCAGCCCGACGCCGAACGCGGCCCCGACACCCGTCGCCATGGCGGTGGCGATCACGAGCCCCAGCAGGGCGCGTCCCACGGTCGCGGCCGTCGATACGACAAGCTTAGGCGCCCGGAAGTGTTCGACGACACTCCCCGATGACAGGAAGGCGTGGGCCTTGTACACCGAGTGCGCGATGATGTGCAAAACGGCGATGCTGTATAGGCCCAGACCGCACTCCATCAGCATGAAGCCCATCTGCGCGCATGTGGAGTAGGCGAGCGCCCCCTTGATGTTGGTCATGGTCATCATGGTAAGCGACGCAATGACGATGGAGACGAGACCGACCGCCGCCAGCACATCGCCGGCCCATCCGATCTGCGAGATAAGCGGGCTCGCGCGCAGGATCAGGAAGGCCCCCGTGTAGATGATGCCGGCGTGCAGCAGGGCCGACACCGGCGTCGGGGCCTCCATGACCTGTATGAGCCAACCGTGGGTCGGGAACTGCGCGCTCTTGAGGATGGCGCTGACCACAATGAGGGCGGCGGCCACCGACAGCGTCTCCGGCAGCGGGCCCGAGTGGTGGGCCAACGCCTGGGCGATCCCCGCCCACTGCGCGCTGTGAAGCGTGCGCACGATCAGCACGAAGGCCGACAGGAGGCTCGCGTCCGCGAAGCGATGCAACAGATACTTCTTGCGCGCGGCCAGCACCGCGCCGGGCCGGTCGCGATAAAAGGCCAGGAGCTCATGGAGACAAAGGCTCGTGGCCACCCATGAGATCCAAAAACCCCACACGTTGCCGGCGACGATGAGGGTCAGAAACGACCCGAGGGTCAGCGCGAGCCAGCGATGGAAGCGGCCTTCATGCGCGTCGCCGTCCATGTAGGTCTTCGAGTAACGCGCCACGATCATGCCCACGAATGCCACCAGGGTCAGCATGACAAGCGTCAGGACATCGACGTCGACGCTGATGCCAAGCGCGCCAAGGTGGAGCGGCAGGGGCGTGCTGAGATAGGTCTCGGAGCCGGTCGCCCCCAGCCCGTAGGCCGCGGCCGCAAGGATCGCGCAGGCCAAGGCAAACCAGGCAGCGCCGGTGGTAACGGAGCGCATGAGCCGGGGATGCCGATCGGCGCCGATCCCGACGATAACGCCCGCGGCCAAAAGCGGCCACGGGGCGACTAACATAATCCGCGATGCCATGTGACCGATCATGATGCCGTTCCTCCTATCGGTTCGTAGTGCGTAAATCCCGTCATAACCTGACCTCCCGATACCCTGTGATCACTCTTCTGTGCCCCGTCCCTGGGGCCCCGCGCCTGTGTGCCCGCCCGATGCCCGCGCCCATCGCGCGCAATGGCCGCCGCATACCCTCCATGCCACGCGGCTACTCTATAATCAGCCGCATAATAATGAACACTTAATAGTTCCGATTTCTGGTATTTATCCGTGTATATGGCTGCGCCTTAAGAGGCGCCCCGTGCCTGCCTGGGCGGCGCCTTCCCGGCACATCGCGAACCGTGAAATGGCGTATGGCCCCGCGGCAGAAGACGAGCGGGGCGTGCGCGAGGAGATTGCGGCGGACCTTAAAAGGGGCGTCTGGGACATAGGGGATCTCTGCGCCCCAGAGGGATGCGGACACGAGGTTTGCGCGGCGACACTTTGACCCTGACCGGGATGGCTGGGGCGGTCCCGAAAGGGCGGTGCGTATCTTCCACCGCGTTAAAGGTGTGGTGTCCTTAAAACAGGCAGCATGACCCGGGCAGGCGCCGCCGCTGCGTGCGGTGAGATCAGCGCGCAATCACCCCGGGCCGTAAGCCTCGAGCGACCTTAAGGGACACCGTCTATTCCGGCGCCCCCTTACACCCTATGGATGAGGTCAACGGCCGATTCATCGAAGTTGTATTGGGCAACGACTGGTGGATCGCAAATGAGGCGCATCCATCGGTGCGCCCCTATGCGAGATCATGCACGCAATCTTCGTGTCGCCCATAGCGCCAGGGGCTGCTTTCAAAAGGGGGTCGCGAAGGGCTCGGATCTATTTCAACGATCGGCTTACCATAATGAGGACGCGCCCCCCGCACAAGACCCGCTCAAGCCACGCCTTGGTCAGACTTAAGCGTTGTGTCCAAGATTCGCGCCTCGCTGTGCACCTAGCTGACAGCGCGGGGTGCCGACTGCCAAAAGGCGCGGGGCCAGGGCCCCGTTTCGCGCAACAGGCAGCACCCCCACTCAGAGGCGGGCCGGGTAGCCAATAACGGCAACTCCCAAGAAGGCCATGGGGGGGTGCCATGGGATCACCGTAACCTTACGTAGCGTGCGCGTCTGCGCAGGGTCAACCCGTGCGCGCTCAATGCCCGATCGTAAACTTGAGAACGGCGAACCCTATCGTCATAAGCGTGACCATCAGGCCGCCGAGCCGCACCATGAGACGCATCTCCATGTCCGATAGCGCCATCTCGATGCCCGATAGTCTCACCTCCATGCCCGACAGCCTCGCCTCCATAGCCGACATCCGGGCCTCGAAATCGGCCCGCAATTCCGCCACATCCTTTTTTACTTCCGATAACGCCTCATGGGTGGCGAGGTCGTCCATCCGCCGCTCCAGGGCCGCGATATCGCCCTTGGTCGCGAACCCGCGCTCGGACATGTCCAGGAACACGGACATATGGGCCTCGGCCTGCGCCTCGGGGACACCGGCCTGAGTAAGGCGCTTGACGAGCGTATACGTGTCGAGCATGTTCGTGCCCATATCGATGACACGCCTCTCATTATATCAGGGAATATGGCCCGCAGGATCGGGCGCGGGCCATCATGCTACGAAGGATGCGCGCCTCGGACAACCGCGTATTTCCCGGGATGCCTCGCACAATGGCGCCGCGCGATGCCTGCTAATGCTTTACTGGGCGGGATGTGAAACAAACCGCAACGAGGTCTAAGTTAGGGCGTAATCGCCCCGTTGGAGTCCACCTCGGCATAACAGGCTACGACTCCCGGCTGGCAGGCGCCTACGGTGTGTCCGGTGCCATCGGTCATGGCAACGGCCGCACTCGATCCACTGGCGACAACGGCATTGATGATGTCCTGACCCAAGGCCGGGTCGGCACCGCACGTATCGCCTGCGCCGACACTGAGAAAAACGGGGCGATTGATGCCGGGGTTGACCCAAGCGCCTCCCGCTGTCGCGGGCGCCTTGGGCCCCTCGCCTGCGATATCCACCTCCCCGCAGTATGATGGAGTGGCAAACGTCGTACCGCTCGACCCGATATATGCGAAACTGATCGGAGAGGCCCCGCCGGTCGTGGCATAGGCGACAGGATCCGCGACATATTCGCTCAGGGCCGGGGTCCCGGATCCGGGGGGCGGCGCGGCGGCCGGCACCCCCTGGGCGTTTGCCATCGCGATCAGGGTGACTTGGCCTGCCTGTGCCGCCGAGATCGCATCGGCGACCGCACTGATCGCGGCATGGTAATTCTCGGCCACATCCTCTGCCCTGGCCGCTGCGACGGAGTGTTCGTAGCGCGGAATGGCGATCGCCGCCAGGACGCTTATGATGGCAATGACGACCATCACCTCTATGAGCGTAAACCCCCGACTCCCCCGACCCGCCAGCGGATCGCTCCCCCTTTCACCCATAACCCCGCCCCTCGTATGCCGGTTCGCGAAGACCGGCTTACTATTCAGGGCTTGCAGGATTCGTGCTAAGCCGCCTTGAGAGGCGGCGTACCCGGGTAAAACGTAATACTAAACAAAGAGTTGGTAACATTGTCCTGGCACATTTCCCTTGCTGCCCTATGAGGCGCACCCCTATCCCGCACGATCCATCAGTGACATCCAAGGGCAAGCCTATGACGACGCGCGCGGCCGCAGGGGCTTATGAATCACGGTCGACTCAGGCGGCTTGGCCCCATGGAATCGGGTCGTTACGTGAAACCGCTGGCCGGTCACAATGGCAGCCCGATTGGTCCCTCTGGACCATAGTCGGCAGGCAAATCCCAAGAGGAACGCGGAATCAGTATAATTCGAGAGAGGTCGCGCCTTACCCTCATACGCCACCACCCATCGCGCCAGAGAGGAGATAGCCATTCGCGGTATTCGAATTCGACACGCGATACCATCATGCAGAATCATCGGCAATCGTCCCCGTGACGGATGGCTTTGTGGCCTACCAATCCATAATCTCTCTCGATTTCGGACCCGACATGCTTATTCGCGGCATTGTGACCCAAGGCGATCTGCCACTTCGGGTAGTGACCGTCTACCGGACAAGTAAGATCACGAAATACTGGAGGACATTATGAAGGCACGCTACGACCCGGAGACCGACACACTCACCCTGCGGCTAAGCGACCACCCCGTGTGCGAAAGCGACGAGGTGGGGCCCGGGGTGATTCTCGATTTCGACACGACCGGCCCTGTCATTGGCATAGAAATATGCAATGTCTCCACGACAGTCGTCCTGCCGCAGTCCATCGAGCCTGTTTACGGCACGACTTATGCGCCATGAAAGGCTGCGGGTACAGCCCTATGTCCGTGGTGCGGGAGAGGCTCTCTGGCCCGAATCTCGCGCGACTACCCATGCGGGGTTGCGTAGCCAGCCGCACACCCAGTGAGGGTAATACTGACGCGTTCATGGCTAGCGGCACGAGCTGTCGCGCGCTGATCCTGGCCTGCCATCGATCCCGACCCATTCGAGGATCGCCGCCACGTCCCCATCGCTACCCATCCGCACTGTCTGGCCTCACATAAGTGCTATGCGAGCATTTAGCAGCGTGCTAGGGCAAGCAGCCCGTAGCGAGCGCCACGTGCGTGATCTTGGAAGATACAGCCCAAGGCCAGCTGCGGGAACCCCTGACCTGTGGTCCACGACAACCAAAAGAAAAGAGGGCGCAAACTACGCGCCCTCTCGCACATCATGACAAGATACCCTTACGGCGTGACCGAACCGTTCGGGCCGACGTTGGTCTGGCAGAAGCCCGCGGTGTCCAGACAAGCCGGAACCGTATTGCCGGCCGAGTCCGTCCCGGCCACGGCGGAGGTCGAACCGTCGCCGACCACGGAATTCACGATATCCTGACCCAGCGTGGCGTTGGCGGTGCAGATCGTGCCCGCGCCGACCGTTATGAAGATCGGCTGGGTAATGCCGGCCTCGACCCAAGCACCGGTGTTCATGCCCGTGGGCGGTGTCTCACCGACGACATCGACCTCGCCGCAGTACGTGGGTGTAGCAGGGGTCGTGCCCGAGGTGCCGATATAGGCAAAGTTGATCGGCGAGGCGCCCGTCGTGCCGCTTGCCGCCGGATCACCGGCCAAGTAGCTCAAGACCGGCGTGTCGACGGTCGCGCTGGGGGTAAGCGGCGTGGCGGCGGCACCCTGCGTCTCGGTCGCCGCGATCAGTGTGGACTGCCCGGCCTGGGCGGCGGATACGGCAGACGTCGCGGCGGTGATGGCCGCGTGGAAGTTCTGCGCCACGTCCTGGGCCTTGGAGGTCACGATGTACTTCTCATACTGGGGGATGGCGATGGCCGCCAAGATGCCGATGATGGCGATCACGACCATCAACTCGATCAAGGTAAAGCCGGCCTGAATGCCAGCCACTACCGGGTTATGTTTACGCATGGCCATAGACTCCTCGCATCTCAAAAGAGCACCGGTTCACCATGAACGGCACTTGGCATAGAAGGTGCAAGATTTACGCCAGACGAGATAGAGGAAAGGACCCGAGACTAACCCCTTCGTCCAAGGCATTCAGGGATAAGGGTTTCCTGGGTGGCCCCAAAAACAAGCTGTAGGATTCTCCCGACAAACGGTTGAATGGGGCCTCATTTCGGGCTGCGGAATCTGGGCCGCAAGGTGACGTAGAGCGTCAGTCGAGACGCGCAGCGAGGTCCTCTGGCCGTAAATGGGTATATCGCTTGAGGTGCTGAAGGGATTTATGGCCGGTGATGGCGGCGGCCTCCCTAGGGTTTAGGCCCTTCTCAAAAAACCGCGATGTGGCCTCATGGCGAAGGTCATGGTACCGCAACCCCTTGATGCCAGCTTGGGCGGACGCGCACAAAGACTTGGGTTATGGTGCCGGCGCGCAGGTTCCAGACTGCCCCTGTGGACGGTCATGCGCGCTCACTTGGCGGCCGCGACCGGCTATCCAGGACAGCCAAGGTCTTCGCGGACAGTGGTATCCGGAGGGTTGCCGGTCTTGGTGATGGGGATCAGAAGGACACGCCCTTTACTGTCCACATGCGCCCAGCGCATGCCCGCGATCTCACCCCGCCGCATCCCGGTCTCGATCGCCCAGATGATGAGCGGGCCAATGTTGCCCGCCGAATCCGCCGCAGCCGCCAAAAGGCGGGCCTGTTCATTGCCCTGGAGACGGCGGTCGCGGGCATGATCCACACGCGGCATACGCACATCGCGGACCGGGTTTTCGAGCAACCCCATGCCCCACTCTCGGCGCGCCACGGTGGAAACGCGCGAGAGGATGGCGAAACGACGCACGATGGTCCCGGCCTTGAAATCGTGCTTTACCCAGCGGTCACGAATCGTGGCCAGATCCTGGCTGCGAATCTGCGCCAACGAGCAGGCATTTATAGAATCCCTGGACCACGACCGAAGGGCGCAATGCTCCGACCTATGACCGCGCTTGGTGGCCGTCACTTCCGACTCGTACCGGCGTAAGGCCTCGCTTGGCATCGCGCTCTCGGCCTCGGCGCGCGACACGAACGCCCCCCGGTCCATCTCGGATTCAGCCTGGCGGGCCCAGGCCTCCGCGCGCGCCTTGGTCTCGAAAGTCTTTGACTCGACGGGGTCCGCGCTTGCAAATACGGGCCTCCCATTGCCGGTCACCGCGCTTGCGGATGGATGCCATGGCATCTCCTCGATGAGGATTCCGGTACGCAATAAGGGGAGCAAATTGCAATCTTGTATAAGAAATAGGCAGCATGAATATTGTCACTACATGTTTTTAATAGATATTTTAATACCAGTGCGAATGACGCTTCGCAGGGTTCGTACGAAGCGCTGCCATGCCAGATGGGCGCGGCGAGTCTCCCGCCGTAAGTATTTGAGGGATAAGGGGGGATAAAGGCAGCTGGCCTATTCGCCCGACAAACGGTGGGGCAGACCCCTCTAGCGCCACGCGAACCCTAGCCGCGATGTGACGCCCAGCGGCAACTTGCCCGAACGAGCCTACAGCCCCCCGTCACGAACCGACGCAACACGTCAGATGACACGGCCGACCCGAGGATTATCGCGTCTCAGCAAGGCCCGCCCTTATAGGCCCCCTGCAGCCGCCTATCGACCCGATCCGCGAGATGATCACCCCTTCACCTCTGGTTGATGCCGGCCGCGAGACCGTCCGGCCTGGGACCTCGGCTTTGTTGCCCCCTAAGTCAGGCAGACGCCCGCGCGTCTCGATACGCGGCGTTCGCGGCCGGTAAGCGCCGTGGCGGTGATTATCAATTGTCGGAACATGGGGCGGCGGCTTGCGCGAAGTGACACACACAACGCCACCCGGCGGCCCCCCGCGGGATCCCAAGGGTAATGGCTTACCCTAGAGGCGCAGCCGGGGGCCGGCCATGCGATCCTCGGTGATATCCCAGGCGGCCTCGAGGGCGCTGCGGCCCATGAGGCGCATGAGGCCCCGGGCGCGTTTGGGTTCGATCAGCTGGGGCTGTGCGCGCTTGCCGCCGATCTCGCGCACCAATGAATCGACGCTCGCGAACCCGTCGATAAGGCCCAGGTCCTTGCCCTTGCTGCCGAGCATGTAGGAACCGTCGAATATCTGGGACTCGGAGCCTATCAACCGGGCCCCCCGGCGGCTGCGTACCCAATCCTTGAACTCGGCATGCATGTCTTGCAGGAGCTCCTTCGTAAAGAGCAGATCGTCGGCCTGCTCCGGACGAAACGGATCGAGGCGTGACTTGTGCTCGCCCGCCGTATAGATGCGCCGCTCGATGCCATGACGGGCGATGAATTCCGCGAATCCGAAGCCCCCGCCGATTACGCCGATCGAGCCCACGATACTCATGCGGTTTGCATAGATCTCGTCGGCCGCGCACGCGATCCAGTATCCGCCGGATGCCCCCACGTCACCGATCACCGCCAATACCTTGACGTCATTCTCCCGCGCGCGCTCGCGAATGAAGCTTGCCACGAGGTCCGACTGGACCGGGGACCCGCCTGGGCTCTCGATCGAAAGAATAAGGCGCTTGCGGCCCCGCGCCAGGGCCATGGCCCGCTCGATCGGCTCGCTATAAGCAGCGAGGCTGATGGCATATGGCCGGGGCGCGATGATACCGCGAAACGGCAGGACCGGGATGCGCGGCGCGCGCCAGAAAAGGATGCCCATAAGCTTTTGAGTATAGCCCATCGGCGTGATCGCCAAAAGGGCCGTTTCCATGGAAAAGCACGGCCAGCGGCGCTGCAATCCCCGCCTGGGTCCCCGTCAACTAACCGGTAGAAGCACCCATTAAGATCGGCGCAAGCAGGCCCGGCAACCTGTCGGGGCATGTCCTTGTCATCGTCGTTGGCAACATGAGCGCGGGCGGCGTAGGATGGTTACGGGACTTGGACCCTTATCAGGTTGGAGGCTCCTTCAGATGAGTACGTCATCCAAACTTTCTCGCCGGCGTTGGCTTAAGACCGTGGCAGCAGTGGCTTCGGGGGTCGCGGTATTGCCGTTTCTCAAGCGCACCGCCCAGGCCGCACCCATCAAGGTCACGAAGGCGATTGCCCACTACCAGGACCAGCCTAGCGGCGGCAAGATGTGCGGCACGTGTGTGCACTTTATCCCTGCGGGAGGCAAGGCCGGGCATGGCATGATGGGTGGCGCCATGGGTCCGGGGATGATGCGCCCGGGACTCTGCCAGGTGGTCCAGGGGCGCGTAAGCCCCCGGGGCTACTGCCTCCTCTATCAACCGAGCTAGGTGAAGAGGGCGCGGGACACCCTTATGAACGCGCAAGGCACCCGTGCGCGGCCTACCAGGGCACGGTGCGGTGGCGATGGCGGGTGCGGGGTGAGTGCGGCGTGCCCGTGAGGGCGCATACCGTTTCAGGCGCCTCAAAAAGATCGCGCGGATTGTAGCGGGCCTTGTACGTGGCACTGCGAGCGCGCGGCCTTAAGGCCAGCGACTCCGCCCGCAGCCTCTATGTGTCCGTAAATTCCCTCTTCATGACACGATCATGGCGATGCGTTGGGGTTGGGCCCCGCGCTATCTCGCGGAGTCGTGTGATCGGCGGGACATGCTAGACTTACGCAAAAGCCGGGGGTTGGGACCGTGAGGTCACGGGCAGGACCTCGAGCGCACACGCAAGGACGGCAAAACACGGTAGATGGCGTGCCCATGACAAGAGACCCAAACCCGGCGGGCGACGCCCGCAGCGCCCCACCCTCGTCCCTGCGCCAGCGCGTGATCTACCTTCAGGGGCGGCTCCTAGACGGCATGATCATAGTCCTGATCTTTATCATGCTCGCCACCCTGCTCGGGGCGATCGCGGGCCTCGTCTTCGACTATGTGGCGGCCATCAAACTCCTGTCGGCATCCGTGCACAGCCTGGGGACACTGGCCTCTCACGACCTCATAAAGGCCACCGGCCAGCACCTAGTGTCGGATGTCCTGTCGGTCTTCATCCTGATTGAGCTATTTCGCAGCTTCACGGATTACCTGGAGTTCCACCGCATCCGCCTCCATGTCCTGGCGGAGGTCGGCTTCGTGTTCGTCCTGCGTGAGGTATTCATAGGGCTCTACGCCCGGCAGTTGAACTGGCAGGACCTCCTCGCCCTGGGGGTGTTGCTTGCGATACTGGGAGGGACACGGGTGTTGGCGACCCGATTCTCGCCCCGCCCCCACTCCTCCCGCCGCTAGCCTCGCAGCGCACCGCACGCCGATCGCGCGTGCCGCGTGGTCGTTCGTGGGGCCTATGTTTTAAGGTCCCCATCATGATCGTCGCGTGCTCGCATAAACCGGGCCCGTTGCGATAAACCTCGGTCGCAAGGGCTGATGGGGGGTATTGCATCCGGCGGGCATGCCCGCTGAACGGTACATACCCTCGTGACGACGGCGGGCGCGCGAGAAGGCAAGGCCCCGGGGCGCTCGCGCGACTCCTTCAGGCGCCTTGTGCGTGATCGGGGAGACATGACGGCCCGCGTGGCAGGAGCCCCGATCTTTGCGTTTGAGGACGCATCGGGACATGCGCCCGCGACCCGCTCGCACCCGGCACGCCGGCGCCGCAGGCGGTCCCGTACTATGGCGCCGCCATCACGGACCTGGCATCGGCGGTCGCGCCGAGGGCGCGTCTTTGGCATCATGTCCCCCGGACTCCTGGGCAGGTGAGGTATGGCCTTGTGGCGCAAAAAGACGCGCGTGATCGCGCGTGCCCTGATTGGTGGCGGCTTATGCGTCCTTGCGGGGATCGCGGCCGCGGCCCATGCAAACGGCCTGCGGCCGCGTTTCGGGGGGACGATCGTGACCGTGCCGGGCGTGGGTCTGTCGCCGCCGGCCGCGGTGAACGGCTTTAACCCGCTGCTCGTCTCGTCGGCCTTCGATCAGCAGGCGGCGAGCCTGCTCTATCAACCGCTCCTATGGGTGACCCGACGATTCCGGATCAACAAGACCTTGAGCATCGCGCGGCGCATCAGGGTGAGCCCCAACCATAAGACTTATACCATCACACTCTGGCGCCATTGGCGATGGTCCGACGGGACCCCGGTGACGACCGCCGATGTCGCCTATACCTACCGCATGATCGAGCGCCTGGGGCCGCAATTTGCCAATTACGGGGTAGGCGGCATCCCCACGAACGTGGCCTCTTTTCAGGTCATGGGTCCATACCGCCTGCGCATCACCCTAAAAAAATCCGTCAACCCGCGCTGGTTCATGCTAAACGGGCTGACGCTGCTCACGCCCCTGCCCGCCGCCTGGGCGCGGGTATCGATCACGGGCCTCTATGATCATCTCGCCGATCCGCGCTTCTTTCGCATCGTCGACGGGCCCTTTCGGCTGGTTGCCTTCGCACCCGGGCGCCGCGTCACCTTCGGGCCGAACCATCACTTCAGCGGTCCCGACCGCCCCTACCTCCATCGCCTGGTCATGCGCTTTTTGCATGATCCGGAGTCGATCTTCTTTGGACTCAAGACCGGCGAGATTCAGATCGCCGATCTCCCGCACAAGCTCTTTCCCGGGCGCCATACCCTCAAGGGTTTCCGTGAGCGTACGGTAGGCCCGGTATGGGGCTTCAATTACCTGGGCTTCGATTACGCCAATCCGCGCATGCGTTTCGTGCACGATGCGCGCGTGCGCGCGGCCATGATGCATGCGATCCGCCAGGGCCTTCTCATCCGCGTGCAGTACTATGGCCAGGGGGTGCGCGACTACGGGCCCATACCGCCGCGGCCGGCGACCTATCTCTCGCCGCTCGCGCGCCGCCTCGAGCGCACCGGTGCCTACGATCCGGGGCTTGCACGCCGCCTGCTGCGCGCCGCCGGCTGGCGCCTCAACGCCCATGGCATCCGGGAGAAAGACGGACGCAGGCTGGTCTTTACGGCCCTCCTCCCCCCGGGCCAAGTGCGCGGGCCGGAGCTCATCAAGAGCATGCTCGCACGAATCGGCATCGACATGCGCCTGCGCGAGATGCCGTTTAACCAGATCGTGGCCATGACCCAGGGGCCGGACGCCACGAAATGGGATGCGATCTTTCTGGCCTGGGGATTGGGCGTCTATCCGAGCGCGCGGAATATCTTCAGCTGCCATGGCGCCAACAACTTCTATCACTACTGCAGCCGGCGCATGGACACCCTGCTCAATGCCGTTCCCGCCGCATCCGGCAAGGGCCCGATCTATCGCTACGAGGACGCCTTCATCAAGACCCAGCCCGTGCTGGTACTCCCGGGCCAGCGCCATGTCATAGAGGCGCGCGCAGACATCCACGGCCTCAAGCGCGCCTACTCGCCGATCGGCGGTTTCAGCCCCCAATATCTGTGGATTGCAGGGCACGCACGGTGAACCGTTCGGGACCATCCCCTCAGAGGGCCCGGCAGACGGGCGCCAGGCCCCTGGCGGCCGCCCTCCTCAAGCGGCTGGGCAGCTCGTGTCTGTCGCTTGTACTGCTCGTGACGCTGGTGTTTTTCCTGATCTACGCCACCCCCGGGGGGCCGGCCTACAGCATACTGGGCGTCCATGCCTCTCCGGCGGCGGTGGCGGCCTTGAACCGCCAGATGGGCTTGGATCACCCGATCTGGCGCCAGTACCTCACATGGTGGGACCATGTGCTGCAGGGCGACCTCGGCTATTCCTTTACGCAGCACGCGCCGGTCGCCTCTCTGATCGGCTCCTACCTCCACAATACCCTGCTCTTGGATGCGGTGGCCGCGACCGCTGCGATCGCGCTCGCCATCGTCTTGGGCCTCTTGCAGGGCGCGCGCAGCCGCGGCCTGGGGCGCGCCATCGGCGCCTGGCAGATCGTCGGCTACTCCCTGCCCACATTTTTCGTGGGCACCGTGCTGATTCTGGTGTTCGCGGCCGATCTGTCCTGGCTGCCCCCGGGCGGGCTGGGTGAGGGCGCGCACTCGGTCTGGTCTGCCAGCCTCTGGCGTCACCTAGCGTTGCCGGCAGTGACCCTGGCGCTGCCCCTTGCTGCCGGACTCTCGCGCTATTTCGGGCATCAGGTGCGTGACGAATACCGGAAGGATTACGTCCGTGCCGCGCGGGCCCGCGGGCTTGGGCCGGTTCGCATCGCCTTTCGTCACGTCTTGCGCAACGCCGTGCGTCCGCTCGTCACCCTCATCGGCATGATGATCCCGGTGCTCTTTGTGGGCGGGGTGTTGACGGAAAGCGTCTTCGACTACCCCGGGCTCGGATGGCTCTTGTGGCGCTCGGCCCTGGAGCAGGACTATCCCACGCTCACGGCCATCGTTCTTTTGATCGGCATTCTGACGATCCTCGGCAATCTCGCTGCCGATCTCATCAACACCCTACTCGATGTGCGCGTGCGCTATGACTGACGACCGCGCCGCCTCAAGGACCGCCGCCCCTGCCCGCGGACTCTTTCCGAGGGCGAGACGTTGGCAGGCGGCGTTCGGCACCCTGCGCGCGGACCTGGCCGGTGGTCTCCTGTTTCTCGCGCTGGCGGCCTTTTCCTGGATAGGACCCCTGCTCTATCCGCACGATCCGCTCGCCATTCACGCCCACCACATCCTGGCCGCCCCGCAGGCCCGCTTTCCGCTCGGGACCGATGACCTGGGGCGCAACGTCCTCGCGCGCCTTATGCGCGGCGGCCAGACGACGCTTGCGATCTCGTTTGTGGCCTCGGCGATTGGCCTTATTGCGGGGCTTGCCTATGGGCTTGTCGCCGGGCTCGGACCCGGCTGGCTCGATCAGATCCTCATGCGCCTGCTCGATGCCCTGCTCGCCATCCCGACACTCATTCTGCTCATCTTTTTTGCCGCCATCGTGCCCCTTGGGGAGGCGAGCCTTGCCGTGATGCTTGGGCTCGTGGCCTGGCCCGGCATCGCGCGGCTCGCTCGGAACGAGGCGCGCGCCGCGCGCGAGCGCGATTATGTGCGCGCCGCCCGCCAGTTCGGGGCCGGGCGCCTCTATGTCGCCCGCGTGCATATCCTGCGCGCCATGCTGCCGCTTGTGATCGTCAACGCCACCTTCCTCATGGCAGATATGATTCTGGGGCTCTCGGGACTCACCTTCCTCGGGCTTGGCATAGAACCCCCGCACGCCTCCTGGGGCGGTCTTCTCAATAGCGGCGCGCAACTGGCGGTGATTGATCCCTGGTGGCTCATCGCCTTCCCGGGACTTGCCATCTTCCTCGCCATCCTGGCCATGAATATGCTCGGGCAGGGCCTGCTGGCGCGCCTGGAAGGGGAGGGGCAGGCATGACGGCCGGCGAGGCGGCGCTCGCGGTGTCCGGGCTGACCCTGGGTCTTGCCTCCGGGCATGCGCGGCAGCCGCTTGTGGAAGACCTATCCTTTCGCATAGGACGAGGCGAGATGTTGGCCTTCGTCGGCGAGTCGGGGTCCGGCAAGTCGCTGACCGCAGCCGCGATCTTTGGGTTGCTGCCCCCCGGAATCCGGCGCATGGCCGGCGCTATCCGCGTAGGCGGCACGGAGCTTACCGCCCTTCCCGAGCGCGCGCTGCGCGCCCGGCGCGGTCGCGACATGGGGCTTGTGTTTCAGAACCCCTTGACGGCTTTAAGTCCCAGCCTCGGCGTGCAGGCGCAGATCGTGGAGACCTATCGCGTGCACAAGGGCGGGACGCGGGAGGCGGCGCGCGGGCGCGCCCGCGCCCTGCTTACCGAGGTGGGACTTAGCGCCTTGGCGGCCGGCCCCGACCGCTACCCCCATCAACTCTCCGGCGGCATGCGCCAGCGCGTCATGATCGCCCTGGCCCTGGCCTGCGACCCGGGACTCCTCATCGCCGATGAGCCCACGACGGCACTCGATACCCTGATTCAGGTCCAGATCATGGATCTCCTGACGCGGCTTCAGCGGGAACGGGGGCTCGCCGTGCTCTTTATCACCCATGACCTGCGCCTTGCCGCCCGCTACGCCGACCGCATCCTGGTCCTCTATGCCGGGCGCGCCGTGGAGGAAGGCGATGCCGCGTCATTCTTCATAGCCCCGCGCCACCCCTACAGCCGCGCCTTACGCGACGCCATCCCGCCGGTCCCCGCCGATGGCCGGCGCCTGGCCGAGATCCCGGGACAACCGCCCGGGCCGCAGACCCGCATCGAGGGCTGTCGATTTGCTCCGCGCTGCCCGGATGTCCGTGACGACTGCCGCCGCGTCGTGCCCACCATGGGACCTTTAGGGGTACGGGTCGCCTGTCTCCATCCCGGCGCACCAGCACCATGAGCGCGGGGCTGCGCATCGAACACCTATCGGTGGAGTACGCTGCCCGCCGGCGCCTTGGACGCCCGCAGGGCGACACTCACAAGGTACTGACCGATATCGGCTTCACCCTGCTTGCAGGGGAGACATTGGGAATAGTCGGAGAATCCGGCTCCGGTAAGACCACGCTGGGGCACGCGGTCTTGCGCATGACCCCCCCGAGCTCCGGGCGCATCCTGTGGGATAGCGTGGATCTCGCGGCCCTCGATGATCGGGGCCTGCGGCCCTACCGCCCCCACATGCAGCTCGTGTTTCAGGACCCCTACGAGGCCATGAATCCGCGCATGAGCATAGGGTGCGTCATCGCGGAGCCCCTGATACTTGCCTGCGGCCTCACACGGCGCGCGCGGCGGATCCGTGTGGCGCAACTCGCCTCGCAGGTCGGTCTCGACGAGTCCCTGCTGACACGCTACCCGCGAGAGCTCTCCGGCGGCCAACGCCAGCGCGCCGCACTCGCGCGCGCGCTGGCCACGAAGCCGCGGCTTTTGGTGCTCGATGAGCCGACCTCGGGACTCGATGTCTCGCTTCAGGCGCGCATCCTCAACCTATTGCGCGACCTTCAGGCCGAAAAGGGCCTAAGCTACCTCTTCATAAGCCACGACCTCGCCGCGGTCTCCTACATCGCTCAGCGCACGCTGGTGCTGTTTCGCGGGCACATGATGGAACAGGGGCCCACCGACGCGCTGATTCGCCGCCCCGCCCACCCCTACACCGCGGCCCTGCTCGCGGCGCTGCCGGTGCCTGCAGAGAGAAAGGCGGCAAACAGCGCCGCGGAGGTCACGCGCCTTCCCCCGGACCCGGGATCCCGGGCCTGCGTCTATTACGCGGGGTGCGCTACGGCCCAACCGCGCTGCCGCACCGAGGCGCCGATCGCAACAACCCTGGGCGATGACCACCTAGTGGCCTGCCATTATCCGCTCCACGGGGCGGCGCGGGATTTCTGAAAACGGGTACGCGGGGTTACGGGCAAATGCCCGCCAACTGCATCCAAGAAACCGGCATCACGGCCGAAGTCGGAGCATAACCGTCAAGGCATTGGTCGGTGACGGACTGAACCCATGCTTGAGAGAGAAATCCCTGGCGCGCCCGTGGAGTGCGTGAACCAGCAGGACGCGCACCAAGGCGGTTCCGGCTACGGCCGTCGCGCAAATCACGGCATTCTCGAGTAAAGACGCCCCGAGTTTGATGCCCCTGGCGCTTTGGTCTACAGCAAGACGCCCCAGGACGAGGACCGGAGTCGGGTCAGGCATATTCCGGCGGACGGCCCCCGTGGCATCGGCATGAGCTACTGCCCCGGCAGCCAGTGCGTAGTAACCCGCTACCCGGCCATCGCCGCTTGCGACTACGAATGTACGGCTGGCCCCACTAGCCGGATTTGCCAAGGCCCTGCGCTTGAGCCATACATCAAGAACCGGTTCACCGCAGGAGAAATCGTTGACACCATGCAGGGCACACAACGGCTCCGGCGGCGAAAACTCAAGTGCCACGCCGCGACTTTCCCCAAGGCGCCTTTACTGCCATCAGTTGTTTCAGTCCGGTATTGGGGCCAGGCGGGGCATCGAGCAGGGCAGTGAACTGACGAAACCGTTCTACATCCAGACTGAAGAACACCTGGTCAAGCAACACCGCCTGTGCGCGCTCACAGGCGGCCTCCAGCATGAAATCGGAGCGGGTCTTGCCGAGCAAGGCCGCCGCCCGGTCTATCAAATCTCGCTGCTCTGTCAGGGCCCGTAGATTGATGGCCGCCTCTCTCATGGCGTGTCCTCCATATATCTCGTGGATACACAATTTCTAAGTATGTATAGCCTTTGTCAACACAGAAGGTGTCTATCGTTTTTTCTGTAAATTCCGTTTTTCGCCTGACAGGAGGCTTTGCCGGGCGGGAGGATAGGGCGCCATGAAGCGCAGTTCCCTCAAGGCGGGGTGCGGGGGCAGAAGTCGGCCACTCTTATACGGTATACCGGCAGAGGGCCCGCACGTCACAGCCCCGGCAGGCCGTGCCGGGGCAGGGCGGGAACTCCCTGGCCTTAAGCCGGCCCGCGATCGATAAAACCTCGGATTCGGCCACATCGATCTGGTCTTGCGCCACATCTATGGCGATACGATCGCCCGAATGGAGATCGTGGACGTAAGCGGCACGTATGTCTAGTCCCTCCCGGCGTCCCGCATCTACGTATATCCGTAACTGTTGGTCGATGCCTTGCGTATCGTCGGCCCTGGTTTTGTAGTCCACGATGGCAAGCGAACCGTCTCGTCCACCCTCTCCCTCCATTATGACGTCCGCCCTTCCGGCCACGACAATCTGGTCCAGGTGAAGCTCGAACGGTCTTTCCACCGCCCACGTTCGCTTCAGGTCTTCGCCATAGGCCGCCACATATCGATCAACCAAGCGACGTGCGCCGTCCCGCATCTGACGGTAGGCCGGCTTGTTGGCTGCCGGCAGGTAGAATTCCTCGTCGAAAAGGTCCCCGAGCCAAAGGGAATCCGGCACCTTCCCATAGTGTCGGGTGTATTCGGCCACATTGCGCAGGACGTGGTGCACGGCCTTCCCAAAACCAAGTTCGAGGGCCAGGGGCGGTTGAAACCCGATGAGCCTGCGCAATCGGTAGGCGAGACCGCACATCTTGAATTCCGCGAGTTCCGAAACGGTTACGGACAAGATATCGGACTCATCATGTCCGGTCTCGGCGACACACGGAAGCGCAATCTCCGTGCAATCCTCCAACACCTCTCCGGCGATATCACGGATGAATGGCGACGGCTGAACTCTCTGGGTAGTGGGCCGGTCATGCGTAGACAGCGACAGCCAATCGCGCGCCCGGGTCATAGCGACATAGAAAAGCCGCCGCTCATCATTAAGAGAACCCTCATACCGCGCCTTATCGAACAGGCCATCCGGTACCAACCAGTTCATCGGCCTGCCGGTTGCCCGCGGCGGGAATCGGTTCGCCGTGAGACTTGGCACGAACACGACGGGCCACTCCAGGCCCTTGGCCTTATGGATCGTAGTCAGATCGACGGCGTCCATGGTAAAGGCCTCTTCCCCGTCAAACCCCTCCCATTCTCCCTGCGCCCAGTTTTGAATATAGATCGCAAGCCAACGGAAATACCACGGCCCACGATCCTGTCCGCCTATGACCTGACCGCGGACATCGGGATCCAGCCGAGGGCGCCTATGCGTTCTTTCGTAATCCACAAGGATCGCCGAACAGCGCGCGATGGTGCCAAGACGCGCGATCGCCTTGCCATCCCGCAGGTCCCATGATGACACGCCGCAATCGCCCAAAAGCGCGTAATAATCGCCCACCAGATCCGCAGGTCCGGTTGCCGCCTGTACCTCCAGGCGCCAGCCTTCAAGGCGGGCGGTGACCTGCTTTCGCTGGGAAGGGCTGAGGGCAAATCGCTTGCCATAGGCCCGCACGAGATCATCCAGGGTCCAAGACTCTTCCGTGGCGCGGGCCGTAGGCCGCCATCCCTGTCCTGCTAGGTATGCGAAGGTGCGCCCGAAGAGCTGTGCATCGCCCTCCCGGAAAAGGCCCGTGCGCCCACCGGGCTGGACGGGTATTTCGTGGGCCGAGAACGCCGCCAGCAGGCGATCATAGGACGCCGATGACCGCACCAGAACCGCGATATCACGATACCGGAATCCCTTGGCGACCAATGCCGCAATGGCCTCAGCAATACGCTGCGCCTCGTCCTCCTCGGTTGGGAGGCGCCAGCAGCCCAGCTCGGTGACGCCGGGGTCTCGGTGCGTGCCCATCTCCTTGTCAAGGCGCCCCTGGATGGTTTTTGCGAAACGATTCGCGGCCCCGATAATAGCCGGCCGGCTACGCCGGTTGGTTGTGATCGCAAACGAGGCCACGCCCGGATAACGCCGCGCAAAGCCCACGATATTGCCGACGTCGGAGCCACGCCACTGATAAATCGCCTGATCGTCGTCACCAACCACGCACAGGTGGACCGGGGGCATCGCAAGACGCGCGATCAGTGCCTCCTGCGCCGGATTGATATCCTGATACTCGTCAACGATGAGGTGCTTGAGCGGGCCATGAACGGCTGCGAATACGCGTGAATCGTCGAGCGCCTCCACGGCCTTTGTGATCACCTGACCAAACGTGAGGAATCTGTGGCCCTCGAGTTCTTCGTGAAATCTCCTAAGAATGTCACCAAATGGCGCCTGCAATTGGCTTGGCGATAGAAGTTCGTTTTCGACGACCTGAAGATTACGGGTAAACACCTTGAGGGATGAGAACAGCTGCCCGTCAATATCCTTCAGCTGGATCGTCCTGTGGACACGCATGAGGAACGCCGTGAGCTCGTGCTCATCCAGGACATCGAAGTTTTCGTAGCGCGCCACATATGTCTGAAGGAGGTGGAAACAATAGGAATGGATCGTCCCAATAAAACACCCGTTCAGACGCCCCAGGAACGGCTCGCCGAGGCGCTCGGCGACACGCTGCCCGATGCGATGCTTGAGCGCCTGGGCGGCACGGTCCGTAAACGTGAACGCCACCACGGCCGCAGGCGCGGCCCCATCGGCAAAAAGGTCGGCTGCACGCTGGGCTACGATCTCGGTCTTTCCGGACCCCGCGCACGCGATGATCTGAAGGTGGGATCCGCGGTGCCGCACGGCGCGCCAGGCGTTGCCTGTGAGTCGTGGGCTATTCATGCGCGCGGCACCCGCCTGATGGCCCCACCGAGGTTTACCAGTAACGGCCCGCGCAGCTTAGGGGGTGGTTGCCTTGGCGCAATCACGGACGCCATCCTTCCCGCCTTGCGCGCAGGGCAATCTCGGCGCAGGCCCGCGCATCGGAGCCGGCCTCATGATGGTTAAGGGGGATACCCAAATGGCGGCAGACGTCTGGCAGGCGCGTGGGATAGATGCCCCAGCGTCTACGAGCCAATTGCATGGTACAGAAAAACGGTTGAACGGGCACGGTCAGACCATAATGCTCACAGCAATGCGTAAGCACCCCGCGATCGAATGGTGCGTTATGGGCCACAAGAAACTCGGCCCTATCCATATATTTCAGGATCTGGGGCCAGGACTCGGCGAACGACGGCTGGTCGCAGACATCGTCCCAGTCCAATCCATGGATATGAGTGAACGTGAATTGGCTGCTAGGAGGGCGAATCAAGAGGGTCCGTTCGGCAACGACGCGCCGGCCCTGCACATAGACAAGACCTACGGCGCAGGCGCTGGTCCGGCTATGATTGGCCGTTTCGAAATCGATGGCGAGAAATGCGCTCACTGGCACCCCGTCTTCGCTGGATTAAGGGACGGCCCTCGATAACTGAGGAGCGTGCGGATTTTGTGTCTTTTCAGTCTAGATGGCCGAATATACGCGTGCAACCAGGCGCCCTACGGGGGGTTCGCGGGCATGGCGCCGAGATCGCAGTCTGTGGGTTATAGCACAGATCCTGGAGCGGCCTTTTATTCCCAAGGCCGCCAAGACATACACGTAAAACCGGCCCCCACTGTAGCTGGTCTTGCCGCACGCAAGACGAGGCTCTCAGGCAAGGTGATGCGCGGAATTGCCTGAACTTTGGCGCTAGCGTAACCTGAGATCATAGCGCCATGGGCGCATTAATGGTGGCCACGATTTGGGTGGCGCGCGCGTGATGCGGGTTCACGAGAACGCTGTATTCCTCGGGCACGGCAATTGACGGGACCTCGAGAACCACCGATCTTGGTTCATCGAGCCATTCATCGCCATAACGCCTGCTTGCAGGACCTGCGGGCAGGGCATCCCAGCCCATAGGCGCGGCGGCAGCCCTTAGCGTCTCCCGCGCTCGCCATAGCGCATCCGGTATGGTGATCCGGATCAGGAAGCGGTTTAGGGGAGCGTGCCTTGTGACAGATGGACGATAGTCTCGAGCACTGCAAGGGCGATGGAAGAGGGACCATAGACCGCAGCGCGGCCGGGGCTATTCCAGCGCCCCCCGGTAAACTTGGCGCCCCCGCCTGAAAGATCATGGGCGGGATAGCCTGGCATGGCGGCGGCAATCCGCCAAACGATCACGCGTAGCTGCCGGACTGCATTTGCGCGAGCAGATTCGCGACGATCTCCTGGCCGGCGATGATGTCAAGGAACTCCCCGGGCGTCTTGTTGCCGAGCGCGGGCGACGTCTGGTCGGGCCATTGGGCGATCGACGCACGAGCATCGAAAGACTGCGCGTGCGATCCCGATTCCGCCACCATGGTCTCGACCTGACCGATCAGCCGCTGCAATCCCAGGATACGCTCCGACTGCTCGGGCGGAAAACGGGCCTGCTGGGCGAGCTTGCGCTTGGTCGTTGACACAGGCAGATGCAGCATCCGGTCAATGCGTTCTTTAGGTAAGCCCAAGGCGCGACTGGTTCGTGCCCGTTCCACAGACGACACTCCCCTGCGGATCGCGACCACTCGGCTGATTGGGTCGATTTCATAGGCTGCGGCAAAACGGCTACGCCTGCCGGCGGGCGCGCTGGTCCTGGCGATCGAACGCCGGGTACGCCCAACGGCGGTCTTTTGTTTGAGCATCGGCATAATCGTCTCTTACGAGACCTTCAGGCGACCCATTGGAGACCATTGATTGGAGGGCGTCAAGGAGCGAAGGGTTCGTGATCTGGCGCGGTACGCTTTTGCCCCCGGGAAACTCTGGGATTGTGTCGCTATTGGCGCGGGCGTAGGGTGGCCGCGCTTGGCCAAGCGAAACCCGCAGGACAGACAGGAAAGGCGCGAGGCATCGTTTGGCGCATTAAGTGCCCATAAGGATGGCTCTGCGCCGTCCAGACAGACGTGGGCCTGGGAAAACGGGCGACGCACCTGCGCCAATCCGGGGGACACGCCCTTGAGCGCCGCTGGCATAGAGGTATATCGTAGAGGGGCGTATGCGGTTTAATGATAGGCAAGCCAAACACGTCGCTGATACCTTACGGATTATTGCCGTCGCGGAATTCGGCTTCTTCGGGTATACGGGCGGATTGGAGCATGGCCGGTGGCTGTTTGTGGCGGCATCAATCGGCGGATTTGCGATTCTTGAATGGGCCGCCATCCTAACCTTGAGGGAACGGGCATGAATATCCCCATGGAAAATCTGTACATCGGCTTGGGGTGGGTCGTACTCATTGGCATCGGCGGGCTCATCCTGGCCTGGCTGAACCATCGCGGGCACAAGGACAAATGAGATGTCGTTAGCGCGCCACCAGTATTAAGTGCGCCAGGGGCTCACGCCGATCGCCTACCGTCTGATCACAGGGTTACAAGCGGCAGGGGTACTGACTGGCGTTTCGAGATCTTGTCTTTCATTCGGGCTCGCGAACGGGCGCGCCAGTTTCCCATAGAAGATCTCTATCTGCGTTATACTCGCTATGCTTAAAGTGAGTGTAACACTACGCACCCCCGCTACCTTCCTCGAGCACTCTCTCACCATCCAGACGGTCTTTGCAGACCTCCAGCAAACCGTGGCGCATGCCAATCTCCCGCTACTCGATGACGACCTCGTGGCGCTTGATGCAGGCGGCGAGATCCGGGTTACTTCGAAGACTGTGCGGCGGGCCGTCTAACTGGTACGCGCAAGTCCCGGGCGCGGATGGCGCGCGGTCGCAGGTCTATCTGGGACCTGATGCAGACGAGTCTGTGCGCGCCCCGGTCAACTGGGTCCAGTCCGCCGAGGTTCGCGACGGCTATGTGCGACGGCGCGAGATGGTCAAAGCCCTCAGGGCAGCAGGCTTCGGTGCCCCGACGCGTCCCGCAAGCGGGGCGCTGGCCGTGCTGGCGCGTGCTGGACTTCTGCACGCGACCAATGCCCAAGGGGACAGGACGGTCCTGGTGGGAACCCCGGCATATATGGCGATCATGAATCGCCTGGGATTTGGCGAGCGCCCCTTGTGAGACCCATGGATATCAATAGCACCGCGGGGCCATTCTCTCTATCGTTACCCAAGGACATCGATATTCCCGAGGCGTTTCAGCGGTGGAACACGCGGATGTTGGGTGTCCCCCGGCCTCGATCATCGAACCCCCTCAACGCCATTGGGAATGGGAAAGGTGAACTTTTCCGGGGATTTTTTGACCCCGGGCCCCCTGATGGCCCAGGGGCGGCCTCGCCGCTTTCCGAACCTCGCCTCTGCGGCGGCCCAGATGCCCTTCCTGGACTACGTGACACGCGAGGCCCTTGCCACCCTGATCTTGACACCCACGGGCCTCATGGCCTACGTGCCAGAGGCGGGACGCTTTCTGATCCACAAACTGGCAGTAGCGGCCGAACGTCCGCAGTCCTGGGCAACCAAACAACGCAAGGACGTGCATCAGGTTCTGACACTCTATACCATCCTCCATGCAACCGACCCCTGGAGCATCGATCACGCCGCCTCGGCGACCAGGGAGGGCCGCGAAGCGAAGGCGTTTCTCGCCCGGATTCGGCGCGGTCTCGAGATCGCCCGCCGACAAAGTGGTGCGAACCTCACGGATCTCAAAGACCGGATCGAGCGCGCGGCGCAGTCAGAATCCCTTTGAATGCGGTACTCCCCGCTATTTTTGCGTACGGAAGTCCCTGCTATTTCGGGCAGGGTTTCAAGGCGGCTATGGTTTGGGGTAAACGCCGCCATACCGCGCCCTCAGTTCCTTTAGCGCGGTTTCCAGAACAGTGACATGACGGCATCCTTACAGCAAAACAGGACACGGCAAGCGGGCCCGGTTTGCGTAGGGACATGACTTAATGGTGGGCCCGGAAGGACTCGAACCTTCGACCAGAGGATTATGAGTCCCCTGCTCTAACCGACTGAGCTACAGGCCCGCAAAGCGGTGCTTACATATCCAAGAAGCTGCGCAGGTGCTCGGAGCGGCTCGGGTGACGCAGCTTGCGCAAGGCCTTCGCCTCGATCTGGCGTATGCGCTCGCGCGTCACATCGAACTGCTTACCCACCTCTTCCAAGGTGTGGTCGGTGTTCATGCCGATGCCAAAGCGCATGCGCAGGACCTTGGCCTCGCGCGGCGTCAGCGTGTCCAATATATCAAGGGTCGCCGCCTTGAGGCCAGCCATGGTCGCGGCATCGGTCGGGGCCATGATGCTCGTGTCCTCCACGAAATCGCCCAGGTGCGAATCCTCGTCGTCGCCGATTGGCGTCTCCATGGAGATCGGCTCCTTGGCGATCTTTAGCACCTTGCGGATCTTGTCCTCGGGCATGTCCATGCGGACCGCCAGCTCCTCAGGGGTCGCCTCGCGGCCCATCTCCTGCAACATCTGCCGCGAGATGCGATTGAGCTTGTTGATGGTCTCGATCATATGCACCGGGATACGGATCGTGCGCGCCTGATCGGCGATGGAGCGTGTTATCGCCTGGCGTATCCACCACGTCGCATACGTCGAGAACTTGTAGCCACGCCGGTACTCGAACTTGTCGACCGCCTTCATGAGGCCGATGTTGCCCTCCTGAATCAGGTCCAGGAACTGCAGGCCGCGGTTCGTGTACTTCTTGGCAATGGAGATCACGAGACGCAGGTTGGCCTCGACCATCTCCTTTTTCGCACGACGCGCCTTGGCCTCGCCGATCGACATGCGCCGGTTGACCTCCTTGAGGTCCGCTATCGGCAGCCCGGCGCGTACCTCGATATCGGCAAGTTTCGCCTGAGCGGTGTTGATAGTCGAGATATGGGCCTCTATCACCTCGGCGCTGCCTTCGCCGCTCTTGCCGATCTTCTTGATCCAGCGCGGATTGGTCTCGTTGCCGGGAAAGCTCTTCAGGAACGTCTTGCGCGGCATGCGCGCCTTGGTGACGCACACCTCCATGATGGATCGTTCCTGCTCGCGCGCCTCGTCGACCAGTGTGCGCACATGTTCGACCAGCCGATTGATCTGCTTGGAGACAAACTTGATCTCCATGAATTCTTCGGCGAGCTTCTCCTGTCCCTTCGCAACCTCCGGGCTCTTGAAGCCCTTCTTCTCCGCGGCCTTCATGATCATGGCGTGCAGCTTGCGGATACGACCGAAGCGCTCAAGAGCCTCCTCGCGGTCCGGGCCGCCATCGTCATCGGCCTCGACATTGTCGCCGTCGTCCGATTCCTCGTCGCCATCATCGACCGCGCTCATATCCCGGTCCATTTCGGGCGGCGGGGCATCCAGGGCCTGCGGATCGACGAAATCCACGACGAGATCCGTAAGGCGCATCTGATCCTGCTCGACGAGCTCCATCATCCGCAACACCTCGGCAATGGTCGCCGGGCAGGCAGCGATCGCCTCGGTGCTTTGCCGGATGCCATCTTCGATGCGCTTGGCAAGATCGATCTCGCCTTCGCGCGTCAAAAGCTCCACCGTCCCCATCTCGCGCATATACATGCGAACGGGGTCCGTGGTACGACCAAACTCGCCCTCCACCGCCGAGGCCAGGACCTGCTCGGCCTCCTCCACCACCTCGTCATCGTCAGGTGGCGTCGCCGAATCAGTCTTCATGAGCAGGGTGTCGGGGTCCGGGGCTTGATCATAGACCTCGATGCCCATATCGTTGATCATGTTGATGACGGTCTCGATTTGATCCGCGTCATGCACATCCTCGGGCAGATGATCATTGATGTCCCGATAGGTCAGGAACCCCTGTTCCTTACCCTGAAGAATGAGCTTCTTAAGCTGCAGGCGTTGCGTCTCTTGATCCATGTAAGGTCGCCCTTCGTACCGTTTCGGTTGGGATTCGGACTTTAAAATTAACTGACTATTATAGCAGATCGCGCCCACGGCGCAGGCGCCGCTACTGCGCCTCAGTGTCCCCTTTGCGACGATAGGCCACCACCTCGGCCTGCTCTTCTGGTGTCATACTACCCTTATTAATCAGGTAGTTATGACGCTCCTTGGCCTGTGCCGCACGGGCCTGTTCGTTCAGCGTCCTCATGATATCGCGCATAACCCCCTCACGATCGGGCAGCAATGAGGGATACTCCCATACGGCAAGCCGCGCCAAGATGCCCCGGTGCGGGCTATCGGCAAACCGCTCCACGATCGCACCGGCCGTAAGCCCCGGCATCTCGCGCAATAGGGCAACAAGGGCCATCAAGACCTCGACTCCTGGCCGATCAGGGGGCGGGAGATCCCCCACCTCCTGAATGAGGGCGGGGTACTGCAAAAGCAAGGCCACGGCCTGACGCACCAGGGTGCCACCACGCACCGGGGCGGGGGGGCTGGGCCGGGGGGCTGCTTCCTCGGCACGGGCCGGCGCCAAAACCGCCGCCTGCGGGGCCTTTAATGCCGATAACTCGGCCAATCTGCCGATCATGAGCTCGTAGAGCGCCCCTCGTGCCAACTTCGACAACAAGGGCTTGGCGAGTTCCACCAGCCGCGCCCGCCCATCCATCCGTGAGACGTCCGCACGGGCACATAGGGTGTCGAAAAAGAACTCCGGTAATTCGGTCGCAGTCCGCAGCCGCGCCTGAAACCCCTCCAGCCCCTCGGCTCGGATGAGGGTATCCGGATCCTCGCCCTCCGGCAGAAACAGGAAGCTCGCCTGGCGCCCATCCCGCAACACCGTCAGCGCCTGCTCCAGGGCACGCCACGCCGCTTCGCGCCCGGCCCGGTCCCCATCAAAGCAGAACACGACCTCCGGCGCATAACGAAACAGCCGGTCGAGGTGCTCGCGCGTGGTGGCCGTGCCCAGGGTCGCCACCGCATGTCCCACCCCGAACTGGGACAGCGCCAGGACATCCATATAACCCTCGACGACCACGACCTGCCCGGCCTTTTCGATCGCCGCCAGCGCCTGCGGCAGGCCGTAGAGCTCGCGCCCCTTATGAAACAGTACGGTCTCCGGGGAATTCATGTACTTGGGCTCGCCGTGATCAAGCACCCGCCCCCCGAAGCCGATGATGCGCCCGCGCGCATCGCTGATCGGAAACATCACGCGATCCCGAAACCGGTCATAGAAACCGGCCGCCCCATCGCGGGCAATAGCCAATCCGGCGCGCTCCAGCACAGCCGGCGTAAAGTCCTTGGCCAAGGCGCCGAGAAGCCCATTCCAGCCTGGCGGGGCGTACCCCAACTGGTAGGCCTTGGCCACCGCCCCTGTTATACCCCGCCCCTTCAGATAGGCGCGCGCGCGTTCCGCCACCGGGTGATGGCGCAAGGCATCCTGATAGTACCGGGCGGCGGCGGCCAGTACCGGCCGCAGATCCGGCCCCGCAGGTGCCGCCGGCCGGTCGTCCTGCGGCATCTCGAGGCCGGCGCGCTGGGCAAGCTCGGTCACCGCCTCGACGAAACCCAGGCGCTCATAGGCCATCAGGAATCCGATCGCTGACCCATGCGCCCCGCAACCGAAGCAGTGATAAAACTGTTTGTCGGGGCTTACCGTAAACGATGGGGTGCGTTCTTCATGAAACGGGCAGCAGGCCTTATAGTCCCGGCCGGCCTTGCGCAAGGGCACGCGGCCGCCGACCAGCTCGACGATATCCGTGCGCGCCAGCACGGCATCGATAAAGGACGACGGTATCTTACTGGCCAAAGGGCCTCCCTAGGCGCCCCACCTGGAAGACAGACGCCCTTTCTTAACTCAACCGCTCCTTGATGCGCGCGCTGACCGCCGCCATGTCGGCCCGGCCCTGCATGCGCGGCTTGAGGTGCGCGACCACGCGCCCCATGTCTTTGATCGACGTGGCCCCCGTGTGCGCCACGGCCTCCACGATGAGATCCTCGATCTCTCCGGCCGACAGGGGGGCGGGCCGATAGGCCGACCACACGGCAAGCGCCGCCTCTTCCTTGGCCACGAGATCCGTCCGACCCGCGGCCCGGAACTGCTCAATCGACTCCTGGCCCTGGCGCACGAGCTTCTCCAGGACCACCAGCACTGCGCCATCGTCCAAGGACACGCGTTCGTCGACCTCGCGCCGCTGAATCGCGGCCCTCAGCATCCGGATGGCATCGAGCCTCGGGGCATCCTTGGCGCGCATCGCCGCCTTCATGTCCTCGGCGATTCGATCCTTGAGCCCCATGATGGCGAGTTAAAACGCCTTGCTAGTACGCTGCGTGACACGGGCGATCTTCTTTAATTCGCGCTTGCGCGCGGCCGCGGCCTTGCGCTTGCGAACCGCCGTCGGCTTCTCATAGAACTCGCGACGACGAACCTCGGCGAAGACACCCGCCTTCTCACATGACCTGCGAAAACGACGAAGCGCAACCTCGAAAGGCTCGTGCTCCTTGACGCGCACCGATGGCATAGACGCAATACACCTCGCTTGAATAGTTGAGCCGGCGGCCCGTGGTAAACGGCGGATTCTAACGTGTGCCGGTACATTTGTATATAAAGCCCGGTGGTGTGGTCCGGGCGAGTCTCTCGGCGCCAACCGGCTTGGCCTAACAAGGCCCACATCCGGCCCCGCAGGGTTATTGTCACATTTATAATCAGGCACTTATCTTAAGCACCCACTCCACGCTTCGTCGCGGCTGACATCAAAACACCCGTACCCAATCTAGGCGAACGGGAACCTATTCGCCTATGAGCGATCTGGTTACCAGCCAAGCTGGCTGGGCGCCCGTGATCGCCGCGGGTGCTTTGACATAACAAACGCTTATAACCCCACTTTCCCAAGTCCGCTAGGGCCCCTGGGCAGGAGCCCGCCGGCTTGCCGCCTAGCACTACCCAAGTAAGCGCTTACTTTCGGACTCGCCTTGTTGGCGCAAACTGCTAGGCGCCACGCGGCTTAACACCCAGGAAACCCGCCCGCCAAGAGAGGCCGCGCGCGCAGTGACAACTCACTACCGGGGGACCGAGACTCTTTTGTGCGGGCAACGAAAGCGTGCCCGCATGGTGAGCCCGACGTCATGTTGCTTGATCGGTCCAGTATACGATCCGGGTTACTTGTTGACGACCGTCGCGACGCGCCCGCTTAAACATATCTCGAACTTCGGCTCCAGGGAAACACCAATCGATTTCAGTGTCTCCAGGGCTCGCTCAACCTCTTCGAGCTGCCTCCTCTTATCGCGGTCTGGATCCGCTTTCGCCTGCGCCGCGGTGACCTCGACAATAAAGCGATCGGCCAAGCTCATTGCCACCACCTCCATTAAGCAACGTCTCTATTTTAGAGCAGGAAATCCGCCTGTGCCCGCCCTACATGGTCCGCCATGACGTCATTGTACAGACGCACATTTTTTGATAGCTCCGGATCGCTCCCACAATCGATGATTTCCAATCGCAACTGGCTGCGTAGCGTTTCCATACCAATCATACGGCCATGAGAATGCCATTTCTTGTTATCACAAAGCATTGTGGCAATCTCTTCGGGCCGAGCCTCTTTTTCTGCCATCGTAACTGGGGCGCCAATGTTGTTGGTTCTCTGTGTGGCCCAATCTTTGAACTTATATTTTGTCAACCAATCTTTTAGCAGGGCAACCGAAAGATCCTTTGCTTGCTCATAGAACCTAAGCATTGCCAGGTCTTGCCGAACCAAAAATAGCCAATTCGCCCGGGGATATTCTGGTGTTGGCGGATTTTTCCAATTATTCCGCTACCTTATCGAGGTAGCCTGGCGCCGGAACAAGATATTTGTTTTCCTTGTCTGGGACCTGCGGATCTATTGGGCCGAGCGACGAAGAATAATCCCTGTATATCTTGTCGCCTGACATACAAAAAATAGTCCCCGCAGAGTACGCTGCACTCGGGACTATGAAATAGATTGTGTCGTAATGATGTCGAACAATGTCCACCATGTTTTCCACTGGCTCAACCTCGCCGCCAGGGGTAGTTAAACAAATGGCCAATGTCTTGCTGTTAGCGTGTGGACATCCAACTCGATTTTCGACGAAATTTCTAAAAAGTGTCAGCTTCCCAGATCGGATTTCTCCATAGAAATACATCAGTTGGCAGTCGAGACTGCCTTCGATGTCGGCTTCTGCTTTGCCTACCGATGCCAAGATGGTCTGGTCAAAAACCGGGAGGTTATTTGCCATCGGTCTTTCGTCCCCATCGCTTTATGGCAGCGGCTCGGGCGATTTCCGTCCTGCGCTCTGAATCGAGGGCTGCCGCCCTTGCATTGCCACCCTTTAAGCCGCCTCGACGCCCCAACGCAACAGCGGCCGCATTCTTGCCATCGTGTGTCCGAAGGTCGGCGATTTCGCCTATGGCACTATCCGCAATGGGCTTTAAGGACCGGCTCAGGCGCACGCGGGCGTTTCGGTCTTCCCGTCATGGTCGCAGGGCTCACACGATCTCCATGAGCGCTCACGCATACCTCGCGCAGCGCAGTCCGACGCGCTCACTTTCCACATAAAGGACCCTGGACTGGACAGTCCTGCTGACCGCGGTCTGGCCGTTGGTAGTGTGTGCTCACATAGGCTATCCTATGCACTAAGTTTTATGGCGCGGTTGGTTATTATGGTTTACTCGGACAGGCTTTGTGATGGACGCGGGCCGGCGGTAAGCTTGACCGCTTGCAAAACCCCTGGGCCCTTCCGCCATGCTTGTGCTCGGTATCGAAACCTCCTGCGACGACACGGGTGTGGCGCTCTATGACCGGGATACCGGATTGCGGGCCCATGCGCTCTTTAGCCAGGTCAGTCACGCCCTCTATGGCGGGGTGGTACCGGAGCTCGCCTCCCGCGACCACATTCAAAAGCTCCTGCCGCTCATCGACACCCTCCTGCATGAGGCCGGGGTGACAGCGGCCGACCTCGATGCCATCGCCTACACCGCGGGCCCGGGCCTGGCCGGGGCCCTGCTGGTCGGGGCGGCCCTGGCGCGGGCGCTGGCCTTCGCGCTCGCCCTACCGGCCCTGGGCGTGCATCACCTCGAGGGTCACTTGCTTGCCCCGCGGCTCGAGGCCAAGGCCCCGGATTTTCCGTTTCTCGCCCTGCTCGTCTCGGGGGGGCATACCCTGCTCGCCGATGTCCGGGCGCTGGGCCGCTACGAGATCTTGGGGGAGTCGCGCGACGATGCCGCCGGCGAGGCCTTCGACAAAAGCGCCCAGGTCCTGGGATTGGGCTACCCGGGGGGGCCTGCCATCAGCGCCGCGGCGGCCCGCGGCCGCGATATCGGATTGCGGTTGCCCCGGCCGCTCACCGACCGCCCGGGGCTCGAATTTAGCTTTAGTGGCCTTAAGACCGCGCTCTTGTTAGCCGCCCGGGAACAACCCCTGGACGACGAGCGGCGCTGCGACCTCGCGCGCGCCCTGCAGGAGGCGATCGTCGACACCTTGGCCGTGAAGTGCCGGCGCGCCCTGATCGCGACCGGCCACAAGCGGCTCGTGATCGCAGGCGGGGTCGGGGCGAATCAGAGGCTGCGCGAGCGGCTCGCAGACGAGACCCGCGCGCTCGGGGCCGCGCTCTATTATCCGCGGCCGGCGTTTTGTACCGACAATGGGGCGATGATCGCCTATGCCGGGTGTCTTAGGCTTGCCGCCGGGCAAACCGACACGGGCGATCTGGGCGTGCGCCCGCGCTGGCCGCTCACCGAGCTTTCACCACCCTAGCGGCCGATCTTGGTCTCGCGCCCGGCGAGCAGATTGCGGATATTGCTGCGATGGCGCCACAATAAGAGCGCGCTCATCAGTGCGGTCATCACAAAAAAGAGCCCGACATGCCGATGCAACGTCGCGGCCATCAGAAACGGGGCGGCGACCGCGGCCGTAAGCGCTGCGAGCGACGAATACCGAAACACCAGGGCCACCACGAGCCAGATCCCCAGGAGCCCCGCCCCAGCGATGGGGTTGATGGCAGTGAGCACCCCCAGGGCGGTCGCGACCCCCTTGCCGCCGCGAAAACGAAAGTACACGGGATAGATGTGCCCAACCAGCGCCGCCGACGCCGTCACGGCCACGATCCATGGCGCAACGCCCAAAGATCGCGCCAGCACCACCGGAACCGCCCCTTTGAGGACATCGCCGATTAGGGTGATAATGGCGGCCTTCTTGCCGCCGAGACGCAAGACGTTGGTGGCCCCGGGGTTTCCGGAGCCCGCATGGCGCGGGTCGGGCAATCCCAGCATGCGGCTTGCCACAATCGCCGTGGACAGAGAACCGAGGAGATAGGCAACCCCCGGTAAAACATAGGCCCATATCGAGATATGCGTGACGGCGTTCCCCCAAGCAGTGGCGACGTGCTGTATTTACACGATCTGCGTGTAGATTGCATCATCGGGATCTGGGACTGGGAGCGCCAGACCCGGCAGACCGTGGTATTCGATCTCGATATGGGTGTCGACATCCGCACGGCGGCGGCCACCGACGACCTTCGCGACACCCTCGACTACAAGGCCGTCGCCAAGCGCGTCATCGCCTTCGTGGAGGGCTCCGAGTTTCATCTTGTCGAGACCTTGGCCGAACGGGTCGCAGACCTCATTCTGCACGAATTCCCGGTCCCCTGGTTGCGGCTGCGACTCGACAAACGTGGGGCGATCCGCGGCGCGGGCCAGGTCGGGCTTGTGATAGAAAGACATCGAACCCATCCCTGATCGGCGCCGCTTCTCCGGCCAAGCCCCCGCGTGTCCCTGTCAAAGGCCACGCGCCGCATGCGCCTTGCACGATTGACCACACCTCCGGGACCAATCGAGCCCGCGGGACGAGTGCGCCAAAGACCGTCTGTGGTCTCAAGGGGCCGTCAGAGCATGGTCGAACGACCCCCGTCGACCGCCAGGATCTGGCCCGTGATGTAAGGGGCATCGAGCAAAAAGAATGTCACGGCGCGCGCGATGTCTTCGGGCGAGCCGGTACGGTGCAGCGGGATGTCCGCCAGTACCCGCGCGCGGTAGGCCTCCTCGGCGCCGCTCTCGGGCCACAGGATGGCGCCTGGGGCCACACCGTTGACCCGCACACGCGGCGCCAATTCCCGCGCCAGGGACTGTGTGAGCATGGCGAGACCCGCCTTGGCGACACTATAGATCGGGAAATCCTTGAGCGGCCGGTGGGCATGGATGTCGATCATGTTGACGATGGCACCCGCGCGCGCGGCCAGATGGGGCGCGGCGCGCTGGCACAGGAAAAATGGCGCACGCAGATTGGTGCCGATGAGATCGTCCCATTGCGCGACGCTTGCG
Organism: Pseudomonadota bacterium; assembly: GCA_021819245.1. GTDB lineage: Bacteria > Pseudomonadota > Gammaproteobacteria > Acidiferrobacterales > Acidiferrobacteraceae > Acidiferrobacter. Next base: position 63,328 of record JAKARI010000003.1, on the reverse strand, counting down.
GTATCAAGCGGTGTCTCATAGAACGTCGAGGCATTGTTCACGAGCACGTCGAGCCGCCCGAAGTGCGTAAGCGCGGTATCGATGAGCCTATCCGGGGCATCCGCCGCCAGGATGTCGGCAGACACCACGGCCACCGTGCCGGGCCGTATGGACTCAAGCTCGGCCTTGAGGAGCCGCGCCTCATCCGCAGACGACCGGTAGTGAACGACCACCGACAGCCCCCGGGCGTGCAATTGGCGGGCGATGGCCGCGCCCAGGCGGCGCCCGCCACCGGTCACCAAGGCCACGGGCTCATGCGACACCTGCATCCCCCCTCCTCTTGTGCCAGAATATCGTCCCATCATCCCTTAAAGACCCCGGCCATGATGCCCGACCCACCGCTCCCCCCTTGGGCGACACTTACGCCCCGGGAGCACGCAACCCTCGCGCGCCACGAGCAGGCCCTCGATGCCCTCCTTGCGCACGGCCCGCTCCCGTTCGCCGACTATATGGGGTGGGCGCTCTACGATCGCGAGTGCGGCTATTATGCCGGACGCGAGGTCTTTGGGGCGCATGGGGACTACATTACCGCGCCGCTTCTGTCTACGCACTTGGCGAACGCCCTCGCCCGCCAGTGGGCGCCAGTGCTTGCCGATCACGGGGGCTCGATCATGGAAGCGGGCGCCGGAAACGGCCAGCTCGCGGTGGATACGCTCAAGGCCCTGGGGCGCGCAGGCGCGCTTCCGGACCGCTACTGGATGATAGAACGCAGCGCAAAGAGGCGCGAGGAGGCGCAATCGCGCGTGGCCGCCGAGATCCCGCACTGGGCCGAGCGGGTATCGGTGGTCGCCGACTGGCCCGATGACAAGGCCACGATCATCGTCGCCAACGAACTCCTCGATGCGCTCCCGGCACAGCGGTTTCGCATGCGCGACGGACGCGCCCATCCGCTTTTCGTGATGCGCGACGATACCGGGGCCTTAAGGACCCGAGAAGGCCCAGCGGATCCTCACATGACCGCCGCACTCGCCGACCTGGCGCTTCCCGACGATTATGAATCCGAGATCCTGCCGGGTATTGACCACGTCCTCGCGCAGGCCGCAGGCCATCTCGCGCACGGCGTGATCCTGCTTATCGATTATGGCTTTCCGCGCGCCGAGTTCTACCACCCGCAGCGCCGGCACGGGACACTCATGTGCCACTTCCGCCAGCATGCCCATCCGGACCCCCTGGTCCTGCCGGGCCTTCAGGACATCACCGTACACGTCGACTTTACGGCCGTCGCGCGGTCGGGCATGGCCCTTGGGCTCGATCTGGCCGGCTATACGAGCCAGGGCGCCTTCCTCCTTGCCCTCGGCATCGGCGACGACATGCCCGCCGATGAACGCGAGGCCCTGCTCGCGCGCCAGGCGATCAAGCGGCTTACGCTCCCCCATGAGATGGGGGAGCTCTTCAAGGTCATTGCCTTCGGCCGCAACCTCAAGGCCCCGCTCCAGGGCTTTCGCCTCCTCGACCGCAGCCGCGCACTGGCCATCTAGGACCCGGTCGTGCCCCAAAGGCCTCACATGAGGGGGTCTTTGTCCCGCTGATCTCCAGCGCCGCGCGATCGAACGTATAAGTGCCCCGGTACGGCACGCGCCTGCCATGGGCGATCGCTTGTGCCTTATTCACGATCAGCGCATCCGCGAAATCAGCCCTCTTCGGACCATTTGCGGTTTTCACGGATCTGGCGGCGACGAAATCATAAAGGGCCGACACCAGATCACCCCTTTATCTTCGAACACGACGTTGGGCTCCATGAGAAGGCTCATGACAAGAATGCGAATATCCCCCCCTCGTGGCCTTGTAGCGCCTGCCCTTTAGGGTCCACACCGTCTCGGCGAGCACGGCGTCTGTGATCAAAATAGTCTCGGCGCCCTCAAAGAGCCGACTCGCGCCCGCACCCTGCCCCTTGTCATCGTCCAGAATCCGCCGCAACAATACGTTTGTGTCGATCGCGATCACCTATGTTCCCGCTCATTCTTGGAACCAGGGGGCCCGCCCGATAGAATGGCGTCTATCAAGGATTCCTCATCGGAATATCGGTGATCCGCCGTGAGATGCTTGAGCGCCCCACGGCTAGCACCCTTGCGCTTTTTGACCAGCGTCACGTGTCCTTCATGCTCGAAGATATCGAGCTCATCGCCGGGCTCGACATGAAGCCGATCGCATACGTCTTTCGGTATCGTAATCTGGCGTTTCGGACTCAAAAGTGGCATGGCGTAGCCCCTTTACTGATTTAGGGTACTGAGGGATACCGCAATCTTTACGAATTGGCAGTAGTTTAAAGACACTACCGCCATCCCCCCTGTTGGGTGCCGGCGAGTATCGTTCTTTACATGGAGCGAGCGGGGTCGCTGCGGCAATCTCCCGGATCGCCATTTCGTGATGCGCCGTCGCCTAAGCATCCCCGCATGCGATAAAATTCTGACCATCATCGTATTGCCGAAGGCATTGGGAATGTCCGTGATGGGTGGCCTTTCGGGCGAGGCATGAAGACCTGCGAGGCCGCGGACAGCCCTTACGCGCCCTTGCGCAGCCTGAGATAGGCCTGCGGCAGGCGCCGCGGCAGATCATCGAGCCTGTCGATCACCAGATAATGGCCGCGCCCGAAGATCCGTTCCAGATAGGCGGCGCCTGCGGCATCGAGCGTGATGCAAAAGACATGGATGCCCTGATCCGCGGCCTCCTTTACGGCCATGCGCGTGTCCTCATGGAGGTAGCGCTCGTCACCGCCATCATCGTAATCGGCGGGGCGGCCATCGGAGAGGATGAGCAGCAGGCGGCGCGCGGCCGGGGACTCGCCAAACCGCACGCACGCGTGGCGAATGGCGGCCCCCATGCGGGTGGCCAGACGCCCGGACAGCCCCCCGAGGATGGCCTCGGTCTCCGTCGTGAGCGGCCGATTGAAGTCCTTGATCGGATAAAAGCTCACGGCATCGCGATACTTGGAGGCAAACCCGGCGATGGCATAGCTGTCTCCGACCTCCTCGAGGGCGTGCGCGAACAAGAGCAGCGCGGCCTTCATCCGGTCGACCACGCGGCCCTCGCCATCGGCGGCCTGCTGCATGATCGAGGTCGAGAGATCCGCAAGCAGCAACACCCCGGTATCGCGCCGCAGGGCCCGGCGCTCCCGATAGATGCGCGGCGCCGGGCGCGCGCCGGTGCGGCGGTCGACGACATAGTCCACGGTCGCATCGAGATCGAGCTCCTCGCCCTCGGTGCGGCGCCGTTGCGGCGCAAGCCTGCGGGGCTTTTCGGCCTGAATGGCGCGCTTGAGCCTTCCGAGGACCGGGGCATGATTGGCAAGCAGCGTCCGCGCACAGGCCAGATCGCGCTCGGTGAGGTCGCGCTCCAGCACGCGCGCCCAGTCGCGCCGGTAGGTCTTTTCGCGATAGTCCCATTCCGGGTAGGGGAGCCCCTCTCCCGGTGGCCGCAGCCTGCGCCGGCGCGCGGTCGTGACCGCAGGCTGCGGCCGGCCGACGCCCACCCGGCCACCGGATCCGCTCGTGTCCTCGGGCGCAAGCTCCATGTCCGGGTCGTGGCCCGCGCTCACCGGCGCCGGTTGCGTAGCCTTCGCCTCGGCACGGCCCCCGCCATCGGCGCCGACATCGGACTCCGGTGCCTGACTACGAGACGGCGCGCGCGGATACACGGGGCGCGCGTGATTGGGTGACCGCCCAGGGAGATAGGCGGCATCGCGATCGGCGAGCGTTAAAGCCGGCAGCGTGAGGGGGTCGTACAGCGCGCGGGCCTTGGTCCAGGACGTCACGAGATCGGCGTCGGGCGCGGCCAGGGCGGCCCACAGTGCGGTGGCGGGGGCGCGCCCGGCGAGCATGTGAAGGCCCGCGCACGCAAGGTCGAAGTAGGGGGCCGCCGGCCCCTCGGGGCGGGTCGTGGCAAGGGCAAGGAGCCGCGCGGCGTGGTTGGGCATCAGGGCCTGAATGCGCGCGTCGATTCGGAAGTCCTCGCAGAGATCGAACAGGACCTGAAAACGCAGGAGGTCTGCGCCAAAGAGGGCGAACAAGGGCCGCCAAGTGACGCGCTGATCGGCGTCGAGCGGCGGATGCGCCATTCCCGCCGCGGCAAAGAGCCGCGTGATGGCCCCTTCATCATAGGTCCCGAAGCGCAGGTGGCCGGCATGGTGCAAGAGCGCCGCCAGGGCCTGTTCGCGCGTCGGAAAGGCCGGCGGCACAAACAGCGTGCGGCCGTCGGTCTCGATAAATGGATTCGTGCCGGGCGCGAGGCCCGCGGGCGCCAGCATCGGGGATAGACTCAGCGCCGCGTGCGTGACGAGCATGAGAAAGCGCTCATGCTCGGCGGTCCGGAATCCGGGCAGAGCGGCCATGAGCGCCTCGTCGCTATCCGGTCCCTCCAGGCGGAAGTATGTCTCACCCCGCAGGCGGCCGGCCTTGAGGATATCGGCCCCGCGCGTAAGCCACGCGCCCAGGGCGGGGGCGCCCAGGAGCGCGCGGACCTTGATCGCCCCCGCAAGCGCCAGGGTCGGCGGCAGGGCGCGTTCATCGGCGAGCGCGGCGAGAGGATCCAAGACCTCCTGCACACCGGCAAAACCACGGCCATCGGCGAGATCGGCCACCTTCGTCTCGAAGAACACCGCACCCCCCTCAGGGTAACGGCGCGCCCACGCGATACCCACGTCGGCCCAGCGGCGCGCATCTTCCGCGCCCAACACCCGGACCGCCTCCGGCAGGCCCGCGAGATAGGCCGTCAGGGCCTTCCAGGACCCTCGAAACGTGAGAAAGCCCCGCGCCTGCTCGACCCAGACCTCGATGGCGCCGACCTCTTGCGCAAGTCTCGGGCTTGCGCGCAGAAAGGCCTTGCCGCCATCGCGGTCATGCAAGAAGAGGTCGCGCCCGGTCTGCGCCCAACGCGCCACCGCCTGTGCCCCATAGGGCTCTATCGCGGGCAATGCCGCCGTCAGGTCGCGATGGGCGACGAAACTCAATTCCTTGAGCTCGTCTAGGACCAGCGCGAGGCGGACCTCGGGTGTCTCGGTCATGCCGCGATAAGGTGCGCCTTGACGATCTCGCGCAGCGCCATGGCGAGATCGACATCATCCGTCAGGGGGCTTATGAGCGCGGCCTCGCCGGCCTCCATGAGATCGAGGCCCGCGACGATCAGGGACGCGGCGTAGACCAGAGACCGCGTGGAGCTGGCCTCGTCTAGGCCGTGATCCTTGAGCGCCCGGGCCTTGTGCGCGACCGCGACGAGCCGCGCCGCGAGATCGGCATCGAGCCCTTCCACCTCGTTTTGCAGGATGCGCGCCTCGATCTCGGCGCTCGGATAATGGAAATCGATCGCGACGAAGCGTTGCTTGGTCGAGGGCTTGAGGTCCTTCAACACCGTCTGATACCCCGGATTGTAGGAGATGACGAGCAGGAAGTCCTCGTGCGCCTCGATCTCCAGCCCGCGCTTTTCGAGCGGCAGGCGCCGCCTGTGGTCGGTCAGGGGATGAATGATCACCGTGGAGTCGGTACGCGCCTCGACGATCTCATCGAGGTAACAGATGGCCCCGGCCTTGACGGCGCGCGTCAGCGGCCCGTCTTGCCATACGGTCGATTCGCCGTCGAGCAGAAAGCGGCCGACGAGATCGGCGCTCGTCAGGTCCTCGTGGCAGGACACCGAGACCAGCGGCCGGCCAAGCCGGTGGGCCATATGCTCCAGAAAGCGCGTCTTGCCGCACCCGGTCGGGCCTTTCAGCATGACCGGCAGGCGCCGCCGCCAGGCCGCCTCGAATATCGCCATCTCACTGCCCTGGGGCTCGTAGTAGGGGCCCTGTGCCGCATCCGGGGCCTGCACGATATCGCGCTCCACGCCCCGCAATCGATCGATCAAACCGCGCATGTGCGTCCCTCATCTATAAGGGGGCCATGATACATCCCCCGGGGGCGAACACCTAAGCGGCGAGGTCGGATATCCCCAGGGCGCTACATGGTCCTCATGCGACCGATGAGGACCTGACGCGCCGCGCGCACGCGCGCGCCGATCTCGCCCCCGACCAGCCCCTGATCGGCCCAGTCGCGACCCGATACCGTGGCCGCGGCATCGCGCGCCGCGGCGAGCCACGCGGCCTGCGGGTAGGGCCGGTCCTCAAGACCCGAGCGGCCGCGGGCGTCGGCCTCGCACGCCCCGAGAAACTCCGCAAAGCGCTCCGGCCTGCGAAACCCGTCGGCCGCCTCGATCAGCCGCAGGACCGTCGCCGGCCGCAGGCGCATGACGGTATGGACCTGAAGGTGATAGCGGGTAACGCACAGCGCCAGCGCCCGATACTCCGCCGGGGCCTTCAGGCGCGCGCACACATCCTCGACGAGGGCGACACCGCGGGTCTCATGGCCTTTGTGGGCCGGCCACTGGTCGCGGGGGGTAAGCCCCTTGCCGAGATCATGAAGGAGCACCGCAAACCGCGCGCGCGGCGAAAGCTGAAGGCGCGCGGCCTGACGCAGGGCGAGCAGGATGTGCGTCCCGGTATCCCCCTCCGGGTGATAGCTCAGGGTCTGCGGGATGCCAAACAGGCGGTCGATCTCCGGGAACTGCACCGCAAGCGCGCCGCATGCCCGCAATACCTCGACAAAAAGCCACGGGTGCGGCTCACCCAGTGCCCGATCGAGCTCAGCGAAGACACGCTCGGCCACCAGGCTCAGCGTCTCGCCGGAGGCGACCATGGAGCGCATGAGCGCCAGGGTCTCGGGGGCCACCGTGAAACCCAATCGGGCGGCAAAACGCGCCACCCGCAGGATGCGGACCGGGTCCTCGGCAAACGCCGGACTCACGTGGCGCAAGACCCCCTCGCGCAGGTCGGCCGCCCCCCCATAAGGGTCGATCAGGGCCCCGTCTGGGGCGCGCGCCATGGCATTGATCGTGAGATCGCGCCGTTTGAGGTCCTCTTCCAGGGTCACGTCGGGGTCGGCATGGACGACGAAGCCGTGATAGCCGGGGGCGGTCTTGCGCTCGGTGCGCGCCAGGGCGTACTCGCACCGGGTCTCGGGGTGGAGGAACACGGGAAAGTCCGCCCCCACGCGCTTAAAGCCCAGCGCCTCCATCTCTTGCGGGGTGCTGCCGACCACGACATAATCGCGGTCGATGACCGGCCTTCCCAGGAGATCATCGCGGACCGCGCCGCCTACCAGATAGGTTTTCATATGCCCCGCGAGCATTTCGGCCAGAGGCGCCATTGTATCGGCTTCACGCTTGTCGCGCTTGCCGCGGCGGCGCTGTCCGGGTGCGCCCTCCCCTATTACACGCAGGCCGTGGGCGGCGAGATCGGGATCATGCGTGCCGAGCGCCCGATCGCGCGCGTACTCGCCGATCCGGCCACCCCGCCGGCCGTCGCGCACCGCCTGCGCTATGTCCTGAAGGTCCGGCGTTTTGCGCGCACGCACCTGGGGCTTGCCCTGCATGGCAACTACCGCGACTACGCCGATCTCCATCGCCCCTATGTGGTGTGGAACGTCTTTGCCGCACCCCGCTTAAGCCTCACGCTCAAACGCTGGTGCTTCCCGTTTGCCGGCTGTGTGGCCTATCGCGGCTATTTCTCAAAGACCGCGGCGGAGCACTACGCGCGCACACTGGCGCACAAGGGCTACGACGTCTTCGTAGGCGGCGTGCCGGCGTTCGCGACGCTCGGCTATCTCGACGATCCGGTCTTGAATACCTTTATCGGTTACTCACGGACCACCATCGCGCACATCATCTTCCACGAGCTTGCGCACGACCTCATCTATGTGCCGAATGCCACGACCTTCGATGAGTCGTTTGCCGATACCGTGGCCGCCGTCGGTGTCCACCGCTACCTCGAGGTCGAAGGGACCCCGGCCGAACGCGCACGCTACCTGCGCCGCCGCGCCCGCCATAAGGCGGTGATCGCGCTCATGACCGCCTGCCGCCGGCGGCTGGCAGGGGTGTATGCGAACCGGGCCCTCGACCCGAGGCAGAAACGTGCGGGCCGGCGGGCCGCCTACCGCGCGCTCGATGCCGGCTTTCGGGCGCTCGTGCACCGCTGGCATGGCAGCCACGGTTACGGGGCGTTCTTTCGGGCGCGCTTCAACAACGCGCGGCTGGGGGCCTACATGAGCTATGAGAATCTGGTGCCGGCGTTCCGGCGGCTGCTGGCCCTGGAGGATGGGGATCTGCCGGCGTTTTTTGCCGTGGTACGCTGGTATGGCAGGCTCCCCGCACCGTTCCGGGACCGGGAGCTCAGGAGCCGCGCGGGCCTAGTCAGCCGCGGCGCCACCCCTGAGCCCGTGAACGCCAGGGCCGCCTTCGGCAGGGGCCTGCCGGAGGTCTTATGGGCACGCAGCGCCCGGGCCTGCCGCGCGGCGTCGACAACCGGCCGGATAATCAAGCGTAAGCCCTTGAGGTATTTCCCATTCATGGTGCGAAACAAATGCCTGGCCTGGCCGTCGTCGGCCACCGTGACAAAGGCATATCCGCGGGCCTCGCGGTCCCCGGCAAGGCCCATAAACACGATCTCCCCGCACCCCTCAAAGAGGACCGCGAGATCGGCCTCGGTGACGGTCCGAGACAGGTTCCCGATATAAAGATTCATGAGCAGCGACCGCCCCCTCTTAAGACCATACTGTCCGTGTGCCTTAAGAAACCTTAGCAGACCCTAGGGGGCGGCAACATGGCCGGATCGCCCTTCCGTCTCACAGTCGCGACCGCGTGTCAGCGGCGGCCCGGAAATGAGGTCGGCAAGGGCCGTGTCGAAGGCCCGGGGGGTCACACCCAGATCGGGTAGACCGGGTGTATCCGCCGGGCACACCGACCCCGCCCTTAACGTGCGCCATTGATCGACGGAAAACGGGGCCGTGGGCCAGTGATCGAGGAGACGGGCGAGCCAGAGGCTCGTCTGTGCCGACAGGCCATGCGGCCGAGGGCGGCCGGATAACCGGGCAATGGCCGCCACGACCTCGCCCAAGGACATGACCGCAGGGCCACAAAAACCGTAATCACGGCCCGCGGCGACGGTGCGCGCCAGCGCCGCGGTGATCCCGGCGGCGACATCATCGACGTGCACGGGGGCGATCAGGCCCTGCGCGAGCGGGACCGGCAGGCCCAGCGGGGCCCAGCGCAAAAGCCTCTGAAAGCGGGACACAAAATGATCGTTCGGGCCATAGATGAGGCTCGGGCGCACGATGACGGCATCCGGCGCCACGGCCCGCAGCCGCTGCTCGCCGCGCCCCTTGCTGCGCAGGTAGCGGCTCTCGGAGGCGGCATGGGCGCCGGCGGCGCTCACCTGAAGGAGCCGCAACCCGCAACCGGCGCGGGCCATGCGCTCGGGCAGTTCCTCATGCACGCGCACGAAATCCCCGGGTGCGCGCTCATGAAGGATGCCGACCAGATTGACTGCCGCCGCCGCCCCGGACATGGTAGAGCGCAGAAACCCCTCGTCTTGGACATCGCCCCCCCACACGGTGAGGCGCGGCAGGACCAGAAGGTCGCGATGACGGTCGGGGTGACGCGTCACGAGCCGCAGCTGGTAGCCGCGGCGATGCAGGTCACGGGCCAGCGCCCGCCCCAGGAAACCGCAGCCCCCGAGCACAACCACGAGCGCGCCCGGCCTAACCCCCATTCGCGGCGGCCAACTCGACGGCCGGGGGGATGGGCTTCATGCAGGCCAGAAGGGTGTCCTGGCGGCCTGTGAGCAGATAGTCGTAGATGGCGGTAAACGCCAGGACGTTTTTCACGTAACCCCGCGTCTGGCGATACGGGATGGTGTCTACCCAGATATCGGCGGGGAGGGGCCTCCTTACCGGCAGCCAGGAGGCGGCCGCCGTCGGTCCGGCATTATAGGCGGCCGTCGCCACCGGCTCCTCACCGCGCGCGCCCTGCAGGACATCCGCCAGATAATGCGTCCCGACATCGACGTTATCGGCCGCGCCCATCAGGTCGCGATCCCCGGCGATCGGCAGATGGATCTCGCGAGCGGTCATGAATCCGGTCTGCGGCATGAGCTGCATGAGGCCGAGCGCCCCCACATCGGAGCGCGCATCGACGATAAACGCGCTCTCCTGACGGATGATGCCGTAGACCCATGCCACATTGATCCTATTGTGCCCGGCGTCCGCCTCTATGAGGGACCGGTAGAGCAGCGGGAAGCGGACCGCGAGCGCATGCCGGGCGGGGGTGCCGGCGACCGTCAGAATGGCGCAGTCGTGCCACCCCCACCGTGAGGCGAGCAGGGCCGCGGCCTCGACCTGATTGTCGGGCCGGCCGCGCAACGCCTGAAACCACAGTGCGCGCGCCTCGCGGTGCTGGTGGAGCCGGAAGAGTTCATGGGCCAGGCGAACGCCCGGAAGGCGCTCGACCGCCTGGAGCATCTGCGCGGGCGCGGTCAGGGGGTGATTGGGAATGTGGTAGGGTTGGCCGAGCCGGCCGGCCGCGAGGAACCCATAATAACTAAAGCGCCCGGCAAGCTTCGCAAAGATCGTGCGCGCGGCCTGAATCTGGCCGCCGGCGGCGAGCGCCCGCGCCCGCCAATACTGCCACTCCTGCTTGTGCCGCATGGCAGGCGGCATGGCGCCAATAAACATCAGCACATCGCCCCACGCGCGCTCACGCAGCGCCGCGCGCACCCGCCAGCGTACCAGCGGGCCATCCGGCGTATGGGGCACCGCCGAAGACAGCCATGGCAGGGCCTCCGGCAAGTGGTCCGCGGCCGCGATGAGCCCAAGACCGCGCAAGACGTAGTTATTGTCCTCGCCGGGCACCGGGTGGGTGGCGCGCAGCCGCTGCCAGAGCGACATGGCAAGCGTCGGGCTGCGCCAGCCCAGAGACACCACCGCCGCGCGCACCATGTGCCGTGCGCGCCTGCTGGTCAGCGGATAATGGAGGTGCGCCAGCTCCTGCGCGGGATGCGCGGCCAGTGCAAGCCAGCGGTGCACCCACAGGGCGTGCGCGGGGGTGAGCGCCGGACGCAGGCGCGAGATCAGCGCGGCATTGCCATCGCGCATGGCACGCTTCACGCGCGCCCAGACCAGCGACTCATGCGCCCCGGGGCCATGCCGCCAGCGCGCGGTCAGGGCCCGGCAGCTGCGCGGCAACGACCGCCCGGTCAGCCATACCGCCTGCACCGACGCCGCCACGTCCTGCCCGGCGCGTGCGCGCGCCGCCAGATCATCGCAATGCAGGCTGACATCGGAGTCAAAGGCCGGGGTGTAGGCCGCCAGAAACTCCTTGTCATCATGCCGGCGGGCCAAAAACGTGAGCCACGCGCGGCGCAGTTTGGTGGTGACCGGGAGGTTGGGATAGCGCGCGAGAAACGCATCCACCGCCCGCGGCCGGTCGTGACGCAACCGATCCATCAGGTAGTGGTAGCGCAGATAGGGGCGGGCGATATAACCGCGAAGATCACGGTAGAGGATACGAAACTTGCCGTAATCGGCCGCGCGCAGGGCGGTAAGCGCCTGCTGGTAGCGCACCCTGTCAAGCGAAAGCGGGGGCTTTGCGTAAGCCACGCTCGAAAACGCCAGGGCGAGAACGAAGGTTTGGGCAACACGCATAGGCCTGACTGCGATCCTGAGATGAAATAACTATACTTGAGCCAATACACAGTGCAAGGGATCGCGCCATGACATTCGATAGCATCAATCCCGCGACCGATGAGAGGGTCGCAAGCCTGCCTGAAACCAGTCCCCGCGAACAGCAGGCGGCCCTTGCGGCGGCGACGCATGCCGCCCGCGCGTGGCGCGAACGCGGCGCCCAGGAACGTCGGGCCCTTCTGCAAAAGGTCGCGGCCGTCCTGCGCTCAGGACGCGACCGCTACGCCGACCTCATCACGCTCGAGGTCGGCAAACCTGTAACCGAATCCCGCGCCGAGATCGAGAAATGCGCCTTCGCCTGTGACTACTATGCGCAGAACGCGCAGCGGGTACAAGACGATGAGCCGGCCGATATCACGGAGGCCCATGCCCGCGTGGTCTTCCAGCCGCTTGGCGTGATCCTCGCCATCATGCCGTGGAACTTTCCGTTCTGGCAGGTCTTCCGGTTCGCCGCCGCGGCGCTGACCGCCGGCAATGCCGCGCTCTTAAAGCACGCCGCCAATGTCCCGCAATGTGCGCTCGCCATCGCCGGGATCTTCCGCGAGGCCGGGGCCCCCGACGGGCTCTTTCAATCGCTCCTGATCCGCGCGCCAGCGGTCGCGGACTTGATCGACGACCCGCGCGTGCATGCCGTCACCTTGACGGGGAGCGAAGCCGCGGGCCGCGCGGTAGCCGCGGCCGCAGGGGGCGCCCTGAAGAAGACCGTACTCGAACTGGGCGGATCGGACGCCTTTATCGTTCTGGCCGACGCCGACCTCGACCGCGCCGCGCAGGCGGCCGTCCTGTCGCGCTATCAGAATGCCGGACAAAGCTGCATAGCCGCCAAACGCCTGATCCTCGAGGAGTCCATAGCCGAGCCCTTTCTCGAGCGCTTCACTGAGCGCGCCCGGGCGCTTAAAGTGGGTGACCCGCGCGACCCAACGGTCGCCATGGGCCCGCTCGCGCGGCGCGACCTGCGTGAGGTGCTCCATGAACAGGTGACGGACGCCCTAAGCCGCGGGGCCACGGCGCGCCTGGGCTGCCAGATCCCGCAAGGGCCCGGCAGCTACTACCCGCCATCGATCCTAGACCATGTCAGCGCGGATATGCGCGTCACCCGCGAGGAGGTGTTCGGTCCAGTCGCCATCATTCTGCGCGCGCGCGACCGCGCACATGCCCTCGCGCTCGCCAATGACAACCGCTATGGCCTGGGGGCGAGCCTGTGGACGGGCGATACGGTGCAAGGCGCGGCCCTGGCACGGCGGCTCGAGTGCGGGTCGAGCTTCGTAAACGCCATGGTCAAGAGCGACCCCAGGGTGCCGTTTGGAGGGGTGAAGGCCTCGGGCTATGGACGGGAATTGGGGCTCTATGGCGCGCGCGAATTCATGAACATAAAGACCCTGTGGGTCGCTTCCTAAGCCCATCCCGCTTCCCCCGGGGATACCCCCGTCGGCGCAGGGCCTTGGGCGTGCTGGCCCCGCACGCGGCCGTGCGCAGCCCCCACAGGGCGTACTAGGGCGCCGGCAGGGACCGCGCGACAACGGTCTTGAGATAGGCGGTTTCGGGGATGGCCGGATGGACCGGGTGATCCGGGCCTTGCCCCCCTTCGTCTACGAATTGCAGCCCGCGCCGCAGGCGGATAGCGGCCTGCGCCACCACCCGCGATAGGGTCTCGCGCTCGAGGTGATGCGAGCAGGAAGCCGACAGCAACACGCCCTCTTCATTCAAAACCGCAAGCGCGGCCTCGTTGAGCCTCTGATAGGCGGCAAGCCCGGCGTCGTAATCCTTGCGGCGCTTGATGAGGGCAGGCGGGTCCGAGATCACGACATCAAAGCGCAGGCCGGCCGCGCGCAGGTCGCGCAAGACGTCGAAGGCATCGCCATGAATCGTGGCGATATGCGCCGCGACCCCATTGTCGGCGGCATTGGCGCGCGCATAGGAGAGCGCCCGCTCCGAGGCGTCCACGAGCGTCGTGTGATGGGCACCATGGGCCGCGGCCTGAATCCCGAAACCACCGACATAGCTAAAGAGGTCGAGGACGCGGGCCCGCGCCACGTACGGCAGAAGTCGCGCCCGGTTCGGCCGCTGGTCATAGAACCAGCCGGTCTTCTGGCCCGCCCCCAGGGCCACACGAAACCGGCAGCTGCCCTCGACGACCGTGACCTCATCCGGCGGCTCGCCAAGCGCCGCCTCGACATAGGACGACAGGCCCTCGAGCGCGCGACTTGGGGCGTCGTTGCGCACGAGGATGCTCTTGGGGCGGACCACCTGCTCGAGCGCCGAGATCACGTCGTCCTTGAGACGCTCCATACCGGCGGTCGTGAACTGGGCGACTAGCACATCGCCATAACGATCGCACACGAGGCCCGGCAATCCGTCGGCCTCCGCAAACACCAGCCGGTAAAAGGGCAAGCCGTAGATGCGCTCACGCCAAGCAAGCGCCCTTCGTAGCCGATCGGCGAGCAGCTCACGGCCGATCACGGCATGCGGGTCCCCGCTCATGAGGCGCACACTGATGAGCGACTGCGGATTGACGTAGCCCACCCCCAGGCATCGGCCGTGCGCGCTCTGAACGCGCACGGGATCGCCAGGCTCAAAGGCCGTAAGGGGCGTGGCCTGACAATCGATCTCGTTACTAAAAACCCACAGATGGCCGGCGCGCAGGCGCCGGTCCTCGCGGGGCCGCAACTGAATGACAGGCAGAGACATGCCGGCATTATACCAAGAATGGCGCGCGCACCGAGGCGGCAGCGTACAATGGCGGTTTGAGGACAGACCATGAACCTAGACGGCCTGACAAACCGGCTCGCAAACGAACCCAGCCCCTACCTGAAACAGCACGCCGGCAACCCGGTGGCATGGCAGCCCTGGGACGAGGCCGCCCTCCAGGCCGCGCGCACAGCCGACAGGCCGATCCTGCTGTCGGTGGGCTATTCGGCATGCCACTGGTGCCACGTCATGGCCCATGAGTCATTCGCAGACCCTGCGGTGGCAACGATCATGAACCGTCTGTTCCTCTGTATCAAAGTCGATCGCGAGGAACGCCCCGACCTCGACCGGGTCTATCAGGCGGCACACAATCTGCTGACGCGCCGCGCCGGGGGATGGCCACTGACCATGTTTCTCGCCCCCGATGACCTGACGCCATTTTTTGGAGGGACCTACTTCCCCAAGGAGGCGCGATTCGGGCTCCCGGCGTTCCCTGATCTCCTCGTCTCCGTGGAGCGCTATTTTCGCGAACACCGCACGGAACTGGCCGCGCAGGGGCCACGGCTCTGCAAGATCCTCGCGGCCGACGGTCAGGCCGTGGCGGGCCCCGACGGCGAGGACGGCCGATCCCCGGCAGATCGCGCCCTGACCGAGCTCAAGCGGCAATTCGACCCGATCTTCGGGGGCTTTGGGGGCGCCCCGAAGTTTCCCCATCCGGGCGGCGTGCGCCGGCTTTTGCTCGCGGGCGCGCGCCATGCCGATCGCGAGGCGCTGGCCATGGCCGGCACAAGCCTGCATGCCATGGCCGACCGCGGGCTCTACGACCACCTCGAGGGCGGATTCTTCCGGTATAGCGTCGATGAAAAGTGGCACATCCCCCACTTCGAGAAGATGCTCTACGACAACGCCCAGCTCATAGCGCTTTACGCCGAGGCGTTCGCCGCCACCGGCGACGGGCGATTCCGCGAGGCCGCGATCGCAGCCGGCGACTGGGTGCTGCGCGACATGGAGGCCCCGGAAGGCGGCTACTACGCCACCCTCGATGCCGATAGCGACGGCGAGGAGGGGGGCTTTTATCTGTGGCAGCGATCCGAGTTCGAGCAACATCTCGATCCCGACGAGGCGGCGGTGGCGATCCTCTCCTATGGCCTGGATCAGGCCCCGAACTTCGAGGGGCGGGCTTATCACCTCATGATGGCACGGCCCCTGGAGGAGGTCGCGGGCCGCCTGCGCCTGCCCCTGCAAGAGGCGGCAGGGCGTCTGGCGCGCGCGCATGACAAGCTCCTCATGGTGCGCGGTAGACGTACCCGGCCTAGCCGCGACGACAAGATCCTGACCGCCTGGAACGGGCTTATGATCAAGGCCCTGGCGCGCGCAGGGCGGTTGCTTTCGGTGCCGCGCTTTATCGATTCGGCACGCCGGGCCTGTGATCGCATGCGCCGGGATCTCTGGAATGGCATGCATCTGGCGGCCGTCACCAAAGACGGCCGCACGAGCCCCTACGGCTTTCTGGACGACTACGCCTTCCTGCTCGATGGGATCCTTGAGCTCCTCGCGACCCGCTGGCAGGGGGAAGACTTGGCGTTTGCCCAGGTCCTGGCCGAGAGATTGCTCGCGGATTTCGCGGATCATGACAATGGAGGCTTTTACTTCACCGCCTCTGATCAGACCACGCCCCTCTACCGGCCCAAGACCACCGCCGACGACGCCATTCCGTCGGGGAATGCGGTCGCGGCCTCGGCGCTCATGCATCTCGCCCACCTGCTCGCCGATCCCACGCTCGAGACCCAGGCGCACAAGGCCGTGTGGGCGGGGCGGGCGGCCCTCGCGCGCCATGCCTCCATGCACGCCGCGCTGATCGAGGCCTGGGAGGATGCGACCGACCCGCCGGCCCTCATCATTCTGCGCGGGGCCACAGACCCGCTTTACCGCTGGCACGAGCGCGCGCAGGCGGGATTTGCGCCGCGCCGCGCCGTCTACGCCATCCCCGACGGCGCCCCGAATCTGCCGCCGGGGCTTGCAGCGCGCGCCGCCGCGGGCCCCGTGGTCGCCTATGCCTGCCGGGGACTCCAGTGCGAGGCGCCGGTCACCGACGAGGCGGTGTTTGACGCGCTTCTTGCGCAGACCATGCCCTAACGACAATGACCTCATAAAGGATGGACCCGTCATGCCCATGACCATAGGCGACTATATCGCCCGCGCCCGTAGCCGAATTCAGGAAATACCGGCGGAAGAGCTCGACAATCTCCTCGAGGACAACGAGCCCGTACTCATAATCGACGTACGCGAACCCGAGGAGTTTGCGACCGGCCACATCCCCGGGGCGATCTTGATCCCGCGCGGGACGCTCGAGGCTGCCGCCGACCCCACAAACCCGCATCGCGTCGAACCGCTGTGCTGCGCCCAGGAACGGATGGTGGTGGTGTGCTGCGAATCCGGGGCGCGCAGCGCACTGGCCGCCGATACCTTGCAGGAGATGGGCTTTGCGCGCGTGCGCAATCTCGCCGGGGGCTGCATCCTGTGGGAAGCCGAAGGCCTGCCGCTCGCAACCGGCGGCTAGGACCCGATGCCACCCTATGCGGTGATGCGGGGGTCAGGGATCCCTCAGGTCATGCGATAGCCGAAGACCTTCGCAAATCGCTCTTTAAAGGCTTCTGGGTCGATCTTGTGATTCTGAGTCCCGGCATATTCGATCTTCATGGAACCCAGGAGCGCGGCCACGCGCCCCGTCGTCTCCCAATCGAGACCTCTCCCCAAACCGAACAGGATCCCGGCGCGATACGCGTCTCCACAGCCGGTGGGATCGCAGACCTTCTCGGCGCGTACCGCCGGAATGCAATGGACGCGGCCGTTTGCCCGAATCTCCGAACCCTCCGCGCCCTTGGTGACGATAAACGCGCGCGTGCGGTCGGCAAGCGCTGCCACATCGAGACCGGTGCGATCGGCCAGCAATCCCGCCTCGTAGTCGTTCACGCACACATAGTCCGCCTGATCGACGAAGGACAGGAGCTCGGGGCCATCAAACATCGGCAGACCCTGGCCCGGATCAAAAATAAAGGGGATCCCGGCCTCGGCAAACTGCCGGGCATGGTCGATCATGCCCTGGCGTCCGTCGGGCGACACGATACCAAGCGTGACACCCGCGGCGTCGGCCACCCGGTTGCGATGCGCCTCTGCCATGGCGCCGGGATGAAACGCCGTGATCTGATTATCGTCGAGATCGGTGGTGATAAAGGCCTGCGCGGTGTACGTCCCGGAGACCTCCGTGACGTAGGTGCGGGCAATGCCATGGCGGTCCATCCATTGGGCGTAGGGCAGGAAATCCTCGCCTACGGTCCCCATGGGAAGCGCCTGGCCGCCAAGCGCATTCAGGTTGTAGGCAATGTTGCCGGCGCAACCGCCGAACTCGCGGCGCATGCTCGGCACCATAAACGACACGTTGAGAATGTGCAATTTGTCCGGAAGTATGTGTCGCACGAACTTGTCGGGAAAGACCATGATCGTGTCGAATGCAAAAGATCCGCAGATAAGTGCCGTCATGTTATAAAATATCCTCATATCCGGGCCGTCCCGATCTGTGCCTTGTAACCCGGCGGCGCACAAGACTACGACCGCCGGCATGACGCAAAGACCGATGTCGACCCCAGTGGAAATACCTTGTAGAGAGCCCAGGTCCCGGCGGCCTCACCCTTCGGCGGCCCGGGACCCCCATGTCAGATCGAGCTCGCGCGCTGCACGCACCTCGTCTACCCGACGCACGGGCAGCGTGTGGGGCGCGGTTTTCAGGACTTCGGGACGCGTCTCGGCCTCGGTAAGGATCTCGGCCATGGCCGCCACGAACCCATCGATCTCCGCGCGGCCTTCCGTCTCGGTCGGCTCGATCAGGAGGCACTCGGGGACCATCAAGGGGAAATATATGGTCGGCGCATGGTAGCCCTTGTCGAGCAGCCGTTTGGCGACGTCGAGCGCAGTGACGCCGGTGCGCTCCTTCAAGCCCTTCAATGTCAAAAGGAACTCATGGGCCGCACGCCGGCCACGGTAGGCCGGCTCATAGCCCAAGCGGCTTAAACGGTCCAAAAGGTAGTTGGCGTTCAGCGTTGCGTACTGCGCGATCCGCGCCATACCCGTCCGGCCGACGAGGCGGGCATAGACATAGGCCCGCAGCAGCACCCCGACATTGCCGGTAAAGGTCGACAGGCGCCCGATCGACTGCGGCCTCGTCTTTTCCGTGATCCAGTAATAGCGGCCGCCGCTTTCGCCCACCATCGGCACCGGCAAAAATGGCAACAGGCGCTCGCCCACCCCGACCGGGCCCGCGCCGGGACCCCCTCCGCCATGGGGGGTCGCAAAGGTCTTATGGAGATTCAGGTGGACGACATCAAAGCCCATGTCTCCGGGTTTGACCTGGCCTAAAATGGCGTTCAGATTGGCCCCGTCGTAGTACAGCAGGCCGCCCGCGGCGTGCACGCGTTGCGCGATACCCTCGATGTGCCGGTCGAAGACACCCAGGGTCGAGGGGTTGGTGAGCATGAGGCCTGCGGTCTTGGGTCCGAGCGCGGCATCGAGCGCGGCAAGGTCGATATCGCCGTCGGCACACACGTCGATCTCGCGGACACGGTAGCCGCACATCGCCGCGGTCGCCGGATTCGTGCCATGGGCGGCCTTGGGGATCAGGATCTCATCGCGTTCGAGATCGTGGCGCGCGGCATGATAGGCGCGAATCATCGCGACCCCCGCAAACTCCCCCTGGGCCCCGGCCATCGGCGTAAGCGAGACCGCACGCATGCCGGTCACGGCCTTTAAGATCTCCTGCAGCTCGAAAAGACAGGCAAGCAGGCCCTGTCCGGTCGATTCCGGTGCCAGCGGATGGCGGTTGGCGAAACCCGGAAGCAGGGCCGCGACATGCGCGGCCCGCGGGTTGTACTTCATGGTGCATGAGCCGAGCGGATAGAAGTGCGTATCGATGGCGAAGTTGCGCTGGCTCAAGCGCGTATAGTGGCGCACGACCTGAAGCTCCGAGACCTCCGGCAGAGACGGCGGGGTACGCCGCAACAGCGCCTGCGGGATGTCATCCGGCGCCGGCGCCGGCGGCGGCATGTGGGTCGTGTTCGCCCTCCCCGGGGCACCGCACTCGAAGATCAGCACAGGAGGCCTAGTGCGCGGCGGCGATCGCCGCCGCATAGTCGGGCTCGTGACCGATCTCGGAGACGAGTTGCGTATAAACGACCTTATCCTGGGCATCGAGCACCACCACCGCGCGCGCAGTGATGCCGGCAAGCGGTCCGTCCTGTATCAGGACCCCATAGTCACGGGCGAAATGGCGATCACGCATCATGGACAAGGGGACCACGTGCTTGGCCTCCGCCTGGCAGAAGCGTCCCTGGGCAAAGGGAAGGTCGGACGACACCACCAAGACGACGGTATTGCGGTCGGTTGCGGCGTATTCATCAAAGCGCCGCGTGCTGATCGCGCACACCGGGGTATCGAGGCTCGGAACGATGTTAATGATCTTCTTCTTACCCTTGAAGTCCTTGAGCCCGACATCGGCGAGCGCACCATTGACGAGCTTGAAATCCGGGGCCTTGGCGCCGACCTTGGGGAGATTGCCGGAGGTCGTGCAGGGCACGCCTTTGAGAGTGATGTTGGCCATGTCTAGGGACTCCTCGTGTTGTCATCCTTGTAAGCACAGGGGGGATCGAGCCTTCGCCTGGTGACGATACGCCGAAGGTGCTCGGCATACCGCTCCATGTCGGCCTCGGTCTTGGTTTCCGTGGCACACACAAGCAGGCCATCGGCCAGTGCCGGGTAAAACTCCGCGAGCGCCAGACCGCCCAGGATACCCTGGGCCTCGAGCGCGCGCAGGGCCTCGGGGACCGGTATCGGCAACCGCACGGCCACTTCATGGAAAAACGGGGTGTGGGGGAACAGCGCGCGCACGCCGGGTATGGCCTCGAGGCGCGCGCGTAGCGTAGCGGTATTGGCGTGCGCGGCCACGGCGACCCGCCTGAGGCCCTCGGGCCCGAGGAGCGCCATATGGATGGTGGCGGCCGTAACCAGCAGGCCTTGATTGGTGCAGATATTGGAGGTCGCGCGGGAGCGGCGTATGTGCTGTTCGCGCGCCTGCAGGGTGAGCGTATAGGCCTCGCGGCCGGCGGCATCGACCGTGCGCCCGACGATGCGCCCCGGCATCTGACGCACATGTTCGCGTCGGCATGCCATGAATCCGAAATAGGGACCGCCCGAAGACAGGGGCGCGCCCAGCGGCTGACCCTCGCCGACTGCGATGTCGCAGCCCGCCCCCCATTCACCGGGCGGCACGATGAGCGCGCAGGCCACCGGATTGACAAGCCCGATGGCCAGGGCCCCGGCGGCGCGCGCCGATGCGGCCAGGGCATGCCCATCCTCCAGACAGCCGAGGAAATTCGGCTGGGGGATGACGAGCGCAGCCGCGCCCTCGAGACGCGATGCAAGGTCCGCGGCTTGAACGGTCCCGTCGGGGCCCATGGGCACGAGATCGAGCACGATCGACTGGGGCGAGACCACGGTCTCCACGACCTTGCGATACAGGGGGTGCACGGTCTCCGGGATCAGCACGCGCCGCGACCGGCCGTGCAGCCGCACGGCCATGAGCACGGCCTCGGCCAGGGCCGAGGCCCCGTCGTATAGGCTGGCATTGGCCACGTCGAGACCGGTGAGCCCCGCTATCATGGTCTGAAACTCATAGAGCAGCTGCAGCGTGCCCTGACTGGCCTCGGCCTGATAAGGCGTGTAGGCGGTGTAGAATTCGCCACGGCCCGCGATCTCCCAGACCGCCGCGGGGATGTGGTGCTCGTAGGCCCCGGCGCCCAGGAAGGTGAGAAACTCGCCGTCGGCCGCCGCGCGCGCGCGCATGAGTCGGGTGATCTCGTGCTCGCTTAAGGCCTCGGGCACTTCCGTCAAGGGCCCCGAGCGCAGGTGGCCCGGGATCTCATCGAACAGATCCTCGAGGGATTGCGCGCCCAGGGCCTTAAGCATGGCGGCGGTCTCGGCCGCGGTATGGGGGATAAAGGGCATGATTTAGGCTTCGGAGGCGAGCAGGGCCTCGTAGGCGGGGGCATCGAGCAGCCCCTGGAGGCTCGCCGGATCAGCGGGTTTCATCGTGAACAGCCACCCATTCCCGTAGGGGTCCGTGTTGAGCGTCTCGGGGGCATTGGCAAGCGCCTCGTTGATCATTGTCACCTCGCCTGCCACCGGCGCATAGACGTCGGAGGCGGCCTTGACGGATTCGACCACGGCGCACTCCTTACCGGCGGCAAGCCGGGTCCCGGGCCTGGGCAGCTCGATGAACACCATATCGCCCATGAGATCCTGCGCGTGGTCGGTAATACCGACTACCAGCGCTTGGCCCTCCACGCGCACCCACTCGTGGCTCTTCGTATAACGCAAATCGCCTGGCACCTTGCTCATCTCCCCTCCCCCTCAAGATCGATCAGCGCGCGCCCCTGGCGCACGAATGGCGGCGCCACAAGGCGCGCCTCCAGCACCTGGCCGGGCCGGCCAGCGAGCTCGCAGACATCCCCGTCGGCGGCCGCACCCGGCACCCGGACAAGCCCGATACCACGCGACAGGGTCGGTGAAAAACTGCCGCTTGTCACCACGCCCGGGCCCCACGCGCCGCGCAGGCCCTGGCCGCTGCGCACGACCCCGGGGCCGCGGAGCACAACCCCAGTCAGCCTCCGCGCAACACCCCGCTCGCGCTCTCGCACAAGCGCGGCGCGCCCGATAAACTCGCGGTCCCCGAGGCTTACCGTCCACGCGAGGCCCGACTCCAGGGGCGACACGGTGGCGTCCATGTCATGCCCATAAAGATTCATACCGGCCTCGAGGCGCAGCGTATCGCGCGCCCCGAGGCCGGCCGGCACCACCCCCTGGGCCACAAACCTTCGCCACAGGGCGGCCACCTCGCGGGCATCGATCAGCACCTCGAATCCGGCCTCCCCGGTGTAGCCGGTGCGCGCCACGAAGGTATCGCCGGCGAACGCACCCTGAAAGGGCGCAAGGCGCATGAGCGCCTCATACTCGCCGCCCGCCAGGGCCTGAGCGGCGGCCTGTTCGGCGTGTGGTCCCTGCACGGCCACCATGGCAAGATCGGGGCGCGGCGTGATGGCGACCGCAAAGCGCCCGGTGTGTGCGCGCAGCCAGGCGATATCGCCTTCCGCGGGCCCGGCGTTGACCACCAGGCGAAACCAGTCGGGCGCCAGGTAATACACGATGAGGTCATCCAAGACGCCGCCGTCCTCATTGAGCAGGCAGCCGTAGAGCGCCTTGCCGGGGACGCCCAGCTTGTCGACGTCATTGGCCAGCAGATAGCGGAGGTAGGGCCGGGCATCCGCCCCTTGGACCTCGACGGCGCGCATGTGCGAGACATCGAAGATTCCAGCGTGCCGGCGCACGGCATGGTGCTCGGCGATCTGTGACCCGTAGTGGAGGGGCATGTCAAAACCCCCGAAGTCCACCATACGGGCGCCGGCCTTGACATGTTCTTCATACAGCGGGGTACGGTGACCCATGAGAGAGATCTCGCGTTCGACGCACAGGGGCTCGCGCCCTACGGCAGCAAGCGTATCGACAATCACCCCTCTGTCCCACGACCTGAGAGCTTGTGCCCCTTCGGTGGACTGTCGCGCAGTCTCTCTCCAGAGTCGACGGTAGTAGCCTTGCGGTCCTTTTGCCGGTACGTTTCCGGGTGGTTGCGCCGTCGGCGCCCGGCCCCATGGGGGCGGGGCCTCTCCCGCAAGCTGTCTGTCGCGCGTCGACTATAGCAGCCCGGCCGCGTCCGCGCCAAGCCTGTCGGCGCGGACGCCCCTTGCAAGTCTGAACCCAGGCGCTAGGCTTTAAAGCGCTACTTGACGATAATAGTTGCCCATGCGCCGTGCAATGGCCGGGGGCACCGGTGGCCCCAGGCGACCTCGCCCGACAATTCTTTAAAGGAGACTCCATGCGTCGCCATAGCGCCCTCACCATACTCCTTCTCGCCAGCTCTCTTTTCGGGGCGCGGGCGTTCGCCGCCGGCTATACCCTGCTCGCGCCGCCGCGCCAGAATCCGGCACAGGAGCGGGCGGTCTACGGGGGGATCGCGCAATTTCTGACGCGCGCCACGGGCGCGCCGATTCGGTTTCACTACATCAGCAACTGGCTGACCTATATGGCCGCGGTCCATGGCAACGCCGGCGACATCTATTTCGACGGCCCGGCCCTCATTGGGTGGCGGATCGCCCATTGGCACGATCAGGTGGCCGTCGCCCTAAGCGGCCACCTCAAATTCGTCTTGGTACAAAAGGCCGATGGGCGGCCATTGACCCGGGTCCGGGACCTGGTGGGGCGCAGCGTGTGCGCCTTTTCCCCGCCCAATCTTGCGACATTGACCCTCGATAGCCGCTTTACCAATCCCGCGCGCCAGCCCTTCATCGTGGTCATCCATAGCCTCGCACAGGCGGCGCACAACATCATCAGCGGAAACTGCATGGCGGCCCTCGAGCCGCTATCGGTCTACAGGCACCAGAGTCAGCTTTTCCCCGGGAGGCTCCGTGCGCCCTTAAAGATTCCCGGAATCCCGAATCAGGCCTTCTCCTTCAATGCCCGCATGCCGCTCACCCTGCGTCATAAGATCATAGCCGCGCTCTTAAGCCCCGCGGGGCAGCGCGCCACAAGCCCGCTGCGCATGATGTTCGGCGACCAGATGCTCGTGCGGGTACACGACGCCGCATACTTGCCATATCGCAAGATGTTGGATGTTATGTACGGCTTTTAGTGCGGGGCACGCCGCGAATGACCGCCATGGAGGCCGCACATCGGCGGACAGGAGCGGCACACGGGGTCTTCGCGGGTTCCGGGACTCGTAAACGGGCCTTGTGATCACGCGCGCTGGCCGGGCGCAGGCCGATCACGGCCCCTGTCGGCGGGCGCACCCCGGGGATCGCCCCTTAAGAGGCGCGTGCCGGTGGCGCCTCGCTTTGTGGCGAGCGGGGGGATAGCTGGTATTTTTCGAGCAGACGATAGAGCGTGACACGCGATACCCCGAGCGCCCGCGCCGCGCGCGACAGATTGCCCGCATGCCTGTCAATGGCCTCGCAGATCGCCTCGCGCTCCGCGCGCTCACGGGCCTGCGCGAGCGTCTCCTCGGCCCCGGCATCGTGGGCGTATTCGACATAATCAAGACCGAGGTCCTCAGGGCCAATGAGCTGCCGCTCACACATCACCATGGCGCGGCGGACGCGGTTTATAAGCTCCCGCACGTTCCCCGGCCAGCGGTGCCCGTTCAATGCCGCGAAGGCATCGCGGCTAAAGCCGCGTACACGCGGATTCTTCTCGGCGGCAAACACCTCGAACCAGTGGCGCGCCAGCAACGCCACATCGCCATCGCGGCTGCGTAATGGCGGCACATCCAGATTCAGCACGTTCAGGCGATAGTACAGGTCCTCGCGGAACCGCTTTTCCCCCACCGCCCGTTCCAGGTCGACATGCGTGGCGGCGATAACGCGGATATCGGCACGCATGGTCTCGGTGCCCCCCACGCGCTCATAAGTGCCGCCCTGCAGGATCCGCAGAAGGTTGACCTGAAGATCGAGCGAGAGGTCACCGATCTCATCCAAAAACAACGTGCCGCCCTCGGCCGCCTCGATGCGTCCGATCTTGCGCTGATAGGCGCCGGTAAAGGCGCCCTTCTCGTGGCCAAAGAGTTCCGACTGAATCAGTTTGTCGGGCAGCGCCCCGCAGTTGACCGCCACAAACGGGCGCGAGCCACGCGACGAATGGGCGTGAACGGCCAGCGCGCACAGCTCCTTGCCGGTCCCCGTCTCGCCCTGAATCAGGACCGGCGCGTCGGACTGGCTGATCTTTTCGATTCGTTGGACGGTGGCCTTTATGGCCCGGCTTACGCCAATGATATTCTTCTCGACGCGGGTTTCGGAGCGGGCCTCGGCCCGGTTGCAGCTGAGGTGCGCCATCCCCAGGGCATGGCCGAGGCCATGCAAGAGCCGCGGCACGTCCACGGGCGCAACATGAAAATCGAGACAACATTCACTGATGAGGTGATTGGCGACAGCGCTCTTGAGAAATGCCAGATCGAGAATCGCAACCCACCGGAAACGGCTATGGCCATACCCCAGCAAGGCCTCGGCGTCCGACACCGCCTTCTCGGTGGTATCCTGCAGGCATGCGAGGCCGACGCCCGCCCCCATGCGGTCCATGTAGGAGCGCGCCGCGGCCCACGTCCCGACACGGGTCAGGCTCCAGCCGTGACTCGTGATGTCGGCCTCGTGAAACGGAAGCGACTTGGCGGCACAATAGACCAGCAGCGAGCGGGGTTCGCTCCCCGATCCGCCGAGAAATCCGAAATGCTCGTTATTATGACCTTCCCCGGCCTGCAACACCGTCTCTCCTTTCCATCAATTCGAGCTGCGGCAGGAGTCCGTTCGGCCCACACAGCGCCACTTGCCAGGCGAACAACCCCTTTATCGGGGCCCCGACGGGACTTTTACAACGTCCCTTCGCGGTGCGGGGCCCTCGATACAGTGAAGGCAACCGGCCTCTCGAAAACGGCTGCCATAACCCCTACCCTACTCCCAGACTATGACACTAGAAGATCGTTGGCACCGTCACGCTCAGATCGATATTCGGGGCGTCTTTCGTCAACCCCACGGCGACATTGGTGACGACCGTCACCCGACGGCTTTCGGCATAGGACATGCCCAAATTCAACACCGCCGCATTGCCGCTGCTGCCGACGACCGCCTGCCACGAGCCCCCCGCGGGCTTTATGCTCGTCTCGGCAATGAATGTCTCGTCCATGGATAGCGTAAGACTCACCCGGCGATTGAGCGCGAAGGCAGTCCCCCCTCCGAAGCTCACGGAATTTCCGCCTGCAACCTCTCCCGGCTGCGGCGTCGTCGTACTCGAGATATTGCCGAAGCTCCGAGGAATATTGTAAGTATAACTGAGGCTTCCGAACAGAATGGCCGGACTTGCGGGCTTTATGAATGACAGGCCCGTCGATACCGACCACACCCCATTGCCCGTCGGCAGCGACTGGGGATAGCTCAGGTTGTTGTTCGCCGCCTGCGTGACGACTGGGATGCCATAGGGCCCCCGCCCGGTGGGCGCCTTGGCCGTCAGATTCCAGATGGTGGCATCGCCCCCGCTGCTCCCCGGAAGCTGGTAATACAGGGCCGCACTGACATCCCCGATTTCACCCTTGTTGGTGACATTCTGCTGACTTGCCTGCAGGCTTGAGCTATTGGCGCCGACTGATACATAGGTGCTCTGCCGGGCGAGGTACGGGATGGTCAGCGACAGCTCGAGATTATCGGTGGGGGCGTAGCTCGTCTGAAGCGACAGGGTCTCGATATTGCTTTGCACCTGACTCACATTGATCTGCCCGAGGAATATCGCCCCCAGGGCCAAAAACCCATTCAGGGTC
This sequence comes from Pseudomonadota bacterium, assembly GCA_021819245.1. Lineage (GTDB taxonomy): Bacteria > Pseudomonadota > Gammaproteobacteria > Acidiferrobacterales > Acidiferrobacteraceae > Acidiferrobacter. Next base: position 36,604 of record JAKARI010000003.1, on the reverse strand, counting down.
AGGGCATTGCTGTCGGAATAGGCATAGCTGATGCCGGGCTGCAGGATCACCTGTCCGGCCTTGAACAGGGCGTTTTGCTGGCGATAAACCGCCTGCACGCTCTCCTGGACCTTGGGCTTGTGCTGGATATCGAGCGGACCCGGCGATGACGTCGTCCCCGCCCAGGCCATGGAGGTCGCGACAGCGCTCATGGCCAGTGCCACGACAAGCGAACGATAGGCCCGGGCGCGCACAGTGATGCTCCTTTAATGTCTCGTGGATGGAGTCGGCAGCGGCCGGTCGTTCCCGCTGTCCGAGCATTCAATAATATTATTCTGCGTTTCTGCAATAACCCCGCGACGGCGCGCATGGATGGCCCCGCAGACCGCGGCCGGCACACTGATCTCGACCTCTTCGCCGACAACCGACGCCGGATGGCCCGGCCACCCCACCTCGCAGCCCCCCGCAATATAGACATCGCCCTCGGCCACGATCGGACCCCCGATCCGGCAACCCGGCCCTATGAGGATATCGCCATCACACACGAGCGCGCCTTCTATGACGCTATGGGCGCCCACGCACAGCCGCCCGTAGGCCTTGACCGATCCGCGCAGCACCGTCCCCGCCGCCAACGACACCGGCCCGCGCACCACCCGATCTGCGCCCTCAGCGGCCCCCCCGCCTTCTGTCGCAGGATGTCCTGTCGGTGGTTTTGCATACCCCAGCAAGATCACCGGCGCCGTCATCGAGACAAACGTACAAGGCGCGTCGATCTTTATCATTTTATTGGCTGATGCCCGGCCCAGTATCCAGCAACCCGCATCCACTTTCAAGTCGGAATCCGCATGGCACCAGCGAACGATCCTCGAATTCCGGTTGATATGCAGCGAGTCGGCGGCATATAAGGCACGACACTGGGCACCCTCGCCTGTCTCCAAGGACCCCTCCGTGGCTATCTCCTTGCCGCACGCCATGGCCGGCGGCAAAACCAGGTCGGCCAGGGCATAGCTCATTTTTGCCGTGCAGTCCGACGGCGCGCGGCGCATGGACGGCGGAAGGACAAGCAAGGGCTCACCGTCGAGCCGACACTCGAGCATGACGGTTACGGGCTGTACGACAGAGTCCGCACGGGCGCGCAGTTTGGTAATTAGGGCACGCGCAAAATGATTGGGCGCGTAGGCCCCCTCGGAGAGCGGAGACGGTCCAAGGGCCTCGCGATTGCGCAGGAACAGGCCGGCGGTCGGCGCGAACGGGAGGATGAGCAGGGCGGTGGTCGCCGCGATCAACAGAATGAACATGGTGCCTCCTCAGGGACCCGTCGGCGCCGCCGGATCGGGATCGGGAGCGGCCGCGGTCCGGTCACGATAGCGGGGCGTCTTATGCCAGTGTATGTGGGTGGGTCGCAAGATGTCGCCGATCGCGGCCAGGAATCCCGCGGTTGCGGCATAAGTAGACACGAAGAACCCGATCAGGATGAGCGGCACACCCTTGACCTTGTCGCGCTCTCCATCGAGCCGCAGGGCCGAGGCGATCTCGTAGAATGCGGCGGCATTCCCGAAGGTCCCGTAGCTTACGACCGCCAGCATGAGCAAAAGCCCGCCGGCGTTGTCGCCACACAGCCAGAGGATGTAGAGCACGACCCACCCCGTCAGAAGTACCGGCGCCATGGCATAGATGCCAAGCAGAAAGGCGCCGTCGATGCGTTGCCGGCGCGTCATCTTCGATGAGCGCAGAAGGGGCAGCAGGTGACGGAACAGGACCTGATTGTGCCCCCGGGACCAGCGTCGCAGCTGGCGGTAGCGGGCCGGCCATGTCTCCACGACCTCTTCGTAGCACTCCGAGCGATTCTGATAGGCGATCTTCCAGCCAGCGATGGCCAGCCGATAGGTGATGTCAGTGTCCTCGGCCAGCGCGCGCGGATTCCATCCGCCGATGGCACGCAGCGCGCTGACCCGGACGCCGCCTACGGTGCCGCCAAACTGGGGGATCAGGCGCAGATTCGCGCGCGCCTGCTGGTCGACCTGATAACCGCCGGAACGCTCGAGCTCGAGGAGATGCGTAAGGAGATTCGTGCCGCTGTTGTAGGGGACGACGCGCCCCATGACGCCGCCGACCTCGGGATCGAAAAATGGCGCTACGAGCTGCTTGACGAGTCCCGGGCCCGGGAGATAGTCGGCATCGAACACAAGCGCTATGTCGCCCATCAGATACTGGGTCGCATCGACCAGGGCCGCGGCCTTGCCGGGCAGCGCACCGGCCGGCCGGTGCAGGACCTGGACTTGGCCGGGATGAAGGCTTGCGAAGGCGTCCAGGAGCACCGGCGTCTCATCGGTGGAGCGATCATCGATGGCCAGGATCCTCAATCGGTCCTTGGGATAGTCGACGGAGATTATGCGCGCGAGGATATGGGCTATGACCTGTTGTTCGTTATGAGCGGGTATGACGACCGTCACCGGCGGCCATGACGCCTCGGTGATATCGAGATAGGGGTGGCGCTGGTGGCCAAAGAGGCGGTTTAAGGTAAAAAAGAGGTGGCGCAGGGTGTAGAGGACCACGAGCAATACCACCCCATAGGCTATGGGCTGAAGGACGGCTATCAGTTCGGCATGCGGCGCGAAGCCGTGGCCGGCGAGTGATACGGGATAGGTGTCATTCATGACGCAATCTCCAGCTCATGCCCCAGGCATAGAACGCGACAAGCCCCATCACATCGAGCAGAAGGCCTGACAGCAGAAACAGGGTCGGCAAGGCGATCAGGCCGAGCTCGTTGATGGCAAACGCCTGCAGACAGAATTGACAAGGCAGCATGACGGCAAGCCATACCAGCACATAGAGCGTCAGACCGATCTTCTTGCCAAGCCCGAAGTCGAGCGGGTAATAAATCGCCATGAATAAAAGCGGGGTCACGAACATGAGGACAAGCCCCATGAGCAGCATCGACTCGATATAGCCCGGAATGGTATAGGGGAAAGGCGCGAGCACCGGGGTAAACCCGGCGGCACCGATAGCAAAGACCACCACCAGGGTAAAAAGCGCGAGCGAAAGCGGGAGGTGACGGCGGCGCAGGACCAGGGCTACGACCAGCGCGACACCCGTGAGCAGCACACTGACCGCCCACGCGAGATGCGAGGGACCGGAGGCGCCGAGGTGAGGAACCGGGACCGGCAGACTCACCCCCCATGGCAGGACGTAACCCATGCGGATGACGGTCACCGTGGGCACCGCCCGGGCACACCAGAAACCCTCGATCGCCGCCCACAACGGGAGGATGACCGGATTGATCGCAAAGAATACGGCCAGCGCGAAGACCGGGCCCAGGAGCAAGGGCAGTGCCCGGCGCCCCCGCTCCTGCGGCATGATGCGCAGCCCCCTGTGGGCGGGAATGATGCCACCCCGCCAGCCTGCGGCACGTGCGTCGCGCTGCGCGCCCCGGCCCTCGTCAAAAGTGGTAGAAGACACCGATGGACCCTCCGATCTGGCGATAATAGGGGCTTGCGAACCGCTCGGCGAAGATGTCCGTGCCCCAGTCGGTCCCAAGCCACTGCCGCCAGGTGAGGGACGCGGTCTGGCTACGAAAATCGACGAGCGCGACATTGGCGCCGATCGGCAGGTAGGCCTCGGCCCCCCAGCCATAGCGCAAGGTGATTTCGGTCTGCCCGCTGTGGTCGTAACCGAGGGCGGCAAAGCTTCTTTGCGCCTCCACCGAACCGGGATTGCTCGTGGCCCAATTGTGGCCGGCCATCGCCACCCAGTACCCCGGGAAATAGGCGGTCAGATTCGTCCATGCGCTGCGGTCTACGTGGCCATCGCGAAAACGCATCCCGGTATAGCCGCCGGTCACGACAAGGCGCTTGTCCGGGAGCGCCTTGTAGGACAGGCTGGCATCGACACGGCCTTGCGGAACCACATCCGAATTGGTGCTCCCCGCAAGGCTCAGGTAGCCATACCATCGCGGGGCGAAGGTATGCGTGACACCCAAAACCCCATAATTCTCCTCGTACCCGAACAGGCGTCCATGATCGGCTTCCCAGTTCCATAGGGTGCCCGACCCTTCCCCAAAGACCCCCTTGGCGTACAGGCCCTCGAAATGGCCGTACCCCTGGGTCAAGCGATAATAAGAACCGCCGACGCCGACCCAGCCATGGGCACAGGCGATGCCCGGAAGCAGGACCGCGAGCACGGCCGCGAACCGCCGCCAATCGCCCTTTCGCGGAACGCTCACGGGGCCATCCCGGCGCGCGCTAGGCCGCATGCGGCATCGGCCCGTGGCGCACGACGCAGGCCACCCGTCCAGGACCGCGTCAATACCGCCGCGATGCGCTGCCCAGCCCTGCCATCTCCAAACGGTGAGCGCGCAGGCCGCATGGCCTGCCATTTCGCCTTCGAGCGGTAAAGCCGCGTGATCTCTGTCTCCAGGCGCCCGGCGTTCGCCCCTACCAGCCGCCCGGCCCCGCAGGCCACAACCTCGGGGCGCTCGGTCTGGCGGCGGGTGACCAGGACCGGGATGCGCGCGGTCACCGCCTCTTCCTGCAATCCACCGGAATCGGTCACGAGCAGCCACGCATCACGCAATACCCGGAGCATGTCGGGATAGGCAAGCGGATCGGCAAGCCGCACGCGACGGCGGACATCCGGGGCGAGCCCATCCCATACCGCCTTGACGCTCATCGCAACCTCGGGGTTGGCATGCAGCGGCCAGAGCACGGCGACATCGGTAAAGCGCTCGGCGACACGGCGCACGCCCCACCCGATCTCTTCGATACCCGCCCCCCAGTTCTCGCGGCGATGCGCAGTAACGACGATGAGGCGCGGCGCGCCATAGGTCTGCGCGCAGGACTCGCTCTGCACGTCGAGGCGGCGGTAACCAAACAACGCGGCGTCGACTACCGTGTTGCCGGTCATGGTGATGGCCTTGCGCGAAATGCCTTCGCCCTCAAGGCTCGCGACGGCAAGCGGTGTCGGCGCGAAATGCCACGTCGCGATGCGGGTAATGAGCCGGCGGTTCAGTTCCTCGGGAAACGGCTCCTGGCAGTCTCCGGAGCGCAGCCCCGCCTCCACATGCGCCACCGGCACGCGGTGATAGAATCCGAGAAGCGCGCCGACAAGCGCGGTGGTCGTGTCGCCCTGGACCACGATCACGTCGGGCCTCACACGGGTGACAATCGGGTCGAGCGTATCGAGCAGCCGCGCATTCAATTCGGCAAGCCTGGGACCGCGCGGCCCCAGGCGCACGGTGGCGAAGGGGCGCATCTCAAGAAACTGGTAGAGCTCCGTGACCGCGGCCTCGTGTTGCCCGCTATGAACGAGAAATGTCTGGCAGCCGGCGGCCTCGAGGGCATGAACGACGCTTGCGCTCTTTATGATGTCCGGGCGCGTCCCGGTAAGCACCAGGGCCCGCATCGTCTTGTGATTGCTGGTCGCGGACCGCGGCCGTCCTCGAGCGCGCTTGCGCGCACCCTCCCACCCCGCTAGCTGACGAGACATGTGCTATTCCAAATGAGCTTTTATGCCAAGACTGGGTTCCCCATCGCGGTCCCCAGTCTCCCGTGATGATCCGTCAAAGACCTCGCATGGCCCCAAGAATCGTGCTGATCTGGGCCGCGGAGAAACCGCCGCTCTTCGCAAAACCGACGTTTAAGCTCATTTGATTGAGGATATTGTTGGCGCTCGACAGGACCTGGGCACTCTGCCCGATCCCCTGCGCGCCTAGCGTCTGCTGAATGACACCCTGCCCGGGCACGTTGACGGCCACGATCACGGAATTGGCATTGAATTCCACGCTGCCCTGTCCGCCACCACCCACCACCGAAAGGTTGCGCGTGCCGGAGGGCCCGGACGGTCCCGAACCACCCGCCGCGCCGCTGGTCACATTGATCACGGCGGCATTCTGAATCACGTTGCCGTCACCCGTGGTCTGTATGCCCTGCCCTATGCCCGAGACCCCGGCAATCGGATTGCCCGTTATGGTCCCGTGACCCGAGGAACTCGCCCCGCCATTACTGCCCATCTCATGTGAAAAGCTGTTCACGGAAAGATGGGGGTGGCCTTCGCCGTCTATGCCAAGATTGACGTTCGTGCCTACGGAAAGCCCCGCGCCGTCGGCCTGCGTCCAGCGGCTCACGATTTCGAGGCCGAAGTACACCACGCCGCCCGACGCCACGTAGCGCCCGCGCAGGTTTGACAGCGCGCGCGCCGATAGCGGCGTGCGGGCCATGATCACGCTGACATCGCGCCCGCGCAGTGTCTCGGCATGCGCGGCCACGGTCAGTACGCTTAAGGTGGCGCCGGCTGCCATGATCCGCACCGCGCCCCGAAGTACACGCATTCCCTGGTTGCCCGCGTTCATACTGCTCCCTTGTATCCTGGTCGTCATAGTCATTTAGGTTAAAAATCCGTCGCGGGAATGAAACCGAACTCCCGCAGGTTCCGAATCTCGTCACGTTCCACTGCTGTCATGAGCCCATGGACACGCACGGCCCGCAGGCCTTGGCGTAGGGGCGTTTCCTTGTCGTAATGCGGCCCCATGACGATAAACACCACGCCATCCCAATCCTTGACAAAACGGCGCATGGCAAGACTTCTATTCCCGAGCGCCGGATCGGCGAGAAAGGCGCGACCATTCACCACCCCCTTCAACACCACGAAATGCTCATAGCCCTGAATGTTCAACAGTACGATGACCGGTACCCTGAGCTTCGTCAGCAAGGCCGGCGGTACCTTGTACCCGGCCCCATGGAGCCCCAGGCGCGTGAGATAGCGCGCCATATCCAGCATCGAGAATCCCTTTTGCTGGACCACCTTGCGGTTGCTCACCTTGAGCATCCCGATGATCACCTGATCCTCGGTCAGATGCCGCCCGTAGGCGTAGTCCGCCAAGGTCGCAATCGCCGCCGCCCCGCAGCTATAGTCGGTGTGCTGCTGAACCACCGACCGAAACTTGAGGCCCTGCATGCTGGTGACGTGCGTAATGAGCGGCACGCCCCCGAATCCGTTGATAACCACCGTCCCCGCCCGCGCCAGGATCGGCAGCATCGCAAGCCCGAGCATCCAAAACCGCAGACGGTGTGCCATCGTTTCATTCCTTGGAGAAAAACGGGCGGGGGCCAGGCCCCCGCCCTTCCTGCGGGCCTTAGTCGGCGTCCGCTATGGTCAAGGTGTTGCGCTGCATGTTGGCCGCGCCCGCCGCCACGTTCAGGCCGATATTGCCCGAGGCGTTCTGCAGGACATGGTTGGACACGCTCGCGCTGTTGACCACCGGCAGATAGTTGTACGAGCAGAAGCTCACCGGTGTGTCGGTCGCGATGGCGCCCAACGACACTTGCGACACCTGGCTTACCGCCGAGGCGTTGCTGCCGGCCTGATTGAAGGCATAGGCCAGGTCGTTGCTCTGCATGTTCTGCACGCCCGCTGTGACGTTGGCGCCGATGTTGCCCGAGGCGTTCTGCAGGACATGCCCGCTTACGCTCGCCGTGTTGGCAGCGCCCGTGTCGGCCGCGATCGAGTACCAGCCGGAGCTCTGAGTCCCGGTGATGAGGGCCGTGGCCGGCCCGCCGGTGTTGTCGGCATCCATGTCGCCATTACCCGTGCCCCAGCCCTGCGCCAGCGCGGTATTGTTGGCCTGCGCATTCTGCAGGCCCGAGGCGACGTTCACCCCGATATTGCCGGTCGCATTCTGCAGGACGTGGTTCGAAAGCGTTGCCGTCATGGACCCCAAGGTGTCGAATGCCATCGACGGGAAGTAGAACGCCATGTTGCTCGCCTGATTGTCGGAAATGGCGGCGGTGGCGGTCGTGGTGCTGCCGACCGGGCCCGCGGCGTAGGCGATCGAGAGATCGTTCGCCTGCTGGTTCCAGTCGCCGGCCGCGACGTTGACACCGACATTGCCCGAGGCGTTCTGCAGGACCTTGTCGTTCAGATAGGCATTGTCGGCGCCGAACAAGCTGTAAGAATAGCGCCCGCTGTTGCCCAGGAAGCTTTCCGTCCCCTGGTCATTGTCGATCGCCGCCGAGGCGAACTTGCCGGCATTGTTGTAGGCCGACGCCAGGCCATTGGCCTGCATGTTCTCGGCGCCCGAGGCGACGTTCACGTTCACATTGCCGCTCGCGTTCTGCAGGACGTGGTTGGTGATGGCCGCATCGTCATCGCCGAATTCGCTGATGGAACCAGCCAAGGGCCCGGCATTCTGATTGTTGGCGACGCCGGCGCTCGCCACGCCGCCCGAGCGCGTCGACCAGTTCAGCGCCACGGACGTGTTGTTGGCCTGCATGTTCTGCGTGCCGGCGGCGGCGTTGACGCCGATATTGCCCGAGGCGTTCTGCAGGACGTGGTTTGAAAGCGACGCATCGTTGTCAGACCCGACGTTGTAGCTGCCCTGCACGATACCGCCGATCTGGTCGTTGGCGACCTGGGCGACACTCGAACCCCGAACTGCCGTCGGCGAATACGGGTAGACCGTCTCGGCGGTCGCGACCGACAGGCCGTTTTCCTGCATGTTCTGCAGGCCCGCCGCGACGTTGACGCCGATGTTGCCCGAGGCGTTCTGCAGGACATGGTTCGAGAGCGTGGCGTCGTTGTCAGCGCCGAAGGTCATGGCGCCCACGAAGAGCGCCCCCTGGGCACTCTCGGCACCGGCATAGGCATCGAGGCCGCCACGGTTATAGGACACGGCCAGGGCGTTTGCCTGCATGTTGCCGTCACCGGCCGCGACGTTGACGCCGATGTTGCCCGAGGCGTTCTGCAGGACATGGTTCGAAAGGCTCGCCGTATTGTTGTCGCCAGAGGCGAAGTCAATGCCGACGGGGCCGGACAGCTGGCCGCTTTCGATCATGGCCGAGGCCTGACCGCTCGGGAGCACGCCCAGGGCGTGGCTTATGGCGGTGTTGTTGGCCTGCATGTTGTCGGCGCCGGAGGCGACGTTGAGGCCAATGTTGCCGGCAGCATTCTGCAGCGCGTGCTGGGAGACCGAGGCGGTGTTGGTGACGTCCGCGGACTCGCTCACCGAGAACAGGTTGCTCCACTGCGCGTTGTCGACCAGCGACGAGGTGCTGGTCTTTTTCGTGAGCGCGCCGTTGGCAAGCGCTATGTCGGTGTTATTGACCTGCATGTTGCCATTGCCGGCGGCGATATTGGCGCCGATGTTGCCCTTGGCATTTTGCAGGACATGGTTGCTGGCCGTGGCCGTATTGTTCGAGCCGAACGTATAGTCGATCGAACCGGCGGCCACCTGGCTGCTGCTTGCCGTCGCCTGGGCCACGCCGGTCGTCCGGGCCATGACCATGGGCGCGACCAGGGCCATGCCCACGGCCGCCACTATGGTGCGAAGTTTCCACTGAGTTGCCATACACCTCTCCTTTTCGAGTTAACAAAACGGCCGCGTGAGCAAGCCGGTCCAGCACCCCTACGGACGCATGCCCGCGGATATGTTGAGCGCAACGCTATTGCTTAAGCTGTTCCCGGAGCCCGCTGTCTGGCTCACCTGGGCGATCCCCGTCACGCCGCTCAAGGCGTTATCGGCGACCGTGACCGCGCGATGGCCGGCCGCGGTGGCCGGCAGCTGCACGTCATTGATCTGTTTGACGGGTGGCGCGATGGCCATCAACTGACTGAGGCTAAGGGGCGTAAGGGACCGCGCCACCGTAACGCTATTGGCCTCGAGATTGGCGCTGCCCGCGGCCTGATTCACATTCAGTATCCCCGAGAAGCGCGCAAACGCCTCGCCCCCGATGCGCGCCGTATTGGCAGCCACCCCGGTGACCGTCGCCGACAGCTGTTGATGGATCGTCGCGGTCGCCTGCCCGCCGTTGGCGATGGCGTCGCTATTGGCCTGAACATTGTCATGGCCTGCCGCTTCATTGACCGCGGCCACACCCTTGCCGTCAGAGAGCGTGGAGCCCGCGAGCGACGCGGCGTTGACGACCGTCGGCGGGGCCTTTGGCGGCAGGGACCCCGCCCACGCCTCGGCCGCCGCAAAAAGCGGCATCGCAGACACCATGAAAACAAGGGTAATACGCCTCATGATCCCCCACCCCGGTGATGACGCCAGAACGGCGACGCCCGAACATGGCAACTGCCGGGCGCCCTGGCATGACCTTTAACAAGAACTATGCCAACGGCCGAGGTCAGCAGCTAACAAACGGATTTCATGATATTTTTTGAATGGAATCGGGATCGCATCACAGGCCCGCGCCGGGATAGGAGCATGTGACTGTAAGCCTGAGACCGGGAAAACCCCGGGGGTATGATGGGACCCGCCGCAACTGTTTCATTTCTGAAACAGAATCGGGTCAAGGGGTCGCCCGATACATCGTCAAGGATTTCGCGCTACACAGGGCTTTAAGGTAAGTGCGATATGTACGGTTTATGATACATGCGCGCATTTAGTTCCGTGGCCAAGTGATCTCGACCACTACCGGGGCATGATCCGAAGGCCGCGCATGGGCGCGCGCCTCGCGATCCACAAAGCCGCGCACGAAGCCCGCGGCCAGTAAAGGGCTCAGCAGGATGTGATCGATACGCAGGCCCTGATCGCGCCGAAATGCCCCCGCCCGGTAGTCCCACCAGCTATAGCCCCGCCCGTCGCCCGCCAGTGTGCCCAGCGCATCCGTAAGCCCGGTGTCGATCAATGCCCGAAAGGCCGCGCGCTCGGGTTCGCTCACCAGCACTGAACCCTCCCAGGCGGCCGGGTCGTAGACATCGCGATCCTCGGGGGCGATATTGAAGTCGCCGGCTAAGAGCAGGGCCGGGTCTTGCGCAAGCCAGGCCTGGGCCTGATCCCTGAGGGCCGCAAGCCAGCCAAGCTTGTACGGGTAGCGCGGGGAATCGAGGGCGGTACCGTTGGGGACGTAGAGACTCGCCACCCGTACCCCCTGAAATGTGGCCGCCAGGGCGCGGCACTGCTCGTCCGGAAAGCCTGCCAGGCCGCGGGTCATGTCGGTCAGGGGCCCGCGGGCGGCAAGGGCGACACCGTTATAGGCACGCTGCCCGTGGAAGGCCACCTGATAACCGCGCGCGGTGAACGCCTGAACCGGGAAGTCCGCATCCTGCACCTTGGTCTCCTGAAGACACACGACATCCGGGGCGATATGGTCTAGCCATGCCTCGAGCTGCGCGAGACGGACACGCAGGGAATTCACATTCCAGGTCGCAATCTTCATGGATGTCCACAATACCGCCGGTGCGGCATGCGGCCGGCCGGGCCGAGACGGCCACTACCCCCCGGGGGCCTTGGGATAGCCGGCCGCCGTGAGCTCGTTTTTCAGGGCCGAAGGGATGTAGCCGATTAGGACCTGCTTACCGACCGTGATCGTAGGGACGGTCGTCGAGCCGGTCTTCCTCTTCATGGCGCGCACAATCGAGCGCCCACGTGACACATCGATGGCGCGAAACGGGATCTTGCGGCGATGCAGGTAGGCGCTCACCTGTCGGCAGGGTGCGCAATGTGGGGCCCTGTATAAAACGACGGGATGCAGGGCGCTCACCGCCTGACGCACCGCCGAGCGGGACGGGGGTCTGCCCACATGCACGACGCGCACATGGCCGGCGGACGCGGGAGGCGGGGTATTTTGGTAGGTAACCACCCCGTTGGGATCCACCCACCGGTACAACGTGGCGGCATGCGCAACGGTCCCCATGAGCATCAGGACGCCCACACTCATCATTCCACGCGTCATCCGTTCCCCTCCGTTTCGTAGAGCCCGCTTTGCTTGAGCAGCGCGTCTATACGCGGCGCACGGCCCCGAAATCGCTCGAACAAGTCCCGCGGATCGGCCTCTCCGCCGCGCTCGAGGATATTATGAAGAAACGCCAAACCGGTGGCGCGGTCAAACACCCCACGCTCCTCGAAGAGGCCGAAGGCGTCGGCCGACAACACCTCAGCCCACTTGTAGCTATAGTAGCCCGCCGCGTAGCCCCCGGCAAAGATATGCGTAAAGCTGTTCTCAAAGCGATTGAAGGCCGGCGGCTTTACGACCGCCACCTCGTCGCGCACCGCATCGAGGAGCGCGTGCACGGACCCGGCGGCGGGGTCGAAACCGGCGTGCAGACGGATATCGAAGAGGGCGAATTCGACCTGGCGCAGTATCTGCAAGGCGGCCTGAAAGGTGCGCGTGGCACGCAGCCGCGCAAAGAGGTCGGCGGGGACCGGCGCGCCCGTACGATAATGGCCCCCGATGAGGTCGATGACATCGCGCTCCCAGCAGAAGTTTTCCATGAATTGGCTGGGGAGCTCGACCGCGTCCCAGGGCACGCCATTGATCCCTGACACGGCCGGCTCGTCAACCCGGGTCAGCATGTGGTGCAATCCATGGCCGAACTCGTGAAACAAGGTCTCGACCTCGTCATGGCGCAGCAAGGAGGGGTGGTCGTCCGCCGGCGCCGAGAAGTTGCATGTCAGATAAGCCACCGGCAGGCTCGGCGTCGGGTAACGCTGACGCACACAGCACTCGTCCATCCATGCCCCTCCGCGCTTGCGCTCGCGCGCGTAGAGATCCAGATAGAACTGCGCGCGCGGCGCGCCATCGGCATCCACAATCTCATAGAAGAGCACATCCGGATGCCAGACCTCGACGCCCTCGCGCCTTTCGACACGCACGCCGTAGAGGCGCTCGGTCAGGGTAAAAAGCCCCTCAAGGACACGCGGCAATGGAAAGTAGGGCCTCAGATCCTCCTCCGAGAATTGGTAGCGCCGTTCTTTTAGCCGTTCACTGTAATACGCCATATCCCAGGCCTCGAGAACGACCCCGTCGGCCTGCGCCATGGCCTCGAGATCTGCGAGTTCCTTCAAGGCCGCCGGGCGCGCGCGGCGCGCCAGATCGGTAAGAAACGCCTCGACCTCGGCGGTATCCCGCGCCATCTTGGTCGCCAGGGAATAGGCGGCATAGTGGGAATAGCCGAGGAGCGCGGCCGCCTCGGCGCGCAGCGTGAGGATCTCGCGGCCCAGGGCGGTGTTGTCGTAACGCCCGTCCCCCCTCTCCGAGGCGCGTGTCACATAGGCCTCGTAGATTTCGCGGCGCAAGGCCCGGTCCTGGGCATAGGTCATGACCGGTACATAGCAGGGGGCCTGCAAGGTCAGCAAAAAGCCCTTGCGCGAGCGCCTCTGCGCCTCGGCGCGCGCCGGCGCGAGCACCGAGGCCGGGATACCGTGGAGTCGCGTCTCGTCTTCGATAACCAGGCTAAAGGCGTCCGTGGCATCCAGCACGTTCTGTTCGAAACGGCTGGTAAGCTCCGAGAGCCGCTCCTGAACGGCCTTGAAGCGGGCCTTGGGGGCCGCTGGCAGGGCCACACCCGACAGCCGCATGTCGCGCAAGGCATTGGTCACGACCTTGCGGCGGGCCTCGCTCAGGCCACCGAAGGCCGGTCCCTCGGCGACCGCCTGATAGGCCCGGTAGACACGATCGTCCTGCGCATACCCCGTCTGATAGCTCGTGAGGCGCGAAAGCCCGGCATTGTAGGCCTCGCGCAGCGGCGGGCTGTCGGCCACGGCATTCAAGTGCGCGATCGGCGACCAGAAGCGTTTGAGCCGCGTCTCCGCCGCCTCGAGTGGCCCTACGGTATCATCCCAATCAGGCCCCGGGGCACGGGCGAGATGTCCCTCGACGATCGCGCGCGTGGAGGCGATCATGACATCAAGTGCCGGCACCACAGCCGCCGGCTCGATATGCAGAAACCGCGGAAGGCCTTCAAGAACGAGCAGCGGATTGTCGTGTGCCATCAATACCCCATCAGTCAATCGCCACACTGTACCATGGTGCGCGCCGCCGGGACCCCCGGCGCGAGCTAGCCGCCACCGATCTCGGAACGCAAGCGCGTAAGCACCGGTGCTGTGGGCGGCCGTACACCGTGCCACACCTGAAACGACTCGGCGGCCTGCTCGACGAGCATACCCAGGCCGTCTGCGACCGCCCGCGCCCCATGGGCGCGCGCGTACCCCAGAAAATCACGGGCCTTGGGGCCATACATCAGATCGTAGGCGATCACGTCATGAAAAAACGCATCGGGGATACCGGGGATCATGGGCAGGCTGCCCGCCAGACCGGCGGCCGTGGCGTTGATAACGATATCGAAAGGTGGCGTGTCTGACCCGGTCCCAGAGCCTATGACGCCCACACGCGCATCCGCGCACGACTCAGCCACATTGCGGGCACGCTCGAGGGTACGGTTAAAGATAGCAAGATGGGCGATGCCTTGGTCCAGCAGGGGCCCGATGATCCCCTGGGCTGCGCCCCCCGCCCCCAACAGCACGATCCGCCGGCCCTCGAGGGGCCAGCCATAATTTACGGTGAGGTCGCAAACGAGGCCGGCCCCGTCGGTGTTGTCCCCGGCCCACGCCTCGCCCTCCCATGACAGCGTATTGACGGCCCGCGCCCGTTGCGCCCGCGCCGTGGTGCGCGCGGCCAAGGCAAAGGCCTCGCCTTTTAAGGGCACGGTGATATTCGCCCCCCGCCCGCCCTCGGACGCGAAGGTCCGCAGGGCGTGCGCCAGGCCCCCGGGGTGCACCTCGCGGCGCTCATAGCGCACGACACGGCCGGTCAGGACACCAAAGGCCTCGTGAATGCGCGGTGACAGGCTGTGATCTATGGGATGGCCGAGGACGGCGTAGAGGCTCATGCCGCGAGACGATAGCCGAGAAAGCCGGCGTAGAGAAGACCGCCGGCCCGCATGGGGGTGGGACGCAGGACGATGGCGCGCATGATGCACACACGCCGCATCACGGCCCCCGCGATCGCAATCAGCAGGGCGGCCAGCACAAGCGGGGTCGGGCGCCAAGGCGTCAGGGTCATGCCGAGGGCCGGCAGGAGGCCCCCCTGAAACGCGAGCGCGCCCGTGATATTGCCAAACGCCAGGGTGTCGTGCCCACGCCGGATCCCGAGCACGCTAGGGATCGCCTCCGGTAACTCGGTCGCAATCGGGGCGGCGATGCGGGCCAGCACGGGCACCGGGGCGCCGACTTGGCGCCGCAAGCCCCTCGATACCCGCCGTGAACCACGCGGCGCCGCCGCCGATGAGGGCAAGGCCCATGATGGGCTGAACATACCGCAGCCCGGGGACACCCTTCCATGCAAAACGCGCCAGATGCAGGCCGTTGCCGCGTACGTCTCATGACCTGCGGCCACCAACGCCTTTGAGGCGCGCGGTGGCATACCCGGAGCCGGCATAACCGAGGATGAGTAGGACGCCGGCCCGCATCCGCCGGGACAGGCCCTCAGGCGCATAGAGCCCCGCCAAGGCCACGGCGAAGAAGGCGAGAAACCAGTCGAGATCCCGCCGCAGGCCCCCGCGCCCGGGTGCAGCGACGCGACCCGCACAACGGCGGTCTCTGGCAAGACGGTGCCGACCGCCGCCAAAAGCGATCCGGTCACGCCTTCCGATACCCCGAACGCCGCACCCACATGCTCGATCGCGTTTGTGAATACCCGGCGCCCGCCAAGATCGCGGGCAGGGCTGCTAACAGGAAAAGGACGGTGGTCATGCGCCCCTGCGGGTCAATGGGGCGCGTCGAGGGCCCGCTCCATCCCCGGGGGCAGGGTCTCGGCGAACGAGCCGCGGGTACTGATGCCGGCGAGCCAGCGCGCAAGCCGCGGGTGCTGACTGCGCCAGTCATGCGGATAACGAAAATCGATATATTCCAGCGCCACCCCCAATCCCAGATCGGCGATACTGAAGCGCTCGCCCACGAGATAGGCACGACCCCGATCCGCCTTGTCCGCCCAGGCGAGCGCACGCGCGATCTTGTCCTCCTGGCGGGCGATAAAGTCTTGTGACTTCTCGGAGGCCGGGCGCCTGTCTTCCAGAAGACGGGCGACCGCGGCATCGACGATGCCCGTGCCCAGCGTATTCCACAGCAAGGCGCGCAGGCGCTCGGGCTCGGCGGAGGGAATCAACCGCTCGGGCGTGAGGGTATCGATATACTCGATGAGCAATGCCGAGTCGAACAGGACGCGGCCGTCGTCGGTCTCCATGACCGGCACCTTGCCGAGGGGATTTAACGCCGCGATGCGGTTGCCGGCATCGTGCGGGCTCTCCTGAATCCATTCGAAACGGATATTCTTTTCACGCAGGGCGATGCGCACCTTGCGCACATAAGGCGACGTGGCATGACCATAGAGCTTCACAATGACCTCCCGAGATAAGCGGCGACCAGGCCGACAAAGACGCTGCCGCCGAACCAGTTGTTGTTGAGAAAGGCCCGAAAGCAATCCCGAGGCTCGCGGTCACGCAATAACCCTTGTTCGTAGAGCGCAAACCCCGCAGCGAACCCCAGACCGGCATCGTACAGAGGGCCCAGGTGCGCCATCACGCCAGCCCAATACAATAATCCCAGGGCGATCGCATGACTCAAGGCCACCATGGCCCGATCCCAATGCCCGAACAGTATGGCGCTCGACTTGACGCCGATCTTTAGGTCATCGTCGCGGTCGGCCATGGCGTAGGCGGTATCGTAGGCGATCGTCCAGGCGACATTGGCGGCCAATAACACCCAGGCCAGAAGCGGGATACGGCCGGTCTCGGCGGCGAACGCCATGGGGATCCCCCACCCGAAGGCGAGTCCCAGATAGACCTGCGGGAGATGCGTGAAACGCTTGAAGAACGGATAGGACGCGGCCAGCGCGACCGCCACGAAGGCGAGCTCGATCGTGAAGGTGTTGAGCCAGAACGCGAGCAGGGCGGCGAGCAGGCACAGGCCCGCAAACACGATCAGGGCATCGCGTGGACTGACCTCGCCCGAGGCGATCGGCCGCTCGCGGGTCCGCCAGACATGCCCATCGAAATCCCGGTCCGCATAGTCGTTGATGACGCAGCCGGCCGAGCGCATGATCAGCACCCCGGCCACGAAGACCGCCACCAGGATCGGGTCCGGATGACCTCGGCCTGCCAGCCACAACGCCCAGAGCGTCGGCCACAGCAAGAGGAGGCTGCCGATGGGGCGATGCAACCGCATGAGGCGCACATAGGCCCCCCACCGCGCCCACCCGCTCGCCCGCACTGTCCCCCCGCCCCTTGCCGCCATCATTCGCTCAACGCCTGCACCCGTGATCGGGCCCGGAAACGCCGTATTGTACCGCAGTACGCGCCTGCCACGACGCCCCAAGCCCGCAGAGGTGCGCCGCTGCGGACCCCTCCCCGCGCTCAACATGTTTCTCGAGAAGGCTCGGCACGACGAAGGCTGCGCCCCTGCCGGGCCGCGCTCGCTGCCTGCCGAAAACGCCCCTCGGCGCGGGGCCATCGCATCGTCACCTTAGATACCGGCCGGGTCGGGCTGATTGCCGGTGCCGGACATCTCTAGGCGCACCTCGGTACTGCTGGCCACCGCCCTCGCTCGGCACCGACACCCTCGCAGCGGATGGCCCCGCGCGGAGTGTCGGGATCGCATCGGCGTATGCCGGGCATCGTTACGCTGATCGCCTTCTGCCGCCTTGCAGGTACGCGTAATGGGGATTCCACTAAAAGCCGCTCGCGCCAGTGGTCAGCGCCCTCCCTCCTCTGTCTTGACGGAAGTGCTCCCAAAAAGCTATCGTTGAGGTCACGTGTTTCCTCGTGAGGCGTGTCCCGTGGCCGGTAACCTTCATGTCCGCAATCTCGATGATGAGCTGATCGCGCGCCTGAAACGGCGGGCGGCCCGCCATGGGCGATCGGCCGAGGCCGAGCATCGCGAAATACTGCGCCAGGCCCTTGCCGGCGAAGCCGAGACATCCTTCGAGACGCTGGCGTGTGAGCTGCGCAAGCTCACGGGGCACCGGTCCCACACGCCCTCCGAGATTCTGCTACGCGAAGGGCGCGACGCGCGGTGAAGGACTGCGTCATCGACGCGAGTATCGCTATCAAATGGGTCATCGAAGAAGAGGGCACGCGCGAGGCGCTGGCGATACGCGCACATCATAGGCTGCTGGCACCCGATCTTCTGGCGGCGGAATGCGCGAATATCCTCTGGAAAAAGGTAAGACGCGGCGAACTCTCGGCAGACGAGGCGCAATTTGCCGCCCGGCTGCTGCAGGCGGCCCATATCGAATTTCTGCCAGCGCACTCCCTCCTTGAGGCCGCCACGCGACTCGCGATCGAGATTGGCCATCCGGCATACGATTGTCTCTATCTCGCGCTCGCCAGAGAGCAGGATTGTCCCTTTATAACGGCAGACGAGGCCTTTATCCGCGCCGTCTGCCAAAAACACCCCTCGGCGCGGGGCCATCGCATCATGGCCCTGATACCGGCCCGGTCGGGCTGACTCCAGCGGCCGGGCCCGTTCACCGGCCCGGCCCGCACGCCCTGTCGCATCCTGCGGGCCTCTCCAGGCACCCGTCTACCAGGGCCTAAGGGGGGTGTTCATTCGGATGCCAGTTCATGACGTTCGCGCAGCCAGCGTTGGCGTAGCCCCAGGAGCCGGGCGGGATCGCCCTCGACCAAGGCCGCCGCCGTCTTCGCGACCGCAGGCAACAGGAGCTCGTCACGCACGAGATCGGCGACGCGAAAACCCGGCAGACCGGTCTGACGGGCGCCGAAGACCTCGCCTGCGCCGCGCAGATCCAGGTCCCGGCGGGCGATGACAAAACCGTCATCGGTCTCGCGCAGACAGGCGATGCGCGCGCGCGCCATGTCGCCCAGGGGCGGCTTGTAGAGCAGCACGCAGTGGCCGGGCAGGCCGCCGCGCCCGATGCGCCCCCGCAGTTGGTGGAGTTGCGCAAGACCCAGGCGCTCGGCATTCTCGATGACGAGCAGGCTTGCGCTGGGGACGTCGACACCGACCTCGATCACGGTGGTCGCCACCAGCACCTGCACCGGCCCGCGCGCGAAGTCCTCCATGGCGCGGTCCTTGTCGGCGGCCCGCATGCGTCCATGAATGAGTCCCACACGGATCCCCGGCAGGGCGCGCATGAGCTCGGCATGAAGGCCGGCCGCGGCCTTCACATCCATCTCGCCTTCCTCGATGAGGGGGCATACCCAGTAGGCCTTGGCGCCGCCCTGGCAGGCCGCCCGCACGCGCGCCACCACGTCGTCGCGGCGGGTCGCGGCCAGCGCCACGGTCGTGACCGCGGCGCGTCCCGGCGGCCGCTCGGCGAGAACGGAGAGATCGAGATCCGCGTACACGCTTTGCGCGAGCGTGCGCGGGATGGGGGTTGCGCTCATGGCGAGCAGGTGCGCGCGGTGCGTACCGGCGCGCGCCTTGGCCGTCAGGGCCTGGCGCTCATGAACACCGAACCTATGCTGCTCGTCAATGATCACCAGGGCGAGATGCGCAAAATCCACCCCCTCCTGAAACATCGCCTGCGTGCCGATAATGAGCTGCGTACCCTGATCGCGCGCCTGGGCGCGGCGGGCCTTGGCCCCCGCGCCGAGCCGCATGAGCGCAAGCGGCTCGATGCCCAGCGGCCGCAGCCAGGTGCCGAAGGTCTCCATGTGCTGGCGCGCCAGCAATTCCGTGGGGGCCATGATCGCCACCTGAAAGCCCGCCTCGATAACGATGAGCGCCGCGCCCGCCGCCACCAGGGTCTTGCCGGAACCGACATCGCCCTGCAGGATGCGGCGCATCGGCCGGCCGCTCTCGAGATCACGGCGGATCTCGGAGAGGACGGCCTCCTGGCCGGCGGTCGGGGAAAACGGCAGCCCTTTAAGAAATCGCGCCAAAAGTCGCCCTGGGACACGGCATTGGGCGCCCGTGGCCTGCCCTTTTGCGTGGCGCAGGGTCAGGAGATGCGCATGATGGGTCACGAGCTCCTCGAATGCGAGAACCGCGCGTGCGGCCGCGAGGTCGCAGCCTGCGGGCGGGCCATGCAGAAGCCGCAGGGCCTCGGCAAGCGTGGGTCCAGGCGGACCCTCGGCCCTGGGGAGATATTCCCTCAAGGCCGGCAGGGCAAGGGCAAGGGCCGCGCGCACGGCACGGCGCAGGACCTTCGTGCTGACGCCCTCGGTGGCCGGGTACACCGGCGTCAGAACCGGCTCCTGCAAGGTCCCCTCGCCGAAACAGCGATACTCCGGATGCACCATCTCCGGACCCTCGGGGCCCGCGCGCAGTTCGCCATAGATGCTCATGCGCGTCCCCACGCACAGCTTGCGGCGCTGCGCAGGCGAGAAATGAAAGAACCGCACGCGCATGCGCCCGCCGCCATCGGCAAGATCGAGGATCAGCGATGGGCGCGCGCGACCGGCGACCCCCGCGGCCACGATCTCGCCCTCGATCAACGCCGACTGCCCGATCGCGGCGCACCGTATGGGAACAAACCGAGTGCGGTCCTCATAGCGCGCCGGCAGATGGAACAAAAGGTCGCCCACGGTGCGGATCTCGAGGCGGGTGAGGTGTCCGGCCAGCGCCGGCCCTATGCCCGGAAGCACCGTGACCGGCCGCTCGCACGGCGGGCGCGCGAGCGCGCTAACCGAGGTCGAGGATGGCATCCATCTCGACTAGGGCGCCGCGCGGCAAGGCCGCGACCCCGATCGCCGAACGCGCCGGATAAGGCGGCTTGAAACGGCTGGCCATGACCTCGTTGACCAGCGGGAAGTGGGTGAGGTCGGTAAGAAACACCGAGAGCTTGACGACGTGGCGAAGCTCGCCTCCGGAGGCCAAGATCACCGCCTCCAGATTCTCGAAGACCTGCACAATCTGCGCGCGCGGGTCATCCGACACGATCGTCATGGTGCCGGGATCGAGCGGTATCTGGCCCGAGAGAAAGACCAGAGATCCCGACCTCAGGGCCTGCGAATAGGTGCCGATAGCGCGCGGCGCGCCCGGGGTTTCTATGACACGAAAGGCCATGCTTATCCTCGCTTACGATTGATCCGGACCACCGCCTCCTGGGAACGGATACGGCGGATGATGCGCGCCAGATGCACGCGGTTGTGGACCTCGATCACAAAATCCATGGCCGTGTCCTGGCCGTCGCGTTCATCGATCGATACCGTATCGATATTGGCATCGAGCTCGGACATGGCGGCGGCGACGGTTGCCAGCACCCCTCGGCGGTTCTTGACCTCCACGCGAATGGCCACCGGCCAAAACCCCTCGATCCCACTCTCCCACTGGATATCGATCCACTTCTCCGGATGCTTGCGGTACTCGGCGACATTGGGGCAATCCTCGGTGTGCACGGTAATGCCGCGGCCGGCGGTGAGAAACCCGAGCACCGGGTCACCGGGGATCGGGCGGCAGCACTTGGCGTAATTGACCACCGCGCCCTCGGTCCCGCGTATCGCGATCGTACCCGGCGCGCGCGACGGGGCGAGCGATGGCGTCGGTACATCGGGCACGAGCTGGCGCGCCAGCACGGCCGCAATCCGCGTCCCCAATCCGATATCGGCCAGCACATCCTGCCAGCTCTTCATGTGCAAGGTGGCCAGCAGCGTGTCCTTGGCCTCCCCGCTCACCTCGCCCGTAAAACCAAGCGACTGCAGGGCCTTTGCCAGGAATCGCTCGCCTAGGCTTATCGCCTCGTCGCGGCGCAGGTTCTTCAAGTAATTGCGGATATGCACGCGGGCCTTGCCCGTCACCACCGAGTTCAGCCATGACGGGTGCGGAGCGCTGTAGGCCGAGGTGATCACCTCGACATGGTCACCGTTGCGCAAAACCGTGCGCATCGGGACCAGCTGGTGGTTGATACGCGCGCCCGCGCAGCGCTTGCCGATATCAGTGTGGACCTCATAGGCAAAATCGATGACGGTCGCGCCGCGCGGCAGCTTCTTGATGTCGCCGTTGGGGGTAAAGACATACACCTCGTCGGGAAACAGGTCGATCTTCAGGTGCTCCAGGAACTCCTGGGGGTTGCCGGCCTGCTGCTGGGTCTCCATCAGGCCCTGCAGCCATTGCAGGGCGCGCTTTTGCATGCCGACATCGCCGGTCTTGTAGAGCCAATGGGCGGCGACCCCGTTTTCTGCAACCCGATGCATGTCCTCGGTACGGATCTGCACCTCGATCAGGACCCCGAAAGGGCCGAATACCACGGTATGAAGGGACTGATAGCCATTGGTCTTGGGGATCGCGATATAGTCTTTGAAGCGGCCGGGAATGGGCTTATACAGGTTATGGATCACCCCCAGCGCCCGATAGCAGGTATCCGCCTTGTCGACAACGATACGAAATGCCAACAGGTCATAGACCTGCTCGAACGACAGGCGCTTTTGACGCATCTTGCTATAGATGCCGTAGAGATTCTTCTCGCGCCCCGACACATCACCTGGCAGGCCCTCGCGCCGCAACTGCTCGGTGATCGCCACCCGCACCTTGTCGACCAGGGCCTTGCGGTTACCGTGACGCTTGCGCACGGCCTCTTGCAGGACCCGGTAGCGCATGGGGTAAAGAACGGCGAATGCCAGATCCTCGAGCTCCACCGACCAATTATGGAGACCCAGCCGATTGGCGATCGGCGCGTAGATGTCGAGCGTCTCGCGGGCAATGGCCCGCTGCCGGGGCGGAGATAGCACCCGGATCGTGCGCATATTGTGAAGGCGATCGGCGAGCTTTATCAGCACGACCCGGATATCCCGGGCCATTGCCAGCAACATCTTGCGGAAGTTCTCGGCCTGCTCTTCTTCCTTGTTCTCGAACTCGATCTGCCCGATCTTGCTCACGCCGTCGACGAGATCGGCCGCCTCCTGGCCGAACTGGGTGATGATCTCGTCTTTGCGCCGGCCTGTATCCTCGATGACGTCATGAAGGATGGCAGCGGTCAGACAGGTGGCATCGAGACGCAATCCGGCCAGCAGCCGGGCAACCTCCAGGGGATGATAGATGTAGGGCTCGCCGCTGCGGCGCTTCTGGCCCTCATGGGCCTCCGCGCTAAACAGGTAGGCACGGTACACCGCAGCCACCTCCTCGCGCCCGAGGTAGCCCTCGAGCAAGGCGAGCAGGTCGCTTATATGAAACGAAACGGCACCCGGACCCGCACCCTCAGAGGGCGGGACTTGCGGGAGTGTTGCCACCTGTTCCGAGGGATAAGACGGCATCATCGTCGGACTCCAGGCCCGCCTCCGGATTATCGTCCAAAATGGCGCTGGTTACGTAACCTTCGGCGATCTCGCGCAGGGCCAAGACCGTTGGCTTGTCGTTCTCGCGCGGCACGCACGGCTCGGCGCCCGACGCCAGCTGGCGGGCGCGGCGGGCCGCCACCAGCACCAGCTGAAAGCGGTTATCGACGTGTTCCAGGCAATCCTCAACCGTAATACGGGCCATAACGCACTCCTCATGATCTCATAGGGAATTCTAGCAAATCGCCTTATGCCCCGATAGGAGCGAAAAGGCCGGGGTCGTAGCGCAAGGGGCGGCGCACGCGGCCTTCGGCGATCAGCGTCTTCAGATCGGCAAGCGCCTCATCGAACTCGTCGTTCACGATGATGTGGTCGAACTCCCGGGCATGGGCGATCTCGGCGCGCGCCTTGTCCATACGCCCCACGATCACCGACTCATCATCCTGACCGCGGCCGCGCAGCCGCGCCTCCAGGGCCTCGAGTGAGGGCGGCAGGATGAAGATCGCCAATGCCTCGGGCCACAGGGCCTTGATGCGCCGGGCGCCTTGCCAATCGATGTCGAGGATGACGTGGCGGCCCTCGCTTAGCAGCGACTCGACGGCCGCGCGCGTCGTCCCATAACGGTTTCCGAACACCTGCGCGTGCTCGAGAAAGGCGCCATCGGCCACCATGTGCGCGAACGTGGCATGATCCACAAAGTGGTAGTGTACGCCGTCTTGCTCGCCGGGACGCGGCGACCTCGTCGTATGCGAGACCGAGATCCCGAAACGGGGGTCTGTGGCCAGCGCCTTGGCGAGGCTGCTCTTGCCGGCCCCGCTGGGTGCAGACAGAATGACCAGCCGCGGCTCGCTACTCAATATTTTGTACCTGTTCACGCATCTGCTCTATCACCACCTTGAGGTCGACCGCCGCGCTCGAAACACGGGCCGACAGCGACTTGGAGGCCACGGTATTGGCCTCGCGATTGAGTTCTTGCATGAGAAAATCGAGACGCCGGCCCACGGGCCCGCCCTCCCTAAGCGATGTCCGCGCCAAGGCGACATGGGCGGCCAGCCGCTCGACCTCCTCCTCGACATCCCCGCGCTGCGCCAAAAGCACCACCTCCTGCTCGAGTCGCGCATCATCGAGCACCGGCCCAAGCGCCGCCACGCGTGCGCGCAGCCGGGCGCGCACCGCGCCCAGACCCTCGGCCACGAGCCCGCGCAAGACGGCGGCCCCGGCATCCACCAGATCGAGCTTCTCGCCCAGGCCCTGCGCGAGCCGCGCGCCCTCGCGCCGCCTCTGTTCGACAAGATCGGCGAGCGCGCGCTCGCAGGCCTCTATCACCGGGCCATCTAAGGCCGGCGCCGGGCGCTGCGCGACCACCCCGGGCCAGCGCAAGATATCAGCGACGGCAAGCGGTGCGAGCGCGGGGTAGGCCGCGCGCAGGGCCTCGGCGGCGCGCGCCACCTCGCCTGCAAGCCGCCCGTCGACGACGAGCCCGGCCTCGGCCGAGGCCCTGCGCCACATCACCTGACAGTCGACCTTGCCGCGCGCCAGCGAGGCCGCAAGCCGCTCGCGCACCCTCCCCTCGAGGGTGCCGTGGACCTCGGGCAATCGCACCGTGATCTCGAGATAGCGATGGTTGACCGAGCGCAGCTCGCACACCACGTCGCCCTGCTCGCCCGGAATCTGGGCACGGGCGAAGGCGGTCATGCTCCTCACCGAAGCCGTCATGCCCGTCATACTAACCGAAACCCGCACGGGCCGGTACACTGAAGGGCCGCGTACAGGCCAAGTACCGCCGAGGAATCCGGGCTTAAGGGGTCGGCACGACAGCTTTTTGAGTGGTTTTCGGTTATTGTGTAGGGTATATGCGCAAACAACCAAGCCCCCTGGCCCAGGGCTATGTCCTGAAAGGCTACCGCATCGAAAAGACCCTCGGCGGGGGGGGCTTTAGCTCGGTCTATCTCGCCACCGAGATCGCCAGCGGCGCCGCGGTGGTCATCAAGGAGTTTCTCCCCCTCAGTCAGGCCAGCCGCGGTCCCGACGGCCGGGTCGAACCGCTTTCCGATGAGACTGCGCCCCTTTTTGCCTCGGGCCTCAAGCGGTTCTTCGACGAGGCCGCGGCCCTTGCCAAGCTGCATCACCCCAACATCGTCCAGGTCACCAATTTCTTTCGGGCCCACAATACCGCCTACATGGTCATGCATTACGAGGTTGGGCGGGACCTGCGCTGGTACATCAAGCGGCATCCGGGGGGCTTGAGCGAAAAATTCCTGCGCACCATGTTCCCGCCGCTGCTCATGGGCCTCGATGAGCTCCATACCCGCGGCCTCCTGCACCTCGACATCAAGCCCGCCAACATCCTGCTGCGCGCGGGCGGCAACCCGCTGCTTTTGGACTTTGGGGCCGCGCAAAAGACCCAGGAGCGGCCGGCTGGCCTGCGGACCCTGACTGCCGGGTTTGCGCCCCTGGAGCAGCACACGAAGGGCCATATCGGCCCCTGGACCGATCTGTATGCGATCGGTGCATCGATGTGGGCCTGCCTGAGCGGGCGCGCGCCGCCGCCGGCCACGGCGCGCGCCACCAAGGATACCTTCAAGGGGGCGCGCAACCGCTACGGTCGCCGCTACTCCGTGCAGATCCTGGAGGCCATAGACTGGTGCATGCAGATGGACCAGCTGCAACGGCCACAGAACGTCGGGCAGCTGTTGGCGTTTTTAAACGAGACACCCAGTCACCAATCCAACAATAAAAGCGACATCGGCCGGTGGTTCGAGAAATGGTCGTGGCCGCGACTGGGGCGGTCATGAAATATATCTGCGCGCAGGGCTCGCGACAGGGGGGGCGCGCCTACAACGAGGATCGCGTCGCGATCGCCGAGCGCGACTCTGCGGTATTGATGGTTCTGGGGGACGGCCTGGGGGGGCACCAGGGCGGCGCCATGGCCTCGGCTACCTTGTGCCAGGTCGCGGTCCGCGCCTTCCACGCAGTACGCTCACCACGCATAGAGGACCCGCCCCACTTCCTGGCCCTCATCATGTTCCAGGTCCACCGGACCCTGAGGGACCTTGGCCGGCGCCGTGCTCCGCCCATCGAACCGCGTACCACCTGTGTCCTGGCCCTTGTGCAGGAGGGGTGCGCCTACTGGGCGCACGTCGGAGACAGCCGCCTCTACCATCTTCGCAATCAGGCCGTCATAAGCCGCACGCAAGACGACACCACCATCGAGACCTTTCGTGAGCGCGGCATTCTCGATGACAAGGAATCCCTGGCGCACCCCGACAAGAGCCGCCTGCTCGCCTGTCTGGGCGGCCGCCAGGACCCGATCATCCACTTAAGCGCCGAGACGGCGCTACGGGCCGGCGACACGCTCTTGCTGTGCAGCGACGGTGTATGGGAGGCGGCATCGAACGTAGAGATCCCGCGTGCGCTTGCCCATCCGGTTCTCGAAAACGGCCTTGCCGACCTGCTGCTGGCCGCGGAGAATCGCCGCCGGAAGGCCGCCGACAACATCAGCGCCGCGGCGCTGCGCTGGCAGGATCAGCCCGGCCGCCCGACGGGCATCGCCGCCTGCGCGCGGCGGCTCACGGCGCGCGCCTTCTGGGAAGAGGGGCGCAGCCTCATCGTCGGCCGCAAGCTCGACGAAATACGGGGTGCACCCAAGAAGGTGCCGCCAAGGGGCTAACGGCAGGGTCTGGTGGCGGCGATGCGCTGATGCCGATCCGATGTTTTTGTTAAACTGGCGATCGACAACCCCACGTTAAGGACATCCTCATGAGACCAAGCGGACGCGCCGCCGATGCGCTACGCACCATCAAGATCACCCGTCAATTCACGCGCTATGCGGAAGGATCGGTGCTCATCGAGTTTGGCAATACGCGCGTCTTGTGTACGGCAAGCGTAGACGAGAAGGTCCCGCCGTTTCTCAAAGGCCGCGGCCAGGGCTGGCTGACCGCCGAATATGGAATGCTCCCGCGCGCCACCAGCCAGCGCACGCAGCGCGAAGCGGCGCGCGGCAAGCAAGATGGGCGCACAGTCGAGATCCAGCGCCTCATCGGCCGCTCGTTGCGCGCAGCGCTCGACCTGAAGGCCTTGGGCGAACGCACGGTCATGATCGACTGCGACGTGTTGCAGGCCGACGGAGGCACGCGCACGGCCTCCATTACCGGTGGTTATGTGGCGCTCGCCGACGCCATTCGCTTCCTCAAATCCCGCAAGCTCCTGAAAGAGGATCCGCTGCGTCGCCAGGTGGCCTCGGTCTCGGTCGGGGTGTACAACGAGACGCCAGTCCTCGATCTGGACTATGCGGAGGACTCGAATGCCGCCACCGACATGAACGTGGTCATGGACGATGCCGGGGGCTTCATCGAGCTTCAGGGGACCGCCGAGCGCGGCAGCTTCCGTTTCGAGGAGATGTTGGCCATGACCGAGCTTGCGCGTAACGGCATCAAGAATCTACTCGAGGCCCAACGACAGGCGCTGGCTTGCGAGCCGTGAGGATCTGCTGCGCGACCCATAACGCCGGCAAGATCCGCGAGCTCGCGGGGGCGCTGGCCGGATCGGGCATCACGCTTGCAGCCCAGGATACCTTTGGTATCGCGCCTGCCGTCGAGAACGGGTTGAGCTTCGTGGAAAATGCCCTGATCAAGGCCCGTCACGCCGCCGCCGGGAGCGGGCTTCCGGCACTCGCCGACGACTCCGGCCTGGAGGTAGATGCCCTGGACGGGCGCCCCGGCCTCTATTCGGCGCGCTTTGCCGGCGCGGATGCAGACGACGCACAAAACCGCGCGGCCCTTCTGGCTGCGCTTGCGGGGGTCCCGGAACCCGCACGCACCGCACGCTTTTATTGCGTGCTGGTCTATGTGCGCCACGCCCATGACCCCCGTCCCCTCATTGCCGATGGTATATGGGAGGGCCGCATTCTGACCGCCGAACACGGCACCGGCGGCTTTGGTTATGACCCGGTGTTCTATGTTCCGACCCATGGCTGCTCGGCTGCGGAACTGACCGCCGACCAAAAGCACGCGTTAAGCCACCGCGGTCAGGCCCTGCGGGTCATGTCACGGCTCCTTGGCGCCCATCGCCCATGACCGCCCCTTCTCTCCCGCCCCTGAGCCTTTACATCCATATCCCCTGGTGTGTGGCCAAATGCCCCTATTGCGATTTTCACTCGCTGCCCCGGCGCGGGGCGCTGCCTGAGGGGGTCTATGTGCGCGCCGTGCTCGATGATCTCGACCAGAGCCTGGGGGCCTTGAGGGGACGCGAGATTCAGACGATATTTTTTGGCGGGGGGACGCCAAGCCTGTTCTCTGGGGCGGCCGTCGGCGACATCCTGAGCGGGGTCGGCCGGCGGGCAACGCTCGCCCCTGATTGCGAGATCACGCTCGAGGCCAACCCGGGCACGGTCGACAGCAGCCGCTTTCTTGCCTTTCGCGAGGCCGGCGTGACGCGACTATCGCTTGGGGTGCAAAGCCTCCACACCCCCTCCTTGCGGCGACTCGGACGCATTCATGACGCGCGCGAGGCCCGTGACGCCATGGAGGCCGCGGCCGGCGCGGGCTTCTCGTCTTTCAATATCGACCTCATGTACGGCCTTCCGGATCAGACCCCAGGGCAGGCCGCGGCCGATGTGCGCGCGGCCTTGGCCGTGGACCCGCCGCATCTGTCGCTTTACGAGCTCACGATAGAGGCGCATACCGCCTTTGCCCGCGACCCGCCGGCCCTGCCCTCGGAAGATCTGCGCACGGCCATAGAAGATGCGATAACACAGGCCGCAGATGCCGCCGGATACGAACGTTACGAGGTGTCGGCCTATGCCCGGCCTGGATACCGCTGCGCGCACAATCTCAATTACTGGCAATTCGGCGACTATTTGGGGCTCGGGGCCGGCGCCCACAGCAAGCTCACGGGCGGTGCCGCGGTGGCGCGCATCACGCGCATCGCCGACCCGGTCCGCTACATGGAAGGGCCCGACCGCATCGCAAGCCGCCGCCTGCTGGCTACACAGGACGTGATCTTCGAGTTTCTCTTGAATGCCCTGCGCCTTACCGAGGGCTTTCCGCGGGACCTGCTTCGGGCGCGGACCGGACATGACTTCGGGGACCTGGAACCGCTCTGGTCGCGGGCCATCGCCCGCGGTCTGCTGGCACGCGAGGACGAGACCATGCGGGCCACGCCGCTTGGCCGGCGATTCCTGGATGGGCTGCTCGCAGGAGTTCTTGCCGATCTCGAGACCGCCGGCGCACCAACCGCTGTAGAGCAATGAAGCGCGCCTCCCCCGTCAACCCCACTTTGCCAGGAGCCTCGAGATGGTTTGGGTCAAGGCCTTTCATATCGTATTTGTCATTACATGGTTCGCGGGGCTTTTCTATCTCCCGCGGCTCTTTGTCTACCACAGCCAGACCAACGACAAGGCCGGGCTTGACCGCTTTGTGATCATGGAACGGCGGCTCTACCGGTTTACGACGCCAAGCGCAGTGCTTGCCATCACCTTCGGTTTATGGTTGTGGCTGGGCTTTGGCTTTCGCGGCCTATGGCTCGACATCAAAGTGGCGCTGGTGGCGCTGCTTGCCGCATATCACATCTACTTGGGGGTGTTGGGCCGGGAGCTCGCCGCAGGACACAAGCGCAGCCCAACCTTTTATCGCGTCATCAATGAGATCCCGGTGCTGATCCTGATCGCCATCGTGATACTAGTCGTGGTGCGGCCGTCCTTCTAGGCCAGGATCGCGCGGGGCGGCCGCGCCCGGTCCGCGCGGCATGTAGTCCGCGGGAATGATGTCGTGAGCGCCGGCCGGCAAGACCCGGCGGATCTCCACGCCCGAGGCCGAAGACTCGTGGCCCGCGGCCAGGTCCACCGCAGCACCCGGCGGAAAGGCCATGCCATTGGCGCGCCGCACCAGGGCCACCGTCGGACGCAGGTAGCGCTGGCGATTGATGGCGGTCACGACGCCTATGTCGCCTGTGGTCAATTCCACGATACTGCCTATCGGATACGTCCCCAGGCACTGGATGAAGCGGTCGACCAGCCCGCCGTGGTACTCCTTGTTGCGCTGACCATAGAGCTTGCCCAGGGCGTCATAGGCCGATATACCGGCATGATAGGCGCGATCGCTCGTGACTGCGTCATACGTATCAACGATCGCCGCCATGAGCCCAAACAGGCCGATGCGTTCTCCCGTCAAGCCCCGATTGTAGCCGCCCCCCTGGTAGCGCTCGTGATGGCACTGTGCGACCTCTATGGCGGACAAGGGGATGCGGCGCGCCGACTCCAGAATTTTCACGCCCTCGGGCACGTGGTTCTTGACGATGGCGAATTCCTCGTCGGTGAGGCGCTCGGGCTTGTTCAAAATGACGTCGGGAATCTTGAGCTTGCCGACGTCATGCAGCAGCGCGCCGGCACCCAGGATATTGAGCTCCGGTATCGTCAATTCCAGGTGGCGACCGAAGGCCAGGGCCAGTATGGCCACGCGAATACTGTGCAGCACCGTGTATTCATCCTTGTTACGCAACTGAGTAAGCCAGACCAGCGCATCCGGATTACGCACGACACTATCGACCATGCCGGCGACGATCACGCGCAGGCCCTCGCCGTCGATATTACGGCCCAGCCGCACGTCATCTTGAATGCGATAGAAAAGTTCGCGCGCCTCGGCGTGCAGCCTGCGCGCCTCCGGCAACTCTGTCTCGAGCGGGATCGGCTCTCCATAAGCCGAGGGGCCGCGCCGGCCGGTAAGCGACGCCGCCAGCACCTCCGCTTGGCGCCTATCGCCTCCCGGCACGACCTCGGCGCCTGATGCCGGGCCGGCCTTGCGCCGGGCCCCGGGGTCTGCCCCGGCCTCGTCGTGATGGGCGATATACACATGCCGGCAGAGGCGCTGAAGCTCGCGCAGCTGGGCATCGGTTCGAATCTCGAAGCCCTGAAACATAAACGAGGTCTCGACCCACGGGCGATCGAGCTCAACGACATACATCCCTTTCTTCAGGTCCTGAACGTCGATTTGTCTGCCCATCGTACCGACCCCCCGCCGCGCCGGCATCGGCATCCCGAGCCGCCACGACATCCCGCAGGCATGAGATTAACGCAAACCCCACTCGACTCCTACTGCCCTCGGCATGGCGCGTGCGCCCGGCCCCACACCCGAGGGCCCGGCGCAAGGCCGGGACAATCGGTTACACTCACATCTCGATGAGAGGCCTATCAGGGCTTTAATTAGTTAATAATTAATTGCTAATATACAATAAGAGGCCAGGCCGGACAAAGGAGCAGGGACACCATGAAGCGGTTTGCGGTGGTACTGGGAATGACCGCCCTCTGGATCATGGGGCATGCCGTGGCGCGCTCGTTTACGCTTAGGCAGGCCGTGGATTTCGCGCTTTCGCACAACAGTCTGGCGCATCTGGCCACGGCGCGGCGCGCGGCCGCGCGGGCCGAACTCCATGTCGCCCGCGATCAGTCCATGCCCGCGATCAGCGTAAGCTACGGCTACCTTTTCAGCAACAATCCGCTGGAGGCCCTGTCTGCGGAGCTGGAACGCCGGCAAGTGAGTGCCGCGGCCTTTACTCCCAATGCCCTGAATGACCCCGGAGTCACGAAACTCGGCACCGCGACGCTCGCGCTATCCTGGCCGCTCTACACGGGCGGCGCGATCGGGGCGGCAGAGCGTGCCGGTCGCTTCGGGCGTTTGGCGGCGCGCAGCGCGGCGCTGCGCGCCCGCCAAACCATCATCGCTCAGGTGGTAGAGGCCTATGAGGGGGTACTGGCCGCGCGTGAGGCCGTCACGGTCGCCGAAAAGGCCGTGGCCGCGGCCAGGCGGCATGCGCGCACCGCCCGCTACCTCTACGCACGCGGGCGCATCGTACGCTCCGACGCCTTGAGCGCCGCGGTCAATCTCGGGGCCAGCAAGGGCATGCTGGCCGAGGCGCGCGGCGATGTCCGTATCGCCCTGAACAACCTGGCGACGGCGATGGGGGCAGGCGCCGGGCACACCATCACCGTGCCGCCCCTCTTGCTGCCGGTGGTCCCGATACCGCGCAGAGGCCTCGCCGGCCTTTACCGCGAGGCCCAGGCCAACCGGCCCGACATCAAGGCCCTGCGCGATGAAATCATGGCCCTGCGCGCCAGGGCGCAGGCCGCGCGCGACCGCTCGTCGTTTCAGATCCGGCTTGACGCCCAGTCGCAATGGTTTAGCGAGATCCCGGACCTGCGTCACAACGCCTGGACCGTGGGCGCCGTCATCAGCAAATCGCTCTATGACGGGGATCGCAATCGCGACCGGGCAGATGTCCTCGAGCAAAGAGCCGCCGAGCTTGATGCCAGGCTCGCCGGGCTGCGCGCGCGCATCCGCAATCACGTGACGCGCGCCTACGACCGCATGCGCACCGCCCAGACCCAATACCGCATAGCCAATGCCAATGTCGTGCGCGCCCGCAAGGCGGTGGCGGTGATACAGGTCCGCTATGGCGAGGGGCGCGCCATCCTCCTATCCCTTCTCAACGCCGAACAGGGCCTCGTGCAGGCGCGCGAGGCACGGCTTGCCGCCCTCTATGCCCTGGCGGCCAATCGCGCGGCCCTGGGTGCGGCATGCGGGGGCCTGTCGCGCCGGACATTGGCGTCCCTCGGGGTCGCATCATGAGGGCGGCCGGACGTCTTGCGCTTGGGGCCATGCTCGTCCTTGCCGCGTGCGCGCGCAGGCCGCCCCCGCCCACGCCCCCGGCGGTGCGCCCCCCCGTGACCTGCGCCACCATACGCCTGCGCACACCCGCAGACCTCGACGCCCATGGCGATGTCGTGATCCCCAGGGACGTCGTCGTCTCTCTGGGGGGACTGCCAGGGGTCTTTATACTGAGCCCTCGTGGCCGCGCCCGGTTTCGTCTGATAAAGATCGGCGCGACCACCGCGCAGACGGCGCAGATACTCAGCGGGCTCGACGGGCACGAGACCCTGATTCGGCCCCCTAGGCACGGCGGCATCTACGATGGAACCCCCGTGCGCCCCCTGATTACCGCGACACGAGGACCGCATGGCAGGCGCTGATCAAAAACCGCAAGGGCCGCTCAACATCTCGGGCCGGCTCACCCGCTATTTCATCGACAATAAGATCACGGCGCTCATCGTGGTGGTGGCGGTGCTCGCCGGGCTGCTTGCTTTACGCACGACGCCGCGCACGGAAAACCCCCAGATCGTGGTGCCGGCCGCCAACATCATCGTCGCCAAGCCCGGCGCGAGCCCCCGCGAGGTCAAAAACCTCATCGTCGACCCCCTGCAGGCCATACTGCGCGGCATGCGCGGCATCCATCACACCTACGGGCTCGCGCTCGATTCCATGGGCGTAGTTACGGTAAAATTTAAGGTCGGGCAAAATCGCGTGGCATCGCTCGTGCGGCTCTACAACAAGATCATGAGCAACATGAGCCGCATGCCGCCCGGGACCAGGCAGCCCGTGATCCAGCCGCTCGATGTCAACCAGGTCCCGATCGTGACCATATCTCTTGCCAGCGCGGACATGAGCGGCGTGCAGCTGCGGGCCATCGCCACGCGCGTCTTGCACCACCTGCGGCGCGTGCCCGGCACCTCGCGCGCTTATCTCATAGGCGGCCAGCAACGCAAGATCAATGTGGTCTTGCATCCCCGCCTCATGCGCCACTACGACGTGACCCTAGACGACGTCCAGAGGGTCGTGCAGGCGACCAATGTCGAGATCCCGTCCGGGCACTTCACCAACCATAACCGGCGCGCCACCATCCATGCGGGCACCATGCTGCGTTCGGCGAAAGACGTCGGGCGCGTGGTGGTGAGCCTCTATGATCACCGCCCAGTCTATCTGCGCGACGTCGCGACCGTGACCGATGGTGCCGGTCGCATCAAGACCGTGCATGAAATCGGCTTTGGGCCGGCCTACTCGCATGCGCGTCCGCACAACATCGAGGTCCCCGAGGTCACGATCGCCATCGCCAAGCGCGCCGGCACCAACGCGGTGGCGGTCGCCCACGCCGTGTTGCGCAAACTGCACGCGCTCAAGGGGCCCATCATTCCGGATGGCGTGCACGTCAACGTGACCCGCGACGATGGCGAGCGCGCCAATAGCGCCGTCAACACCCTGATCGAGCACCTGTTCATCGCCGTGGCGACGGTCGTGCTCCTGCTCGTGGTGTTCCTTGGCTGGCGGGCGGCCGCGATCGTCACGATCACGATCCCGCTCATCTTGTTTGTGACACTGGCAGTGGGCGATCTCGAAGGCCAGACGATCAACCGCATTACCCTGTTCGCCTTGATCCTGTCGCTCGGGCTGCTCGTAGACGACTCCATTGTCGTCATAGAAAACATATTCCGCCACTACGCCCGCGCTGGGGTCGATCGCGTGCGTGAGGCCGTCCTTGCGGTCAATGAGATAGGGCGCCCCACGAACCTCGCGACCTTTGCGGTGATCGTCGCTTTTCTGCCCATGCTTTACGTCACGGGGATGATGGGGCCTTACATGGCGCCGATTCCGAAGAATGTCCCCGTGGCCATGATCACATCGCTTTTCATCGCCTACACGGTGGCGCCCTGGGCGGCGCGCATGTGGCTTAAAGGTCATGGCGGGCCGAGTCACGATCGGCCGGGCGTCCTCCAAAGGGGCTATGCGCGGATCATGCGCGCGCTCTTGTCGCGCCCGTGGGTGCGGCGCGGATTTCTAGGCGCCATCATCCTGCTATTCGCCGGGGTCCTGGCCATGCCGGCGGCGCGCCTCGTGAACTTCAAGATGCTGCCGCGCAACAACAATAACAGCTTCGACATCACTGTCCGCACGCGCGCCGGCAGCACGCTCGAGGACACCGATCAGGTCATTACGGCGCTTGGGAATATCGTGCGCGCAAACCCCTATGTCACGACCTATGACCTGTCGGCGGGCGCCATGGGGGCCATTAACTTCAGCGGGCTCTTGCGTGGCGAGACCTTAAAGCGGGGCCCCACGGTGGGCGAGATCCAGGTCCACCTCGTGCGCAAGAGCGAGCGGCCGATCTCGTCGATCGCCATAGTCCGGTCCCTGCGGCCGGCGGTGAATCGGCTGATCACGCGCACCGGCGCCATGATCAAGATCGTTCAGCACCCGCCGGGTCCGCCGGTGCGGGCCACGATCATGGCCGAGGTCTTCGGGCCGAGCTATCACAAGGTGCAGGCGATCGCCCAGGACCTGCGCTATGGCCTGTTCGCCCACACCCCCCACCTCGCCGGGGTAGACAGCACCGTGCCGCATGCCTCCATGCAGTACATCATCAAGGTCAACAGAAGACAGGCCGCCCTCCATGGGGTGAGTGTCGCGCAGGTGGCCCAGACATTGAAGGGCTTCCTGTCGGGCATCAGCGACGGCACGGCGCACATCGCGCACGCCAAAGAACCGGTCCCGATCCGGTTTCGGGTACCGATCGCAGACCACATCGGCCCCAATGACCTCGGCAAGCTCTTTGTCACCAACCCCGAGGGCCGGGAGATCCCCTTATCGGCGGTCGTGCGCGTCATCCGGCGCCCGGCGCCGCGGCCCATCTATCAGAAAGACGGCCGCGACGTCGAGTATGTCACCGCCGGCATGAGCAGCGGGAGCCCCGTGTATCCGGTACTGCACATGTGGCAGTACCTCAGGTATCACGCGGTCGACGGGGTGCATCTGAAGCAGGACTTCATGAAGGACCCGAGCAGTCTGCACTATGGGCTGCGCTGGAGCGGCGAGATGCGGTTGACCCTGAACGTGTTCCGGGACCTGGGATCGGCCTTTGGGGTGGCGATCCTTCTCATCTACGTCATCCTGGTCGGCTACTACCGCTCGTTTGCCATCCCCATCATCGTCATGGGCGCGATCCCGCTCACGATCATCGGCGTATTCCCGGGCCATGCCGCGCTCGGCCAGTACTTCACCGCCACCTCCATGATCGGGGTCATCGCGCTCGCCGGAATCGTGGTGCGCAACTCGCTGCTTTTGATCGACTTCATCCTCGACTACCGGCGCGCCGGGCACGCCCTGACCGAGGCCGTGGTCGAGGCCGGGACGGTGCGGCTGCGGCCCATCATGCTGACCGCGCTTGCCATCATGCTCGGCACCGCGATCATGGTCATGGACCCGGTCTTCGGGGGGCTTGCCATCTCGCTCATCTTCGGGACGCTGGCATCGACCGTGCTCACGCTCTTTGTGATACCGCTTGGCTACTTTGCCTACGCCGCCTTCTCCGAGCGCGGTGGAAGGCCCCCGCGGATCCGTTGACGCCCTAGCGGCCGGTCCAGAAACCCTGGTGGAACACAGTCGTCGTTTCGCAACGGGGCCTTGCTGGCGCCTCCACCCCGGTCCCCGGGGCATAAGCCCGATGGCAGGCCCCTTCGGGCGCTGGCAATCGGCCCGCGGCCCTGATGGTGGCACAGATGCCTACGAACTCCGCTCCCGGGATCGCTGTCGTCGTCGCCCTGCGGCGCGCGATGCGCGACCGTGCTCTGCGACGGCATTGTCCACAATCTTGGGCAAGCAAGCCCCTGGCCGTAGCGCCCATTCCCAAGACCTGAAGCCTAACAGGCCGTTGAAAAAAAGCATACTCACCTTCCCCCAACCCATTGCTGAATGGTCGATTTCTGGTGTCACGTCACCGGATCGACCCTGATGAGCCCGGGATGGGGCCCGACATTGCCTGTTTCCAGGCCGTTTTACCATCTTTCGGCAGAATCCGGGCG
>JAKARI010000049.1:3738-5507 GCA_021819245.1 Pseudomonadota bacterium | reverse complement strand
AACCACCCCATGACGATTTTCGAACGCTGGCACATAGACAAACCGCTTTTTACCGCGCTCTCCATTCTCGCAGCGGTCAGCCTCGTCGTCCTCTATAGCGCGAGCGGGGATAGCATCGGCTTTGCGCTCGATGATGCCGTGCGCCTGACCATCGGGTTTGTGGTCATGATAGGGGCCGCCCAGATCCCCCCGGACACCTATCGGCGCTGGTCGATCCCGGCCTTCACCCTGGGCGTACTGGGACTGGCCGCGGTATTGGCGATCGGTGTCGTGCGGTTCGGCGCGCGCCGCTGGATTGCCCTGGGGCCATTGTCGATTCAGCCATCGGAGTTCATGAAGCTTTTCGTGCCCATGGCCTTGTCTTGGTTTTTTGCGCGCAGCCACCTGCCGCCACGCCTGACCCGCATCGCCCTGGCGGCGCTCATTCTGCTCGTCCCGGTGTTGTTGATCGTCAAGGAACCGGATCTCGGGACCGCCCTGGTCGTGCTGCTATCGGGCCTCATCGTCTTGTTCCTGGCCGGAATCGGCTGGCGCACCATGGCCGTCGTGTTCATGATGGGCGCGGCCGCAGCCCCGGTATTGTGGGCCCACATGCACCATTATCAGCGCCAGCGGATCTATATTCTGTTCCACCCCGAGGCCGATCCCCTGGGGGCCGGCTATCACGCCATCCAGGCCATGATCGCGGTCGGATCGGGGGGGCTTTTCGGGCAAGGCTGGCTCAACAGCAGTCAGGCGCACCTCCATTTTCTGCCCGATAGCACGACGGACTTTGCGTTCGCGGTGTTCTGTCAGGAATTCGGGCTCTTCGGCAACCTGGCGCTCCTCGCCCTCTATCTTTTTATCGTCTACCGCGGCCTGCGCATCGCCTTTTCCGCACAGGATAGCTACTCCCGCTTGCTCGCCGGGAGCCTGTCGATCCTGTTTTTCTTTGACGTCTTCATCAATATGGGCATGGTGACGGGGATCCTTCCGGTCGTCGGCGTGCCGTTACCGCTGCTGAGTTACGGCGGCACCTCGCTCATCGTGATCATGGCCGGCCTCGGGATCCTCATGAGCATTCATAGCCACCGCCGCCTCGTAAATTGATACGGGGCCCATGACGTGCGCGACTTGAGGTTTTGCCAGGGTCGCGCATACTCTACCCTTAAAGCTCCCATATGACGGGGGTTCGGGCTGATGGGTAGTCGTTTCGGGATCGGGGGCAGGCGCCTCGCCACCGGCCTGTGTCTTGCGCTTATGCTCGCCGGCTGCGGCTTTTTGCCGAGCACCGGTTACCGCAATCCCGCCGACCTCTCGGACCGCAACATCGTGCCGCACAAGCTCGCCTTGAGCCCCTACGGCAATAGTCCTTATACCGTCGACGGGCGCACATACACCCCCCTGAAGACGGCGGCCGGCTATCGCCAGCGCGGCATCGCCTCCTGGTATGGCATTCCCTTCAATGGCCAAAAGACCGCGGATGGCTCGACCTATAACATGTATGCCATGACCGCGGCCAGCAAGGTCCTGCCATTGCCCAGCTACGCCCTGGTACGCAACCTCAACAACAACAAGAGCGTGATCGTGCTGATCAATGACCGGGGGCCGTTCTATCCGGGGCGCATCATCGACCTATCCTATGCTGCCGCGGCCCGCCTCGGGGTGCTCGCGACCGGGACTGCGCCGGTGGAGGTCGAGGGGATCGTGCCGGGCGAGACAAGCCGGCGATTGATCCGGGTCGGGCGTCATACGCCGGATGTGTTCGGACCGCACCCCGCGCACCCCGC
>JAKARI010000049.1:0-3638 GCA_021819245.1 Pseudomonadota bacterium | reverse complement strand
CGTGTCGGATGGGGCGTTTTGGCATGGCAACAAGCCCACCGGGGGCCGCGCTAAGAGGGGCAGAGCCCATGCTCGTGTATTTAAACGGTGACTGGATACCCGCCGAGAGCGCGCGCGTATCGGTCTTCGACCGCGGCTTTATTTTCGGGGACAGCGTCTACGAGGTGATACCGGTCTATGGGCACCGCCCCTTTCGGGAGGCGGCCCACCTGGCGCGCCTCAAGGCCAGCATGGCGGCAGCGGGCATGGATGAACGCCTCGGCCCGGTCCACTGGCCTGCGGTGTGCGCGCGGCTGGCCGAGACCCTGCAGTCCGGCGACGGGATCTTGTATCTCCAGGTCACGCGCGGGGCGGCCCCCCGTCAGCACGGCTTCCCGGTGAATGCCCCGCTGACACTCTTTGCCTACGCGCGGCCGCGGGTCTCGGAACCGGCGGGCAGCGCCGCCCATGAAGTAACGGCGATCGTGTGCGACGACATCCGCTGGGGGCGTTGCGATATCAAGACGACCTCGCTCATCGCCAACGTGCTGCTCGTTCAGGAGGCCTTGACGCGGGGTGCCGACGAGGCCCTGCTGATCCGGGACGGCCGGGTCAACGAGGGGGCGGTGAGCAACGTCTTCGCGGTGTGCGACGGGCAGCTGCGCACCGCGGCGCGCAGCCACCTCATCCTGGGCGGCATCACCCGCGATGTGGTACTGGAGCTTGCGGCCCAGCTGGGCATCAGTGTCCTGGAATGCGCCCCGTCGCGCGATGAGCTGACCGGCGCCCAGGAGGTCCTCATCACGAGCTCCGGCCGTGAAGTGGCGGCGGTGACCCACATTGATGGCAGGCCAGTGGGTAATGGCCGGCCTGGCCCCGTGTTCGATCGCCTGCACACCGCCTTTCAGGCCTTCAAGGAGGATGTGCGCATGGGCAGACGGGCCTAAATGGCAAGCAACGGACACAACGGCAAGGGGGCCCCGCTCCTCACCTTCCCCTGCACGATCGACATCAAGGCGATCGGCCGTCAGTCGGTGCGCTTCGAGGCCCTCGTCCACGAGATCGTCTCGCGCCACATCATGCCGCAAGACCTGTTGTCTTGCGTAAGCCGTGCAAGCCGGGGCGGCACCTATACCGCGGTTACCCTAACCATTCGTGCCACCGACAAGGCCCAGCTCGATGCGATCTATGAGGGGCTCAAGGCGTTGCCCGAGGTCCTCATCGCGCTATGAGAACAGACATCGCGATTCGGCGCTGGCCCGGTCTGGTCGATTTCCAGGAAAGCCTTGCGGCCATGCGCGCCTTTAGCGAGACGCGCACGGACGACACCCCTGACGAGATCTGGGTCCTTGAGCACGCCCCTGTCTACACGCGCGGGCGCAATGCCAAGGAGGCCGCGCCCGCCGGTCCGATCCCGACTGTGGATACCGACCGCGGGGGGGATCTCACCTATCACGGCCCGGGTCAATTGATCATCTACGCCTTGATCGACCTTGCGCGCCGCACAATGGGGGTCCGGCACTTGGTGTCGGCCCTGGAATCGGCGGTGGTGGACACGCTCGCGTTCCTTGATATCCAAGGCGCGGAGACCCGCGCGGGCGCGCCTGGCGTTTATGTCGGCGGGGCCAAAATTGCATCCTTGGGATTGCGTATCCGGGGCGGGCGTAGCTATCATGGGCTGGCCCTGAACGTGGCCATGGACCTGACGCCCTTTACAACAATTGCGCCCTGTGGTTATCGAGGCCTGCGCATGACGCAGATCGCCGATTGCGGGGGGCCCGCGGACATCGATCGCATCGCGGCAATCCTGACCTCGGAACTCACAACACGCCTACGGCGTCACCCGGGAGGCCCATTGCATGACGCAGACATCGGACTTACATCCCGGCAGGCCACGAGCCCTTAAGGGCCCGGAAAAGATCCGGGGGCAGACCGCGCACGCGCCGGGAACCCCGCCTCCGAAGCCCGTGTGGCTGCGCGTGCGCTCGCCGCTATCGCCCGAGGTGGGGCGCTTAAAGACCGTCCTGCGTGATCATGCCCTTCATAGCGTGTGCGAAGAGGCGTCATGTCCCAATATCGGCGAATGCTTCACGCACGGCACCGCGACGTTCATGATCATGGGGCGCTTGTGCACCCGGCGATGCCCGTTTTGCGATGTGGCGCACGGCCGCCCGGACGCCCTGGACCCGCAAGAGCCCGCGCACCTCGCCCAGGCGGTAGCGGCCATGGGGCTGCGCTTCGTGGTCGTGACCTCGGTCGACCGGGACGACCTGCGTGACGGGGGAGGGTCCCATTTCGCGGCCTGTATCAGCGCCATCCGGGCCAGTGCCCCCATGGTCCGCATCGAGGCCTTGGTGCCGGACTTCCGCGGACGCGTCGAGCCGGCCTTGCGTGCCCTGGATACCGCGCCACCGGACATCTTCAACCACAATATGGAGACCGTCCCCAGGCTCTATAAGGCGGTGCGGCCGGGCGCCGATTACCAGGGGTCGCTTGCGCTC
This sequence comes from Pseudomonadota bacterium, assembly GCA_021819245.1. Lineage (GTDB taxonomy): Bacteria > Pseudomonadota > Gammaproteobacteria > Acidiferrobacterales > Acidiferrobacteraceae > Acidiferrobacter. Next base: position 1,158 of record JAKARI010000049.1, on the reverse strand, counting down.
CTCAAGGCCTTCAAGGATCGCCACCCTGACATCCCCACGAAATCCGGTCTCATGGTGGGCTTAGGGGAGAGCCGCGAAGAGATCGAGCAGACGCTCATGGACCTGCGGGCACATGGCTGCGAATGGCTTACGGTCGGACAGTATCTGCGGCCGAGTCTCGCGCATCTGGCCGTGGATCGCTACGTGCCCCCCGAGGAGTTCGCCGAGATCGGGGCGATGGCAAAAGGGCTCGGATTCCATAACGTCGCCAGCGGCCCGCTCGTGCGCTCGTCCTATCACGCCGATCGTCAGGCCGCAGGCGAGGCGGTGGGGGCGTGATCCTCTGGCACAGCGTGGTCAACGCCTTCGTCACCCCGCCGGGCCTATTCCTGCTGCTGATGGTTGTCGGGCTCGTGCTGTTCATGGCGCGCCAGAAAAAAACGGGTGCGGCCGTCATGGTGCTCTCATGGGCCGGCCTGTGCGCCGTGAGCCTGCCTGCGGTCAGCGTGCCGCTTGCGCGCGCGTGGGAGCGCTATCCGGCCCTGCGCCGGCCGTTGCCCATCGGTCCCCAGGCCATCGTGGTCCTTGCCGCCGGGCGCTACCATCATGCCCCGGAGTACGGCGGACAGGACACGGTCGGCGCCAATACCCTGGTGCGGCTGCGTTACGCCGCGCGGCTCTTTCGCGAGACCCATCTGCCCATTCTGGTCTCGGGCGGCGCCCCGTTGGGAGGGATCGCGGCGGCGCGGCTCATGCGCCGGGTGCTCAAGCGCGACTTTGCGGTCCCGGTCCGATGGGTGGAGGTAAGCTCGAGGACCACGGCGCAAAACGCCCGTTATTCCGCGGCCGTGCTGCGGTCGCAAAAGATCAGCACCATCTTCCTTGTCACCCAGGCCTGGCACATGCCGCGCGCGGTGGCATTGTTTCGCGCCGCAGGCTTTAAAGTCGTGCCCGCGCCCACCGGATTTACCACGCGCTCGCGTCGCGACCGGACGGTACTCAGATATCTCCCCAGCGCCCATGCACTCTTCCTGTCGGCGCTGATCTTCCACGAGTCGGTCGGGCTTGCCTGGGTGCACGTGCAGGCCCTGATCCCCACGTCCGTGGCGCACTTCATAAGCCACGGCTAAAGCCCTAACCCGGTTCCACAGGCCCTGAAACCCCGTTGGCGGCGCCGTC
>JAKARI010000048.1 GCA_021819245.1 Pseudomonadota bacterium | reverse complement strand
CGTAACCCAGAGCGGTCGCCATGATTTTCGGATCGCCACGAAGATTTTTTATATTCTGGCAGGTAGAGCCAAGTTTTTCTATCCAATGTCTCGTATTCGGGCGCGCAGACACCGTGTGGTTGCCAGCATGGCAGGCCGAATGCCCCAGGGTCTGTGACGAGCGATGGTTAAGGTCGCCAGCGGCAGGAACCCTCCGAGGCGATTGCAGGGAGTTGATACCCCATTTGAGCGCCGCCGCAATCGCTCGCCCTTTTACGATAAGAGGCGGCTGCGCCGAGGCGGGCGGCGAGGATGTCAAGCTTACGTCTGGACAAAATGCGCTTCAGGCGCTGGGGCGCCGGGACCTGCGGGAATTCCCGTCGCATGGTCTTTAGCAAAGGCCGCGTAGCCTGAATGGCCTCCTCGCAACGGCGCATGATGCGCCTTATGACCGGGCGCGATGGATGGTAGGTCGTGGCTCCAAACGCCATAACGTTCTTCGGGGGTGAGCCAGGAGCGGGACCCAAAAGGGATGGCCTGCAGGTCGCCGGGGATCCATGCGCCTGTGTTTATGATGTCGTAGGGCGGCGCGAGTTCGGGGATGCGGGATCGTCGTACACCATGCCGAGGTTTTTGAGATAAGCGTCGCCTGTGCGCGGTGAGGTCTTCATGACCGCCATGGAAAAAAGTGTTTCGCCTCGGTTCTGGGTAGCGCATTTTGATGAGTCTCCCGGCGCTCGTCAGGCCAGGGACATATTTTGCGGTGCTCGGTAAGTTGGGCAAGACATGTTAGATCGTCAAAGCCAAGGCGCCGACTGGCGCAATGACCGAATCGCCGCACGAGGAGCGTGCACCCGGTCATTATGGCGATGCCGCTCGTTGCGACTATGCGACATGCCTGCCTGCGATCCGTGACTCGGGAGCGGCGGCGCGATTTGGTAACCAGTCACGGAACCTATGCGGTGCGATCCCCTTCTTTCGAGAGCTGCGGCCAATCGGTCATGGTGAGTACGCCGGGTGTCATCGTGGCGCTCGAGGGCTCCGTAGCTTGCCGGCGGTGGATGCCGGATGCGCAAAGGCCGCTATAGGGCAAACATGGGGTGTCTATGTCTATGGGAATGGAAAAATGGGAACGCCTGTATGGTATGGCGCAGAGAACCCGTATTTCTAGGATTCTTTAGGGCGCAGATCGAAGGGGACACGTAGCGAAGACCGCGATATGTCTCCGGTGTTCTGAGATAGGTGGACCTGTCGGAAGATGCAGGTCCGTTCCGGATCAGGTTTCAGATATCCTGGCGCGGGCGAGGCGATGGCGAGGTCCGGGCGTCGCACGTGACGAGCCCAAAGGTCTCTGAAGCGGAGGCGGACAGTCGGTTATGCGGCGCAGATACGGGAGCGTGAACCCTAAGCGGAGATTGCGCGTCGTGGAGGCGGCGGAACGAGGCGCTTTGGAGGCGCTTGCCCAAGGGGTGCGGTATGGCGGAAATCCCGGACACAAGAAGAATCCGGGGGATTTCGGGCTTACGCCGCCGAGTGGCGCGCGCCTCGGGGCATGCCTTTGTGATGACGCGAACATCGCATCGAAGGCCGAGGCACTGAGATATCTCCAGGAGGGACTGCGTCGAGGGTTTGTTAGTGAACGTCGATGCGGCGACTGGCCACAGAACGTCTGGGCGGTCAGCGATGCGGGCTGGCCTTTGGAAGCACAGCTTGAGAACCGGGGGACAGGGACCTATCATGGATATCCCCTATGTGAGGCAGACCCGCTGCGCGAGGAGATCCTGAGACGATGGTCGGGCTCATGAACGCCTTTCGGTGGACCTGGGAGTGGGCGAGTGCGATGCATGATGAGGGGCCGGAGGTCGCGGACACGATTGCGCGCCTAGCACTCCATGTCGGACCACACAACCTCATGCGCAATGAAGATGTGTGGTCCCGAGATCCGCAGGAGGCGATGCTGGCTTCCGCTTACCCCTTAGCCTCATGGTTCGCGTCGTCTTGGTGGCGCCTCCATTGGGAGCCCCTGCCGCCGGACGGCGTGTCTCCGACCATAGAGTGGCGCATGGCCCATGAACTCGCCGCCGCGGGCCATGGTTTCGTGTGGCCGCAAGTGTTGTTTGCCGCTGACGGGCAGCGCATGCGGGTATGGGCGGTCGCCTCCCGGCCGGACGCCCGGCAGTCCTTGCGTTACCTTACGAGCCTGGAGCAGCCGACCTATGTCTCGTTGGGCGATTTCGGGCGCGGGATTGAAGCGTTCATAACGGCAACCTTGGAGCGTTTGGACGCGCGGGGTCGCCGGGAGAGCGATTTGCGGCTCCTGTGGAACTTCGTATGCGAAGACCGCGCCGATTCCGAGAGCGCGGCCTATAGGAGGCTGGAGGCGGAGTTTGGATTCGAGCCTGACGAGGCGCCGGAGCCGTTCATGGAGGCGGCGTTGCGATTGCGGCAGATCATGGGGCCGAGTTTGTCGGAAGTCGCGGCCGTCTATGGGAAGGGGACGAAAGGTCCGACGGAGATTGAGGCGCTCATTCAGGCGCCTGGTCTGCGCGGCAGCCCTTCCGATCCACGTCCATCGGATGCGGCCCCGGCATCGGGCCGGGGCTCGGTGCGACCTTGGGAGGAGGCGGTAGAAGCAGCACGTAGCGTGCGGGCAGCCATCGGAAATACGGAGGGTCGACTGGAGGAGGGGGTGCTGTATGACTTATTGGGGATCGCGGCCGGCGAGATGGCCTCGTGGTCTCCACCCGCCCAGCGGACGAAGGCGGTGCTGGCCAAGCCCCTGAGCCACGGCCACTATCGGTTCGTGCCACGCCGAGGCCACCCGACGTCACGGCGTTTTGATCTCGCGCGCCTTTATAGTGATTATCTTCTCCCGGAGGCGACGCGGGGCGCGTGGCTTGCCAGCAGCGATCTTGGCACGGCGCGCCAACAGTATCAGAAGGCATTTGCGGCTGAGTTTCTCTGCCCGATCCGGGCGCTCACCGCGTTTTTGGAAAAGGACTACTCGGATGGGGCGATCGAGGAAGCGGCCGGATATTTCGGGGTCAGCCCCCTGGCCGCGAAGGCCTTGCTCACCAACAATGCCATTCTGGCCCGAGATGGGACCGACGAACACGTGCGGCCGTCTCGTCATTATCCGATCTAGACCGTCGCAAAAGGGAGAGGGCGAGAAGGGGCGGCGCGACGCCACATCCCCTTGAGGGTCGTCGGCGGTATCCCCGGAATAGGCTTTGAGGCCGCACCGTTCAGGGGGACACCAAAGTCGTTCAGGCGGCCTTGAACGAGACCCCGAAGCCATAGGATAGGCCCGTGGCACGAACCGGTTGGTGAAGGCGCTTCTTCATCTCTTGGCATAGCACCCTGGGCTTTGCCTGAAGGCGGTCTCGGCGCGTTTTGCGATGAATCAAGAAGCGTCCTCGGCGGCTCACCCCACAGATGTGCGTAAAGCCCAGGAAGTTGAATATCTCGGGTTTACCGAGGCCCCGCTTCTTGTTCTGCGCATGGGCGAACCTGCCGAAGCGGATCAACCGGGTCTTGTCGGGGTGGGGCGCAAGGCCGAACGCCTGTAGGCGTTTGGCGATCTCGCGGCGGAAGCGCGCGGCATCTGCCGGCAGTTGGAACCCCAGCACGACGTCGTGGGCATACCGTCGCTGCGCTCTCCATGGCGCGCAGCGATCGATTCGGGCTTTGGCCTGCTGCACGGCGAGGTGATGTACCTGAGCGCGACGCCAATCGCGATCGATATGACGCTGGCGGGGCTGTTCTGGGCGATGGGCGGCGAGGAGATGCTGGCAAAGCGGATCCGCAAGACACTCTATGTCGGCGCCTTCGCCTATATCGTACTGATAGTCAGTCTGCGAGAGCGATTTGTAATGGGCACTCGGCACGGTTTGTCAGCCGGTTTCTATGGGGGTGCTCCGGAAATGGTGGGCTTGCGCTTTTTGGCAAGGGCTGTATGTTAGGCTTCATCACTACTTTTTTGCGCTCTGTTATGGATAAATTCATTTCAGCAGCCGAGGCTAATCGCCAGTTCTCCGCCCTTCTGCGCGAGGTGCGCAAGGGTCGGCAGTATGTGGTCACCAGTCACGGTAGGCCCATTGCGCGGCTCGTCCCCATCAGCAAGGATGGCGATGTCGCGATAAGCGGGCGCGCGGCCTTATTGTCGCGCCTGGACGGCCAGCCGGTTTGTGAGGTTGGACGATGGACGCGCGAGGAACTCTACGAGAGTGACCAGTGAAGGTCGCGCTCGATACGAATGTGCTTGCTTACGCGGAAGGGGTCAACGGGGCGGAGCGGCGTGATGCCGCCCTTACCCTCATTCGTCGTCTCCCGTAGGGAGAAGCGATCGTGTTCGTTCAGGTCCTGGTTAATGTGGTGCAACGAGGCTGGGGCCTTGCCGTCTTCTTCCTCGGCTGTTTCAGACGCCGTCCCCTCATGGTGCGGTCCCCGGTGTAGTCCCTCATCGTTGCGACGCCGGGCACCCTGAAATGCGTGTTCCTTGATACGCCGCAGGCGCATCCAGTCGCGGTCGCGGCGCCGGGCGCGATGACGCGTACTCAGGCCGTGACGTGGCCACGCACGGATCTTCCAGTACGGGAGGTGGGTGGCGGCGCGCCGGCGCTCGGACCTCCGGCCGCGGACGTGATGGCGGCCGCCCAGGGACGAGGGGCCGCCCCAGGGTGAGGGCGGCGCGATGTCCGGCATCGGCCGCGCGCCTGCGTCGGGGTTGTGCGATGAGGTGCCGGCCGGGGTGTGCCGGGGGGATGCGGGAAGGATAGGGGTCATGTGTGACTCCTCGGAAAGGCGCCCCGCGGGTGCGGGGCTTAAGGTTGGGGTCCGGTGGCGCCGGCCCTTAAAACGGTGTGGCCACCTGAAGCAGCATCGTGGTCTCGGCGCTCCGGCTGCCCGGGATGCGGGTGAGCCCCAGGGTCTGGCTGGGCGCGCCGGCCACCGCTATCGGGGCCGACCCGGCCGCCGACCATGTGGCGCGGCGGACCGCGAACGCGATCTCGATGTTGCGGTCGACGCGGTAGTGGAGCGTGAGTCCCAGGACGTTGTAGGGACGGTCACCCAAGGACTCATTCAGGCGCGCGCTCTCCAGCGTGCCGGTCGCGGCATCGAAGGCGATGGGCTCGCTGGCGGTGAGCTGCGCGCCGACGGTGTAGCCGGTGAGGGCGTGTAGTGTGAGCACCAGGCGCCGGTCGATGGCATAGTCCACGCCCAATCCGATACCGAGGTGGCCTTCGGTATAGGTCTCGCTTCCGGGGTTGCCCGTGCCCGGGTTCGCCCCGCGCACCCAGCGATGAAAGCCCGCCCCGAGATAGGGGATCAGCACGGTATCGCAGTCTTTCCGCCACAGGCCGTCGATCACGACGCCCAGGCGTGCGTCGGCGGCGGTGATGCGGTTTGAGGTGGTGGCCTGCGCCGGTAGCCCCAGCGCGGTATTACCCTGGTAGCGGGTGGTCCCGAAGGTGCCCGTGAGCCGCAGACTCTCGTAGAGGCCCCCGTCGTGCCGTCCGATATGCGAAAGCCCCACGGTATAGACGGTAAGCCCGCCGCTTTCGGAATCCACCGGTACGGCGTTCATGGCCTCCTGATAGCGTTGCTCATCGTAGCCGATTCCAGCAAAGACCCCGTTC
>JAKARI010000026.1 GCA_021819245.1 Pseudomonadota bacterium | reverse complement strand
TCGTGGCGGGCTGATCGACGACGAGCAGAATCTCGCCGTAGGCTTTCAGGCCGGTTATGAGTGCGCGCAGTTTGTCTTCGTCATTGGGCAAGGCTTTATCAAACAACCGCTTTCCCGATCGGTCCAGGGCTACGGCATGATGCGACCCCTTTCCCACATCCACGCCGATAAAGATATCCACACTGTCAGGGTCTTCATGGTCTGTCATACCCACCTCCCGTATCGCGATGGTGCCTACGGCCAATGACCATGGCAGAAAGTCTCGGCATCCACGTTACAGGCGGCCTTGAGATACACTGGGCCGAGCCCCTATCAGCGATGACTTACTGCCTGCCCGACCCGGTGACAACACCCCCCGGATCATGGTTGACTGGGGGTAGCAATCATGCCGGGCCGGACTGGCCGTACCTCTATTGTAGAGGCGGGAACATAGTAACGGGGGGGACATAAACGAAGGAAAGGCCTCACGCGGCCCTCTGAGACGTAAAGACGCGTCCTGAGCGCCGGGATAATGCCCCCATAACGGCACGGGGATGGGCGGTGCCCCTGACAAAGTGCGCAAGCGGTAGTGACGCAGCGCGTCGCTAGCGCCCAAAGAGATCGGTCAGTAGTTTACAACCTGCTGTATTCATGGAGATTTCTTAAGAATCCCGACATGGCACGATGCTTGCTTCTAGTTAGGGCAAGAGGCTACGAGAAGGTCCGGGAGGATGACATGCTGAGCTGCGTACTGACACTCGTCAACGATTATAAGGAGGCGTTCGGGGTGCGCCCGAATGTCGTCTACATGAATCAGGCCCATTACGAATATCTGCGCGAAGAGATGCCAGGGGTCCGCGCGCACGATGATGTGGTGGCGATGCTTGGGGTCGATATATCGCTGTCGAGCCATGTGGCCTACCCGCATGTCGCCACGGCGCAATTTCGTGAGCAGCGCATTCTCGTGAGTTGATGGTCGCGTGTGGGGGTGTACTCTTGGGGCCCTAAGGGCCCCTTTCTTTTGGGACTTACCCGTTGCCGTGACATGTCGGCGCCATGATTGTACTCCGTGAGAAACTCACCTGCTTGAGCGGGTTACGGGTGTCACGCAGTTTTTGTCAACGGCGGCCAGGGGGCCGCCCCCGCGGCCCTTGGGATCATCCGCGCCGGGCGCCCCACCTTGCAATCGCTTCAGAGGGCCCCTGATAGGGCCTGCCATGGCGGCGGCCTTTGGGGCGCGGCCTGGCAATCCGGTCGAGGCTGGGGTCGCGTGCCTGCGCGCCAATTTAAGGGCCGGCGAGTCGCGCGAATACCTGATCGGCGGCCGCCACCGTGGCCTCGATATCGGCAGACGTGTGGGCCGCGGATACGAACCCGGCCTCATAGGCCGACGGCGCGAGATAGACGCCGAGCCCCAGGAGCCCATGAAAGAAGCGCCGGAAGCGATCGGCATCGGCGCGCATGACGCCATCGTAGTCGCGCACCGGCTGATCGCTAAAAAAGAGGCCAAACATGCCGCCGACCGCGTTGGTGGTCAATGCCACGCCCTGGCGGGTGGCCGCCTCGGACAGTCCCGCGGTCAAGGCCGTGACACGCCGCCCGAGATCCTCATAGAATCCCGGCGCCGCGAGCTTTTTGAGGGTGGCGAGGCCCGCGGCCATGGCCACCGGGTTGCCGGAATTGGTCCCGGCCTGAAAGACCGGACCATCCGGGAGCAGCTGATCCATAAGGGCCGCAGGCCCGCCCACGGCGCCGACCGGCAGGCCGCCGCCGATGATCTTGCCGAGCGTTGTGAGGTCTGGCCGGACACCGTACAACGCCTGGGCACCGCCCTTCGCAACCCGGAAACCGGTCATGACCTCGTCAAAAATAAGCAGCGCGCCGTATTGGTCGCATAAGGCCCTCAGGCGTTCATGAAACGACGCGACGGGCGGCACGCAATTCATGTTTCCGGCGACCGGCTCGACGATAACCGCGGCGACCTCATGGGTGTATCGGGCGAAGAGCGCCGCCACGGAATCCGCGTCATTGTAGCGCGCGACGAGCGTATGGGCGGCAAGCGCGGCCGGGACCCCGGGCGAGGTCGGCACACCGAGCGTCAGCGCGCCCGACCCGGCCTTGACCAACAGGGAATCGGGGTGGCCATGGTAGCCGCCCTCGAACTTGATCACCTTATCGCGGCCCGTGACGGCGCGCGCCAGACGCAGGGCGGTCATGGTCGCCTCCGTACCAGAGCTCACGAAGCGCAGCTTCTCGAGGCCCGGCATCAGGGCGCGCACCTCGAGGGCGAGCTCGGTTTCGGCCTCGGTCGGGGTGCCAAACGCCAGGCCGCGCGCGGCGGCGGTGGCCACCGCGTTTGTCACCTCAGGGTCGGCGTGGCCGAGGATGAGCGGGCCCCAGGCCCCGACATAATCGATGTAGCGCCGGCCGTCGACATCGAACAGGTAAGCGCCTTCCCCGCGCCGCATGAAGATCGGCTCCCCGCCCACACCCTTAAACGCGCGCACGGGCGAGTTGACACCGCCGGCAATGACAGACCGGGCGCGCATATAGGCGCGATGGCTTGCGGTCATACAGACTCCTCAAAAAGCTGTTGATAGGCGCGGCACGCGCCCTCGATGTCGCTGTGCCCAAAAATCCCGTCGACCACGGCCAGCGCCGAGGCGCCGGCGGCGATCAGGGCGCGCCCATTGTCCGGCAATATCCCGCCGATCGCCACCAGCGGCCGGCCCAGGGGGCGGGCGGCGGAGAGAAGCGAGGGGTGGGCACGCACGGCATGCGGTTTCGTGCGCGACGGGTAGAAACTGCCAAATGCCAGATAATCGGCGCCGCGCGCGGCCATATCCCGTGCCCGATCGAGGTCGGCATAACAGGACGCGCCGATGATCGCCCGGGGCCCGAGGCGCGCACGCGCGGACTCCACGGTGGCATCGTCACGCCCGAGGTGGACGCCATCGGCGCCCGCGGCATAGGCAAGCTCGACATCATCATTGATGAGCACGGGGATGCCGAAGGCGTGGCCCGCCGCGACCAGGGTTTGGGCGGCATCCACGGTCAGTCCGGGGGCCTTGCAACGCAGTTGCAGCACACGCGCCCCCCCGCTTAAGGCCGCGCGCACCCGCGCCAGACCCTCAGGCCGGCAACAGGCGGCGTCGGTGATGGCGTAAAGCCCCGCTATCTTCAATTCTGATCGGCCTCGTCTTCGCGGGCCCAGAAGAGCCGGTCCGGCAGTTGCTGGCCCATACCCAGGGACCACGCAGCCTCGAGCGCCTTGTGGGTATAGTCCAGGGCCTGAATGATCGCATTCACGGGCTCCAGGCCCTGCGCCAGCACCGCCGCGCAGCCCGATGCCAACGTACAGCCCGAGCCGTGATACGCCCCCGGTAGGCGCCGGTAGGAGAAGCGCTCGAGAAATTGGCGATTGCCGTAGAGCAGATGCACCACCGCGTCGGTGGGTTCATGGGTGCCGGTAATGAGCACATAGCGCGACCCAAGCGACATCAAGCCCTGGGCGCAGGCCTCAAGGGTATCGGCCTCCGGGACCAAGCGGCGCGCCTCGCGGCTATTGGGTGTCAGCAAGGTGGCGAGCGGACACAGGAGCGAGCGGAATCCGGGCTCGAGGGGCTCGTCGCTCAATGGGTCGCCGCGCCCGCTCGCAAGGACCGGGTCGACAACCGTGGGGATACTCGGGTAATCGGCGATGATCGTGGCGATCGCCTCGAGATTGGCGACGCTGCCCACCATGCCGACCTTGAAGGCCGCAACCGGCATGTCCTCGAGGATCGCCCGGGCCTGATCGACGACGAGGCTGGGCTCCAGGGCGAGGAAGCCCTTGAGGCCGAAGGTGTCTTGCACGGTGACTGCCGTGACCACCGGGGCGGCGTGGCAGCCCATGCTCATGAGCGCCTCGGCATCGGCCTGAAGGCCGGCGCCGCCGGTGGGATCGTTGCCGGCGAACACCAATACGATGGGGGGATTCACGATCACCTCTCTTCCCTCAGGGCGGCGCGCACGAGGCGCGACAAGGCACGGATGAGCGCCGGATCGGCATTCAGGGCCGGCACGACATGATACTCCCGGATGCCCGCCTCGCGGGCGAGATCCGCATAGGTCATGCCGAGTTCATAGAGGGTCTCGATATGATCAGACACAAACGCGATCGGATAGACGAGCATCTGGTCGGTCCCGGCACGGGCCTGCTCGGAGATCACGTCATCGACATAGGGCCGCAGCCACTCGAGCGGACCCACACGGCTCTGATAGCAGAGTGTCACATGCGGCCATGCGAGGCGTTCACGCACCAGCCGGGCGGTATCCTCGATTTCGCGCTGATACGGATCACCGCCGCGGATGAGGCGCTGGGGGACGCCATGGGCCGACAACAAGAGGCTGATGCGCGCCGGATCCGGGACACTAAACCGTTGTGCGGCGAGCCGTATGGAGGCTGCGATCCCATCGAGGTAATCCGGTTCTTGATACCAGGAACCGACGAAACGGACCTCCGGGGTATAGTGCAGGCGCTCGCACTGGCGCCGAAACTCGTTGCGCGCGCTGCCGGTCGTGGTCAACGAAGACTGCGGATAGAGCGGCAAAAGCACGACGCGCGCAAACCCCCCCGCCTTGAGCATGGCCACGACCTCGGCGGTCAATGGGTGCCAGTAGCGCATGCACACGAAGACCCGCGTCCCGACATCCGCCAGGGCCTGTTCGAGCGCCCCCGCCTGATCCTGGGTATTGCCGCCAAGCGGCGAGGCCCCGCCCAGGGCCGCATAGCCGCGGCTTGCCTCCTCGCGCCGTCGACGCGCGACAAGCCGCGCAAAAAGGCCTTGCGTGACGGCGGCTGCCGGGAACTTGAAGATGTCGGGATCGGAAAACAGGTTGCGCAGGAACGGCTCCACCGCCTCCAGGGAGTCGGGGCCGCCCAGATTGCATAGCACGACGGCGGTACGGGGACTTGTCATGCGGGCATTGTACTGCCGGTGGGCGCGTTTCACGAGGAGCGCAAATCTGGCAATATAGGCCCATGAATGCGAGCCCCTCGAAAGTCTATATGTGCGTCATTTGCGGTTTTCTGTTCGAAGAAGAAAAAGGTCTCCCGGAACATGGGATTGCGCCCGGCACGCGCTGGGAGGACGTCCCCGAGAACTGGACCTGTCCGGACTGCGGCGCGGCCAAGGACGAATTCGAGATGATCGAGATCTAATATGAGGGCCTACGCAGTCGTGCGCAGCCGCAAGCGCCGCACCCTGTGTCTCCAGATCAGCCCCTCTGGCACATTGCGCGTGCTGGTGCCGGCGGCCACGCGCGAAACGGATGTCTGGGCGTTCGTCAAGGCCAAGACGCCCTGGATCGAACGGACCCTGGAGCGGCTTTCCCGGGCCCCCAAGCCCCCGCCATTCGCCGACGGGCTGATTTTGCGGCACCTGGATGAGTCCCTCGTGCTGCGCCTGACATACCATGCAGCCGCCCCATCGGTGCGTCGTGATGGCGATGAGCTGCACGTCACGGCCGCCACCGAGGAGGCGGCACGGGCCGGTGTCGAGCGCTGGTATCGAGAGGCGGCACGCCATCATGCGCTGGCGCGCATCATCCACTTCGCCCCCCTGGTGGGGCGGGCGCCCAAACGGATTCGAATCGCGGGCCAGAAGACCCGCTGGGGCAGCTGTTCGGCGCGCGGAACGATCAGCCTGAACTGGCGGCTCATGATGGTCCCGGCGGGCCTATGCGATTACGTCATCGCCCACGAGCTCTGCCACCTGATCGCCGCGCACCACAAGCCGTCCTTTTGGCGGGAGCTCGCACGGGTCATGCCAGACTACGAGACGCGGCGCCTGACCCTGCACGGCATGGGGGCGCAGCTTTCGCTATGAACGCCCGGTCACAGGGCCCGCAGACCATCGAGATCGGCAGACCGGGCTCGGCGAAACCCCCATGGCACTCACCGGCAACGACCCCGGCCGGAACCGGCGAGCGCCCGCAGTCGCGGCCGGAGGAGCGGGTCAATGCCGCCCTGCACGCGCTCGGCGCGGTGCTGGCCCTGGCGGCCGGGCTTGTCCTTGGAGGCCGCGCGACCCAGACCGGCAGCCCTCTGGCCTTATGGTGCGTGGCGGTGTCGTCGGCGGCCATGATCGCCCTGTATGTGGTATCGGCCGCCTATCACATCCTGCCCGCGGGCACCGCGAAAGATCGCCTTCAGCGCATAGACCGGATGGTGATCGCCGTATTCGTGGCCGGGAGCTACACCCCCATTGCCTTGCTCATGGTGCGCGCACCGATCGGGGACGCGCTGTGTGCGATCGAGTGGGGGCTTACGGCGCTCGCGGTGGCCTTTTTGTGGGGCGACCCGGCCCGCTATCCGCGCCGCTCCGAGCGCCTTTATCGCGTGATGGGCTGGATCACGATCCTCGCCGCGCGGCCGTTTTTCGAGCATACGCCCCCAGCCGCGCTCGTGGCCCTAGGCCTGGCGGGGGCCTGTTATAGCGCAGGCGTCGCCCTACTGGTACGGGATCGGGTGAAATACCTCCATGCGGGGTTTCACCTCCTGACCCTGGCCGGTGGCGGCCTGCAGCTGTGGGCCATCAGCCGGGTCCTCTCGTGACGGCTTGCGGCGCGGCCCCTGAAAAGGCAGGATCGCCTGACAGGGGAACGGTGGTACCGGGTCTCATGCGCCCACGAAGGCACGCGGCATCAGCGCGGCCGCAAGGGTTCGCGCATGCGCGCCCTGCGGCCTGCGGTCGGCAGCGGGGACGACGATCTGGCGCCGCACCACGATGACCGGAGGGGCATAATGGCGGCATGCGATGTTCTTGTGATCGGCGGGGGGCCGGGCGGCAGCACCGCCGGGGCGCTGCTCGCCGAACGGGGTTACCGGGTCATTATCGCCGAAAAGGAGAGACACCCGCGGTTTCATATTGGCGAGTCCCTGCTTCCGGCCAACCTGCCACTGCTCGAACACCTGGGCGTGGGCGAGGCGGTACGGACCATAGGCATGGTCAAGCGCGGGGTGGAGTTCCTGTCACCCTGGCACGACAAGGCGCGCCAGGAATTCCTGTTTGCCGACGCCTGGAGGAAGGACATGCCGTACGCCTACCAGGTACGGCGCGCGGACTTCGATGCCCTCTTGTTTCGCAATGCGGCCGCCAAGGGGGCACAGACCCGCGAGGCCTGCCGGGTTCAGGACGTGATCTTCTCCAAGACCGGTGACGGGGCGCGCGTCCGGATACGGCGCAGTGACGGAGACAGTGAGGAGATCGAGACGCGCTTTGTCATCGACGCCTCCGGGCGCGACACCTTTCTCGGCCGGCGCCTTCACGCCAAGCGGCGCAATCCCCGGCACACGAGCTCGGCGCTGTATGCGCATTTCCGGGGGGCGGTACGCAACAAGGGCCAAGACGAGGGCCACATCTCGCTCTTCTGGTTCGAGCACGGGTGGTTCTGGTTCATCCCCTTGGCCGACAAGACCACGAGCGTGGGTGCCGTGGTCTTGTCCGACTATCTGAAAACGCGCACGCAGCCGGTGGAGGACTTCTTTTGGGAGACGCTGGCGCTTTGCCCGGCGCTTGCCGAGCGCCTGGCCCACGCCGATCTCGTGTCGCCCGTGCAGGCCACCGGCAATTACTCGTACGGCTGCCGCCGGTCCTACGGCCCCAATCACCTCCTGGTCGGCGATGCCTTTTCGTTCATCGATCCGGTGTTTTCCTCGGGCGTGATGCTGGCCATGCAGGGCGGCTTCCTGGCCGCCGAGGCCGTCGACACCTGCCTCAAAAACCCTAAGGAGGGCAGACGCGCCCTGCGCGCCTATGACCGCGCCCTGCGGCGGGGGTTACACACCTACGCGTGGTTTATCTATCGCGTCAATCACCCCAGCATGCGCGACCTCTTCATGGGGCCGCGCAACCTGCTGCGTATGCAGGAGGCGCTTTTGTCGGTACTCGCAGGCGACATCTTCGGGAATACCCCCGTGCGGCCTTCGCTGGCGGCATTCAAGGTTTTGTACTACCTGCATGCCCTGACGCACCCGCGCCGATCCGTGCGGACCCTCTGGAGCCGCCGGGCGCGGCGGCGTCTTGCGGGGGCGCCCCTGGCGGCCGAAGGCGAGTGAGCGCGCATCACCGACCGGCGGCCGGCGACCACGGTCCGGCCCGCTGACCGCCCCATGCCCACCGCCTCCACGACCCATCTCGTGCTCATCCCGAGCTTCAACCCCGGCCGCGCGGTCTACGAGACCGTGGCCGAGGCCTTGCGCTCCTGGTCCCCGGTATGGGTGGTCGTAGACGGCAGCACCGACGGCACCGCCGAAGGGCTCGTCACGATGGCGCGCCACAACCCCGATCTGACCGTCATCGTCGAGCCACGCAATCGGGGCAAGGGTGCTGCGGTACTCTCCGGGCTCGCGCGCGCCCGCGCCCACGGATACACGCACGCGCTGTGCATGGACTCCGACGGCCAGCACCCGGCGGCCCTCATCCCGGCGTTCATGCAGGCCTCGGTGGCGCACCCGGGGGCCATGATCCTCGGGGTTCCCGTATTCCCCGCCAACGCCCCGCGGGCGCGCGTCTATGGCCGGCGCATCTCGAACCTGTTTACCAATATCGAGACCCTGGGGCGGCATATCGGCGACTCGCTGTTTGGATTTCGCGTCTATCCGGTCGAACCGCTCCTTCGCATCATGAATGCCCATCGCTCCATGCGCCGGTTCGATTTCGATCCGGAGGCGGCGGTGCGGCTCTTTTGGGAGGGGGCTGCGGTCTACAATATCGAGGCCCCCGTGTGTTATCCGCGCAAGGCGGAAGGTGGTGTTTCGCACTTCCATTATGTGCGTGATAACCTGCTGCTCATCGGCATGCACATACGGTTGCTCCTGGGACTGCTCATCCGCATCCCGCGGCTCTTGGGCGGCGCGCGCCGGACCTAGATCATGCCGCCGTTTATGGAAATGACCTGTCCCGTGATATAGCCGGCCTGATCCGAGACCAGGAAACCGATCAGATCGGCGACCTCGCGACACTCGCCGGCGCGCCCCATGGGGACGAGGCGGGCGATGTCATCGGCACTGAAGGCGTGGCTCATGGGCGTGGCAATGATGCCCGGAGCGACCGAGTTGACCGTAACCCCGCGGCTTGCGACCTCGAGCGCCAGGGATTTGCCGGCGGCGTGCAGTCCGGCCTTGGCCGCCGCATAGTTGGCTTGGCCGCGATTACCGAGGATCCCGGCTACCGATGTCACATTGACGATGCGTCCCCAGCGCGTGCGGATCATCGGCAGGAGCAAGGGCCTGGCGACATGGAAAAATCCGTTCAGGCAGACATCGAGCGGGCGGTGCCACTGCGCCGCCGTCATCCCCGCCAGCACGGCATCGTCGTGAACGCCGGCATTGTGCACGAGGACCTGAATGGGGCCCTGGGCGAGGAACGGCGCGAGTGCCGTGGCCACCCCCTGCTCGTCGGCAAGATCGCAGACAAGGAGGTCGGCGGCGGCCCCGAGCGCGCCAAGCTCGGACACCAGGCGCTCGGCATCGGCGGGCCGGCCATGGGCCTGGCAGATGACGCGCCAGCCATCGGCCGCCAGGCGGCGGCAGATCTCGGCCCCTATGGCGCCGCTTGCGCCGGTCACCAGGGCGCGGCGCGGGCCAGGCGCCGTGGCCGGCCGATCGGTCATGGGACGCGCCCGCCTGGGGCGGTGAATTGCACAGTAGCGCGTCCCGAGGCGAGCGGCTGGCTGGCGGTGGACACGAGAAACCGGTAACCGGCGATGCGCCTGTCATAGGCCAGCCGATGGCAATAAATGAGCAGATCCTCGTCTTGGTCGTCGAGGCGCGCGACCTGAAGCCGGACATCGCGCACCGCAAGCAGGGCACCGGCCGGGGGCCCCGGGCGGTCGTCGCATAGCGCCCCGTGGACGGCCATCGCCTGAGCGGCATATTCGATCGCGCAGGCGGCCCCCAGGCGCCCGCGGGCGCGCAGCGGGTGGGCCGGATCACGGTGGCCCGTGGCGAAACACTCTATGGTGTCACGGTCATAGGCGCATACCCCGGCCAATAGAGACATGGCGTCGCGATGCGGCAGATAGGCCTCGAGCCGCTCGCGCCCCACGAGCAGGGCCGACGAACAGGGCGCCGGTCGCATAGGCCCGTTCATACGCGCCTGCGCGACCGGCCATGCGGGACCGATGGGGCCTTCACGCGGGCGGGGCGCATCAAAGAGACAATCGCAACCGCCACAAGGCGGTCGCCTACCAGAAAACGCAGATCGATCCGGTCCGGCCCCGCATCCTGCCAATGGAGCGTTACGCCTTGCCCGGGCCGCACCACATCGAGAAACTTGGCCGAGTCCACAGAGAGGTCCTCGTAAGGGATGTCGCGCGCGGCGCATACCGCGGCAAGCCCGGCATCGAGGAGCAGCGCGCCGGGCACGACCGGGTTCCCGGGGAAATGGCCGCAGAATGCCGGATGGTCCGCAGGGAAGGGCAGCACCGCCTCGTCAACCATAACCGCCCCGGGCCTTCGCCATGTGCGACGCCAGAAACTGGCGCATGGCCGCAAGCGGCAGCTTGCCGGTCGCAAGCCGCGGCAGGGCATCGACCAGCACCAAGGGGCGGGGCAGGAATACCGGATCAAGACGCGTGCGCAGCGCCGCCTCTATGGCCCCTGCGGTGAGCCCCGGGGCGACCGCGAAGGCCGTAAGGCGCGACACCGGGCCCACGAGGTCTTCATCGGGCATGTAAAAGGCCCCGTCGATCACACCGGGGATGGCAAGCAGTTGCTGTTCGAGAAAGGCGATCGAGCTGCGCTTGCCGGCGACATTCACGATATCCGCACCGCGGCCATGCAGGCGAAAGTCGTGGGGTCCTGTCGGCTCGAGGATATCGCCTAAGGCGGCGGGGATCTCGACATGCCCGCCGCGCACGATGAACGTCTGGTCGCGGGCCTCCAGAACGAGCCCCGGGAAGAGCGTCCAGAGGTCATTGCAGGTGGGGCGCCGGGTGGCAATCTGACCGGCCTCGGTCGCCCCATAGATCTCATAGAGGGGTGCGTGCAGGCGCTGTTCGGCCTCACAGGCCAGGACCCGCGGCAGGGGGGCGGTCGCGCACAAGACGGCATCAAGCATCGGGGTGGCGCTACTTGCCAGAAGCGCGCGCAAATGCACGGGCGATGTGACCAGGAGCCGCGGGCGGGGGACCGCCGCCAGCGCACGCACGATGTCATCGGGATAAAACGGCCGGGTATTGTGCACCAGGGCGCGGCCATGCAGGCCCAGCATGACGCTCGACTCGAGTCCATACATGTGTTGCGGCGGCACGGTGGCGACGAGCGCCCAGGGGGGGCCGTCATCGATCTTAAGCCGCGCGGCCTCGGCGCGCGCGCCGGCCACCAGCGAGCCCCACGTCTTGACATGGCCGACCGGGGCCCCGGTCGTGCCGGACGTGAACACCGTGACCACCGGCCGATCGAGCGGGATGCGCGGCATCGGCGGCATGGGGGCCGCATGGACCTCGGGGCCGGGCTGCGGGAAACGCACCGTCGGGAGATTCACGGTGACATCGCCATCGGCCAGGCAGTGCAGATCCGGCATGCGATCGCGCAGGGACTTGATGACCTCGGCGGCATGGGTGGCCGGCAGGATCGTCATGCGGCCGGCGACCGCCGCCGCCGCAAGCCCCACCATGAAGTGATAGCGGTCCGCGCAGGCGTTCAGAATCTCGCCGCGCGCCGGCCAGAGCGCGGCGAGATTCCTGACATCGCACAGAAAGTGCGCTAGCGGTCGGGGCCGGCCGCGGTAGAAGGCAAACACCCCCGCCGGATCGGAGGCGGTGGTCAGCGCCGCGCTGCCGCTGATGTCCGTCATGGCGAAAGACGCCGGCAGGACCCGGGATGATGATGCGTGCCGGTGATCAAGTTGCGCCAATGGCGCTGGCTCGCGAGCACCACCTGCAGAAAACCGGCGCGCTCCTCGGCTGGCACAACGGCCAGGCGAACCAGATACTCGCCGACAAACACGAAGACCATGATCGGCCACATCAGAATATTGGCATAGAAGGCCCAGATCCGTATCCCGGCCTCGAAGAACAAGAGCAGGGAGACGATCGCCAGGGCGCCAAAGAGCCCCGCCCACAGCGCGGTGACGCGTCGCGTATAGCGCGCAAGCAAGGGGCTCAAGGAACCCCGCATGAGCAGCGACAGGCGCGATATAAGGGGCGTGCGGGATGGCCGCAGCGAGCGCGCGAAAAGGCCGCACAAGAGGACCATCATCCCGACGTTCTCGCCAAGATACAGCCACGAGTAATGCGCGGTCATGAAGGCCCGGTCGTGCCAGGCGACGGCGGTCAAGAGCCCCCAGGCACCGAGCCTAAGGCTGCGTGGGCGCCCGGCCCAGGCCATCGCGAGCGTCACGACAAGGACCGGCAGGAGGGCGAGCAACGCCGCCTGTGCTGCGCGATGCGTGGCGACCGTTGCGCGATAAGACACCACGGGGTAGACAAGAAACGCCGTCGCAACAGCGATCGCGCGGATCTTGCCAAACCATCTTGTGATCTTATGCGCCTCCATAAGAAGTCCTCTGGATTCACGGTGGCCCGCCCTTGTGGGGCGCGGCCGCCGGCCCGTCCTGGCCCCGCGAGCGGCGGCGACATGATAACAGAAGACGGCACCGGACTTCGCCATCGCCCGAGGCGCGGGCACAAAAAAGGGCGGGGGCCCGAAAGCCCCCGCCCCATGGCTTGACAATGGCCGGTTTACATCATGCCATCCATGCCGCCCATACCACCCATGCCGCCCATACCACCGGCGCCACCGGCGGCCGCCGGCTTCTCGTCCTGCGGCAATTCGGCGATCATGGCCTCGGTGGTGATCATGAGCCCCGACACCGAGGCTGCGTTCTGCAGGGCCGTGCGCGTGACCTTGGTGGGGTCGAGAATACCCATGGTCAGCATATCGCCGTACTCTCCGGTCGCGGCATTGAAGCCAAAGCTCCCCTTGCCCTCGGCGACCTTGTTCATGACCACCGAGCCCTCGAGGCCCGCGTTCATGACGATCATGCGCAACGGCTCTTCCATGGCGCGGCGGGCAATCTGAATGCCGACATCCTGGTCGTGGTTGTCGCCCTTGACCTTCATGTTCTGCAGGGCCCGGATCAAGGCAACCCCGCCGCCCGGCACCACGCCTTCCTCGACCGCCGCACGGGTTGCGTGCAGGGCATCTTCCACGCGCGCCTTCTTTTCCTTCATCTCCACTTCCGTGGCCGCCCCGACCTTGATCAACGCCACACCGCCGGCGAGTTTGGCGACCCGCTCCTGCATCTTTTCCTTGTCATAATCGGAGGTCGCTTCCTCGATCTGGGCACGAATCTGCTTGACGCGCGCCTCGATATCCTTGGAATTGCCGGCGCCGTCGATGATCGTGGTATTTTCCTTGCTGACCTGAACGCGCTTGGCCGACCCAAGGACGTCGATCGACGCCGCCTCGAGGGTCATGCCGATCTCTTCGGAGATCAGCTGGCCACCGGTCAGAATGGCAATATCCTGAAGCATGGCCTTGCGGCGATCACCGAAGCCCGGGGCCTTGACCGCGCACACCTTGAGGATGCCGCGAATATTGTTGACCACCAGGGTCGCGAGCGCCTCGCCCTCGACATCCTCGGAGATGATGAGCAGCGGCCGGCCGGCCTTGGCAACACCTTCAAGGATCGGCAGGAGCTCGCGGATATTCGAGATCTTCTTGTCGTAGATCAGAATGTACGGGTTCTCGATATCGGCCGTCATCGTGTCCTGCTTGTTCACGAAGTAGGGCGACAGATAGCCGCGGTCGAACTGCATGCCTTCGACGATCTCCAGGGCGTTTTCGAGGCCCGATCCCTCCTCGACCGATATCACGCCCTCCTTGCCGACCTTGTCCATCGCCTCGGCAATGATCTTGCCGATCGACTCATCGGAGTTGGCCGAGATCGTGCCGACCTGAGCGATTTCCTTGTGGTCCGAGCACGGACGCGAGATCTTCTTCAGGGCGTCGACCGCCGCCGCCACGGCCTTGTCGATGCCGCGCTTGAGGTCCATCGGGTTCATGCCCGCGGCCACCGACTTCAGACCCTCGCGCAGGATCGCCTGGGCAAGAACGGTCGCGGTGGTCGTGCCGTCGCCGGCGATATCGGAGGTCTGTGAGGCGACCTCCTTGACCATCTGCGCACCCATGTTCTCGTACTTGTCCTTCAGTTCGACCTCTTTTGCGACGGACACACCGTCTTTAGTGATCGTCGGCGCGCCGAACGATTTGTCGAGGACGACATTGCGACCCTTGGGGCCCAGGGTGACCTTGACCGCATCGGCGAGGATGTTGACGCCGCGCAGCATGCGGATGCGCGCGCTGTCGCCAAATACGACTTCTTTAGCTGCCATGATGATTTCCTCTCTTTAAGCGTTCGTTATTTGCCGTCGATGATCGCGACTACATCTTCTTCGCGCATGACAAGCAGCTCCTCGGCGCCGACCTTGACCTCGGTGCCCGCATATTTGCCGAACAAGACCTTGTCGCCGACCTTGACATCGAGCGGCCGGACCTCGCCACTTTCAAGGATCTTGCCCTTGCCGACAGCCACGATCTCGCCCTGAATCGGCTTTTCCTTGGCCGTATCGGGAATGACGATGCCGCCAGCGGATTTGCGCTCTTCTTCCAGGCGACGCACGATCACGCGGTCGTGCAGGGGGCGAATATTCATGCTCGATTCTCCTGTTTTTGAATGAGGGTGCGCTTTCATTGGGAATCTCCTTACCCTTAAAGAAATCGCAGGACTCACGGACACCCGAGCTTGCTAGCACTCGGTTCCAGTGAGTGCCAATCATAAACAAGGCCGATCTCTTGTCAAGCCCACTTAATCGCGATCGGGACGAAACCGGCCTTCGAGGGGCTCGCGGGAGGGCCCTCCGGGGGGCGGGGGCGGTACGACCTGAGCGGGGCGCCGCAGGGCGCGGCGCCCGGGCCCGGCCAGCAAGACGAGCGCCAGGAGGTCCGAGAAAAACCCCGGGACGATCAGAAGCAGCCCGGCAAGACCGAGGGCCGCCCCCTCCCAGACGGCCTCGTGCGGAAGACGGCCACGGGACAAGGCCGCATGGACATGGCCGAGCGTGCGCACGGGCGAAAGCCGCAGCAGCGCCACCCCCGCCACCGGGCCGGCCGCCAAAAGCCCCAGGGTCCACCAGGGCCCGATGGCGCGCCACACAAGCACGATCACGACCACCTCGATCAAGGGCAAAAAGACCATGAACCGCAGCAACCGGGCGATCACGCGCGCGCCCCGGCACCGCCGGCGGCGGACGTCCACAAGGCGTCGACCTCGGCCAGAATGAGAGGGATGGCGCCTGTCAGGCGGTGGTCGCCGTCGGGCACGACGGTCAGGCGCTTGACCGGGGCCCGCACCCGGCTCACAAAATCCTCACTCACAGAAAGCGGTACGAGTTCATCATGATCGCCGTGAATCACGGACAGGGGGCAGGGCAGGGTGACGGGCGATGACAGGACGTCATGAGTGGCGGCATCCAGCACCAGGCCATAATCGAGCTCATAGACCGTTCCGGGGGGGCCATAAGGGTCCGGAAACAGGCACCGCCCCGCGCCTTGCCAGCGCGCAAGCCGGTCGTGCGGCAGCGAGGCGGCAGAGCGCTGCAGGAAATTCAAGGCCGGCGCGAGCAGCACAAGGCCGGCCACCGGGAGGTCGCTACCGCGGGCCATCAACACGGCAAGCCAGGCCCCGAGGCTCGATCCGACCAGGATCAGCGGCCGCGGCGCAAAGAGCCGTGCGACCGACAGGCTGTCTTCGAGCCACCCCGAGAGGGTCTGTTGTGCAAACACGCCGGTCGACGCGCCGTGCGCGGCGAGGTCGAAACGTACCCACGAATAGCCGCGCGCCAGGGCATGGGTCGTAAGCGCCAGGGCCTTTTCGCCGGCGCAGTGGGAACGAAAACCATGCAAAAAGAGTCCAACGGGGCTGTTACCCGTATCGGCCATCCACCCCCGGATCAGGACGCCCGGACGGGTAGTGAGGGAGAACGCGGACTCATGCACGGTAGGCTATCCCGAATGGTGGTCATGGGGTTATGGTATAAAACAAGCGGCGCCGGCGCGACTGCGCGCAACCTGCGACACGATCCCGCGCCGGCCGGTGACAAAACAGGACAAGCGATCTCGGGCGACCGCGCGACCGGGCCCTCGGATCTCAGGAGTATAGAGGGCGAAGACCGCGCGGAGTTCCGCGCGCCGCTGAGACCTGAAGGATCTCTGGCCCATGCCGAGGAGGGGTCGTGCCCCACGAGGCCCTGATCATCTTGTGCACCTGCCCGCCGGCCGATGCCGCCCGCATCGCGGGCGCGCTCGTGAATGAACGTCTGGCGGCGTGCGTCAATACCTTGGCGGGGGCGCAATCGGTGTACCGCTGGCACGAACAGGTGGAGACCGCCACGGAAACGCTTTTGATCATCAAGACGACTACGGATCACTATGACGCACTGGAACGGCGCCTGCGCGCCCTGCACCCCTACGAGGTCCCCGAGATCGTGGCCATCCCGATCTGCCGCGGCCATCCGCCGTATCTGCAATGGCTTAAAGACGCTACTTGCGCTTAGTGTTGCGCTGGCGGCGGCACTGGCCGCCACGCCCGCGGCGCGCGCCGCCACGCACGAAGGGCCGCTTGCGGCCTTTCAGGCCTTCTTCGGGGACCACCACAAACCCCTGCTGACGCGCCATGAGGCCTATCGCCTGACACTGAGCGCGCCCGGGACAAACGAGCTGCTCGCGCACTTTCGGATAGCACATGGCTACTACCTCTACCGCAACAAGATCCGGTTTGCGCTGGAATCACCCCGTCATGGCGTGACGCTCGGACCGGTCGCCCTGCCGCCGGCGGCGGTCGAGAAGAACCCGGTCCTGGGCACACTCCTGATTTATAAGAAGTCCTTTACGCTGCCGGTGCCCCTGGCCGGCACGCACGGCGGCGAGCGCCTGATCGTGCGCGCCCACTATCAAGGCTGCGCCTTAGCCGGCATCTGTTATCCACCGGTCACGCACATCCTGCGCGTCCAATTGCCGGCCGGGACCGTGGCCCCGACGGCCCCGGTGGGACACCCCCCGGCCGGGGCCGGCATACCGCACCGTGCGCCCAGGAGCGTCGAGACCTGGTTGTTCGCGATGGCGAGCGCCTTCGGTATAGGGCTGCTCCTCACCTTCACCCCCTGCGTCCTCCCCATGATCCCGATCCTCTCGAGCGTGCTGGTAGGCCGCGGACAGGACCGCCTCACCAAGCGCCGGGGGGCGATGCTTTCGGGGGCCTACGTGCTTGGCACCGCCACGACCTATGCCGGCGCAGGCGCGCTGGCCGGGGCCACGGGCCAGCAGCTCCAGGCCTATTTCGAAAACGCCTGGGGCATCGGGATGTTGAGTCTGCTGTTTGTGCTCATGGCGGGCTCGCTGTTCGATCTCTACACCCTGCAGATGCCAGGTTTCATTCAGAATCGTATCGCGACGCGCAGCGCGGGCGGTACCCGCCAGTCGCTCGCCGGGGCCTACACCCTCGGCCTCTTGTCGGCCCTCGTGGTCGGGGCGTGCGTGTCGCCGCTGCTCATCTCGGCCCTCGCCGTCGCGATCGCAAACCACAGCGCCTGGCTCGGGGCGGCCATCATGGTGAGCATGGCGCTTGGCATGGGCGTCGTGCTCATCGCCCTAGGCGTAGGCGCAGGTTACCTCCTGCCCAAGGCCGGGCCGTGGATGGACACCGTCAAATATGCCTTCGGCGTACTGCTCCTCGGGGTCGCGATCTACCTCCTCGGGTTCTTGCCGGCGGTGCCGGTGCTTTTGCTCTGGGGCGCGCTCCTCATCGTCGTCGGCGTCTATCTCGGG
The DNA here is from genome assembly GCA_021819245.1 of Pseudomonadota bacterium. Lineage (GTDB taxonomy): Bacteria > Pseudomonadota > Gammaproteobacteria > Acidiferrobacterales > Acidiferrobacteraceae > Acidiferrobacter. The sequence goes on along the minus strand of JAKARI010000026.1, from coordinate 11,641 downwards.
GGCGGGCGGGCGACGCCAGGGGCCACGGGGCCTGCCAGGCTGCGCGCGGGGCTGGGGCTTATGCTGATCATCTGGGGGGTATTTGCGCTCATCGGGGACCTGCAGGGCCGTCGCGACATCCTACGGCCGCTGGGTTTCGCGCACACCGGCGCCGCGCAGACCGCGACCCGCACCCTGATCTTTCACAAGGTGACGACGCGTGCGGCCCTCGATCGGGCCCTGGCGCGCGCGGCCCGCCGAGACGAGCCCGCCATGGTGGACTTCTCGGCGAGCTGGTGCGTGGACTGCAAACGCCTGCGCCGCGAGACCTTTGCCAATGCGCGCGTACAAGACGCCCTGCGCGGCTTTGCGCTGATCGAGGCCGATGTCAGCGCCGATACCGGGGCGACGCGCGCCATGAAGCAACGGTTCGGGGTCCTCGGACCGCCTGCGATCCTGTTCTTTTCCGGGCATGGGCGGCCGTTGCGGCGGCTGGATTTTTACGGCTACAAGGGCCCGCGCGCGATGGCGCGCCTCGTGCGCGGGATCACATCCCGGTAAGGGTGTGGGGCCGCGCGCCGTCCACGAGGCCCGGATATCTCGACCCAAGCCCGGCGGCGCAAGCGGCCCGCCATGCCGGGGCAACAGGCGTGGAGAAGGCGGCGGGCTCACAGCCCTTCCCAGGGCCTTCCGGCGCCAGGCCACGGATTTCCAAGCGGAGGTGTCATGAGGAAACGGAGTCACGCGGCCTGGGCCGCAGCGGTGATCGGGGCCCTGGCGGGGGGATTTGCCATCGGGCACTACACGAAGGCCCCGGCGCACAGGCACGCGCGGCGCCCCGCGCGTGTGCACTTCACCCTGCCCAATCTCGCCGGCCAGCCGCGTTCCCTTGACCACTGGCCCGCGAAGGTCTATCTGGTCAACTTCTGGGCCCCGTGGTGCCCGCCGTGCCGCGCCGAGATCCCGCTGCTCATTCACGCCGCGCAGGCCGACAAGGCGCGCGGGCTCGAGGTCGTCGGGATCGCCCTGGACCGCACATCGCGGGTCGCGCGCTTCGTGCGCGCGCACCACGTCCCCTATCCGGTGCTGCTCGGCGGGGAGCGGGGCCTGGAGATGCTGGCGCGGTTCGGTGACCTGCAGGGGGCCATCCCGCTGAGCCTTCTGGTCACGCCGCATGGACGCATCCTGACCGGCCAGCTCGGGGCCTTTTCCCGGGGCAGCCTCAGGGCGGCCATCGCCACCGCGTTTAAGAGGCGGTGATCTGCCGGGAATTGCCGCGAAAATCCTGTAACTGGACAAGATCAGGGGGAAGGGGCACAATGCGCGCACCGGGGATTGCCCGGCGGGAAGCGCATGGCTGATCTGCTCGTACTAAACGGTCCCAATCTCAATCTCCTCGGCACCCGCGAGCCGCTTCATTACGGTACGGATACGCTGGCGGTGATCGAGACGCGGCTTGCGGCGCTGGCGGCCGATATCGGGCACAGCATCGCGTTTTTGCAGAGCAACGCCGAACACGAGCTGATCGCGCGCGTCCATGAGGCGGCGACCGATGGCACGCGCGCCATCATTATCAATCCGGCGGGGCTGACCCACACGAGTGTCGCCCTGCGCGATGCCCTGGGCGCGGTCGGGCTGCCATTCATCGAGGTCCACCTTTCGAACACTTACGCCCGCGAGCCGTTTCGGCGCCACTCGTATTTCTCGGACATCGCCGCAGGCACCATCAGCGGACTCGGTGCGCTCGGCTATGAGCTGGCCCTGATGGCGGCCGCTACCTATTTGCAACCCAGGTGACTATTCCGTGGATATCCGCAAAGTCAAAAAACTGATCGAAATGCTCGAGGCATCGCACTTGGGCGAGATCGAGATCAAGGAAGGGGAGGAGTCGATCCGCATCAGCCGGGGATCGTCGGCGGCGGTCTCGGCCGCCGCCATGGTGCCGGCCCCGGTGGCGGCGGCCGTCGCCCCACCGGCCGCGGCCGCCGAACCGGTGGCCAGCAAACCGGCAGCAGGCGGCCATCCGGTGTCCTCACCCATGGTCGGCACGTTCTATCGCGCGCCCTCGCCGGATGCCCCGCCGTTCGTGGAGGTGGGCACCACCGTGAACGTCGGAGACCCGCTATGCATCATCGAGGCCATGAAGATGTTAAATGAGATCGAGGCCGACCGCGCCGGGGTGATCAAGGCCGTCCTCAAGGACAATGGCCAGCCGGTCGAGTACGGCGAAACCTTGTTCATTATCGAATAACGGCCATGATCGACAAGGTGGTGATCGCCAATCGCGGGGAAATCGCCCTGCGCATTCAGAGGGCCTGCCGGACGCTCGGCATCAAGACTGTGGCGCTGCATTCGGAGGCCGACCGCGACGCCAAGTATGTGCGGCTCGCAGACGAATCGGTGTGCATCGGCCCGGCGCCCGCCGCCAAGAGCTACCTCAACATCCCAGCGGTGATCAGCGCCGCCGAGGTCACCGACGCCGTGGCCATACACCCGGGCTACGGCTTTCTCTCCGAAAACGCCGACTTCGCCGAACGCGTTGAGCAGAGCGGATTCATCTTCATAGGTCCGCGCCCGGAGACGATACGCCTCATGGGCGACAAGATCTCGGCGATCCGCGCCATGAAGGAGGCCGGGGTACCGTGCGTACCGGGCTCGGACGGCCCGCTCGACAACGACGAGGCGCATACGCTTGCCATGGCGCGGACCATCGGCTATCCGATCCTCATCAAGGCCACGGGCGGGGGTGGCGGAAAGGGGATGCGCGTGGTGCATTCCGAGGGGGCCCTTCTGAGCGCGCTGGCATTGACCCGCGCCGAGGCCAAGGCGGCGTTCAACAACGACGTCGTCTACATGGAGAAGTATCTGGAGAAGCCCCGCCACGTCGAGTTCCAGGTGCTGGCCGACGAACACGGGCATGCCGTCCACCTCGGGGAGCGCGACTGTTCCCTGCAGCGGCGCCACCAGAAGGTGATCGAGGAGTGCCCGGCCCCAGGGATCTCGCGCGAGTTGCGCGAACGCATGGGAAGGATCTGCGTCGAGGCCTGCCAGCGCATCGGCTATCGCGGCGCCGGGACCTTCGAGTTCCTCTACGAGAACGGCCAGTTCTACTTCATCGAGATGAATACGCGCGTGCAGGTCGAGCACCCGGTCACGGAACTTGTCACCGGCGTCGATATCGTGCAGCAGCAGATCCTGATCGCCGCGGGGGAGCCTCTGCGCTATCGCCAGGAAGACATCGTGATGCGCGGGCACGCCATGGAGTGCCGCATCAACGCCGAGGATGCGACCACCTTCATGCCATCGCCGGGCCGCATCACCCAATACCATCAGCCCGGGGGGCCCGGCATCCGCGTGGATTCCCACGTCTATAATAACTATGTCGTGCCGCCATTCTACGACTCGATGATCGGCAAGCTCATCGCCTCTGGGGATACCCGCGAGGTGGCCATGGCGCGGTTGCGCATCGCCCTAAGCGAGATGGTGGTAGACGGCATCAAGACCAACATACCGCTTCATCAACTGCTTCTGAACGACGCGCTGTTCCAGGCCGGTCCCGTCGATATCCACTACCTGGAAGAACGTCTGAAGTCGTGAGGGTCGTGCCGTGAGCGTGAGGCTTTCGTGCATTGCCAGCGGTTCGCGCGCAGAGATGCTGGGCCAGATCCTCGGTGCCGCCGGGGCGCACGCGGTGGCATTCGAGGAGGTCCCCGGGGGACCCGCCTTTTACGACGAGGGCCTGGCAGCCGAGCCTCGTTACTGGCCGCACACGGCCATCTCGGCCTTCTTCACGCACGAGGCGGCGGCGCACTTTGCGCAACGGGTCATCGCCGGGGAGGTCTGGGCGCTGCACGAGGAGCCGGTGGCAGACGAGGGCTGGGAGGCGCTCACCTCGCGCACCTGGCAGGCGTTCCCGGTAACCCCCGGCCTTTGGATCTACCCCAACCATGAAGAGGCCCCGCCCGGGCGGCTGGCCGTGCATCTCGATCCAGGGCTTGCGTTCGGGACCGGCACCCATCCGACCACCCGGCTCTGCCTGCGGTGGCTGTACGAAGCCCTGCAGGCACCGGCACAGGCGCCCCGCAAACTCCTCGATTTCGGCTGCGGGTCCGGGATACTCGCGATCGCCGCCTTGCGCATGGGGGCACGCGCCGCGACGTGCATCGATATCGACCCCCTGGCGCTGGCCGCGACGCGTGACAATGCGCAGCGTAACGGGGTCGCTCAACGGCTGCGTACCGCGCCGGATCTCGCGGCGGACGACGGGCCCTACGACCTGGTGGTGGCCAACATCCTGGCCGGTCCCTTGATCGCCCAGGCGGGGGCGCTCATGCGCGCCGCCGCCCCCCAGGGGCGGATCGCGCTCTCGGGCATCCTCCCGGACCAGGCCCCGGCGGTGGTACGGGCCTTTGCGGGATGGGCGCTTAGCGCCCGCGAAGACGAGGGGTGGGTCCTGTTAGAGGGCCTGCGGTCATGATCCTGACTCAGTGCCCCTCGTGCCGCACCCTTTTTCAGATCGATAGCGACGCCCTGGAGGCCTGCGGCGGGGCGGTGCGATGCGGACAATGCGCGGCGGTGTTTCAGGCGGATGTCTATCGCCTGGAGGGGGACGACGCGCAGGAGCCGGACCGCCCGCCGGCGCGCACCTGGCCGTGGGCCCTCGCCGCCTTGCTGCTGGGCGTGGCCTTGGGCGCACAGGGCCTCTACGCGCTGCGCGCGCCGCTTGCGCGGCTTGCCCCGGCACGGCCCCTGATCCATGGGCTATGTCGGGCCGTGGCGTGCGGCCTCCCCCACCCTGCGGCGCTGGACCGCTTCCGCCTGCTGACACTGCATGTGGCCCGGCAGGACAACGATGGCCTTTTGCGGATTCGCGCCCGGCTCAAGAATACCGCGGCCTTCCCCCAATCCCTGCCCTCCCTGGGGGTGACGTTGCTGTCTGTGCGCGGGCGGGTCATTGCCCGTGCGCGCTTCCCGGCATCGGCGTTTCTGCGCCATCCGCGGACCGTCCTCGGGCCTGGCGCCAGCGCCCGCGTGCGGCTTGCGCTGCGTGCCCCGCCCGAGGCCGCCGGCTGGCGGCTCGCGCTCCTTACGGCCGCCAAGCGGTAGGCCTCCCCGCGCGCGCCATTTGCCGGTATGATGTCCGCCTTCCCGGACGCGACACATGCAAATCGGACCCTATACGCTGAAAAACACCCTGTTCGTGGCGCCCATGGCGGGGGTCACGGATCGCCCATTCCGCATCCTATGCCGGACGCTGGGCGCCGGGATGGCGGTGTCCGAGATGGTCACCTCGCAGTCGCTGCTCTACGGCTCCGAAAAGACGCGGCGGCGGGCCAATCACGAAGGCGAGCCCGAACCCAAATCGGTGCAGATCGCCGGCGCCGACCCGGCGCTGCTCGCAGACGCCGCCCGCTACAATGTCGCGCGCGGCGCGCAGATCATCGATATCAACATGGGTTGCCCGGCCAAGAAGGTGTGCAACGTCATGGCCGGATCCGCGTTGCTGCGCGACCCCGCGCTCATCGCACGGCTGCTGACCGCGGTGGTATCGGCAGTCGACGTGCCGGTGACCCTCAAAATCCGCACGGGATGGGACCGGGAACATCGCAACGGCGTCGAGATCGCGCGCCTGGCCGAGTCGTGCGGGGTGGCGCTGCTGGCCGTCCACGGGCGCACACGCTCGTGTTTCTTCGAGGGCGAGGCCGAATACGAGACCATCGCCGCCATCAAGTCCGCGGTCCGTATCCCGGTCATCGCCAACGGCGATATCGATGGCCCCGAAAAGGCGCGCGCGGTGCTCGATGCCACCGGCGCCGACGGCCTCATGATCGGGCGGGCCGCGCAGGGCCGGCCCTGGATCTTCCGTGAGATCGACCATTACCTAAAGACCGGCGAGCGGCTTGCGCCTCCGGATCGTGCCGAACTCTATGCGATCCTGATGGGCCACCTCGAGACGCTCTACGCATTCTATGGTGAACAGACCGGGGTACGCGTGGCGCGCAAGCACATCGGCTGGTACAGCAAGGGCTTGGCGGGCGGGGCGGGATTCCGGCGCACCATCAATCAGGCCGACACGATCATGGATCAAAGGCGCCTCGTCGAGGAATTTTTTGGACAGACGCCCGCGGGGCTTGCGGCATGAACCGCGACAAACCGGCACAGGCCGGCCGGGGGCCGCTCGCCGAATGTGTGCGCGCGGCGGTCGAGCGCTACTTCCGCGACCTCGATGGCCAATGTCCCGGGACCGCCTTGTATGAAACGGTGATAAGCGAAGTCGAGGCCCCGCTCATCGAGACGGTCATGCGCCATGTCGGCTACAACCAATGCCAGGCGGCCAAGATCCTCGGGATCAACCGCAACACCCTGCGCAAAAAGCTCCTCTGCTACGGGCTCGCCGAGCGCCCTGAACCCTCCACCCTACAAGGCGGCAAGCATCTATGAAACGAGCGCTCATCAGCGTGTCGGACAAGACCGGCGTCATCGATCTGGCGCGCGCGCTTCATGAGGCCGGCGTGGACATCCTTTCGACCGGCGGCACCGCGCGGCTCCTTGGCGAATCGGGCATTCCCGTCAGAGAGGTCGCATCCTACACCGGCTTTCCGGAGATGCTCGACGGGCGCTTGAAGACCCTGCACCCGCTCGTTCACGGCGGCCTCCTCGGCCGGCCTGACCGGGCGGACGACCGCGCCGCGATGCGCGATGCCGGCATACTCGGCATCGACCTTTTGGTCGTCAATCTCTACCCCTTCGAGCGCGCCAGCCGCGACCCGCGGGCGGGCTTTACCGATGTCATCGAGCAAATCGATATCGGGGGGCCTGCCATGCTGCGCTCGGCGGCCAAGAATCATGCGCACGTCCTGCCGGTGGTCGACAGCGCCGACTATGGCATCGCCATCGCGGCCCTCAAAAACCCCGCGAGCGTCACGAACGCGATGCGCCAGCGCCTCGCGGCCAAGGTGTTCGCGCACACCGCGCGCTATGATGGCCTGATCGCCGCGTATCTGGAGAAAGCGGCACAGGGACCGGGGACCGATGCGGGCGAGCCGCTGCCGGAGATCCTGGATCTGACGTTCATAAAGCGCTTTGCGATGCGCTATGGCGAGAACCCCCATCAGCGCGCGGCCTTCTATGAGGCCCCGGGTGCAAGCCCGGCGTCCATTGCCCAGGCCGCGAAGATTCAGGGTAAGGAGCTGTCGTTTAACAACATGACGGACGCCGATGCCGCGCTCGAGTGCGTGCGGGCGTTCCCGGAACCGGCCTGCGTGATCGTCAAGCACGCCAACCCCTGCGGGGCGGCCCTCGGGGAGACGTTGGCGGCGGCCTATGAGCGGGCCTATGCCACCGACCCGACATCGGCCTTTGGCGGCATCATCGCCGTCAACCGCCCCCTGGACGAGGCGACATGCGCCCTCATCGTCGGGCGCCAGTTCGTCGAGGTCATCGTGGCCCCCGCGGTGAGCGCGGAGGCGGCGCGCGTACTGGCCGGCAAGCCCGGCATTCGGGTGCTGGTCGTCAACATGACAGAACCCATGCACACGGGGTTCGATTACCGGCGCGTGAGCGGGGGCCTTTTGGTCCAGGACCGCGATCAGCCCGAGACCCCCGTCACGCTCACGCCCGTCAGCCGCCGGCACCCGACGGCGGCGGAGGCCCGTGATCTCGTGTTCGCCTGGCGCATCGCCCAATTCGTCAAGTCGAACGCCATCGTGTTTGCGCGCGAGGGGCGCACGCTCGGTATCGGCGCAGGCCAGATGAGCCGCGTGGATAGCGCGCGGGTGGCGGTATGGAAGGCCGAGGAGGCGGGTCTGAGCGTCAAGGGCGCGGTGCTCGCCTCCGACGCCTTCTTCCCGTTCCGCGACGGCCTAGACAGCGCCGCCGCCGCGGGCGTCACCGCGGTCATTCAACCGGGCGGCTCGGTACGCGACGCCGAGGTCATCGCCTCGGCCTGCGAGCATGACATCGCCATGGTGTTTACCGGCCGGCGCCACTTTCGGCACGCCTGATGAAGATCCTGATCGTAGGGTCGGGCGGACGCGAGCATGCGCTGGCATGGAAGGCCGCGCAGTCGCCGCTCGCCTCCGAGGTGCTGGTGGCCCCAGGCAATGCCGGCACGGCGCGCGAACCCCGGGTCCGCAACTGCCCGGTGGAGGCCACCGATATACCGGGACTTATCGCCCTGGCGCGCCGGGAACGGGTCAACCTGACCATCGTCGGACCCGAGGCCCCGCTGGTCGCCGGGATCGTGGACCGCTTCACCGAGGCGGGCCTTGCCTGTCTTGGACCCACCGCGAGTGCTGCCCGCCTGGAAGGATCGAAGAGTTTTGCCAAGGAGTTTCTCGCGCGCCACCGCATTCCGACCGCGCGCTACGAGACCTTCACCGATCTGGCCGCCGCCACGCGCTACCTGAATGAACACCCGGGGGCGCATGTCGTGAAGGCCGATGGCCTGGCGTCGGGCAAGGGCGTGGTGGTGGCGGAGGACCAGAAGGCGGCTCTCGCGGCGGCGGCATCGATGCTCGGCGGGGAATTCGGGGAGGCCGGAAGGCGCATCGTCATCGAAGAGCGGCTCTTGGGCGTCGAGGCAAGCTTCATCGTGCTGGCCGACGGGCTGGACTACGTCGCCTTCCCGACCTCGGAGGACCACAAGCGGCGCGACGACGGGGATCGTGGGCCCAACACCGGCGGCATGGGCGCCTTTTCGCCGGCCTCGGCGGTCGACGCCGGCCTCGAGGCGACGATCCGCGCACGGATCATAGAGCCGACCCTGCGCGGGCTCAAGGCGGGCGGTCACCATTACCAGGGCTTTCTCTATGCCGGTCTCATGCTGACCGCAGACGGTCCCCGGGTCCTCGAGTTCAATTGCCGGTTTGGCGATCCGGAGACTCAGCCCATCATGATGCGCCTGCGATCCGACCTCGTGGCGCTTGCGCATGCCGCGGCATGCGGGCGGCTCGCCGACGCGGCGCTCGATATCGACCCGCGCCCGGCATTGTGCGTCGTGCTGGCCGCGCCCGGGTACCCGGCGGCGCCGCGCACAGGCGGCGTGATTCAAGGGCTTGACCGCGAGGATCCCGCCACCAAGGTGTTTCACGCGGGGACGCGCGAGGCCTCGGGCCAGGTGCTCGCAAGCGGCGGGCGGGTGCTCGGGGTCACCGGCCTCGGGACGACCCTCGAGGAGGCGCGCACACGCGTCTACCGGAGGCTCGATACCCTCACGCTCGACGGCGGCCTGTACCGGCGCGACATCGGCCGCAGGCCCTACGGAACCCCGTCGTGAACAGGCTGCGGGCGGCGGCTTGCGCGGGACGGCCCGCGACCAAGGGCCTGAAGGCAGGCGGTCGGGGCCCCTGGAGGGACGGACAGGCCATGGGCATCGCGCGGGGCGCGGCCATGCGCGGGGCGCGGCGCGCATGAGCGGCCGACTGCGCGAGGTCGCGGCCTACCTCAAGGCCCTTCAGGACCGCATCTGCGAGGCCCTGGCGGCGGCCGAAGGGACCGGGGGCTTTCGCGAGGACCTGTGGGAGCGCGCGCAAGGCGGCGGGGGACGCACGCGCGTGCTGGCCGGGGGCGCGACCTTCGAACAGGCGGGCGTGAATTTCTCGCACGTCTTCGGCGAGGGACTGCCGCCATCGGCGACCAAGGGGCGGCCGGGGCTTGCGGGATCGGCATTCGAGGCCGTGGGCCTGTCGCTCGTCATTCACCCGCGCAACCCCTATGTGCCCACCACCCACTGCAACCTGCGCTACTTCGAGGCCCGCACCGCGCCTGTGACGTGGTGGTTTGGCGGGGGCTTCGATCTCACCCCCTACTATGGCTTTCGGGAGGATGCCCGTCACTGGCATGCGGTGGCGCGCGATGCCTGCGCCGGCTACGGGCCCGATGCCTATGAGCGCTACAAGGCGTGGTGTGATGAGTACTTCTTTATCAAGCACCGCGGTGAGGCACGCGGCATCGGCGGGCTCTTTTTCGACGATGTGCAAAGCGGCGACTTCGCCCGCGACTTTGCGTTCGTACAGAGCGTCGGCGACCGCTTCCTGGCGGCCTACATGCCCATCGTCGAACGCCGCAGGCACCAGCCCTTCGGCGAGCGCGAGCGTGATTTTCAGCTCTACCGGCGCGGACGCTATGTGGAATTCAACCTGGTCTATGATCGCGGCACGCTCTTTGGGCTTCAGTCCGGGGGGCGTACGGAGTCGATCCTCATGTCGCTGCCGCCCGAGGTGCGCTTTCGCTACGACTGGCACCCCGCGCCCGGCAGCCCCGAGGCCGAACTCGTGAACGTCTATCTGAAGCCCCGCGACTGGCTGGCCGCACCGGAGTAGAGTCTCGGCGATACGATCGAGGAGGGCGTGTGCGCGGCATGGGTGGAATCATGGCGGCGGTTCTGGCATTCCTGTTGGCGACCGGGATCGCGCAGGGGCGGCTGGTCAACCGCGGCGTGTGGCCCTATGTGCGCCAGTGCGCCTCCATTCGCGAGGGCCGGGGCCCGGTGCGGCTCTATGTCTTCTTCGATCCCAACTGCCCCTACTGCCACAGCCTCTATGACGCCCTGCAGCCCGCCATTCGCCAGCGGGGGCTTGTGGTGCGCTGGGTGCCGGTCGGGATCCTGACGCTCTCGAGTTACGGCAAGGCCGCGGCCCTGCTGCGGGCCACACACAAGGCGGCGGCCATGGCGCGCATGGAGGCGGGTTTTCGAAACGGCCGCGGGGCCATACGGCCGCGGCGCGCCCCGCCGCCCGTGGCGCGCAGACTCTCCTACAATGTCCAGCTCTTCGAGGATATCGGCGCCCGGGGGGTGCCGTTTCTCATCTACAAGACACGAAAGGACCATGTTCATGCCGTCACCGGCGACCCGCCCCGGAGCGATCTCGCCCGCATCGAGGCCCGGATCGCAGGTCGCCCTAAAGCGACACCACAAACGGCAAGACCATGAAGGCAAGACCGCCGATTATGAGCCATACTCCCTGAGAGATGAGCATGGGAAAGATGATGAGCGCAACACCCGCAAACAGGGCGGTCGGATGGCGCTGCTTGCGGCCATAGACGAAATAGGCGGAACCTATGGTACCGAAGATAAGACCTAAGATCAGATCCATGATGCGCCTCCTCCTGCGCCAGGCCCCGTCCTGGCGCGGGGCGGTGGGCCTGCTGGGCTTTGTGCCGAATCTGTTGTCATCGCCGCCGACGCTACTCGTCTTGCAGCATACCCACCAGGGGCAAAATCTCGCCTGGACGGTGGTCGCGCAATCCGGCCAATACGCGGCGCCGGTGGCCGGCCTGACCGTATCGGGCTGGACCGTGACCCCCGGGAGCCCCGTAAGCGGGGCGCAACCACCGGATCGCGTGGTGCAATTCTACGTGGCGGGGCGCGTGCAGCCCAAGCTTTTGTGCCTCGTGGATGTCCGCTACTTTGCGCAGGGCGGCGTCTGGGTGCCCTATTACCGCATGGATGAACACATGTACTTCGTCCGCCGCGGGGATCGCTGGGTCCCGCTTACGCTTCTCAACGGCGTCCCGGCGCTGGTGACCGCCACCCCAATCGGCTTCGCCAATGCCGCCGGGTACTACCAGGGCTTTAGCTTCGCGCAGACCACGGGCCCCATCACGCTCACCGGCTGGACCGTGGCGCGCGAGAACGCCGGGTCCTTGCCGGCACCCTAGG
>JAKARI010000047.1 GCA_021819245.1 Pseudomonadota bacterium | reverse complement strand
TAAGGCCCGCGTAGCGGCCTTAAAGGTCCGCCGCCCGTGGGGGGTTGGTCTGTCGCAACATGTTTCTCGGCTAAGAGGAGTGTCCGCATATGGTGACTGTACAAGGACCCTGGAGCCCGCTTTTGGGGCGCCTGTCACTCGGGGCCATCCCGGATAACCCCATCATCGCCGGGGCCTTCGTGTTCTCCGCCGTGCTCGGGGCCGTGCTGCTCGGCTATCTCACCTTCGGGCGCAAGTGGGGATACTTGTACCGCGAGTGGCTGACTACGGTCGATCACAAGAAGATCGGGGTCATGTACATCATCATAGGCCTTGTGATGCTGTTTCGCGGCTTCATCGACGCGCTCATGATGCGTACCCAGCAGGTCCTGGCCGATGGGCCCCACTCGCCGGGCTTCCTCGGCGCCGCTCACGGCTACCTCGTGCCCTACCATTTCGATCAGATCTATAGCGCGCACGGCACGATCATGATCCTGTTTGCCGCGACCCCGATCCTCGTGGGCCTTATGAACGTGATCGTGCCTTTGCAGATCGGCGCGCGCGACATGGCCTTCCCCTATCTCAATGCCCTGGGGCTGTGGCTGACCGCGGTGGGTGCGGCGCTTATCATGCTGTCGCTCTTTCTGGGGGATTTCTCGCACGCAGGCTGGGTGGGACTTACGCCCCTGACCGAGATCCCCTATAGCCCCGGTGTCGGCGTCGACTACTGGATGTGGGCGATTCAGATCTCGAGCGTGGGCACGACGCTGGGCGCCGCCAATCTGATCGCGACCATCATCAAGATGCGTGCCCCGGGGATGACCTGGGGCCGGCTGCCGATCTTTACCTGGACGGCGCTCAGCACCAACATCATCGCGCTGACCTCGTTTCCGGTGCTGGGCGTGGCGTTGGGTCTGCTCGGCGCGGACCGCTATTTCGGAACGCATTTCTTTACCGCCGGGCTTGGCGGCAATCTCATGCTGTACTCCGATCTCTTCTGGATCTGGGGGCACCCGGAGGTGTACTTCGTGATCCTGCCGGCGTTCGGCATGATGTCGGAGATCATTCCGACCTTTGCCGAAAAGCCGCTCTTTGGGTATGCCACCATGGTGGCGGCGAGCTTTGCCATCGCCGGGATCTCGTGGTCGGTGTGGCTGCATCACTTTTTCACGATGGGCGCGGGCCCGAGCGTCAACACGTTCTTTAGCGTGGCCACCATGGTGGTCGGTATCCCGACCGGCGTGAAGGTCTTCAACTGGGCATTTACGGTGTTCCGTGGGCGCGCGCGCTTCGAGACCCCCATGCTGTGGGCGGTGGGCGCGCTCTTCATGCTGCTTCTGGGCGGTCTTACGGGCATGATGCTGGCGATGCCGCCCATCAACTACAGCGTCCACAACAGCGTGTTCGTGGTGGCGCATTTCCATACCATGCTGATGGTGGTGATCTACGGCATCATGGGAGCGGTGAGCTACTGGTTCCCGAAGGTCTTCGGCTTTAAGCTCAATGAGGCGCTCGGCAAGCGGTTCTTCTGGTATTTCACCGCCGGGACGCTCATGGTCTTCATCCCGATGTATACCTCGGGCTTCATGGGCATGACGCGGCGCCTGGACTATCTCGCCAACCCTGCGCTGTTTCCGTTTGAGGTCGCAGAAGAGGTCGGCATCGGGTTCTATATCGTGTCGATCTATTATTTTGTGCGCCAGCTCTATGTGAGCGTGCGCGACCGCAGTGCCCATCAGGTGGGGGCGGACGCCTGGGGCAGCGCGCGCACGCTCGAGTGGCTGACACCCTCGCCCGTGCCGTTTTACAACTTTGCGGTGACCCCGCGCGTGCATGCCCGCGATGAACTCGTGTGGCGCCGCACGCAGGGGCTGGACACGACACCGGTCGCGCGCTACGAGGACATCCCGATGCCGAAGAACACCCCCGTGCCGCTTGTCATCGGCGCCTGGGCCTTAGGCCTTGGCTTTGGGCTCGTATGGCGTATTTGGTGGCTCACCGACGCCTCATTCGTTCTCATCGTCCTGACGGTCATTGCGCGCTCGTTCGTGCACGATACCGACTACACGGTGAAGGCCCGCGATGTGCAGGAGACCGAGCAGGGATTGCAGCGTCGCGCGCAGGACGCGGCGCACGAGCGGCACGGGATGGGGATAGGGGCCTTTGCGCCGCGGGAGTCGAGCCCCTGAGGCCCAACGGGCCCGGTGGCGGATCAGGGTTGGGCAGGCAAGACGAGGAGGGGTGATGGCAACGGCAAGCGGCAGCATGGGTGCGGGGGCGGACGGCCTCTGGGTGGAACATTACCACCATGACGTGATAGCGACGCGGACGCTCGGTTTCTGGCTCTATATGCTGAGCGACGCGATGATCTTTGCGGGGCTCTTCGCCGCGTATGCGGTGTTGACCCATCGCTATGACGCCGCCGGGGGGCCGACGCTCCATGCCCTGGTCCACCCGCTGTCGGCCTATGGCGAAACGGTGGCGGTGTTTGCGAGCGTGCTTGCCTACGGCAGCGCCATGGTGGCCTTGAAGAACAATAACCGCACCGGCGTGCTCGCGGGCCTGGGTGTGGCCTTTCTGCTGGGTGCCGTGTTTCTCGGGCTTGAGGTGCACGATTTCGTGGATCTCTTTCGCGCCGGCATCACCCCGCAGGATAGCGGCTATCTGTCGGCGTTTTTCGCGCTGGTCATGACCCATGGCCTGCACATGGCCTTCGGGCTTTTGTGGATGGCGGTGATGTTCGTCCAGGTCGCCACGCAGGGGTTTACCGACAAGACCGTCTATCGGCTCTTGAATCTGAAGCTCTTCTGGCACTTTCAGGCGATCCTGTGGGTGCTGGTGTTTACCTTTGTCGATCTGCGAGGAGTGCTGTGATGGCGCACGATGCCCATGATGACGCCCATGACCCCTTAAAGCACCCCGAGGTGCGGCTGGCAAGCGGCCCCGCGTACGTGGCCGGGTTTCTGATTGCCACCATCCTCATGATGGTGTCGCTCTACATCGCCCGCCACCCGGCGCTCGCCCCCCATACCATGCTGGTGTTGGCGGGGGTGGCGGGGCTTGTGGTGTTATTCCAGCTCGTGTTGCTCATGCAGCTGAACGTCACGCCCACGCAGATCTGGACGACGGTGTCATTCGTCCTCGCCTTTCCGCTTTTTGTCATCGCCGTGGGCTTAAGCATGTGGATGTTCCATTCGCTCGATGCGCGCACCATGCTCATGGGGCTCATGCACTAGGCCGTGGCCGACGTAGGCATGCGCGGGTACGGCCCGGCGGGCCGCGGGCGGGTGTTGGTTTCATACCCCTCTTGCGGTATTGTCCGCGTTCGGTCCCAGTGGCCCGACGAGGAGGATATGGAACAGAAGCATTCCGAGCACCATGTGGTGCAGGGCGAGGTCACGGCCGCGGTGCGTGTGGCCAATGTATTCATCGCGGGGCTCATCTTCGCGGCCATCGGTGCCGGCATATGGCGCGGCATGACATCCGTGGCCGCAGGCGGCGCGGCGTGGGTCCAGGCGCTCATGCTGACCCAGATCCTGTTTGCGATCGCCATCATCCTCCTGGGGAGCCTCGTCGAGGGCTTTGGGTTCGGCCTGTCTTTGGGGACCCGCTGGCCCTATACCCGCAATATCCTCACGCTCTTGGTGCGCGGCGACCCGGAGGCGGCGCACCGGGTGGTGGCGACCACGCTGGGCCTGATCGGGGTGGCGCTCGTCATCCTGCACCCGGATGCCGCGACCATCACGGGGCTTGCCTTGATCGTGGCCACCGCGCTCTTTGGCATGGGTACCTTGCATGTGCTGGCGGGCCGGGCGCCGGCCTTCGTGCATGGCACGCACGGGCTCTTGGCCTATAGCGTGTTGCTGTCCTATCTGGTGGGTTTGCGGTATCCGCACATCCATTTCCTGCAGTATCTGGACGCCAATATCGCCTTGCACGCGGTCTTCTTGACGATCTTTCTGGGCGGCATGACGACCGGCCAGAGGGGCTTTGGCCAGGCGATCGACCCGTTTGTCGCGCCCAAGCGGGCCGCGCAGTGGACGGTGGTCGTGCACATCGCCGCGGCGCTGCTCGTCGTGGGCACGCTGGGGTGGCTGATGCCGGCCTATCCCGTGGCGTTTTATCTGGCGGTGGCGCAGTTTGCCGTCGGGTTTGTGCTCTTTCATGCCGTGAATCTGCGTCCCAAGACCCCGGGGGCGATGGTGGTGTTTCATCAGGCCATGGTGCTCGCCATCACCCTGGCGATTGTGTTGGGCGCTCGAACCTAAGGTCATACGCGGCGGTGGGCGGCGGATGGCAGGACAGGCAGGAGGGGACATGACAGCCAAGGCAGCGAAGGGACCGGCGGCGCCCGCGGGCGCGAGTACGGCGATGGGGGTGGTGCGCGACCTCCTGGTGCTCGCCAAGGCGCGCGTGGTGTCCTTGCTGGTGTTCACAGGCGCGGTCGGGGCCGTGCTGGCCCCGGGGTTTGCGCACCATCTCTTGGGGGCGGGGGCCGGGTTGCTTGGGATCGCGTTCGCCGGCGGGGCGGGCGGGGTCATCAATCAGCTGATCGAGCCGTCCGTGGACCAACACATGCGCCGCACGAGCCGCCGGCCGCTTGCCGTGGGGCGGATTGCGCGGCGTCATGCCATGGCATTTGCGGCGGCGCTCATGGCCGCCGCGGTAGCGATCCTCATGGTGGGCACCAACCCCTGGACGCTCGCCTTTACCCTCATCGGGACCCTCGGCTACGGGGTGATCTATACGGTCTACCTCAAGCCCAATACCCCCTGGAATATCGTGTGGGGCGGGATCGGGGGGGCGCTGCCGCCGATCATAGGCTGGACCGCCGCAGGCGGCGCCCCCGGCGCCCTGCTGCCCTGGAGTCTGGTGGCGCTGATATCGGTCTGGACCCCGGCGCACTTCTGGCCGCTTGCGATCTGCTGTCGCGAGGACTACGCGCAGGCCTGCATCCCGATGCTGCCGGTCACGCACGGCGTCGACCGCACCCGCGGCGAGATCGTGAAATATGCGGCCGCCACCCTCATCGTAAGCCTCATTCCGGTGATCGCCAATCGCAATCTCGTCTACGCCCTCGGCGCCGCGGGCCTCGGGGTGTACTACCTCGGCATGACCATGAGATTGCAGCGCATGGGCGTGGATGCGGACATGGACCACTATGCGCGGCGCGTCTTTCGGGTCTCGATCAGTTATCTCTTCACCCTGTTTCTCCTGCTCGTCATCGGCCATTACCTGGGCCCAAGCGCCCTCCTGCAGTCGGCAGCCGCGTCGCGGCCCGGTATCCCCCTCATCCCTTAGCGGTGTCTCGGGCCATGGGGCTCGCCCCCTGGCCGTGTGGACGGGCAGACGAGATTGTATCCGTTCCCCCCGCATCTCGTCGCCTTCATATAGGCCCGCCTCGTCGTCCCTGGGTGGGGCCGCCGGGGCGGCTTGTCCCGCGCCCCGGAGGCGGCCGCCCGCGTTCGGCCATCTCGGTCTTCAGGATTTTTTAAGGCCCCAGCAGCCCACGATAATCCTCGCCGACGGTCGCCTTTCGCGCCCGGGGCCTTGGGACCGATACGGTCCCCTGAGGCCACGGCCGCCTGGGGCCCGCCCACGAGGCCGGCCCTTACCGGACAGGGTGACCGATAAAGTTACTAACAGGGAGTTATATGGCTATATAGCACATTATATATCATAATAGGCAGATTACTGATGATTAATATGATAACTATAACTCAGGAATTCGGATAGCATTACTGATACGTAATAGGCAATAAATTGGTAGTAATATCCATAATATCCAGTTAACAGCAGCGTGCGTTGTAATTATGCCGACTGACTACTACGCCCAATCCGATCAGGCCATTGGGCAGGACCTGGGGCGGCGCCTGCGGGCATTGCGTCTGCGTCAGGATCGGACTCAGGAAGAGCTGGCGCACAGGGCCG
>JAKARI010000046.1 GCA_021819245.1 Pseudomonadota bacterium | reverse complement strand
GTTGTAATTATGCCGACTGACTACTACGCCCAATCCGATCAGGCCATTGGGCAGGACCTGGGGCGGCGCCTGCGGGCATTGCGTCTGCGTCAGGATCGGACTCAGGAAGAGCTGGCGCACAGGGCCGCGATCAGCATAGGGACCATTAAGGCCCTCGAGGCCGGCAAGGGCAAACTGGAGACCCTCATCGCGGTCCTCCGGGAGCTGGGCGCCCTGGAGGCCCTGGACGGCTTCATCCCGGAGCCTGCGTTGAGCCCGCTCCAACTGGCGAGGCGTCGCGGGCGCTCGCGCGAGCGGGCCTCGGGCCGGCACGGCAAGGCCCCGGGGGACCATGAGGACGAGGGCACCCCGTCGTGGTAGAGAGGGCCCACACGGCCACCGTGCGGCTGTGGGGTGAGCGCGTGGGGGCGGTGGCGTGGCTGAAGGACCGCCAGGTGGCGGCGTTCGAGTTCGCGCCGGCGTTCTTGGCCTCCAGGTGGGATGTGGCCCCCCTCACCATGCCGCTTGGCACGGCGCGCGGACGCGTCTTTATGTTTCCGACATTGAACCCCGAGACCTACCTGGGTCTGCCGGGGTTGCTGGCCGACGCCCTGCCCGATAAGTTCGGCAACGCCGTCATCGACGCGTGGCTTGCCAGGATTGGGCGCAGTGCCGCTGGCCTGAGCCCGGTGGAGCGTCTTTGTTATGTCGGCGCGCGGGGCATGGGGGCCCTGGAGTTTGAGCCGGCCCTGATGCGGGGCCTTGCGCGAGGCGTACCCGTGGAGGTGGGCGCACTCGTCGGGGTGGCCCGGACAATCATGAGCGCGCGCGGCCGAATCGACGTCCGGCTGGGCGATGGGGAGGGGCCGGACCGGGATGCCCTGCGCGCCATCCTGCGGGTGGGGACCTCCGCCGGCGGCACCCGCCCCAAGGCGGTGATCGCCATGAATGCCGAAGGCCGCGTCCTCTCCGGGCAGGCGGTCGCCCCGGCGGGCTTTGACGACTGGCTGATAAAATTCGACGGCGTCGCCGATCGGGAGCTGGGCGCACCGGAGGACTACGGCCGCATCGAGTACGGCTATTACCTGATGGCCCGGGCGGCCGGCATCGACATGACGGAGTGCCGTTTGCTGGAGGAAAACGGCCGGGCGCATTTCATGACCCGGCGCTTCGATCGCCAAGGCGGCGAGAAGCGGCATGTGCAATCCTTGTGCGGCATCGCCCACTACGACTACAACGCGCCCGGCCACTACGGCTATGAGCAGGCCTTCGCGGTGATGCGAAGGCTGCGGCTTGCCAAGACCGAGGCGATTCAACAATATCGCCGCATGGTGTTCAACGTCGTGGCCCGCAATCAGGATGATCACACGAAGAATATCGCCTTCCTCATGGACCGCGACGGCCGCTGGCGCCTGGCGCCGGCCTTTGACATGGTCTACGCACGCAACCCGACGGGTCATTGGACCGACCACCACCAGATGACCATCAACGGAAAACGCGACCACTTCACTCGCGCCGACCTGATTGCCGTGGGGGAATCGATCGGTATCAGTAAGCCTCGTGAGATCCTAGACGAGATCGTGGGTGTTGCCGCCGACTGGCCGGCCTATGCCAGCCGGGCCGGTGTCGACCCGCAGAGGGCCCGGCAGATCCTGGAGACACTGCGGCTCGCCTGGTGAGGTCTTAAGGAGCGGCCCAGTGGGCCCTGTGCGCCGCCTTAAGCGGGCCTTTAAGGTTGTCTCATTCCCCCCGCAGGCGCCCGGTTGGCGTGTGATGGCGGCCGAAATCCCCGCGAGAGGTATCGATCCGGGACCGGGGCCTGTCGCGCCCCGGGCAGGCGGCCGGGCCGCAAGGAACGATCGCACACGGATATCATTATATGACAGTATGTTAGAGAAATAACTTCGTTGTTTCTCTAAAAATCATAATGTCCGTACATCCCCGAATATCACGGCTTTATCGGGTTCTTGTGGCCGCATGCGGCCGTCGCGTTCTATAAGTCCTATGTAAAGGGACCGCGTCGCCCGCATGAGGGATGAGCCATGTCGATCATAATGCACTACGGGAGCATGAATCCCTGGATGACCCTCATCGTGGCGGTCGGCACGCTGATCGGCCTCTATCTGGCCCGCAATCCGATCCACGCCGCCGTCACGGTATTAAGCGATGCCTTAAGCCGGCCCTTTCGTCTGGGGGGCCGCGCGCTGCGCCGGGCCGCCGCCGATCTTCGTCTGCGCAATAAGGTGGTCCTGGTGGCGCAGGGGAAGGAAGACGTGGGGCAGCACATCGAGCGCGAGTTCGAGCGCGTCGATGCCGTGTTGCGGCGCGATCTCCAGGGCTTTCCGGTGCTGCAGCGCAAACTGCTCGACGAGATCACCAGCATCGAGGAGGACTATCAGCAATCGCGCGAGGTGCCGCCGCTGCCCCCGGAATGGGTACGGGCGGTGTCGCCGCTTTTGAAGATGAAGCCGGGCCCCGACCGCATCATAGAGGGCGTTGTCGAGAGCCTTAAGGACACCGTAGCCAAGGGCCAGGAGCGCGCGCTCAATGAGTACCGCCAGGCCGTCCTGGAAAGGCATAAAAAGCTTTCCAGTGCGCTGCCGTTCTGGCGCTCGGTCGACACCACCCTCAAGTCCGTCGACAAGCGCCTGGCCCACCTGACGGAGCGCGCCGGCACCCTAGACGCCTACATGGACCGCTACGAGCAGCTCGCGAAGAAGACCGATGAGATCCAGCACATGCTGGCGTCGTCGGGTTTTGTGCAGTTTTTCGTGTCGCTGTTCGTGCTCGCGGTGGCGCTCGGGGGGACTGTAATCAATTTCCATCTGATCGCCTTGCCGATGTCGGAGATGGTGGGCGGCGGCAGTTACATCGGCAGCTTTCGCACGGCCGATGTCGCGGCGTTGGTCATCATCCTGGTGGAGGCCACCATGGGGCTCTTTTTCATGGAGTCGGTGCGCATCACGCACCTCTTTCCAAGGATCGGGCACATGACCGAGCGCACGCGCCGGCGCTTTATGGTGGCGGCGCTTACACTCCTTGTCGTGATGGCCGGCATCGAGGCGGCACTGGCCCTATTGCGCGAACAGCTGGCGGTCGACAATGAGGCGCTTGCGGCCTCGCTGGCCTCCCACGCCAGGATTACGGCGCTATCCATCAACTCCTGGATACCGACGGCAGGCCAGATGGTGCTGGGGTTCATATTGCCGTTTGCGCTCGCGTTCGTCGCCATACCCCTTGAGTCGTTCGTCTATGCGGCGCGCACCGTAGGCGGGATGGTGCTCGTGGCCTTGCTGCAATTGACGGCACTCGTGCTGCATGGGGTCGGACGGCTCGTGCGCTATACGGGCATGGCCATAAACTCCCTCTACGATATCGTGATATTCCTGCCCCTTGTCATCGAAAAGGGGTGGCTTGCCGCCCTGGAGCGCCAGCGGGCCGCAAGCCCCGCGCAGAGGGGTTCGCAGGGATGAGGCGCCTTGTGCCGCTGCTTATTCTAGCCCTGGTCCTGTCGGGATGCGCATCCGGCCCGCGCGGGCGCGCCGTGTATGTGCTCATCGATACCTCCGGGTCCTATATTCGTGCCGTGCCCAAGGCCGCGCGCATTGTGCGCTACCTCCTGGGCACGCTCGAGCCCGGCGATACGATTGCGGTCGGGCGCATCACGAGCTTAAGTTTTACGAACAAGGATCGGATTGTCGCGATGACCCTCTCCCGCCGCCCGGCCCAGGCCGATGCGCAAAAACGCGCCATGGCCGCCGACGTCAGTGCGTTCGTGAAGGCCATGGCCCACCGGCCGGGCACCGCCTATACGGACATAAGCGGGGCGTTGCTCGAGGCCGCAGACTTTCTGCGCGGTATCCCGGCGGCGCGCAAGGAGATCATCGTCGTCTCCGACATGCGCCAGGACCTCCCGCCGGGGGCCGTGCGCCACATCCCGCTGCCCCTGACCGGCGTCGAGGTCCTGGCGGTCAATGTCATCAAGTCGCTGGGCGAGAACATGAACCCCGTGCGTTATATCGCGCGCATGCATCGCTGGGACGCGCGGGTGGCGAAGGGGGGCGGGCGCTTCATGGTCGTGCATGAGTTAAGCCGCCTCCCGGCACTCCTGCAGATGTCCTAGCGCCAGGCGTCCCGCGCCAGGGTCCCGCATGATGAGCCCGTGACAAGACCCGCGAAATATCGTCGAGCGGCTGGCGGCGTGGAGGAAAGGGCCGCTGCTCGGGCAAGAAGACCGGTTTCCGGCCATTGGGGACATGCCTGCCGTGCCGGGGGATATTTTCTGAACGGATATCGGCCGGATACGAATATCATGAGTGAGGGGGTCCGCAGCCCGGGTGGGCCTGCCGCGCGTCGCATGGAGCAGGCCGGGCCAAAGGAGAATTTCACCCGCGTTATGGTCGCAGCCGAGTTGCGCACCGGCTGCGCAAAAAAGGGTTCGTCTCGACTTTCCGCTAAAGGACAGGACGTTCTTCACGATCCCGGTGCTCCCGCCGGATATCCCGGCAGACACCGAATAGGGCGGCATCCGCGCTCTGCGCGAGGCGGCTGGCCGGACCATCGGCGTGAACGACCGGCTCATCATGGCGCACGCCTGTGCCCTCGGGCGTACGCTCGTGACAGCCAACACGCACGAATTCTGCCGCATCGGGAACCTCACAAGAGAGGATGGGCTGGAGGGCTTAAGGCCCCGTTTCGGGGAGCGGCCTTCTCGACCGTTCAGCGCGCCCCGGCGGGGCAGGGCCGCCGGCCGATTGAAAAGTCCCCGCCCGCGCGGCGACAATAAGGCCTTTGCTGACGGTGGGGGCGGCCTATGCGTGTGGGTGTCCTAGGGCTTGGGGCCATGGGCCGGGGGCTGGCCGGGCGGCTTGCCGGCGCCGGATACGACGTGCGGGCCTGGAACCGCACCCCGCCCGCGCCCGGGTCGCTTGCCGTAGGCGTCACGGTCGTGCCGGCGCTGTCGGATCTTGCGGATGCCGAGGTCGTAGTCTCCATGCTCGCGCACGACGACGCCGTGCGCGAGGTGCTGGTCGATCAGGGGCTGCTCGCGGCGCTTCCTGCCGGTGCGATCCACGTGAATATGGCGACGATCTCGGTGGCGGGCGCGCGCAGGCTTGCGGCGGATCACGCGGCGCGCGCGGTCTCTTATGTGGCGGCCCCGGTGCTGGGGCGCCCGGAGGCCGCGGCCGCGGGCCGCCTGCAGCTTTTGGTGGCAGGGCCTGATGGTGCGATTGCGCGCCTTGCGGGCCTGTGGTCGGTCCTGGGGCAGCGCGTGTGGCGGTTCGGCGAGCGGCCCGAGGGCGCCAATGCCGCCAAGATCGCAGCCAACCTCGCGCTGGCCTGTGCGATCGAGGCGATGGGCGAGGCCGCGGCGCTGGCCGAGGCCCATGGCCTCGCCGCCGGGGCCACGCTCGAGATGTTGACCGAGACCCTCTTTGCCGCGCCGGCCTTTAAGCTCTACGGGACCCTGATCGCCGAGCAGCGCTTTGAGCCCGCGGGCTTTCGCCTCTCGCTTGGGCTTAAAGACATCAATCTCGCGCTCGCGGCCGGCGCCGAGGCCGCCTTGCCGCTTGCGTTCGCCAGCGCCCTGCGCGAGCAGTTTCTCGACTGCGTGGCGCATGGCGAGCAGGACCGGGACTGGTCCGCGGTGGTCCGTGCCACGCATCGCCGGGGCGGCCGGACCTGAAGCCCCGGGCCGCAGCCCGGAAGCGGTAAACGCCGGCGCGCGTGATCAGGACTGGGCGGGCGGTGCGGGCACCTTGTCCGGGAGCTCGACGACGTCGCCGAGTTCCATCACCTGATTGGCGGGCAGATGGAAGAAGTCGATGGCCGTGGCCGAGGCCTTGAGCATCACCGCAAACAGGCGCTGGCGCCACAAGGCGAGTGCGGCGCCGGCCTTGGGCAGGATGTGCTGGCGCGAGATGAAGTAGGTGGTGTCGGCGGGATTCCAGGTAAAGGGCAGGGGGTTGCCAGCCAGGAGCCCCGGGATGTCGGGTTGTTCCATGAAGCCGTAACGGGCGATCAGGCCATAGATCCCCTCGCTGTAGGCACGGATCGCCAGGCGCTCGGTAGGCACGACGCGCGGTGTGGTCTCGAACTGGATGGTGAGGATCACCACCCGTTCGTGCAGGACCTTATTGTGCTTTAAGTTGTGCAGCAGGGTATGCGGGATACCGCCTGCGCGCACGGTCAGAAAGACCGCCGTGCCCGGCACGCGGTTGATGGGGCTTGCCGCAATCATGTGCAGGAAATCCGGTATCGACAGGGTATCCGGCGACAGCGCCTGGATCAGCAGCGTGCGCCCGCGCCGCCAGGTCGACATCATGGTAAAGACCGCAAGCCCGATGGTGACCGGCACCCAGCCGCCGGC